>JAPLQT010000066.1:54807-92395 GCA_026399515.1 Pseudomonadota bacterium | reverse complement strand
GGTGACAAGGCCAGTGGCTTCGACCACGACCTCGCGGAGCTCTTTGCCCAGGAACTCGGTTTGAAGCCGCGCTTCGTGGTCGCGCGCGATCCGGCCGAACTTCAAGCCCTGGTCCTGGCCGGGAAAGCCCATCTCGCGACTTCGATTGCGATCCGTGATAATGCACCCGGCCTGCGATTTACCTCCGCGCTTCGACATTCACGCCAGCTCCTTGTCGAGCATACCGACGATCCCCCCATCGAGGACAACGAAGGCCTTTCAGGGTTGAACATCGACGCCCTGGCAGGGTCGCCACAAGCCGAGCTGTTGCGGAAAATGAATGGAACGGCCCCGACCTTTACCGTGAATATAAGGAACAACAGCAACGAATTCGACCTGTTTGAGCAGGTCAATTCACGCCGCAACGAAATGGCCGCATCCGATGAAGACCATTTCCGCGTCGCGCAGAATTTCTTTCCCGACATCAAGGTTGCCTACTATCTGCATGACAGCGTCCATTCGGCCTGGGCCTTTCCGGATGGCTCCGCTCAATTCGACCGGGCCAAGGCATTTATCGAACGCATCCGCCAGGACGGCACCCTGGCTCGTATCATCGATCGCTATTTCGGCCACCTCGACCGGGTGAGCGATGACGATATCGCCGACTTCCTGTATCGGATGCAAACCGTGCTGCCGCATTACCGCGCCGATTTCATCGCCGCGCAGAAAGAGACGGGTATCGATTGGCGTCTGCTGGCCGCGCTGGCTTACCAGGAGTCGCACTGGGATTCTCGCGCCACCTCGCCCACCGGGGTTCGCGGCATGATGATGCTGACCGGTGAGACCGCGGACCGTTTGCGTGTCACCAACCGGCTCGATGCACGGCAAAGCATACGTGCGGGTGGAAAATACGTCGCCGACCTGATAAATCAGTTGCCGCCGGAGATCGTGCAACCGGACCGGACCTGGCTGGCCTTGGCCGCCTACAACCTGGGGATGGGGCACATGAATGGCGCACGGGCCATCGCCATGGGACTCAAGCGCGATCCGGGTTCGTGGTATGAGATGAAACGCGTATTGCCGTTGCTGGCGCGGGAAAAGTACTACCGTCGGTTGAAAAGCGGTCGTGGGCGCGGCGGCGAAGCGGTCATCATGGTCGAAAATATACGCACCTATTTCGACATACTCACTCGCCTACAGCCGGCCCATAAGGATACCGGGCTTGATTTCAGGGAGCTCAGCCCGGCCGAGCTACCGCCCGCACTACCTTAGACCGGCTTGATGCTTTCAAGACCACCCATGTACGGACGCAGCAAAGCAGGCACGGTTACGCTACCGTCGGCGTTCTGATAATTCTCGAGAACGGCGACGAGGGTGCGGCCGACGGCGAGACCGGAGCCGTTCAGAGTGTGCACCAGCTCCGGCTTGTCGCGTTTGCCGGATGCGTCGTTGCGATAGCGGGCCTGCATGCGCCGCGCCTGGAATGCCTCGAAGTTCGAGCAGGAGGAAATTTCGCGATAGGCGTTCTGGGCCGGCAGCCAGACTTCCAGATCGTAGGTCTTGGCGGCGGCGAAGCCCATGTCGCCGCTGCACAGCGCCATCTTGCGATAGGGCAGTTCGAGTTTTTTTAGAATCGCTTCGGCATGGCCGACGAGCTGCTCCAGCGCTTCCCACGATTTCTCCGGATGAACAATCTGCACCAGTTCGACCTTGTCGAACTGGTGCTGGCGGATCATGCCGCGCGTGTCGCGACCGTAGGAGCCGGCCTCGGAACGGAAGCAGGGCGTGTGGCAGACGAATTTCAGCGGCAAGGTTTCCGCCGCCAGGATCTCGCCGCGGACGATGTTAGTGACCGGCACTTCGGCGGTGGGAATCAGGTAGAAATTCCGCTCCTTGCCAAGCCCGATGGACGTCTCTCCGCCTGAGATAACCAACTCCAAGTCTTCGGCGGTGGGTTCTTCGAAGCCGAATGGAACGCGGAACAGGTCGTCCTCGAACTTGGGCAGCTGTCCGGTGCCGTACATGCTCTCCTTATTGACGATATAGGGCACATACACCTCGGTGTAACCGTGCTCACCACCGTGCGTGTCGAGCATGAACTGGGCAAGCGCTCGATGCAGGCGGGCGACCGCGCCCCGCATCAGGGAAAAACGGCTGCCGGAGATTTTCGTGGCGGTCTCGAAATCGAGCCCGCCGAGTGCCGCGCCGATGTCGACGTGATCCTTCACCGCGAAATCGAAGTTGCGGGGTGTGCCCCAGCGCAGCACCTCGACGTTGCCTGTTTCGTCGTGACCCACCGGCACGCTTTCGTGCGGCAGATTCGGGATCAAGGAAAGGAAATCGTTGAACCGCTTGAGCACCGCCGCCAGTTGTTCCTCATCGGATTTGAGCTGTTCGCCGAGTCCGGCGACCTCGGCCATCACGGCGGCGACATCCTGGCCCTTGGCCTTGAGCATGCCTATCTGCTTGGAGAGGCTGTTGCGCTTTGCCTGCAAGTCCTGGGTGCGCGTCTGCAACTGCTTGCGCTCATCCTCCAGCGCCTGGAAGCCTGCCGTATCCAGCGTCACGCGACGCGTGGCGAGGCGCTCGGCGACGAAATCGAGTTGGGTGCGCAACAGTTGAATATCCAGCATTGTATAGTCCCGTCCTATCGATTCTTCCTGGCCCGGCGGTGCGGTCGAGTTCGCGCAGGTGCGCCAACTTATCCGAAATCTTCGCCTCCAGGCCGCGCGGCGTCGGTTGGTACCAGCCCGGCGCGGCGATACCATCGGGAAGATAGCTCTCGCCGGCGGCGTAAGCTTCCGGTTCGTCATGGGCGTAGCGGTATTCGCGGCCGAAGCCCAGTTCCTTCATCAGCCTGGTCGGTTCATTGCGCAGATGTTCGGGCACCGGCCTGGTTCCATCCTTGCCGACGAAGGCGCGGGCGGCATTATACGCGACATAGGTGGCATTCGATTTCGGCGCGACCGCCATGTAAAGCGCCGCTTCCGCCAGCGCCAGCTCGCCTTCCGGCGAGCCGAGGCGTTCATAGACGGCGCAAGCGTTCAAGGCGATCTCCAGCGCGCGCGGATCGGCCAGTCCGATATCCTCGGTCGCCATGCGGATGATGCGGCGGCCCATGTACAGCGGATCGGCGCCGCCGTCGAGCATGCGCACCAGCCAATAGAGCGCGGCATCCGGGTCCGAGCCGCGCACCGACTTGTGCAGCGCCGAAATCTGGTCGTAGAACGTGTCGCCGCCTTTGTCGAAGCGGCGCAGGTCGGTGGCCAGCGCCGCGTCGAGGAAGGCACTGTCGATGCGCGTGGCGCCTGCCGTGGATGCCGCCGTGCGCAACTGCTCGAGGACGTTGAGCAGACGCCGGGCGTCGCCATCGGCATGGCCGATCAGCCGATCGCGGGCATCGGTTTCGAAAGCCAGGCCCGGCAAGGCCTTTGCCACGGCGCGCTCGAACAGCCGCGCCAGCTCTTCCGCGGACAGGCTCTTCAGCACATAGACCGCGGCGCGTGACAGCAAGGCCGAGTTCACTTCGAAGGACGGGTTCTCGGTAGTCGCACCGATGAAGGTGAGGGTACCGCTCTCGACAAAGGGCAGGAAGGCGTCCTGCTGTGACTTGTTGAAACGGTGCACCTCATCCACGAACAAGATCGTGCGGCGCCCCGACTGCGCCAGCGCGAGCTCCGCCCGCTCGACCGCGGCGCGAATGTCCTTGACGCCGGAAAACACTGCGGACAGTGCGATGAAATCAGCCTCGAAGGCATCCGCCATGAGGCGCGCCAGGGTCGTCTTGCCCACTCCCGGCGGGCCCCAGAGGATCATCGAATGCGGCGTCCGCGATTCGAAAGCCAGGCGCAACGGCTTGCCGGCGCCGATCAAATGCGACTGGCCGATCACCTCGTCCAGGCTGCGCGGCCGCAACTGCTCGGCCAGCGGCGCATTGGCCCTGGCGGCGACATCGGGTGTATCGTCGATAAACAGATCGCTCATAAATGGCTATTCGGACGGTTCGCGCAGCGACCGGCCCGGTCAAGGCCATGAGTGTAGATCATCGTGGTCAAAAAGTCCGTGCGCCCGAGCGGTGTCCGCTCCGGGCGGACCCTCGCCTGCCGCTAAATCTTGATTTCAAGCCGGGCCATGAGCGTCGTAAAAGTTCTCGCCGACACGGCCGCGAGTTGATTCACGCTGCCTGTAGCCATCGAGCTTCCTGTCAGGTAGTCGTGGTGCAGAAGATTGTTGGCGGATATTCTCAGTTGCGTATTGGGGGTGAATTTCCACAGGCCGTAGATATCCACCTGGCGTTTGACGCCGGCGCGGGCGGTTTGTGATTCGCTGGTCTGGACCACGTAGGCCGGCGTCCAGTTCAAGTTGCCGCCCAGTGTCAGGGGAACTGAGGCGAGGCGATAATCGACGCCGAGGTTGGCGGTTTGCCGGGGTTGCTGGTCGAGCCGGTTGTTGGGACCGGGAATGTCGTCGACGCGCGACCAGAAGCGGCTGTAGTTGCTGCGAAATTCAATGGCAGGGGCATTCTCGACGAATTCAATCAACTGGAACTTGGCTTCCAGTTCAATGCCGCCGGTGATGGCGTGGTGGATATTGATCGGCGCCGAAACCCAGCGCGCACCATTGATGGCGGGCTGCAGGGTGGTCTGTCGGCGCATCAGGTTGTCGATACTGCGAATGAAGGCGTTGGCGCTGAATATGCCGCTGCGTTCGAGGTAATGCTCGAAGGCGAAGTCCATTCCCGTTGCGAGTTCCGGCTTGAGCGCCGGATTGCCGATGCGATCCGGACTGGTGGGACTGTTCAGGCGGGATAAGGCCGGTAAGGCTATCAGGTCGGCAAGGCTGGGCGCGCGGTAGCTATGCGTCAAACTCATTCTCAACTGGTCCTTGGGACTGCCGGGGATGCGCCACACGCCGTGCAACACCGGACTCCAGACAGCACTCTCATTGGCAAGCGTCGCTGCCGTGGTGGTGCTGGCGGTATGGATGCCTTCCCAACGCAGACCCAGATAAGTCGACCATTGCGCGTTGATCTCCCATTCGTCCTGCATGAAAGCGGCGAGGCGGCGGGTATTGGCGTTCAGGTCTTCACCCGAGTCCGGAAACTGGGCGCTGCCGTTGTCGAGGGACACTCGTGTCTGTGTGCGTCGTCCCCATTCGCCGTCCCAACCGAAGCCCAGCACGTGGCCTTCTCCGAGCGGTGTGGTGTATTTGCCGCCGATGCTGGCGGTCTGGTCGCGGACCGCGTTGGTATCGACCAGCCTGTCGAGCAGCGTGCCATTGCCGTCGTACTGAGCGCGCAAGGTGCTGCTGTCGCTGCGGCTGGCTCCCATGCCGAATTTCAGATTGAGCCTGGCATTGTCGTCAAACCGGTGTTGCCAGTTGCCGAAGCTACGCAGCATGGAACTGTCGGAACTTCCTGTCCAGTTCGCCGCGGCATAGGGCGGCGTTGGGCCGACGCTCTGGGATAGTTGGCTGATGCCTTGCGTCCGGCTCTGCGACTGCATGACGAACGGCTGAAACATCAGGCTGTCACCGTTGTCGAAACGATAGTTGAAGCGCGGCGTGAAATGTATGCCATGGGTGCGTCGTTCGCTGTCGTCCACCACTTCCTGGTTCAGGCTGGCCTGCCCCTGCGGATCGAAACCCTGGTTATCGGTGACCACAAAGTCCTTCTGGCGATTCTGGAAAACCGACCCGGACAACAGGTAGGACAGCGATCCGATCTGTCCCGGATAGGTCACGGAAAGGTTCGGCGCGTTGCGTCCCTGTTCGATCCCGTCCGACAAGCGCAACTGGGTCTGGTTGAGCTGGACTTCTTCGCGCAAGACGATATTGATCGTCCCGGCGATCGCTTGGGTGCTGTATTCCGCCACCGGGCCGCGAATCACTTCGATGCGCTCGATCTGGTCGGGAGACAGGGAGTCCATGGAGAAACCGCGCGGCGCCCGCTCGCCGTTGATCAATATCTGGGTATAGCCATTGCCCAGTCCGCGCATGCGGATCTCCCCGCCACGACCGGGCCGCCCGCCGATGGTGACGCCGGGCAGATGCTTGAGGATCTCGCCGACCGTGCTGTCGCCGTTGCGATCCAGTTCCTCGCGCCCGAACACCAGCTTGGACGCCGTCGACAAACGACGCTCATCCAGGTCGCTCAGGCGCCCGCCGGTGACCGTGACCTTTTCCATCTTGTTCGCGTTGCTTCCCTTGCGGACATTTGCGTTGTCGTTCCTGTTCGGCTTGACCTCGGCCTCCGGAGTTGCTGCCTGGGGCGACCGCGCCTCGTCCGAAACCGCGGGCTCCGCGGCAGACACCATCCCGCTCATGGTACCGAGCCAAACCAGTAATAGGGTGGAAAGAGACTTTGTCATGGTCGCGGAGTTCGTTCGATGATTAGGACGCCGAACACTTGAAATATTCGGAGTGGGTCAGGTCGACTGCTCTTTGGTGATCCACCATTGGATGAGTGCGGCGATCAGGGCGACCATGGCGGCTTGGTAGATATCCTCGGTTTGAATGCCGTCCCCGAACACCATGTCCGATAATAGCGATCCGGCAAAAACTCCCGTGGTGGCGCACAGGATTTGTTCGAAACGACTCATTGCCCTGGCTTCAAATGGCGATTTCATATGTGCTGATTCCTTGCGAGACGCCGCCGGCGATGAACCGGCCGGCGGGTGATCTGGTCACTGAACTAAAGAACTACTTACGCTTGATTTCTCCTCTATCCCGCAGCCAACGGGATGCATCTTTGTCCAGCCACTCCCTGGCAATCTGATCTTCTTTCACATATGCATCCAGGAACGCGGTCGTGACGCCCTGGATTGCCGCATCGCTGATTGCCAGGGACGTCGGCGAAAAAACTACATCCCGGAATGCGCCGGGCCTCTCGCCCCCCGTCCGGCCTCCGTCGCCTGCGCCACCTCCGCTCGTTCCGCCTTTGCGATGGCCGCCGCGGTTTCCGCCATCCGGGGTGCGATCGCCACCGCCTTGACTGCGCTCGGCCTTGCCGGGCGGGCCGCCGGCTTCGCCAGCCTCGGGCTTCAATCCCCCGCCGCTCATACCTGAATGCGGGATGCCGGACATCGTCAGCAAATATTTGTTGCCACCGGGCATGGTTTCGAAGGGCGCCTTGCGTATCGAGGGAGACGTCACCAAGCCTAGCGCATCGGTATCATTGTCGCTGGTGACGGAAAGAACCGGGCCGTGGATGCCGGCATAACGTTCGCCGAAAGGGGCGCCGGAAAAGTCCGAATAAGGGCTCAATGCGATGACGGCTTTGATCGAGAACGGTAACACCGGGCCGGGCACACCCCGGATGCTTTCTCCGGCAATGGCCATGGCCGTGTAAGCACCCATGTCGTAGCCGGCAATCGCGACCCTGGACAAGTCGATTCTGTCCAGCGGCGCTTCGCCGTGGGAATGACGGCGATTCATTTCGGTCAGCGCCGATTGCAGCGCCTCGAGGCGGGTCGCCATGACTTTGGGGGAATAGCGTTCCCGGGCGAGCAAGGCGAAATCACCGTTCCTCGCCTTGGCCGACGACCAGACCCTGGCATCGTCCACCAGGGGTTGCATGCTCAGGACCGCAAAACCGCTCTGGGCCCAGACGGTCCGCCATGTTTCTCCCGCGGATCGCGTTTCGCCCAGGGCGGGCAGGTAGATCACCAAGGGAAATAGCCCCGGCTTCGCCGGCACCGTCAGGGAAATATCGAAATCGAGATAGCCTGAAATCCAATTGGCATAGGTTGTGGCGATGCCGAAATGATCGTCGGTCTGATAACCCTGCCCGGTAAACTGCTTGACCTTGGTTTCATCCGGTTTTTGAATCGGCGGCGAGGAACAACCGGCGAGAAATGCCAGCGCCAGCGTGGCCGCACCGAAACGTCTCCCGCTCACTGCCGGAGGCACGGAATTCTTGCCGGATGAAATCATCACATTCAAATGGAATAAGTTAAGTGTTCAATTTCACCATGTATACCTCCCGCGGCAAAGAGCCGATATGTAACAGCATGTAAAGTCGGCATCCTTGTCGCCGGCAAATTCGGGATGATGATCGATGGCGCTACGGTCATAGTCGATAATGACTCGACACCCTTGATCGGCTATCCTTGCGAATTCCTCACATTAGCCTAGTCACTACTCGCCATGACCATCCCCACTGCAGCCCTGGCCCAGGCCCAGGCGCTCCTCGATTACATCGACGCCAGCCCCAGCCCCTGGCATGCCGTACACACCACCGAACAGGGCTTGCTGGCACAGGGGTTTTCACCGCTGGACGAAACTGAACGCTGGCAACTGGTTTCCGGAGGGAAATATTTCGTGGTGAGGGGCGGTTCATCCATCATTGCCTTTGTCCTCGGAGAGCTTTCGCTGATGGAGACCGGCTTGAGGATGATAGGCGCGCATACCGACTCGCCGGGGCTGCGCCTGAAACCGAAAGCGCCCCACAACTGCGAGGGCATGATCCGCCTGGGTGTCGAAGTTTATGGCAGCCCCATCCTGGCGACATTTGCCGACCGCGACCTGAGCCTGGCGGGACGCGTGAATGTGCGCACTCCAGGCGGATTCGAGACGCGCTTGATGCGCTTCGACGAGCCGCTCTTGCGCTTGCCCAATCTCGCCATACACATGAACCGGAAAGTCAACGAGCATGGCCTCAAGTTCAACAAGCAGACCGAGTTGCCGCTGATCCTCGGCATCGGCGGGGAGCACGGGGAGAGCCGGTTCAATCGCCGCATCGCCGACGAACTCCAGGTTGATGCGAGCGACATCCTCACCTGGGACTTGAATATCTACGATACCCAGCGGGGAAGCTTCTGGGGCGCGGAAGGGGAATTCATTGCCGACAGCCAACTGGACAACCTCGCCTCCTGTCATGCCGCGTTGACCGCCTTGCTGGCTACCCAAAATCCCTCGGCAACCTGCCTGTGCGCGTTCTTCGACCATGAGGAAGTGGGCAGTGGAAGCGCCGCCGGAGCGGGCGGGAGCTTCGTTTCGGATGTCGTCGAGCGGATTGCCGCCAACGCCGGACCGGATGACGAGGCGCGTCGTTGCGCGCTGGCCAGGAGTTTCTTCATCAGCGCGGACATGGCTCATGCCTACCATCCCAACTTCCCAGGATCTTACGAACCTGATCACAAGGTGATGATGAATGCGGGTCCGGTCATCAAGACCAACGTCAATCAGCGCTACACCACGGGCGCCGATAGCGCCGCCCGATTCATCGCGCTCTGCGAAAGTGCCGGCGTCCCCTTCCAGCAGTATGCCCACCGCACCGACCTCGGCTGCGGCAGCACCATCGGCCCCATCGTGGCTGCGCGCCTGGGCATCGCCAGCGTCGATGTCGGGTCGCCGATGTGGGCCATGCACAGCATCCGGGAAAGCGCCGGCGTTCTGGATCACAGCCACATGATTGCCGTGCTGGGCGCCGCATTCAAGGATGCCGAGTCTCGATAAGTTGCTTGACAGCAGGTCAAGCGCCCGAAGATACTTCGACTTGGTATTCTTCAACCTTCAAGGAGTCGCAACATGATCAAAATTGGTGACAAGCTGCCCGATGGGACGCTCACGGAATTCATCGAAACAGAAACCGCCGGCTGCACGCTAGGCCCGAATGTCTTTCAGGTTGCCGATCTGGTCAAAGGCAAGAAGATCGCCGTCTTTGGCCTGCCCGGCGCGTTTACCCCGACCTGCTCGGCCAAGCACGTGCCCGGCTATGTCGCCAACTACGACAAGCTCAAAGCCAAGGGCGTGGATGAGATCTGGTGCATCGCAGTCAATGACGCCTTCGTCATGGATGCCTGGGGCCGCGACCAGAAGGCCATCGGCAAGGTGCGGATGATGGCCGACGGGAGCGCCGACTACACCAAGAAACTTGGGGTCGAACTGGATCTCACTGCCCGCGGCATGGGATTGCGGATGAACCGATTCTCGATGCTGGTCGACAACGGTGTCGTAAAGCAGCTGAATATCGAGGGGCCGGGCAAGTTCGAAGTCTCCGACGCCGAGACCATGCTCAAGCAAGTATAAGCAGTAGTTGATCCGTCACCGTCCGGTCGATCCGGACGGCGCCGCGCGCAGGTATTGATTCGGCCAGGCGACGCTATGGCCCAAAGCCTGCGCCGCATGTAAGGGCCAATACGGATCGCGCAATAATTCGCGTCCCAGCAATACCAGGTCGGCCTGGCCAGTGCGGATCACATGGTCCGCCTGGGCCGGCGAGGTGATCATGCCAACCGCTGCGGTGGCTATCCCGGCTTCGCGACGAATCCGCGCGGCAAACTCGCTCTGGAAGCCCGGCCCAACCGGAATCCGCGCCGCGGGCGAATTACCGGCGGAAGACACGTCGACGAGATCGATACCGCATGCCTTCAGTCTCCGGGACAATTCGACACTCTCATCGACGGACCAGCCACCCTCCAGCCAGTCCGTCGCGGAAAGTCGCAGCAGCAGCGGCAAATCGTCCGGCCAGACGGCGCGGACGGCGCTCGCCACTTCCAAGACGATGCGAATGCGGTTCTAGAAGCTGCCGCCATACGCATCCTGGCGCCGGTTGGAAAAGGGCGAGAGAAACTCGTGCAGCAGATAGCCGTGGGCGGCATGTATCTCCGCGGCCTGGAAGCCCGCAGTGCGCGCTCTTTGCGCAGCGGCCACAAATTGCCCAACCACGGCGCGGATGCCTTCGGAATCCAGTTCCCGGGGTATCGCGTAGTCTTCGGAAAAAGCCACGGCCGATGGCGCCACCGTCGGCCAGCCATGCTCCTCCTGCGTCAGCGTGCGTTGCGCCTGCCAGCCCAGTCCGATACTGCCTTTGCGCCCGGCGTGGGCAAGTTGAACGCACGGCAACGTACCCTGTTTGGACATCTGGTGCACGATACGGGCCAGCGGTTCGATCTGCTGATCGTGCCACAAACCCAGATCCCCTGGGCTGATACGCCCTTCGGCGCTCACTGCCGTCGCTTCGACGATGATCAGGCCGGCGCCGCCCACGGCTCGACTGCCGTAGTGGATGAAATGCCAATCCTGGGCCATGCCATCCTGCGCGGAATACTGGCACATCGGCGGTATGCCGATGCGATTCGGCAACACGAGTTTACGCAATTGCAGCGGTTCAAATAAATGGGGCATGGAAAGTCTCTTGAGATAATTTGAAAAGATTTCAGGACGGTTCGAATCCTGCATCGTCGATGGCCTGTTTGATCGCGTCGCGCGTGACCTTGCCGGCGTCATAATCGACAGCGGCTTCGCCGCGCTCCAGGGATACTTCCGCCTTGCCGACGCCGGGCAGTTCCATCAGGACTTTGGTGACGCTCTTCACGCAGCCCTGGCAGCTCATGCCGCCGACTTTGACTATGGTCGATTCCATGCTTTTCTCCTGAAAGATCATTCGCGGCGAGAGGGTTTCCAGCGTCTCAGCAACAGCGAGTTGCTCACCACCGACACCGAACTCAGCGCCATCGCGGCGCCGGCAATCACCGGGTTCAACATGCCCAGCGCCGCCAGCGGTATGCCGAGCACATTGTAGATGAAAGCAAAAAACAGGTTCTGGCGTATCTTCGCCAGCGTGGCGCGCGACAGGTCGATTGCGTCGGCGACGCTGTTCAGGTCGTTCTTCATCAAGGTCACGCCTGCCGTCTCCAGCGCCACATCTGAGCCGGCGCCCATGGCGAAACCCACGTCGGCCGCCGCCAACGCCGGCGCGTCATTGATTCCGTCGCCAGCCATGCCGACGCGCTTGCCGCTCCTTGCCGACTCGATCTTGAGAGCGGCTATCGCTTGCGCCTTGTCGCCGGGCAATACCTCCGACTGGTAGCGAGCGATGCCCGCCTCGCGCGCGATGGCCGCCGCGGTCTGGGCATTGTCGCCGGTCAGCATTACCACTTCGACACCCATCGCATTCAGGCGCGCCACGGCTTTGCGCGACGAGGAACGCAGCTGATCGGACACGGCGATGATGCCAAGCGCTTTGCCGGCACGGGCCACGGCGACGATGCTCTTGCCCGCCTGTTGCAGCGGCAGCAATGCCGCGGCATCGAGAGACAAGCCCTCCTCCTCCAGAAAAGCCGGCGAACCCAGCAGGCAGGCAACGCCCGCCACTTCGCCGCGCAGCCCTCTACCGGGCACGGCCAGCAGGTTCGAGGGGGCGGGCGGCAGGATCCCGGATTCGCCGGCCCGTGCCAGGATCGCGGCCGCCAGCGGGTGCGAGGCGCCCTGTTCGAGGGCAGCGGCGACTTGCAGCAGTTCCTCGACCAAAACGCCGTCGAACGGCAGCAGGTCGGTCACAACGGGCTTGCCTTCCGTGAGTGTGCCGGTCTTATCCACCGCCAACAGGGAGATATTCTCCGCCAGTTCCAGTGCCTCGGCATCCTTGACCAGGATGCCGGCGTTGGCGCCTTGTCCGGTGCCGACCATGATCGCCGTCGGCGTCGCCAGTCCCAAGGCGCACGGACAGGCGATGACCAGCACGGCGACGGCATTGACCATGGCCTGGGTGAAATCGCCCGCCAGACCCCACCATGCGGCGAAGGTCAGCGCCGCGATGACGCTGACCACCGGGACGAAGACCGCCGCGATCTTGTCGGCCAACCGCTGCACCGGCGCCTTGGAGCCTTGCGCCTGCTCCACCATGCGAATGATCCCGGCCAGCAGCGTATGGCTGCCGACGCCGGTGGCTCGGCAACGCAATAGCGCTTCGCCATTCACCGTGGCGGCGAACAGATTGTCGCCCGGCCGTTTGCCGACGGGCATACTCTCGCCGGTCAGCATGGCTTCATTGAGGGTGGAGAGACCTTCCAATATTTCGCCATCCACCGGCACGCTCTCTCCCGGCCGCACGATGAAGACGTCCCCCGGAATCATGGTCTTGACGTCCACCTCGACCAACTGGCCATCACGCTCGATGCGTGCCGTCTGCGGTTGCAGGCGGATCAGGGATTCGAGCGCCGCCGAGGTGCGCGCCTTGGCCCGCGCCTCTAGGATCTTGCCGAGCAGCACCAGGGTGATGACGGTGGCCGATGCCTCGAAGTAGACGTGTTGATGATGCAATCCGGCCAGGGTCATGACGATGCTGTAGAGATAGGCCATACTGGTGCCGAGCGCCACCAGCACGTCCATGTTGCCGCCACCCCCGCGGATGGCATTCCAGGCGCCGGTATAGAAACGCCAGCCTATCCAGAACTGGACGGGGGTCGCCAGCACCAGTTGCAGCCAGCGCGGCAGCACATCGGCATGACTGGCTTCGCTGCTGCCGAACATCCAGGCCATCTGCGCTATCAGCGGCAGGGTCAGGGTCAACGCAATCCAGAAACGCCGCAATTCGGCTTGATAGGCGGCCAGTTTCCGCCGGCGTTCCTCCGCCGGTGTAACGTCGCTGGACGAGTGCGCCTGGAATCCTGTGCGCTCGATAGTCGCGATGAGTTGCGCGGCATCGCTCTGTCCTGGCGTGAACCGCACATAGGCCTTCTCGGCGGCGAAATTGACGGCCGCTTCGACGCCGGGAAGCTTGTTCAACTGCTTCTCGATGCGCGCCGCGCAGGCGGAGCAGGTCATGCCTTCGATCTGTAGATCCAGCGTATCGCGGGGCGGGGCGTTCATGGATTGATTCTACACATGACACACGATCCCCTGCCACAACCGGCCACCCAATGTCGTCGCGTTGGCCAGTCCAAACACCCCGAAACCCAGCACCAGCAGTCCGGAAACCAGGCGCACCGTCCTGGCCCGCGTTACATCCCGCAGACGCTTCAGGAGCATGCCCGCCAGCAAGAGGTTGGGCAGGGTTCCCAGACCGAAGGCCAGCATCAGCCCGGCGCCCCTACCGGCGCTGCCCGACACCAGCGCCGTCGTCAACACGCTATACACCATGCCGCAGGGCAGCCAGCCCCATAGCATGCCCAGCGGCAACGCCTGGGAGACACTTTGCGCCGGTAGGAAACGCCCGGTCAACGGCTGGATCTTCGCCCACAGCTTCTGACCGAGCCGTTCGGTAAAAGCCAGGGCCTGCGTGAGGCCGGTGAGATAAAGGCCGAGCGCCACCAGCATCAGGTTGGCGACGACATAGAGCGCCATCTGCACCGGCAATATCCCGTCGAACAGCAGTCCGAGGCTGCCGATGGTACCCATGACCGCGCCGGCCAGGGTGTAGCTGAAGATGCGGCCGATGTTGTAGGCGAGATGCAGGTGCCAGGCGGCTGTCTGCCGGGTCTGGCTGGTTGGTCGGACGGGCATCTGGGCAGTCAGGGCACTGACGATGCCGCCGCACATGGCGGCACAGTGAACGCCACCCAGCAGTCCGACGAGGAATACGGCGATGTAGCCGGTTTCTGGCATGGCGTGAGGCGGAGAGCGGGAGGTATCAGGCCGAGGCGCTTCGCGCCCCAGGGATTCAAATCACTTTGGAGTAGCGCACTTGCTCGCGGCTGCTGCGCAGGTAGCGGTCGAATACCATGGCGATCACCCTGACCAGCATGCGGCCACGCGGCTCCACGGTAATCCATTGGCTGTCGATCTTGAGCAGGCCGGCTTGTTCCATCTCGCGCAGGCCTTCGAGCTCGGCGGCGAAGTAGCTCTTGAAATCGATCAGATGAGCGATTTCGATGGACTCGATCGAGAGTACAAAATGACACATCAAGGCCTGGATAATCGACCGGCGCAACAAGTCATCGGCGGTCAGCTCGATGCCGCGCATCACCGGCAGGACGCCCCGATCCAGGGAATCGTAGTACTCGTCGAGGGTCTTGACGTTCTGGCAGTAGGACGGTCCGACCTTGCTGATGGATGAGACGCCGAAAGCCATCAGGTCGGCCTCGGCATGGGTCGAGTAGCCCTGGAAGTTGCGGTGCAGCCTGCCCTGCCGCTGCGCCACGGCAAGTTCGTCGTCGGGCTTGGCGAAATGATCCATGCCGATGAAGACATAACCGGCATCGGTCAGGCGGCGGATCGCCAGTTGCAGGATTTGCAGCTTGGCGTCCGGCGACGGCAGCTCGGCTTCGCTGATACGCCGCTGCGGCTTGGCCATCGCGGGCAAATGCGCATAGTTGTAGATCGACAAGCGGTCCGGCGATAGCCGTATGACCTCTTCAAGAGTATGGTTGAAGCTGATGACGTTTTGTTTGGGCAGGCCATAGATCAGGTCAACGCTAACCGATTTGAAGCCATTGGCGCGCGCCGCCTCGATCACCTGCTGGGTTTCTTCCAGGCTCTGGATCCGATTGACGGCCTGCTGCACGGCCGGGTCAAAATCCTGCACGCCGACACTCATGCGATTGAAGCCGAGTTCGCCGAGCAGCGCCACCGTTTCGACATCGACCTTGCGCGGATCGACTTCTATCGAGTATTCGCCATTGGGTAGCAGCCGGAAATGGGCGCGGATCATGTCCATCAACCGGCGCATCTCGTCCCTGGAGAGGAAGGTCGGGGTGCCGCCGCCCCAGTGCAACTGCACCACGTCGCGCGTCCCGTCGAGCGCCGCAGCCTGCATCGCCAGTTCTTTACCCAGATATTTCAGATACTTGGCAGAGCGCCCATGATCCTTGGTGATGATCTTGTTGCAGGCGCAGTAGTAGCAGATGGTGTTGCAGAAGGGAATGTGGACGTATAATGACAGCGGTCGGCTGATCCCTCCGATGGTGCGCCGACCCAGCCACATGCGATAAGCTTCGGCATCGAAGGCTTCGACGAAACGATCTGCGGTCGGATAGGACGTGTAGCGCGGTCCATTCACGTCGAAGCGACGGATGACTTGAGGATCAAAGATCAGCTCTTGAAAAGAAGTGGCCATCAGCAGTGGTAGTGAAGAAAAGACAGGTGTCAACGCACGATGATACAAGATGCCGCAACAGTGTATCTGACGCATTGACACAGATCAAACAGCGGTCCAAGTTGATCGAAGAAATATGCATAAGCCTGAAAAGCACATTATTCCACTGACATTGACTTCGCTCAAGGCAGCGTGCTCTCTGTGTAACCTTCGCGAACTGTGCTTGCCGTTTGGCTTATCCGAACACGAAGTCGATCTGCTCGACAACGCAGTCGGCGCGCAGCGCCGCATCAAGCGCCAGCAGCATCTTTACCGCGCCGGCGAGAACTTCGAGTCCATTTACGCCATCCGGAGCGGATTTTTCAAGACCGACGTGCTGCTTGAGGACGGCCGCAACCAGGTCACCGGCTTCCAGATGGCGGGAGAAATCCTCGGGATGGACGGGATCAGCGGCGAAGCCCACACCTGCAATGCGGTCGCGCTGGAAGACAGCGAAGTCTGCATCATCCCTTTCAGCCAGTTGGAAACTCTTTCGCGCGAAATCAAGACGCTGCAGCACCACTTCCACAAGGTCATGAGCCGCGAAATCGTCCGCGACCATGGCGTCATGATGCTGCTGGGTACCATGCGCGCCGAAGAGCGGTTGGCTGCATTCCTGCTCAATCTGTCGCAGCGCTTCACCGCGCGCGGCTATTCGCCGGCCGAGTTCCACCTGCGCATGACGCGCGACGAGATCGGCTCCTACCTCGGCCTGAAACTCGAAACCGTCAGCCGCGCCTTCTCTCACTTCCAGGAAGACGGCCTGATCAGTGTCCAGCAAAAGCACATCGTGATTCTCGATCACGCTGGCCTTAAGGATCTGCTCAACCACCAGTTGGGCTGATCGACTCGTACGGTCGGAACCATCAGAACCAGACGAACACCCCGCGCGGATCATGCAGGAGCGCGACGGAAACGATGTAGCCAAATATTGCCAGAGCCGCCAGCCAACTGGCCAGGCGCACGCTCTTGGAGCGACCCGCCTTGAGCGCCAGCGAACCGAGAATGATATAAGCGATCAGCCCGAACACTTTTGCCGTAATCCAGGCATCCACAAAGGGATACCACCCGGCCATCACCGCCAGCGTCAGCGCCGCCACCAATAGGACGGTGTCATTGACATGGGGAAAGATCTTCAGCCACCGTTGCTCCAGGATAGGCGAGTCGTTCAGCATCAGGATCCCGCGCAGGAAGAAACCGCCGCCGCTCAACACCACGCAGGCAACGTGCAAGCTCTTAATCGCGAGATAATAGGTCATGGGTTCACCTCCAAAGGAAATGTCGGATGCAAATCGATAAGGACGAACGTCTGTCGCACCAAACCCAGCCGCGAGCAATCGATATCCCCCAAATGCTGTCGCATCTGCCCCTGTTCCTGGAACTCTCGGCCGAGCAGCTTGCTCATATCGCCTCGGGCACACGCGAGAAACGGCTTGCCAAGGGCGAAATGCTGTTCCAGAAGGGCGATCCCCCCCGGGGATTTTTTGTCATTGTATTCGGCCAGGTCAAGCTTGCCTTCCCTTCCAGCCAGGGCAACGAGAAGGTAGTCGACATTCTCGGTCCCCGGCAATGTTTCGGCGAAGCGGTGATGTTCATGGATCGTCCTTACCCGGTTTTTGCCGAATCGCTGTCCGATACCTTGCTCCTGCATATCTCCAAAAATGCCGTATTCGATTTGCTGGAACACGATCCCTCATTCGCACGGCGCATGCTTGCGGGCCTTTCGCTGCGCCTGCATGCGCTGGTGCAGGATGTCGAGTCCTACTCGTCGCGATCCAGCACCCAACGGGTGATCGGTTTTCTGTTGCAGCATTGCGAGGCGGAGGCGGATTGCGAAGGTGAAAAGACCATCGCCCTGCCGACGTCAAAACAGGTCATCGCCTCGCGCCTGAATCTGACGCCCGAAACACTCTCGCGCATTTTCCATGACCTCGCCGAGGCCAAGCTTATTTCGGTGCATGGCAAGGAAATCACGATACACGACTTGAAGCATCTGCGTGAGTTTGATCTATAACTTGGTCGGATAATGCACGACTCCTGAAGTCAATATAGCGCCGAACCGCTCCAACCAGGTTCCACTCCAGCCAGAGGAAGGAAACGGCGAAGCTCAGCCCCGCCAGACTGGTCAATGGCGGCCACAACACGGCTCCGAGCAACAGGACTAGTGACGCGAAATGCAGCCTCATTTGTCGCCGCATTGGTTTTTCCGCTAGCATTTGTTTGATATTCGGCGGCAAGACCTTGAGTCCCCCCAGCCTTTGCAGATGCAGCCAATTTAGAAATGGCACGATCTTGTAGAGCATCCCGCTGATGACGGAAACGAATACTCCCGGCAGGGCCAGCATCCCCAGCCAAATCGCCGCGCGCGGATGTTCCCCGAGCACCGGGAATACCTCCAAGGCGATCCAGGATGCGACGAATCCCAGCAACGCCAACATGGCGCCGCGCCAAAATACAAATGTTATGTCGGTTAAACGCCTACGTCGCAGGGCTTGCAACCAAAGCGTGGTGCCTGCGTAAAGGCCCGCCAGCAACATCCCGCCCAGCGCAACGACCGACAGCCATGATTGAACGAGTTCGCCGTCCACACCGAGTTGCAATGACCACAAACCGATCGCAACAAGAATTCCGAAGGGCACCGTTCGTGTCAGCCAAGCCGGATAAGACGGGGTTAACTGGAACATCGGCACCACCAGGTACGACACCCCGATCACCAGCATCAAAGCCCAGGCGCCCAGTCCCCATGCGGCATGGACATTGCTGATCAGCACCAGCGACCAGCTTGCTTGACCGTCCGCCTGCCAGCCCAGCGCTGAAGCCAGAGCGATACCGAGGATCAAGGTCACCGCCAGCCCGAACAATGCCAGTCGCAATACATGGATAGTCATGCCATGTGCGGGTGTGCGCAGCAATGAGAAACTCACCACGGCAATAAATCCACCCAAGCCGGCGGCGAACAAGGGCACCGCTATTTGAATCAGCAGCGGTTGGCTCAAGGCGAACCCAAATGCCAGGCATAAAGCCGCGATTGCGACTATTGGATGCACCAGGCTTGCGACCCACCGCGGTCGCCAGACATTGCCACCGGTTGCGACCGGAATGAATTGCAGTAATGCGCCGCACATCACCTGGAGCATGAAACCCACCGTGAGCAGGTGGCTCAGTGCCAGCGCTCCGGGTGACCAGCGCGACTCAAGCGCGTCTGGCCCCAGCCAGGCCAGCAACAGCCCGGCGGTGACGCCGAACCAGGGTGCCGTCAGGAAGAACCGGTAAGGCACCGAAATCGGCGGAGCCTGCTCGAATGATAAGTTGGGGTGCATCTGTGAAAGCCGTGGGTGGTCGCCGAGGCTTCAGGCCTTGCTGATGCGAATTGCGTTGGTGCCATCCTCGCGTTGTTCGCTGGTGTACCTGTAGCCGTTGTTTTTGAGTATGGCGTACAGCGGGTGCGGTTCGCAGTGGAGCAGCAGCAGCAACTCCTCTCCGGACTCCAGCGTATCCAGTGCCGCCAAAGTCAGTTCGAGCGGCTCCGGCGGCAGCAAGTCGCGGCCATCGATCACCCGCTGACCCGCCATCAGGCTTGCTCCAGGCGTGTGTTCAACTCGCCGGCCAGCCGTTCCACCTGCGCCCCGAGCGCCTGGTCGCACATCGGGTAAAGAATGTTCTCTTCCTTCATGTTGTGCTGCTGCATCATGATCAGAAGCGTTTCGGCGACTCCCGCGAATGTCTCCTCATCCTTGGCACGCAGAGCCGACTCAAGCTGCACTAGAAGTTCGCGCATCTGGCCATGCTCCATGCGCATGATTTGGGTTGGCCCCCCGCTCATCCCGGTGGCGGATTCGAATGCTGGGAAAAGCAGGCTTTCTTCGGCGTCGAAGTGCGCCAACATATCATGGACGAAACGGCCGGATTGTTCACCGCAGGCGACCCAATCGCCGGATTGGGCAGCTTCCTCGGCTGCGGCAAACAGTTCGTCGCAATGTTTGTGGTGGGCTGGCAGAATTTCGCTGATGTGGCTCATGAAGTCTTGGACCATCGGAATATGAGGACGTCACTATTGTCACCATACGCCGAGGCTGCAACCTTGACGTCCATCAAGATTCCAAGGATCAGGTCTTGAGGATGCCGACCTCAAGATTGGCGAACCAGTCGATGAAACGTTTCACGTCCTCGCCCCGGTATATCGCGCCGTGCTGCGGGCAAAGCATGTCGATGTCGAGTCGGGATACCCGCTCGCACCATTCGCGCTTGGCCTTGTTCGAGCCCATCCAGCGACGATGAAATCCTTCGGCATGATGAATGTGGTGGTCGAAGTTTTCGACGAACAAGCTGTCTTCCCCGGCCGGCAACAAGGCCGCGCCGACATCCCCGCTAAACAGGATCTTGGCCTTGGGGTCATAGAGATGCAGATTGCCTGAAGAGTGAAGATAGTGGGCCGGAATCGCCTGCAATCGCAAACCGCCGACAAAGATTTCCATGCCCGCATCCGGGATAACCACGAAAGTCTTCTCGGTGCCGCCGAAATGGGACACGAAGCTCGCCCATAGCCAACTCAAATAACATTTGATCTCCGGATTGAACTCCAGCCACATCGACAGCGACGAAATGATATCCGGATCCTGGTGCGAGGAAAACAGTGCCCGGATACGACTCGGATCGAATTCGACGCTGAGCGCGGAAAAGACCGCGGGGAAAATTTCGCTACCGCCGGGGTCGCACAATATGGCTTCGTCGTCGTGAGCGATCAGGTACTCGTTGGTGTCGATGACGTGAGCCGGGCGTTTCGGATCGCGCACCACGGCGATCCACTTGTGTCCGCCATCCTCGAAGATGGTTTGAGTGGTTTTCATGCGTCCGACTCCTCAAGATGATGTTTGGTCAGCTTTTCCAGGGACCGTTGAATTTCGCCGATGCTTTGCTCAAAGTCGCTGGAAACTTGCGTCAACGGGACCGACAGCTTGCCGCCATAAGCCGCCTCGATCTTTGCAGAACGCGCCAGGACACTGCCAAGTTCGACCAGTTGGCAGGTATCGGTAATCATCTGGGAAAGCCGGCGATTGATCGCGTCGCTTTGCTCCTGCCTGTCGGATAGAGCCCCTTCAAGCCGTGTACGCAGGGCATCCTCGACCAGTCGTTTGCCGACTCCAGTACAGACACTCAGGGTGCCTTTCAACATTTGGTTCAGCCGTGCCTGCTTGAGCAGCGCGGTGACCGTGCTGACGCTGTCGTAGGTCATCTCGCTCAACAACGCCATCTGCTTTTGCAGGTCAATGGCAAACCGGCGAAGTTCGTTGGACAGAACACCGAAACCCAGCGCCGCAGTGCCCGCGCGTTTGGCCAGAAATATCGCGTTCATGGCCATCAAGTTGATGGTGAAGGCCGTCGCAATCACGGTCTTGATCTCTTCATTGACGCGAACGATGCGCCGGAGTTGGTGTCCTCTTTGATTTCCAATCGCCATCTTGTCACGCCTCCTTGCTACCGCTTTGGCAAAGTTGTTCTATGCGTCTATCAAGCTTCCAGTACATAGGTTCCCGGTGCATCGGACAGCGCCGGGTAACTCTTGGTCGCCACCGGCCCCGCCTTTACCAGGTTGCCTGACTGGGGCTTCAACCATTCCATCCAATCCTCCCACCAACTGCCGGGATGAGGTTCGGCGCGCTCCTGCCAGCTATCCGGCGTATCGTGCCGCTCGGCGAGTCCAACCCGGTATTCACGCTTGGGCGGGTCGACGACCGGATTGACGATGCCGAGGATATGGCCCGAGCTGGACAACACGAAACGCTTCGGTCCGGACACGACATTATTGATGCGGAAGGTCTGCCGCCAGGGTGCGACATGATCGTCCTCGGCACTGACGGCATAGACCGGCTGTACGATCCGCCCCAGGTCGATCTTTTCTCCCGCAACCATCAAACTATCTTTCTTGATCAGATTGTTGTTGAGGTAGAACTCCCGCAAGTACCACTGATGCATCGCGGCCGGCATCCGCGTGGTGTCCATGTTCCAATACAGCACGTCGAAGGGTGGCGGCTTTTCGCCATACAGGTAGCCATGCACTACGTAATGCCAGACCAGGCTGTTGGACCGCAACAGGCGAAAAGCGCTGGCCATTTCGTTGCCGTCCAGAAAGCCTTTCTCGTTCATGGCGCCGGATAGCCATTTGAAGCTGCTTTCATCCAGAAACACCTCGATATCGCCCGGCTTGTGGTAATCGACCAGGGTCGTGAAGAAGGTCACGCTCTTCACCGGAACCTGATCGGACGCATAGTGACGGTTGGCCCAGGCCATATACGTCGCCAACGCGGCGCCGCCGATGCAGTAACCGGCGGCATGCACCTGCTTCGCACCGCTGATCGCACGGGCTGTTTCCACAATGGCGCCGACGCCATCGGCGATGTAATCATCGAACCTCACGTCGCGCATGCTCTGATCGGGGTTTTTCCAACTGGTGATGAAGACGCTGTAACCCTGATCGAGCAGAAACTTGATCATGCTTTTCTTCGCTGTCAGGTCGAGGACATAGTATTTGTTGATCCACGGCGTGACGATCACGATCGGGTTCTCGAAATTCTTCTCCACTGTCGGGGTGTAGTGCAGCACTTCGAGCAGGCGATTCCTGAACACCACCTTGCCCGGTGTCGTCGCGAGATTCTTGCCGACTGTGAAATCATCCGGGTTGGTCATGCGCACCGTACCGGCTTTGAGGTCCGCCAGAAAATTCTGGGCGCCTTTGACCAGGCTTTCACCGTTGGTCTCGATGGCCTTGCGCATGGCGACCGGATTGGTCCACAGGAAGTTGGTCGGTGCCATGGCATTCAACCATTTGCGCCACCAGAACGCTGCGCGGCGGCGATCCTTGTTCGACATCCCGGGGGTTTCATAGAGCATGTCCTGCATCTGGTGAGTGAACAACAGGTACCACTCCTTGGCAATATCCCAGCTCGCAGTATCCTGCCACTGAGGATCGCTGAATCGCGTGTCGTCCGCATGCGGCTTGACCAGGTCATCGCTCGGCATGCCCAGCGATCGTTGCCACGAATGCCATTGCAGCGCCATCAGGTCGGACGAAAACTTCCCGAGTTCATCCGCAAGCTCCTGCGGGTGCGACAGCCAAGCCATTTGTGCATGCAGCAAAGGCGTCGCCATTCCCATCGGGTCGACATTGCTTTCGATCGCCTGATTCACCGCATGCCAGGTGGCCTGCGGCGTAAGAGGAGTTTTTGTGGTGATGCTCATGATCTGCTCCTTAATCCACAAATTCAGTTTAGCGTGAAGGTTTCCGCATAATGCGGCACGACGACGTCCGGCCAATCCAGGCGCTGGCCTATGGCGGTCGCAAACGCGGCGCTTGCCTCCGCCTCGCCGTGCACCACGAAGCAGTGCTGCGGCGGTTTGACGAAATTGCTCAGCCAGCCCAACAGCCCGTCCTGGTCGGCATGCGCCGATAACCCGCCAATAGTAAAAATATCCGCGCGCACCGGGACATCCTCGCCGAACAGGCGAACACGCCGGGCGCCATCGACCAGTCGACGACCCAATGTCCCTGCTGCCTGAAAGCCGGTGATGATCACCGAGCATTCCGGCCTAGATAAATTGTGCTGCAAGTGATACTTGATCCTTCCCGCATCGCACATGCCGCTCGCGGAAATGATTACGGCGCCGCCGTGAATTTCGTTCAAGGACATGGAATCCTGTACATCCTGGATAAAGCGTATGCGCGGCCGGTCAGGATGTTGGCGCTGCCAGTCGATCAACGCGCAAGTTTCGGCATCGAGCAGATTTCGATGTTTGATGGTCAGCTCGGTGGCAGAAATCGCCATCGGTGAATCGACATAGATATTCAAGGGGGGGAGTCGCTCGCGTCGGACCAGATCGGTCAGGACAAAGAGTACTTCCTGGGTTCGTCCCACCGAGAACGCCGGCATGACGACATTGCCGCGCTTCTTGTGCAGCGTCGTATCGATCGCTGCCACCAGTTCGTCCTCCGTTGCCGCCAACGGCTTGTGCAAGCGGTTTCCGTAAGTCGACTCGATCAGCAGAATATCGGCTTCTCCGACCGGCTCCGGATCGCGCAACACCAGCCTCATGGGTTGGCCAAGATCGCCCGACATGACGAGCTTCCTGATCCTTTTTCGCGAATTTCCAAACTCTTCAAGCCATATTTCGGTGATGGCCGAGCCAAGAATATGGCCTGCGTCCCGGAATACGCAACGGACCGCGGGATGCGGGGAAAACTCGATGCCGTAGTCGACCCGTTGCAGCTGCTTCAGGCTAGCCTGAGCTTGCGCCACGGTGTATAGAGGCGCGCGTTCCCAGCCACGCCTGGCATGGCGTCCGTGGAAATGACGATTCTCCCATTCAGCCTCTTTTTCCTGGATGTGGGCGGAATCGAGCAACATCACCTCCAACAGGTCGGCCGTTGCCGTCGTGACATACACCGGGCCGTGATACCCCAGCGCCGTCAACCGAGGCAACAACCCGGAGTGATCCAGGTGAGCGTGGCTGAGGAGGACGAAGTCGAGTTGGGACAAACCGAACCCCAGTGCGGAAAGGTTCCTCCGGTAGGATTCGCGCCCGCCCTGAAACATGCCGCAATCAAAAATAAATCGAAGCTTTTTCGAGGTGTCTGTTTCGGCCTCGACAAGGTAGCAGGAACCGGTGACCTCTGCCGCTGCACCGTAAAATGTGAGTTGCATGATAAGGTGTGATGATGCGCGGCGCTAGCCGTGAGGCTTTGATCTGCGTCAAGCAAGCTCCGGGAGCGATTGATCTGTGTCAAGCAAGCTTTGTAAGCCTTACCTATAATCAAACCGTAGATTCACATTTGCCAGGGAGAACGACATGTTCAAGCATATCCTAGTCCCAACCGATGGCTCGGCGCTTTCCGCGGATACCGTTAAGCGCGCGGTAGCTTTCGCCAAAGAGATCGGCGCGAAGCTCACTTTCTTTTACGCCAAGCCCGACTATCCCGTTGCCTATTACGGTGAGGGGGCGCTGATCGATCCGACCACGCCGGAGAGGTTTGCCGAGATGGCGGACAAACAGGCTAGGGAGATACTCGGCGCGGCCGAATCGGCGGCAGGCGCAGCGGGTGTCGGCTGCGCTTCCGTCAGCACCGTCAGCGACGTTCCCTATGAGGCGATCATAGAAGCCGCGACGTCGGCAAATTGCGATCTTATTTTCATGTCATCGCACGGCCGCAGAGGGATCAGCGGATTATTGCTGGGGAGCGAAACCCAAAAGGTGTTGACTCACTCCAAGACACCGGTGCTGGTGTATCGATGATCGCGGCGGGGCAATTCCCGCGCGTCTATTTCTAGTTTCGGGTCAGGACCCGATCCTTGCAAGTCGCGGCGATGGTACAGCGATTTACTTCATCCGAACTGCGCTGAATGAAGCAGGTGAACATGCTGGACGCCGCGCACACGGCCCAGAAACAGAAGAACCCGATGGAGTAGGTCGCCGTCCTGGAAAAATGCGTCGGCTCGCCGAACAGGTACAGTTCCTGAGGATCTATCAAGGTGAAGAATGCCACTTCGGCAAAACCAGCGACGACGAACGAGGGCCACAGAATCCAAATCAACTGTCTCATTCTGTTCTCCTAGGGAGTGACTGGTTTCATTTTATATCTAAACTATTTCTGAGTATAGGTTATTTTGTTTCCGTCGTCGACGGCCCGGCGGTAGCCCCTCCACCCAATACTGTCTCGCCCGCGGCGGGCAAGACGACGTTCCCCAGGACCCTCCAGGTCTTGGCTTCATCTTCCACCAATACCAACCAGTGACCGGCCGCCGGCAACCGGAACGGCCCATTGTAAAGTCCGTTCTGGAGTGTCAATACCTGGCTTTGGTCCAGACCGGCGCGAGTCGGATGACTGATCGTCACCCTTACTTTTGCCGGCGGGACGAAACCCGGCTCTTTCGCGCCTAACCTGACGCTGACGCTACTCAGCGTCAGGCGCAAGCCCGCTTCAAGTCTGAGTAGCTTGGCTCGGTCGCTCAGTGCCAGAGTCTGGTTGATAGCCAGTCCTTTCTTGTAATACTCTTCAGTCACCAATCCATCGCTGGATACTATCGCCAGCCACAGCGTGATGAAGCTCGCCACCACCACCAGTCCGGGTCCGGCCATGAGGAACCAAGGCCAGCGGTGGCGATACCAGGGTGCTAAATTTGCGTCCGCAGTGGTTTGCATAGGTTTCTCCGTCATGGCATCAGGAAACTGGCTTTCTCGTGGACCGCAATCTTTTCATCGCCGATCGCGTTGACGTCGAAATAAATCCGATTCGATCCCTTTTTGCCTGATTCAGGCGGCACCCGCACGGGCACCAGCACGACCCGGGCACCCGCGGCGGGTATCTCGACAATACGCTCGGCTGCTATATCGATTCCTTCCAGCCCACTGACGCTGATCGCATAACGATGCATGGTTTCGCTGACGTTCATGATCTGCAAGCGATAGAGATTTTCAATCAAGCCGTTTTCAACCTCCCTTGATAGGCTGTTGCGATCCCGGATGACGTCGACCTTCAGCGGCAGGCGCGTGGCGATGCCGTATGCCCCGGCTACCACGATGCAGGCCAGGATCGCGCCGTAAATCACGATGCGTGGCCGAATCAGGTGCGCCAGAATTTCCGTGCGTCCCCAATGCTGCTCGATGGCGTGTTCGGTCGAATAGCGAATGAGGCCGCGCGGATACAGCATCTTGTCCATCACCTGGTCGCAGGCGTCGATGCAGGCGGAACATCCGATGCATTCATACTGCAATCCCTTGCGGATGTCGATGCCGGTCGGACAGACCTGGACGCAAATCCCGCAATCGACGCAATCGCCCTTGCCCTCGGCCTTGTGGTCGAGCTTCCTGGATCGCGCCCCCCGCGGTTCGCCGCGCTCGATATCATAGGTCACCACCAGGGTGTCCGGATCGAACATCACGCTCTGGAAGCGGGCATAGGGGCACATGTACTTGCACACCTGCTCGCGCATATAGCCTGCGTTCCCGTATGTGGCGAACCCATAGAAGAGTATCCAGAAAGTCTCCCATGGACCTAGGCTGAAATTCACGACTGAAAGAGACAAGATATTGATCGGCGTGAAATAGCCAACGAACGTAAACCCTGTCCAAAACGCAAAGCCTATCCAGATCGCATGCTTCGCGGTCTTGAGCATCAACTTTCGACGGCTCCACGGTTGTTGGTCGAGCTTCATCCGGGTGGCGCGACCACCCTCAATCCTTTCCTCGATCCACACGAATATCTCGGTGTACACGGTTTGCGGACACGCGTAACCGCAGAACAACCGCCCGCCGATGGCGGTGAATAAGAACAGGCCGTACGCCGCAATAATCAGCAGCACCGATAGGTAAATCACATCTTGCGGCCAGAATATCAGGCCGAAAATATAAAACTTGCGCTCGACCAAGTCGAACAGCACCGCCTGACGCCCATTCCAGGGTAGCCAGCAAAGTCCGTAAAAAAGCAACTGGGTAAACCAAACGAGAGCCCAACGCCAACTTGCGAACAAGCCGGTGACGGAGCGTGGATAGATTTTCTTATGGACTTCGTAGAGCGGCGCCGACGGCGCTTCCGGCTCGCCCATCGATGCAGGCTTGCGTTCCGCCGGTGAACATGAAGGGTTTAACTCGTCCTGGCTCATGACGTTATATTAGAAAACTCTAATTCTATCAAGAAAAAAACTCCCCGGGGATTCTACCGGGGAGTTTAAGGTGCTTACTTCTTTTCTGCTGGCGCAGCTGTGGGTGCCGCGGCAGGTTGTTCCGCCGCCACAGGGGTCGCTGGTGCAGGCTTGACACCGCCGCCGAGGCCATACACATAGGCTGCCAGGAGATGTACCTTGGCTTCGCCGAGGAAATCCTTGTGCGATGGCATCGTCAGCGTACGTCCCTTAGTGATGATCTCGACTATGGCGTCTTCCTTGCTGCTGAACAGCCAGATCTTGTCGGTCAGGTTGGGCGCGCCCATCGCTTGGACGCCCTTGCCATCAGGACCGTGACACGCAACGCAAACCACGGCGAAGCGCTCCTTGCCCTTGGCGGACAGGATTGCGTCGTTGGGGAGTCCCGACAGCGAGCGAACATAATTGGCAAGTTCCTTGGCGCCCGCCGGACCGCCAACCGCATCGGGATTGCCGCCGTAGGGCGGCATGACACCAACACGACCGCCGAGTATCGTGACCTTGATCTGTTCGGGTTCGCCGCCCCACAACCAGTCGTTGTCCGTCAGATTGGGAAAACCCTTGGCGCCTTTCGCATCGGACCCGTGGCACTGGGCGCAATACGTCAGGAACATGCTGCGGCCCATTTCCCTGGCCTTCGGATCGGCGGCAACCTTAATCAAATCCTGGTTCTTGTAAGCGTCGAAGATGGGATCGAACTTGGCGTTGGCATCGGCGATTTCCTTGTCATACTGACCCCGGGAAGACCAGCCAAACTGTCCCGAGTAACTGCCCAAGCCGGGGTAGACAGCCAGATAACACAGCGCGAAAACCACCGTGATATAGAACATCCAGCGCCACCAGTTGGGCATCGGGTTGCTGTATTCCTCAAGAGTTTCGTCCCAGACATGGCCCATGGTTTCACCGGGCGCATTCTTAGCCTTGTCCTGTATCCATAGGAAAACACCGCAACCGACCACACTGATCAGCACCAGCACCGTGATATAAATGTTCCAGAATCCACTGACAAAATCGCTCATGACGCTTTCCTTTCGTTTTGCTCGACGGAGGAAATCCAGGATTTCTTGCCATTCCTCGCCACCTCGGCCGGCTCGTCATCCGTAAAGGGCAGCAGCGCCGCCTCCTCGAATGCCTGCTTGCGATTGCCGCTATAGGTCCACCAGATGATGCCGATAAACATGGCGAACGTGACCACGGTGAACAGCGAACGCAGATCGTTGATGTCCATGTTCATTTGGTCTGCTTGAGAACGGTTCCCAAGCCCTGTAGATAGGCAATCAGCACGTCCAGTTCGGTTTTGCCCTTGAGCTGCTCGCGGGCTCCGGCGATTTCCTGGTCGGTATAGGGGACCCCCACGGTGCGCAAGGCTTTCATCTTGGCATCGATGTCGTCGCTCCGGGCCGGGCGATCCAGCCAGTAGTAGGCGGGCATGTTCGATTCGGGCACCACGTCGCGCGGCTGTAACAAGTGAGTACGATGCCATTCGTCGGAATAGCGGCCGCCGACGCGCGCCAGATCGGGACCTGTGCGCTTGGAACCCCATTGGAACGGATGGTCGTAGATGAACTCACCGGCCACCGAGTAATGACCATAGCGTTCGGTCTCGGCGCGGAAGGGACGGATCATTTGCGAGTGGCAATTGTAGCAACCCTCGCGAAGATAGATGTCGCGGCCCGCCAGCCGAACCGCGTCATAGGGCTTGAGGCCCGCCACCGCTTCGGTCGTCGATTTCTGGAAAAACAGCGGAACGATCTCGACGAGGCCGCCCACGCTGACCAGCAGAACGATCAACAGGATCATCAGGCCGATATTTTTTTCGATTTTGTCGTGCGTTAGCATGATTGTCATCCTCTCCTGTCAGGCGTGCGCTGCCGCGGGCACCAGCACCGGCGCATCAACCGCCTTGCCGCCCGCGATGGTCTTGAACACGTTGTAGGCCATCAACAGCATGCCCACCAGGAACAAAGTACCGCCCAGCAGACGGATCATATAAAACGGGTAAGTCGATTTCACCGACTCGACGAACGAGTAAGTCAGCGTACCGTCGACGTTGGTGGAGCGCCACATCAAGCCCTGCATCACGCCGGAAATCCACATCGAGGCGATGTAGAGCACTACGCCGATGGTGGCGATCCAGAAGTGCGTGTTGATCAGCTTGACGCTGAACATCTCGCTCTTGCCGAACAGCCGCGGAATCATGTAATAGATGGCGCCGATCGACACCATCGCCACCCAGCCCAGCGCGCCTGAATGCACATGGCCGATGGTCCAGTCTGTGTAATGCGACAGTGCGTTGACCGTCTTGATCGACATCATCGGCCCCTCGAAGGTCGACATGCCATAGAAGGACAACGAAGTGATCAGGAATTTCAGGATCGGATCGTCGCGCAGCTTATGCCAGGCACCCGACAGCGTCATGATGCCGTTGATCATGCCACCCCAGGATGGCGCCAGCAGGATCAACGAAAACAGCATGCCGACCGATTGAGTCCAGTCGGGCAGCGCGGTGTAATGCAGGTGGTGCGGACCGGCCCACATGTAAGTGAAAATCAGCGCCCAGAAATGCACCACCGAGAGGCGGTAGGAATATATCGGGCGGCCGGCCTGTTTCGGCACAAAGTAGTACATGATGCCGAGGAAGCCGGCGGTAAGGAAGAAACCCACCGCGTTATGTCCATACCACCACTGCACCATGGCGTCTTGTACACCGGCGTAGGCCGAGTAGGACTTCATCGGCCAGAAGCTGACGGGAATCGCGGCGCTATTGACCAGGTGCAGGATCGCCACGGTCAGGATGAAGGCGCCGAAGAACCAGTTGGCGACATAGATATGTGGCGTCCTGCGCTTCATGATGGTACCGAAGAAGACGATGGCATAAGAGACCCACACCAGGGTAATCAGGATGTCGATCGGCCACTCCAGTTCGGCATATTCCTTACCCTGGGTGAAGCCCAGCGGCAAGGTAATGGCGGCCAACAGGATCACCAGTTGCCAGCCCCAGAAGGTAAATGCCGCCAGACCGGGCGCAAACAACGGCGTATGACAGGTTCGCTGCGCCGCATAATAGGACGAAGCGAACAATGCACAGCCGCCGAACGCAAAAATCACCGCGTTGGTATGCAACGGGCGCAGCCTCCCGTACGACAGCCACTCGACGACGTTCAATTCGGGCCAAATCAACTGCGCGGCGATAATGACGCCCACCAGCATGCCGACGATGCCCCAAATCACGGTCATCACGGCGAACTGGCGCACGACTTTATAATTGTATGTCGCTTGCGATTGCATGATGGTTTTACCTCTCAAGAAAAAACAAACCGGTCTGCTCGGTTCCCGGATTCAAGACAGACCCGGAGTCGATCAGAAAAGAACGGTAATACTAACTCTGAACCGGCACGCCCTACAATCCTCGACTAGGCCGCGCACCCCTGGTGAAACACTACCCCGATTGACGATATAAAGACATCCTTATCCTTTTATAGGATAGCAAGCGGCGCCGAAATAAACACTGACGAAAGTCAACCTTTGGTACTGCCGGAAAGATATAGGATGCCCGCCGGTCCCGCTAGGCGGCAGCATCGAGGTGGGCAATCGCGCTGAGTCGGCGAATATCGGTCAGACAAACCGATCGGCGGTCGGCAGTGATGAGTCCGCTTTCCTGAAAACGCCGGAGTATACGGATCACGGTCTCCTCGGCCAGCCCCAGGTAGTTGCCGATATCCAGGCGGGACATGCTCAGACGGAATTGCGTACCCGAATAATTGCGGCTGGCAAATCGCCTCGAAAGACTGATCAGGTACTCCGCAAGCCGTTCTTCGGCATTGCGCTTTCCCAGCAGCAGCATCAATTCCTCGTCCTGACGAATCTGGACACTCATGATCTTCAGCATCTGGTATTGAATCGACGGGATTTTCTGAGCCACTTCATCCAGCCGGTCGATCTCAACTTTGCATACGGATACGGTTTCCAGGGCGCTGGCCTCGTTGCTGTAACGGCGGGAAGCCAGTGCGCTCAAGCCCAGCAATTCGCCGGCGACATGGAAACCGGTAATCTGCACCCGGCCATCGCCCGTGCCGACATAGGTTTTCACCGATCCGCTGCGGATCGCATAGACATAATCGAGTTGCTCTCCGGGACGATACAGTACTTGGCCGCGCTTATAGATTTCCTTCCGCTTGATGACGCTGTCGAGGAGCGTCATGTCGCCTTGATCGAGACCGAGCGGCAGGCAGAGCTGGTATATCCCGCAGTTATTGCAGGTGACGGGCTCGCAATGCTGCTGCTGCGCAGGAGGAAGCAATGAAATCTTGGCTTTAGTCATCGTTACACTCCATCCCGGATCCCGCTGAGTTCGTTGCGAATGAATGCCGGATCATTTTCGGCCGCGGCCACGCGCATTGGGTGGGGTGCGCAATTCAATCGCAGGAGAGGCAAAAGCTGCGCCGGGCAGCTCCGTCAACCGGTACTTTCCGCTTTTCACCGCCGCCGCAAGCTTTTCCAGGGTTTGCTTGTGCAACAATTCCACTATCCTGGTCTTGATCGGATACCATTTCACATGCATCGGGCATGCTGTTTCATTGCTGCATCGTTTCAGCCCCATGACGCAGTTCTCAGTCAAATCCGGACCTTCGATGAGGGTGAGTATCTGCATCAGGTCGGTTTTTTCACAGCCCTCCCGCAAGCAGAAGCCGCCCAGTCTCCCGCGGAACGAATAGAGCAGCGTTCCCCGGCAGAGATTCTGCATGATCTTTGCAAGATAAGCCGGCGGCACATCGAGATATTCCGCCACCGTTCGGTTGAGCACCGGCTGTCCCCGCGGCTGGGTCGCAATGTAGATCAGCGCCTGGATGGCGTACTGGCTGGTCCGGGAAAGAATCATCGGAATGAGTTGGCTGGATGAGACATTGCACAGACAAAATTTCGAACGCTACGATCCTCGGCTGGCTCAATGGGGCAACGAAACATCGTTGATCTTGTCGCCTTGCTCGGGCCGGTCGTCATCCATCAGGATGCGGTAGGCAGGCCCCTCCAAGTCATCGAACTGGCCGTTTTTCAACGACCACCAGAATACCACGGCTATCAGGAACACCAGCAATACCGAGAGAGGAACCAACAAGTAGAGTATTTCCATCAACCGGCTTTCACTGAGTATCCTTCGAAGCGCTCTTCCGGAACCTTCCGTCCCTGTAGGCGCAAGGCATTCAGCACCACCAGCAGGGAACTCGCCGACATCCCTATGCCCGCCATCCAGGGAGTAATAACGCCCAGCATGGCCAACGGTATTGCCAACAGATTATAGGCGAACGCCCAAGCCAGATTCTGTCTCATGATGCGCAAGGCCTTGCGCGCCAGTTTGACGCCAAGCGCAAGCGGCATCAGATCCTCGGCCAACAAGATGATGTCCGCCTGTTGCCGAGCGAGATCGGTGCCGCTGCCCATGGCGACGGATACCTGAGCCTGCGCCAGCACCGGCGCATCATTCACGCCGTCGCCGACCATGGCGACAATGGCGCCGCGCGCCTGTAGGTCGGCAATGAAGGCGTGCTTGGCCTCGGGAGAGCGTCCGCCATGGGCATCGGTGAGACCCAGTTGCCTCGCCACTTCGGCGACGGCCTCCGGGGTATCGCCACTCAACAGGGTCAGCCGCGCTCCCCTGCCGCGCAATTCGGCCAGCATCGCCGCCGCATTCGAACGCAGACGGTCACGGAACCGGAACAAGGCAACCCATCCCTGCGCGTCTGCCAAGGCCACCACGGTGCCGCCTGACGCGGCCCAGCGTAAGGCGTCCTCCGTCAAAGGAATCCCGTGCAAGGCAGCGGCGAATTCCGCCGTGCCGATGCGCGACAATCGGCCCGCGAGGCACGCCTCGACGCCCTGCCCGGTAATGGCATGCAGCCCCTCCACCAGCGCCAGCGGCGCATTGCTTGCCGCTTGGCTCAGAGTGGACAAGGCGCGCCCGATCGGGTGTTCGGAACCCTGCTCGAGCGCTGCCGCCATGGCCAGCGCCTCGGCCTGGGTCAAGGCTCCCAGGAGCAGCGTTTCATCGAGCGTCAACCGGCCCAGGGTCAGCGTGCCCGTCTTGTCAAAAACAAAATGATCCGCCCGTGCCAGCGTCTCGATGGCATGATTGCGGGTCACCAGCACGCCCAGGCGGGAGAGCGCCCCGCTCGCCACCGTCAGGACCGTGGGCGTCGCCAGCGACAAGGCGCAGGGACAACTCACCACCAGCACGGCGACGAACACCCACAAAGCGCGCTGCGGATCGATGGCATACCAGACCACTCCGGTAATCACCGCCAGAACCAGCAGGATGCCCACGAAACGGCTGGCGATGCGATCCGCGATCTCCACCAGGCGCGGTTTATCCGCCGCCGCCCGCTCGATCAGGCGCTGTATCGTTGCCAGCCGGGTTTCAGCTCCAACTTTCTGGATGCGCACGATCAGCGGACTGCCCATGTTGATGCTGCCACCGATCACCGAATCGCCCTGCCGCTTTGCCACTGCGGCACTCTCGCCCGTCAGCAGGGACTCGTCGGCGGCGCTGTCACCCTGGATGATGTCGCCATCCGCCGGGATGACCTCCCCAGGCCGCACCAGGACGATGTCGCCGACCGCCAGTTGCGCCACCGCGACACGCTCGCTTTCGAGCGCCGGAAAACTGCTCAGGCGCGCGGCGAAGGCCGGTAACACCCGCGACAGGGTCTCGATGCCGCGCACCGCTTTCTGGCGCGCCATCATCTCGAAATAGCGGCCGCACAGCAGGAAAAAAATGAACATGGTCACCGAATCGAAGTACACCGCGCCGCTCGCCGTTAGCGTCGCCCACGTGCTGGCCAGGAATGCGGCGCCGACGCCGAGCGCGACCGGCACGTCCATCCCGACGCGGACCAGCCTGAGATCGCGCCAGGCGTTGGAAAAAAAAGGAGCGGCGGAATACAGGATGACCGGCGTCGTCAGGATCAGGCTGGCCCAGCGCATCAACTGCTCGATGTCCGGCGTCATTTCGCCGTCCGCCAGATAAACCGGAACGGCATACATCATCACCTGCATCATGCCGAAACCGGCGACGAACAAGCGCCACTGGGCAGCCCGACGGTCTTTGCCGGCCAACTGTTCGGACCGCGCCGGGTCGTAAGGATGGGCGCGGTAACCGATGGCGGAGATGGCCAGGAGAATCTGCGACAGCTTGATGCGCCGCTCGTCCCAGCGAACGCGCGCGCGGCCGGTCGCATAGTTGACCGTGACGCCGGTGACGCCGGGCTGGCGCGCCAAATGCTGCTCGTTGAGCCAGACGCAGGCGGCGCAGGTGATCCCTTCGAGGATCAACGAGGCCTCGCGCTGGTGCTCTCCCGCTTCGCCCTGAACCCGCTCGACAAAGTTCTTCTGCACCTCGGGAAGGTCGAAGGCACCGGCGTCCAGCAAGGCGATCGGAAGCGCCTCGCGCGGGCTCTCGGGCATCGCATCGCGATGCCGGTAGTAATCGGAGAGGCCGTTGGCGACGATGGCCTCGGCCACCGCCTGGCAACCCGCGCAGCACATGCGCCGCGAGTCGCCGTCGATGTCGACCGGGAAATCGGTATGCGCCGGGACAGGCAGGCCGCAGTGGTAACAGGCCTCGCCCATCGCTAGGCTCCTATTCCGATTCGCATTAGAAACGAGACGCGAAGACAAGCCGAAGATGACCGCAGGAAATCCCTGCGGGACAGTGCTGTTGCACGGCGAGGCGCAGTCGACAAAGTATCGGTTCTAATTCGAATCGGAATTACTTCGGCTGCATCCGGATCGCCCCATCCAGGCGAATGACTTCACCGTTCAGCATCTCGTTCTCGACGATATGCCCGACCAGCGCCGCATATTCCGACGGCCTGCCGAGGCGCGGTGGAAACGGCACCATCTTGCCGAGGGCTTCCTGGATTTCCGGCGGCATGCCGAGCAGCATCGGCGTCTCGAAGATGCCCGGCGCGATCGTCATGACGCGTATCCCGAAACGCGCCAATTCACGCGCAATTGGGAGTGTCATGCCGACGATGCCGCCCTTCGAGGCGGCGTAGGCGGCCTGGCCGATCTGTCCGTCATAGGCGGCCACCGAGGCTGTATTCACGATCACGCCGCGTTCGCCGGCGGCGTTGGGGGCGCCCTTGCTCATCACCTCGGCGGCCAGGCGGATCATGTTGAAGCTGCCGACCAGGTTGATGTTGATGACCTTGGCAAAGGAAGCCAGCATATGCGGGGCTTCCTTGCCCAGAACCTTTTCGCCGATGGCGATGCCGGCGCAGTTGATGAGTCCGTTGAGCTTGCCGAAGGCATCGATGGTCCGGGCTATCGTCGCCTTGGCGCTGCTTTCGCTGGCCACGTCGGTCTCTGCGAACAGCGCCGCGCCGCCGAACTCGGCATTCAAGGCCTGAGCCAGCGCATCGCCCGCCGCCTTGTTGAGATCGGCGATCATCACCTTGGCGCCGCCGGCCGCCAGCAGGCGCGCGGTTCCGGCGCCCAAGCCCGAGGCACCACCGGTTACGATGAAGACACTGTCCTTGATTTGCATGGCGGTCTAGCTCCCGAAAAGGAAAGGAAAAGGGCAGCCTGGTCACGGACTGCCCTTCAAAGAACTTGGTGCCGGCGAGAAGAGTTGAACTCCCGACCTTCGCATTACGAATGCGCTGCTCTACCAACTGAGCTACGCCGGCCCGATGCTGCAAGGTTGCGGATTATATCGGCTCGGCCGCGCGGGAGCAAACCGGTTCTCAGGGCGGCCGGCTGGCCGGACCCATTTTATTGATCGTTAACCAATTCGCGCCATGAAACGCGCCGCGTGACGAGGGCTCCCGACCCAATCGGAACATTCGAGGTCACGGTCGTGCCGTCCGACAGCCGGGTAAGTTCGACGATGGTGTTGTTCGGCAACCGGACGATGACCGGACGGGTAGCCAGCGCATTGCCCAGGCTGACCGCCACGACCGTTCCGGCCGTCGACACCGGGGCGCCGGTACAGTAGTTGAGGAAGTACCTGAAGCTGTTGCCTCCAACGGTGCAGGCGCTCGAATTGGGAATATTGGTGTTGAAGGCTATCGTCCCGAGCGCCAGCGTCGGGTCGGTATTGGCGCGTTCGCCGCTCGCCGGAAAATCGATATACCAGCCGTTGTCGGTAGTAAAGTTGACTGGACCGTTGGTGCTGGTGCGCACCGACTGCCCGGTGGTGCAAATCGAAGACGAGGTGCCCGATGGACATGTGGTCGTGGTCTCGGCCTGGGAAATGAAATGGCTTCCCGCCGAGCGTGGATTGGTCAAGGTCGTCGATCCCAAGCCGTCCTTGATGGCGTAGAAGGATTGCTGCTGTGTGTTTGCCAGGTCGCTGGCGCCCAGATAGCGCCCGGTGCCGGCGAATACCACCGCGGTGCCGCTGCAATCGCCGATTTCCGGTTTGGCCGTCAGCGGCTGGGGATTGCCACTGCCATCGACCACCGTTACCAGCAGTTGCGCATCGTAACCGGCCGCGCCGACGCTGTTGTTAATGTCGAAGCGCCAGACGTTGCCGAGCAGATCCCCGCCATAAACCCGCAACGCGGTGTTGTCGTTCATCGCGTCGTCCACCCAGGCCCGGATACGCGACAAACCGCTCGGGGTGCCTGTGCTGCCGACACCGGTACTGATGATGCCAGTGCCATTGATGCTGGTGACCAGGGCGCCGGAATTGGCGTTAACGACATACAACCGGCCTATTCCGTCACCCGGAGTCACATTGTTGTAACCCGAGGCGAAGACCACCACCCAGGTGCCATTGGCCAGCTTGGCAATCTCGGGATTGCCATAGGTGTATCCCAGGTTGGTATCGGTAAACTCCCACAAGGCTGCCGGGGCGGTGGGGTCGGTAATGTCAAGCGCGTAGTAGCCGCGCCCGCCGCCATTCAAGCCGCCGACCAGGATGGTCTTCCAGACCGTGCCGTCATAGATTTCCCCGACCGTCGGCGTGCCGTCCAGGAAATACTGGTGCAGGTTCGCGTAGTTCTTGTCCGCCAGCTTGTAGAGGCTGGGCAACAAGACCGATGGAATATAGGCCCATGATTCCGCGCCCGTCGTCGAGCTGAACGCATGCAGCATGCCGTCGTTGGAGGCGGCATATACCATG
>JAPLQT010000066.1:0-54740 GCA_026399515.1 Pseudomonadota bacterium | reverse complement strand
GCGCGGAATGGCTGGGCCCGTAGTTGACCAGGGACGACTTCACATACACTGCTTCAGCGTCCACGATATCCCCCAGCACATGGGCGCGTTGATGGTAAAACTTGGTGAGGTCGGTCGAAGCGCCTTCGTTGCTGCGATCCCCGCGCAGGAAGCTTACTAGCGGGGACCCGGCGGCGGCGGCGATATTGGCGGCGCTCAGGCAAGTGGCGCCCGAGGCGCAGAACTGCGACAGGGAAGAAATGTTGGGGGAAGTGAAATAGGCCTGCTCCGTCGCCGACAGGCTGGCCCACAGGAAGGACTTGAGCTTATTGGGGGCGGTGCTGCTGAACGTGTAGATCGTACGCGCGGCGTTCAAATCCAACTGGTCCCGTGCCGTCCAATCGACGGTGGAGGACGTCACGCCGGTGGTAAGGTCGAGTTGCTGTCGAATGAGTTCGCCGTCCCAGGTCACCGTGTTGAAAGTCGAACTAAAGACGAAGTTGTCACCCGATGTTACGTTCGGATTGCTGGTGGTCGCCGCCGCAGCCGCGCCCGTGCGCGCGGATACGCCGGCCAGCGCGGTTGACAATCCTGTGGCCAGCTCCGTCGGGCTGCTGGCACTGAAATAGCTGCCGCGTCCGTTTACCGCGGCATGCCAGAGGTCGTCGATATTCTCGGGAGTGCCCGACACATTGGGCGTCGGCCAGTTGCATGCACCGCTCGCCTGCCATGAACACACGCCACCGGCGGGATTTGCCGTAGTACCGTTCTTCACCGAAAAATAGTCGCCACTGGTATCGGTCTTGTAGGTCGGCGAGAACACCATTCTGCCGCGTGCGCCGAGGCCCAGTGTGAACAAGGTCATATGCTGCCAAGACGCCGAATCGAGACCGCTGGTGGGCACGTTGTTGAGGGATACATCGGTCCCGAGGGCGCCGATGTCGTTGGTCAATGCGGCAGTTCGCAGATCGGTCATGTAATAGTATTCGGCGACGTCGGCCAGCGTGTTGGACGTTCCTCCCGAGCTAACGACGTTTGAGGCAAAAGCGCTGGCGGTGATGGTCTTGGTTCCCGAGGCTTTATGCGGTACCGGAGTATAGGTAATCGCACCCAGAGAAGCCGGGGCGGTGATCGTGACAACGCCGCTGCTGGGGGAATTGGCCACGGCGCTATAACCCGCAATCTGGCAAGTGCCGCTCATTCCGGCGGTGCAGGTGTTGATTTTCGCTGCAATTGCGGTCGCTATGCCGCTGCTGGAACTGGATGAGCTGGTCGTTGCGGAAAGTATCTGAAGGCCGTTGACCAAGAGGCTGTCGACCGTGGTACTGGAAGAACCCCCGCTGATCGTGAGAGTCGCGGTCACCACCGTGCTGACCGAGCCGCCGTCGAACATTGGCCGCGTCTCGCCGCCGTCCTGGTTGCCCACCGCAGTTGTCGAAGGTCCCGCGGTCAGGGTCTGATTGGTGGCATCGTTCCAGAAACCGTCGGTGGAAAGTATGGTGAAGTTCTGCTGGCAGGAATACTGGATCGGATCGTTTGCGGCGACGCCGTTTAACGTGTTGCCCGTCAACTTGTGCGCATACATCAGTCCGACGTTCGATAATGCCGACAGCAAGGGCGTGGAACTGCCGGCAGAAACGCTGTAGACCATGTTGTACCATGCGGACTTTTGGGTGCTGTCGAAAGTCGACGGATTCAGGAACATATTTCCGCCATTGTTGTTCATCGTCGCAAACCCGACCCGGTAATGGTTGTCGATTGGCTTGAAGGCCAGCCCGGTTGCCGTCTTCATCATGTTGATACGTGTCCGGTAGTAACTGAACCAGTTGGCAAAGTTCTGCTGCTCGCCGGCGGCTACGGTGACTCTCGTAAACACTGCGCTACCGGGCGCAGATCCGATGGCGCTGTTGCATTCCCTATAGAAGGTCGTCGTCGAATCGTAGAAGTTCTTCTGCGCTGCCGTGGTCTGGGCGCCCGTGTATCTGTAGTAGTAGGCTGCTACCCCGCTGCCTGGGGCAGTGGACGATTGCGACAAGCCGAGCGTGAATCTGGTGCTTAGATTGAGGGTTCCGGCGCCGGTGTTGTACCCGTCCATCCAGGCACCGGTAAAGGTCGAATTGGCATAGCTCGCCCCGGTTGAATTGACTGGCGGCGTGTAGGTTACGGTCGGATCATAAAACACCCCGTTGCATTGATTGCTCGCGTATCCGTAGGTGCTGGTGGAGAACGGCGGAGAGTTGCCGATATCGGGCATGAAGTCCCAGTCCATGCTCCCCGAATCATCCATCATCAAAAAGACGTTCGGCAGCACCGCGGTCGAGGAGGAACTGACCAGCGGTACCGTTGCGAGATCGGTGGTCGCAGCCTCGGCGTTGAAGGTCGAGGCTGCGATCGCAACGCAGGAAAGCAGCGCGCGTCCGGCGTAGGCAAATCTTCTGGTGATGTTCATGGCTTGCTCCTGATGTCCGCTACATCGCGATGATGGTCTGGATGTAGCTCACGGTATTGCGCGGTCCGGTGATGCGCGAAGTGATCCGGTAATACACCTGGGCACTGTATTGCAAGGCAATGACGCCCGCCCCTTTGCTGCTCCCGGTCGTAACCGTGGCGGATTGCGAGACGGCGCAATCGACCCCAGGGTTGACCGGATCACCGAGTGCATTGCATAGGCGCTGTATCGTGTAGGCCACCGTGTTGCCGGTGGTGGCATCCGGGGCGAGCGTCACCACCTGCCCGGCGGGAATCAGCACGTTGGTCCAGAAAGCATCCCAGGACTGGCCCGCCGCGGGATCCGTCCGGGCTGCGGCGTAACCGGCGGGAAAATTGTTGGCTTGCAAGGTGATGCCGGCGTTGTTGGCCTGTAGCCAGCCGACCGCGGTTTCGGTGCCGGTATCTCCGGCGTGGGTCGCAGCCTGCTGAAAAGCCAGGTTGCCGGCGATGATGTTGGAAGTGTCCACCGAACGGACCAGCGCGATGCCGGCCAAGGTCATCGCCACCAGCACGATCAGCGCGATCATCAGCACCACGCCGCGCTGCCCGGTGGGTCCGCAGCCCGCGGAAAGTTTCGGCTGGATCAACATCCTGCTTGCGCTCCCAGCCAGGCAATGTTCCGCAGCGGCACCACGGTCTGAAAAATCTTGTAGCGGTAATTCTGCCAATTGGCTAATCCCGCCAAGACGATGGGCGTGGTCGCTGTACCCAGCCAGGCCGGCGCCGCAGTGGTGACCAGGGATTTCTCGTATTGCCCGCTACGCGCCACCAGCACCAGGCGTATAGCGGATATTCTTGCCCAACCACAGCCGGTCGTGGGCGACGGGGCGACGTTATTGGCCGTCTGCAAATCCGGGCTGGTCTGGTCGTAGATATCCACGACGCCGTCCATGGCGGGGGCGGCCAGATTGGTGGTGTCGCGGCCATATTGCGCCCGCAGGCTGACGATATTACTGCCGATCGGCACCCAGATCGTCGCATTGCCGGTGTTGCCGGCGGCGCCGCAGTCTTTGGCCATGTAATCGCACAGCGTCAGGTTGCCCCCGCGGATCGCATAAACCAATATCTTCGGCGCCTGGCCGAGATTGTAGAGCGTGCTGGAGGGCGCGCCGCCCAGCAGGCTGTTGACCGCCGCGCCGGTTGCAACGACGACGTTTGCTGCACTGGGGATGGCTGCGGCGCAGGCGATGCCGATACATGCAACGCGATCGAGTATTGTCGCGCAGGAAGCGGGTTGCGCGGGCCGGTTACGTGCGATGGCGATCACCCAGTCATTGACGGTGAATGAAGTAGGCGTCTGGACCTGGAAGATATTGGCAGTCGTGTTCGCCGCAACGAAGCCGTCGCCCTGCGGCGTACCATTGGTGTTGCCGTAGACCATCAGCAAGGTATCGGTGTTGGCATCGCCCGGGGGAATCGCGGGGTGGTTGATGGTCACGGGCGCCATCGGGTTCAGCGTCACGGCGGGAGGCCCTCCCACGCCGCGCGTCGTGGGCAATAGCACATCGCAGCCAATCACCTTCAGGTCGCTGTTTCCCCAGCCCGCCTGGCGGATGTCGCGTTGCACGCCGTACAGGGCGATCGCACCGTTGTTCTGCGCATCGCCTCCACCCGTGGTGGCGCGCTTTTGCCCTTCGGCAAGGGCAAATATCTGCATCATGACGATGATGCCGAGCATGCCGATCACCATGCCGATCATGATTTCCACCAAGCTGAAGCCGCTTGAGTAGCGCGGTGGGTGTAGCTGGCGAGGCGAATACGACCTGAGGAACAGCACTCTTGCCTCCTAAATGATCTGGGCGACGACGTTGAAACTATGCGGCGCGGTCCCGGCCGGCTCACCTGGCGCTATCCAGAACACCGTGATCGTCACCAGACTCGCCTGAGTGACGGTGACGACAGGCGGATTGGCGGCGGCGCCCGGTAAAGCTGCCTGTACGTCGGCCAGCCAGGCCGTATAGAGCGGACCATCGTTGCCTGCGCCGCCCTGGAAATTCGCCTGAAGTGTCGCCTGGGTTCGATTGTTGACCCACATCTCCCCGATCAACTGGTTCGCCACCATGCTGGCATCGGAACGATACTTCGCGTCGCTCGACGCCTTGACGGCGGACGCCTGCATGCCGACGATGGCGAGGATGCCCATGGAGAAAATCAGCACCGCAATCAGGGATTCCAGCAACATCGAGCCGGTTTGTCGACTACTGGTGTGGGAGCGATTGTTCTGGATCACGTTAGCATCCTTGTGGATCGGTGGCGGCGAGGATCGGATTGCACATGCGGATCTGGCCGCCGGTCGAAACGCGAATCCGTAGACAGCGCATGCCATCGACTGCCGCTGTCGCGCAGGCACCACCGGTGGGATTGGTGACGTCGATATCGATATTGCCGGCCGGCACCGGGGTCACGCGTCCCAGCCCATTGAAAATGATGCTTGCTTGTCCCGCCGCGACAGCCACGTTCGGCGATCCCTCGGCGGTCGAGCGGCTCTGGATGATGCGCGGCGCAACGATATCCGAAGGAGCGCTATTGCACGCGGCGGTGGGATCATCCAGACTGACTACCCAGTTGCCGCCCGTTGTGGAAAGTCCGCAGGCGGCAGTCACCGTACTGGTAAGCTGGAAGCGCACCGAGGTATTGCGCCGGACTGCTTCGCCACGCGCCAGATGGAGACCGTTCTGGATGGCTTCGGCCGAGGTGCGAATCTGGCTGTTCTGGATCCAGCTGAAGAAAGCCGGAGATCCCAAGGAGAAAAGGACAGCAATGATCGCCAGCCCGATCAACAACTCGACCAGGGTGGTGCCTTGCTGCCCATGCATGACTCTTAACACGCGCCGCCTTTCTTGGTCACCCAGCAGGTGGCGTTGGCCGTCCAGCCGGCCGGCACCGCCACGGTCACTTTCGAATTATTCTGGTCGATGGTGTAGGTAAAACCGACCATCGTCCCCTTGCCAAGAGCCTGGACCGTGTAGGCCGCCGCGGTTTGCACCGTGCAGGAAAAATTGAAGTATTGGCTGGAGGTCGTATCGGCGACACAGGGCGCGGCACCCGCATAGGTCCGGTTGTCCTGGAAGAACTGCTCAAGTTGCACGCGCTTGGTGGCAAGATTCGAGGTCGCATCCGGGATCTTTCCCCTGATCACATAATCCGTATAGGCAGGCATCGAGATCGCCCCAAGTATGGCGACTATCGCCACCACGATCATCAGTTCGATCAGCGTGAAACCGTTTCGTGTCTTCATTGGGAATCCTCTTTGGTTGATTTACCGATTCAAAACATCCAAAAGTGCAGTGCGCGCATTCTCACTGACGGCAGATTGAATGATAGTCGGAATCCGCTTCAGGTAAAGTTCGGGCGACATACGGTTGCTTATTTCGCATGAACGGTCAAATTTCGTCCCTCGTCCCGGCATCCGGCCATTCCGGCAACTTCCCCTGTCGTCGTCGACTGGTGGCCGCGCTGGCAATGTCCTGCGTGTTGCACATCGCGCTGGTTGTGGCTGCTTATCTCGGCGAAAACAACAGGGAACACTCGGTGGTTGCAGCCAAGAACCAGATGCCAGCGCGTCCCTTCAGCGCATCGCTGAAGGTAGCGGAACAGATCAAGCCGGCAGGCCCTCGGGAAACCGCTGTGCCCGTTGAACGTACCGATGGCATGGGCCTGTTGCCGTTTGCTGCACCGACCTACTACACCACCGACCAGCTCAGCAAACGCCCGCAGCCGCTTGGCTCGGCGGATCTGGATGCGCCGGAGATCAATCCCATCGTGGCGTCCGGAAAAATGATCCTTAAATTATGGATCGACGAGTCCGGCAAGGTAATCGATGTCGACATCGAGAAAACCGAACTGCCGGAGGTGTTTTCGCTATCGGCGCTGGCCGCCTTCAAACGCTTGCGCTTCGCCCCGGGTGAACGCGGCGGCGTGCGCGTCGGCAGCGTGATGAGAATCGAGGTGAGCTACGACGACGGCCGCGTTCCTGCCGCCGGGCGCTAATCGCCGCTGAGTTCCTTCGGCAAGGGGAAGGTGGTGGTCTCCAGTTCGGCGACGATCTGCCGCACCTCACCGGCGCCCCATGATTTCAATTGGGCGATCACTTGCTCCACCAGCAGTTCGGGTGCCGAAGCTCCCGCCGTCACGCCGATCCGCGACTTTCCGGCGATCCATGCGGGATCCAACTGCCCGGCCTGATCCACCAGATAGGCCGGCACGCCGAGGTTCTCGGCCACCTCTCTCAAGCGGTTGGAATTGGAACTGTTCGGCGAACCCACGACGATGACGGCATCGCACTGGGATGCCAGCAATTTCACGGCGTCCTGGCGATTCTGGGTGGCGTAGCAGATGTCGTTCTTCTTCGGCCCGACGATGGCAGGGAAGCGCGCCACCAAGGCCGCGACTATCAGCGACGCGTCGTCCATCGACAAGGTGGTCTGCGTCACATAGGCCAGCCGCTCCGGGTCGCGGACTTCCAGCCGGAAGACATCCTCGACGTTCTCGACCAGGTACATGCCGCCTTCCGCCTGACCCATGGTTCCCTCGACTTCGGGGTGGCCGCGATGGCCGATCATCACGATCTCGCGACCGGCCTGATGCGACCTCGATACTTCGACATGAACTTTGGTGACCAGCGGGCAGGTCGCGTCGAAGACCCGCAAGCCGCGCACGGCCGCCTCGATCCGCACCGATTGAGGAACGCCGTGGGCGCTGAAAACGACTGTCGCGCCGGCCGGTACTTCGTCCAGGGATTCGACGAAAACCGCGCCCTTGGCGCGCAGATCTTCGACCACGTAGCGGTTGTGCACCACTTCGTGGCGCACATAAATCGGCGCCGCATAGAGTTTCAGCGCGCGTTCGACGATCTCGATGGCGCGCTCGACGCCGGCACAGAAGCCGCGCGGATTGGCAAGCAGTATGTCCATATCAGAGTATTCCGATCACTTCGACCTCGAAGCGTATCGACTTGCCGGCCAACGGGTGGTTGAAATCGATCAGCGCCGCCTGTTCGTCCAGTTCGCGCACCAGTCCGGTGAACTTGGCGCCGTTGGGCGCGGAAAACTCGACCATGCTCAGCGCCTCGAGCGCGGTTCCGTGGGGCAGATCCGCACGCGGAATGCGTTGCACCAGTTGCGGATTGTGCGCACCAAATGCCTGTTCCGGATCGAGCAGAAACACCTGACGTTCCCCCACCGGCAAGCCGTCGAGGCAGGCTTCAAGCGGCGGCGCCAGTTCGCCGTTGCCGAGTTGCAGCGTGGCCGGAGTCGAACCGAAAGTTCCGATCAGTTCCGTGTCGTCCCCGCTGGCGACACGATAGTTGAGCGTCACCAGGCTGTCGCGTTTGACGCGCTCGCTCATCGGGTTTTCCCTGACGTCAGTTGCTCCCATAACATCAGGGCTACACCCACGGTGATGGCGGAATCGGCCACGTTGAATGCCGGCCAGTAGTAGCCGGCAACGTGGAACGACAGGAAGTCCACGACGGCGCCGTGATTGACCCGATCGACGACGTTCCCCATCGCGCCCCCCAGGATCAGCGACATCGCGGCGGAAAACAGTTTTTCGGCGGCATGGCGTTTCAGCATGGCGATTATCCATGCCGAAATGATCAGCGCCAGGCCGATGAAGAACCAGCGTTGCCAGCCGGCGGCGTCGGAAAGAAAGTTGAAGGCGGCGCCGCGGTTGAAGACAAACACCAGGTCGAAGAAAGGCGTCAGCGTCAGGCTCTCGCCGAGCCGAAACGCCGATGCCAGGACGGCCTTGGTGGCCTGATCCAGGGCGATCACCAGGCCGCTCAGGATCAACCATTTCAGCCACTTTGAAGTATCACGCCCCTCGTTCATCTCATGCCGCAGCGCGCGCCTCGCCGTTCCCGAACAGGTTGGACGTGCATCGCCCACAAAGCTCGGGATATTGCGGATCCTGGCCGACATCCTCGCGCCAGTGCCAGCAACGGGCGCATTTCCGGTGGGCGCTCGGCGTGGCGATGATCGCCTCGGCGCCCACATCGGCGGCTTTCACCAGCGTCGTCTTGGAGCAGATCAGCACGAAGCGCAGATCGTCCCCGAGCGTCGCCAGGAGTTCATGTTTGGAACTGCTGGCGCGTATCTCGACCTCGGCCTGAAGCGAAGAACCGATCTTGCCGGCGGAACGCAATTCCTCCAGCACCTTGCTGGCTTCGGCGCGCACCTCGCGCAGTTGCTGCCAGCGCGACAGCAATGCCTCTTCGCCGACTTGTGGCGGCAGTTCATGCCAGGTGGTGAGCATCACGCTATCCTGATTGCCGAGCACCGACCAGATCTCTTCGGCCGTAAATGAAAGTATCGGCGCCATCAGGCGGATCACGGATTGCAGAATGTGCCACAGCGCACTTTGCGCCGAACGCCGCGCCCGAGAATCCACGGCCGAGGTATATAAACGATCCTTGAGGATGTCGAGGTAGAAGGCTCCCAGGTCTTCCGAACAGAAATTTTGCAAGGCCTGCACCACCTTGTGAAACTCGTAAGCCGCGTAGTCGACGGTCACCTGCGTCTGCAACTGTCGAGTCAGTGCCAACGCATAGCGGTCGATTTCCAGCCAGTCGGAGACCGGCAGCATCTGCGAATTGTCAGACGCCGCGTCGAAGTCGACGGTGTTGGCCAGCAGGAAACGCAAGGTGTTGCGTATCCGCCGGTAGGACTCCACCACCCTTTTGAGGATTTCGTCGGAGATCGACAGCTCGCCCGAGGTGTCGGTCGCGGCCAGCCACAGACGCAGTATTTCCACGCCGAGGCGGTCGCCGACTTCCTGCGGCTCGATGCCGTTGCCCAGTGACTTGCTCATCTTGCGGCCTTGCGCGTCCACCGTGAAACCGTGGGTCAGCAGCGCCTGGTAGGGCGGCTTGCCGTCGATGGCACAACCCGTCAGCAGCGAGGAATGAAACCAGCCACGGTGCTGGTCGGAACCTTCGAGATAGAGATCGGCGTGCCTACCCGAATCCGCCTCGGCATCCGGGTGCGATCCCCGCAGCACGTGCCAGTGGGTGGTGCCGGAATCGAACCAGACGTCTAGCGTATCGCCAATCTTGTCGTACTGGGCGGCCCCATGTTCACCTGTGCCGAGCAGTTCCCGCGGGTCGAGCTTGAACCAGGCCTCGATGCCATCGCGCTCGACACGTTGCGCCACCTGTTCCATCAATTCCGCGGTGCGCGGATGCAGTTCGCCCGTCGCCTTGTTCAGAAAAAAGGGAATCGGCACGCCCCAACTGCGCTGGCGCGAAATGCACCAGTCGGGACGGTTGGCGATCATGGCATGCAGCCGTGCCTTGCCCCAGGCAGGATAGAAAACTGTATCGTCGATGCCTTGCAGAGCCAGTTCGCGCAGGCTGGGCCGGCCGGCATCGCCGTTATCCGGGCGCAGGTCCATACCTATGAACCACTGCGCCGTGGCGCGATAGATCACCGGCGTCTTGTGGCGCCAGCAATGCATATAGCTGTGGCTGATGTTTTCGTGGGAGAACAGCGCGCCGACTTCGGCGAGTTTGGCGACGATGGCCGGGTTCGCCTTCCAAATGTGCTGCCCGCCGAAGAAAGGCAGAGTTTCGACATACACACCGTTGCCCTGCACCGGACCGAGGATGTCGTCGAATGTGAAACCGTTGCGCGTGCAGGACAGGAAATCGTCGACGCCATAGGCCGGCGCGGAATGCACGATGCCGGTGCCGGCGTCGAGGGCCACATAGTCGGCAACAAAGATCGGCGAGCGGCGCTCGTAGAACGGATGACGGAATTCGATGCGCTCCAATGCCGTGCCCTTGGTCGTCGCGATGGTCCTGCCTTCGAGCCCGAAACGCTTGAGACAGGAGTCGACCAATTCGACCGCGAGCAGCAGCAGGCCGCGTGTTGTTTCCACCAGCGCGTAATCGAAGTCGGGATGGACGTTGAGGGCCTGGTTGGCCGGTATCGTCCACGGCGTCGTGGTCCAGATCACGGCATAGGCGGTGGCCGGTAGCGCGGCGAGGCCGAAGGCCGCGGCGAGTTTCTCCGGCTCGGCGCAGATCAGTCCGACGTCGATCGCCGGGCTCTGTTTGTCGGCATATTCGACTTCGGCTTCGGCCAGCGCGGAGCCGCAGTCGAAACACCAGTTCACCGGCTTCAATCCCTTGAACACCCAACCGCGCTTGACGATTTCCGCCAGCGCGCGGATTTCTCCTGCCTCGTTGGGATAGGACATGGTCAGATAGGGATGCTCCCAATCGCCCAGCACGCCGAGACGAATGAAGCCCTGCTTCTGTATCTCGACCTGCTCGGCGGCATAGGCGCGACAGAGTTCGCGAACTCTGTCCGCTGGCAGATTCTTGCCATGCTGTACCTCGATCTTGTGCTCTATCGGCAGGCCATGGCAGTCCCAGCCCGGCACATAGGGCGCGTCGAAACCGGCCAGGGTCTTGGAGCGGACGATGATGTCCTTGAGTATCTTGTTCACCGCGTGGCCGAGGTGGATATTGGCGTTCGCGTAAGGCGGTCCGTCGTGCAGCACGAAACGGGGACGGCCCTGAGATGCGGTGCGGATCTTTTGATAGAGGCGCTGGTCCTGCCATTGCTTGACCCAACCCGGCTCGCGCTTGGCGAGATCGCCGCGCATCGGGAAAGGCGTGTCGGGCATGTTCAGGGTCTTGCGGTAGTCAGCCATTTTTCAGTTTCGCGAAGTAGTTACGGGTAGCGTCGACGTCCAGTGAAATCTGCGCCTTGAGCGCATCCAGGCTATTGTACTTGGCCTCGTCGCGCAATTTGTGCAGGAAGTTCACGCTCACATGGGCGCCGTAGATGCTCCGGTCGAAATCCAGCAGATGCACTTCCAGCACCGGCTTGAGCCCTGCTCCCAGCGTCGGGCGCACGCCCAGGCTGGCGGCGCCCGGCCACGGTTGTCCGCTACCCGGAATGCCGGAGACGGTCACCGCGAAGATACCGGCCAGCGGCAGGCGCTTGCGCTTGAGCTGCACATTGGCGGTCGGGAAGCCGAGCTGGCGACCGATCTTTTCACCCTGCTCGACCCGGCCGGCGATGCAGTAGGGGCGGCCCAGCAGACGTCCGGCATGCTCGATGTCGCCCGCCTCCAGCGCGTCCCTAACGGCCGAACTGGAGACCCGCTCGCCTTCCCAATCCAGCGTAGGCATCGCCTCCACTGTGAAACCACGCGTCGCGCCGGCGCTTTGCAGCAGGGCAAAATCGCCGCCGCGGCCTTTGCCGAATCTGAAGTCGTCACCGATCATCAGGTGGCGCGTGGCCAGGCCCTGTACCAGGATGCGCTCGATGAAAGTCTCGGCGCTGAGCGCCGCCAGGCGTGCGTCGAAGTGGCACACATAGACATGATCGACGCCGCTGGTTTCAAGCAGGTTGAGCTTCTCGCGCAGGCTGGTAAGCCGTGCCGGCGCCTGCTCCGGGGCGAAAAACTCGCGTGGATGCGGCTCGAAGGTGAGCACCGCCGCCGGCAACGCCGCTTTACGGGCATGCGCGGTCAGGCGTTCGAGGAGCGCCTGGAGGCCGCGATGCACGCCATCGAAGTTGCCTATGGTGAGGATGGTGGACGTGGTCGCCCGTTCGGGAATACTACGAAAAACCAACATTACCGCTATGCCGCCCAGTCTCGTCGAAAGAGGGCGGATTATATCAGCCCGGCCCGGCGAGCCTTAGCGTGAAATACAGTTACGAAGCGCCTGGTAACCCACGAGCGCAGCGAGCACATTTAACCCCCGCCCCGGGGCGGGGGCCGGGGGTGGGGGGCCAGGAGAATGCCGCTAACTTTCATGATCGGGGGCGTCCCACCAGGGGACTTCCTTCGGGCGTACCCCACGCATCATGAAAGTTAGTTGATGAGCGCCAGTCTGGACTTGGCGAGCGGCGGATTGCGGGAGAAATAGCGCTTGATGCCGCGCAGGATGGCTTCGGCCATTTTGTCCTGGTAGGCCTCGTCGGCCAGCCTTTTTTCTTCTTCGATGTTGGATATGAAAGCGGTTTCGACCAGGATCGATGGAATATCCGGCGCCTTGAGCACTGCGAAGCCGGCCAGCTCGACCTGTCCTCTGTGCAGGGCGTTGATGCCGCCGAGCTCGCCCAGTACCGCCTTGCCCAGCTTCAGGCTGTCGTTGTTCGTCGCCGTCTGCGACAGGTCCAGCAGGGTACGCGCCAGGAAGCGATCCTTGACGCCGAGGTTGACGCCGCCGATCAGGTCGGCGGCATTTTCGCGCTGGGCCATCCAGCGCGCCGCGGACGAGGAAGCGCCATTCTCGGACAGCACGAAGACGCTGGAACCGCGCGCGGTCGGCTTGATGAAGGCGTCGGCATGGATCGAGACGAACAGGTCGGCCTGCACGCGGCGGGCTTTCTGGACGCGCTGATGCAGGGGAATGAAATAATCGCCGTCGCGCGTCAACAAGGTCCGCATATTCGGCTCGGCATCGATCCTGGCCTTGAGCCGATGCGCGATGGAGAGCGTGACATCTTTCTCGTGGCTGCCGCCGTGGCCTATGGCCCCCGGATCTTCGCCGCCATGACCCGGATCGATGGCGATGGTGACCAGGCGCGCGATATCCACCCTGTCGTTGGCCGGCGGCTTGTCGCGCGGCTCGACGCCGGCTTCGGGCTTGGGCGAGGGTCCCGCATTCTTTTCCAATAATGCCATCAGCGGATCGACGGGTTCGCTCGGATAAAGGTCGAGCACCAGGCGATGCGCATATTCGCCCACCGGGTTCAACGTAAACACCTGCGGCCTGACCGATCCGTGCTCGCCCTTGAGTTCGATCACCAGGCGCACCACGTCGGGCTTGTTGCGTCCGGCGCGGATCAACTTTATGTAAGGATCGGTTTCTGAAATCTTGCCGGGAAGGTTTTGCAGTATCGAGTTGAATTCGACGCCTTCGAGGTCGACGACCAACCGTTCCGGATCCTTCACCAGCATATGCGTGAACTTGAGCGGCTGGCTGTGTTCCAGGGTGATGCGGGTGTAATCCCTGGCGGGCCAGACGCGCACCGCCAACACGTTGGCGAGTGCCGCGGTCGCCGCGCCCGCGGCGCGATGGGTAACGAGCAGCGTCAGCGTTGCGGCAGCGAACTTGAGGACGTCGCGTCGGGAGTGTTGTCCGGGCGGAAATTCAAACTCGTCAGGCATACACGGCCCTTCCCACTCTGCGCCAGCAATTCCGCTTGCCGCCCATCTTGCGCCAGCGAAAGCCGCACACGCAGGTCGGCGGGCGGCAGATAAGCGCCGGCCTTGTCCGGCCATTCGACGAGACAAATGCCCACGTCCTGAAAGTATTCGTCGAGTCCAGCATCGAGATATTCTTCCGGCTGTTCGAACCGATAAAAATCAAAGTGATACAAGTTTAATCTAGAAATAGCATAAAGTTCAACTAGGGTGTAGGTCGGGCTCTTGACCTTGCCTGCATAACCCAGTTCCCTGAGCAGACCGCGCACCAGCGTCGTCTTGCCCGCGCCGAGGTCTCCTTCAAGGTATACGACGATACCCGGAGGGACTTGAGTCAAGGCAGCGGCCAGGGCGCCACCCAGCGCCAGGGTTGCCGCCTCGTCGGGCAGAAACAAGCTTGTGGCGGTATCATCGCCCTGGAAAATCCCCTGCGGCGGGAAGCTCGACACCTGGTCACGATCCTCATGCATTTGCAAAACTCTCCGGATTGGAAGGCGCTCGCCACGGATATAAAGACGTGGGGGCGGGAATTGGGCTTCGCCGCGATCGGCATCGCCTCGGCCGCCGATCTGGGTGCGGCGGAAACCGGACTGCTGGCCTGGCTTGCCGCCGGCTACCACGGCGAGATGGATTATATGGCACGCCACGGTGTCAAGCGCGCCAGGCCCGGCGAACTGCTGCCCGGCACCGTGAGCGTGATCACCGCGCGCCTCGACTACTGGCCGGCCACCGCGGATGCCGCCGCGGCGCTGGACAATCTCGCCGACGGCGAACGCGCCTATGTCTCCCGCTATGCACTGGGCCGCGACTACCACAAGCTGCTGCGGGCACGTCTGCAAAAACTCGCCGCTCGCATCGAGGATGGGATCGGCGCCTACGTTCATCGCGTATTCACCGACTCGGCGCCGGTGCTGGAAGTCGAACTCGCGGCCATGGGCGGGCTCGGCTGGCGCGGCAAACATACCTTGCTGCTGTCGCGCGAGGCGGGATCGACCTTCTTTCTCGGTGAAATATATACGGCCTTGCCGCTGCCGCCCGATACCCCGATTGCCGACCATTGCGGCACTTGCGCCGCCTGCATCGCCGCCTGTCCCACCGGTGCCATCGTCGCGCCCTACCGGATCGATGCGCGACGCTGCATTTCCTATCTGACCATCGAATTGCAGGGTAGTATTCCTGTCGAACTCCGCCCCTTGATCGGCAACCGGGTATATGGCTGCGACGACTGCCAGCTATGCTGCCCGTGGAACAGGGGCGCACCGCTCACCCACGAGGAGGACTTCGCCGTGCGCCATGGGTTGGACCAGGCCCGCCTGTCCGAGCTGTTCGGCTGGAGCGAGCCGGAATTCAAGCAAAAGATGGCCGGCTCGGCGATCCACCGCATCGGCTACCAGCGCTGGCTAAGAAATATCGCGGTGGCGCTGGGGAATGCGCCGTCAACGGCCGAGGTCATCGCGGCGCTGCAAACGCGGCAGGATGATGTCTCGGCGCTGGTACGCGAACATGTGGCCTGGGCGTTGGCCCAGCACCGGGCTTAGTCTCCGGTCGCCACCGGCCGCGCCGAATCGCTGCACCACTCGCTCCAGGATCCCACGTACAGCTTCGAGCCGGAGAGACCGGCCAGTTCCATCGCCAGCATGTTGTGGCAGGCGGTGACGCCGGAGCCGCATTGCTGCACGACCAGGCGCGGATCCTGGCCTGCCAGCAAGTCCTCGTATTCCTCACGCAACTGGGCGGCGGGTTTGAAGTAGCAACCGTCGTCGTCCAGATTGTCGGCGTAGAAGCGGTTGATCGCGCCGGGGATATGGCCGCCCACCGGATCGAGGGTCTCGTTCTCGCCCCGAAAACGCTCGGGACTGCGCGCATCGACCACCGTCATACCCGTCCTGTCGAGATGCGCCATGACGAAAGCGCTATCGACCTGCATATCGCTAGCAGCGTCGAGCCGGACCTCGAACTCCGCCGGTGAAATCAGCGGCACGCCCACTTCCAGCGGCAGTTTGGCGCGCTTCCATCCGGCCAGGCCGCCGTCGAGAACCGCAACCTGCTCATGGCCCAGCCAACGCAGCAGCCACCACAGGCGCGACGCAAAAATGCCTCCTTCATTATCGTAGGCGACGACCTGGGTATTGCCGCCGACGCCACACCGGGACAGCTTATTCGCCAGGACTTCCGGATCGGGCAAGGGGTGGCGGCCGTTTCTGCCGGTGGTCGGTCCCGACAGGTCGTGGTCCATATCCAGGAACTGCGCGCCGGGAATATGGCCACGCGCATAGGCTTGGGCACCATACTCGATCTGCTTGAGGTCATGGCGGCAGTCGAAGACACACCATGAGGGGTCGCCGAGGTGCGCCGCGAGTTCCGCGGTGTTGACCAGCAATTGACTCACAGGCTGCCCTCGCCGATTTCCAGCCACGCGCGCGCATCAGCTTCATCGCCGAAGACACGCAGATCGGCATCGATGAAGGCTTGGGACAGCCAGGCGCTCCACGCAATCCATTGGCTCGCGGTCAGCACGGCGATGCGCCTGAAGTCGTGCAGATGCTGGCGCGAGAACTTGATTTCCTCCCAGGCAACGTCGACGGTGAAGTCGGCCATCTGCCGCAAGTCGACGAACAGGTTGACCCGCCCCTCGAACTGGATGTTGTGACGCACGGCTTCTTCGAATTCCTTGAAATCGGCCAGCGTGAACTCGCCGAAGACGGCGACGGAAACCAGGTTGCCCTGATGATCGGTGGTAATCATGAATAACCCCTGAAGGACGAAGGACGATGGCCGCAGTATATCAATCCTGCTCGACCGGTGCGGCATGCGACAAAGCGGTGGCGAAAATACCGCTGGCGAGGATCAATCCCATGCCCATCAACGCCACGATGGGCAGCGTCTCACCCCACAGCCACATGCCGAACAGGCTGGAAAACACCACCGTGCTGTAGGCCAAGCTGGCGCTGACCATGGTCTTGCCGTGCTTGTAGGCGCGCGTCATGCAGAGCTGGGCCAGCGCGCCGAAACCGCCGACGCCGAGCAGCAGCAGCCAGCCGCGGGCATCGATGGCGGGCAGGAGTTGGCCGGCGCCAGCCAATCCCCACAATACCCAGGGCAAACCGCCGATCGCCGCGATCAGCGAGAAATAAAACACCGTGCGCCATTCGGGTTCACCCAGTTCGCCGAGCTTGCGCACGTTCAGATAAGCCACGCTGGCGATGACGCCGGAGCCAAGTCCGAACAAGCCGCCGGCGATCTGGCCGGAACTCCAGCTCGGCCGCAACAGCAGGATCACGCCCACAAATCCCATCGCCAGGGCGACAAACAGCAAGGGACGGATGCGCTCTTTCAGCCAGAAAGCCAGCAGCAAGGCCAGAAACAGCGGCGATGTATAGTTGAGCGTCACCGCCGTGGCCAGCGGGATCATGCTGATGGCGTAGAAGTACATTACCAGTGAAATGAAGCCCGCCAGGCCCCGTATCAGGTGGGTGCGCCAGTGCGGCGTTGCCAGCGACAAGCCGGCGAGACGAACGTAGGCGTAAATCAGCAGCAGCGCGATCGCGCCGCGCGAGAAGACCAGTTCCGCCGCGGAGAACCGCGCACTGCCCAGTTTGACGCAGACCCCCATGCAGGCGAACAGCAGGCTCGCCGCAACCATCCATAAAGATTGCATTGAATATTCAGACTCGATTGTCCGAGCTACGAGCTAGCGCCCGCCTCCCGGTTCAGATATGCGGTTCAATGATGCGCCGGTAAAATTCGTGAAAATGCTGCATGCCGTCTTCCATCGGCGACTGGTAGGGGCCGGTCTGGCTCAGCCCCTGTTTCATCAGGGCCAACCGGCCGCGGTCCATGCGCTCGCCGATGTCGTCGTCCTCGATCGCCGTCTCCATATAGGCGGCCTGTTCGGCCTCGATCAACTCGCGCTCGAACAGAGCGATGTCCTCTGGATAATAGAACTCGACGACGTTCAGCGTTCTATGCACGTCCTGCGGGATCAGGGTCGACACTACCAGCACGTGCGGATACCACTCGACCATGATGTTCGGATAATAGGTGAGCCACACCGCGCCCTGCCTGGGTTTTTCGCCTCGATAGTAGTCGAGCAGGGCTTTTTGCCAGCGTGCGTAGACCGGGGACCCGGATTTTTGCAAAGGCGTGACGCCGACCCGCTGCACCGAGTACCACTCGCCGAACTGCCAGGTGAGATCGTCGCAGGTAACGAAGTTCCCCAGGCCCGGATGATAGGGCACGACGTGATAGTCTTCCAGGTAGACCTCGATGAAAGTCTTCCAGTTGTAGTTGCACTGGTGCATCTCGACGCGGTCGAGCTTGTAGCCGGAGAAATCGAAGATGTTGTGCTCAGCATCGTCGGCCAGCTTCATTCCGGCGAGATCCGCTCGCGCCGAACGCGGTCCCTTGAACAGCAGGCCTTTCCATTTTTCCAGGCTTTGCTTGTCGAGATGCAGGCAGGGATTGGCCGGGAAATGCGGTGCGCCCATCAGTTTTCCCTGCAAATCGTAGGTCCAGCGGTGGATCGGGCAGACGATGTTCCTGGCATTGCCCGAACCTTGCAGCATGATCGCCTGGCGATGGCGGCAGACATTCGACAGCAGTTCGATGTTGCCATCCGCCTCCTGGCGCACCAGCAGCTTGGCATGACCCAGCCATTCCAGGCTGCGGTAATCATGCGCTTCGGGGACCATCAACTCATGGCCCACATAGCCCGGGCCGGCGTCGAAGAGTAGCCGCTGCTCCAATTCGAACAGCTTCTCGTCGAAATACCAGGAAACGGGAAGTTGTGAAGCGGCGGGCGCGAGACGCGCAGCAGCGTTGGCCAATTCGATGATGTCGGACATATCTCCCAACCCCCAAGGTGGAACCCGGAAACCGGAAAATGTTTAAGTATACCCTAGACCCAAAGGCGGGCACTGGTACCCTAGGGCTACTTATGCCAGTCGATATCGGCGCAGACCTGTTCACGTTGATCGATCGGCATGACGCTCAAGACATGTTTGACCGAATGGCGCAGAATGCGTTATTTTCCTGCCTTTCCCACGAACCACATCGCGCAGATATCAGTCTCTGCGACCGCATTCATGGCCAAATCCCAACTTAATGCAACTCCCGCCTCCTTCGAGGCTTCCCTGGCTGAGCTTGAAGCCATTGTCCGGGACATGGAGGCGGGACAGCTCCCCCTGGAAGAATCTCTCGCCGCCTACGAACGCGGCGCGGTTCTCCTCAAGCACTGCCAGGACGCGCTGGGCGCGGCCGAGCAGAAGCTGAAGATCCTGGAAAATGGCAGCCTGCATGATTTCGAGCCAGCTTCCGGCAAGCCGGCACTCGACGAACGGGATGCGTGAATCCACGATGGATTTTTCGGCCTGGATGGACGGCTTGCAGAAGCGCACGGAGAACTCCCTGGACAGACTCCTGCCGCCCGCCGGCGTCGCCCCGCAGCGTCTGCATCAAGCCATGCGCTATGCCGCGCTCGGCGGCGGCAAGCGCGTCCGGCCGCTGCTGTGCCATGCCGCAGGCGAACTCAGCGGCGCCGACCCGGACCGGCTGGATATCGCGGCAGCCGCAGTAGAGCTCATCCATGTCTATTCCCTGGTGCATGACGACTTGCCCTGCATGGATGACGATGTCCTGAGACGTGGCAAGCCGACCTGCCATGTCGAGTTCGACGAGGCCACGGCCATGCTGGTCGGCGATGCCCTGCAAGCGCTGGCTTTCCAACTGCTGGCCGAACACCCCCTGGCGGGCGACGCCAAGCGTCAGCTCGACATGCTGCGCCTGCTGGCGCAAGCCGCCGGGTCGCGCGGCATGGCCGGCGGGCAGGCCATCGACCTGGCGGCGGTCGGCCAGCCTTTGTCGCTGGCCGAGTTGGAGTTCATGCACATCCACAAGACAGGGGCACTCATCCGCGCCGCCGTGCTGCTCGGCGCCGCATGCGGCGAGTCGCTGCCAGAGGCACATCTGGCGGGGCTGGACCGTTACGCCAAGATTGCCGGCCTGCTGTTCCAGGTCGTCGACGACATTCTCGACAGCGAATCCGACACCGCGACGCTGGGCAAGACCGCCGGCAAGGATGCCGCGCAGAACAAGCCGACCTACGTCAGCCTGCTCGGCCTGGCCCAGGCCAAGGACAAGGCAGCCGAACTGCGCGGCGCGGCGCATGAGGCCCTGGCAAGCTTCGGCGACAAATCGCGGCGACTCGGCGAATTGACCGACTTCATCGTCAGCCGCAGTTTCTGACGGCTGCATAATCTTACTTACCTCACTTAGCTCACCTAGCTCGCCTCGCGAACCTCACCAGCCTCATGCCCGATACGCCTCTCCTGGATACCATAGATTTTCCCGCCGCGCTGCGCCAACTGGAGCGCGAGGATCTGGCGCAACTCGCCGACGAACTGCGCGCCTTCCTGATCGAGTCGGTGGCGAAGACCGGCGGCCACCTGTCGTCGAACCTCGGTACGGTCGAACTGACCATCGCCTTGCATTACGTCTTCGACACGCCGCACGACCGTCTGGTGTGGGATGTCGGCCATCAGACTTACGCCCACAAAGTGCTCACCGGACGCCGCGCCGGCATGGACCGGCTGCGCATGCTGGACGGCGTCTCCGGCTTCCCGCGGCGCGGCGAGAGCGAATACGACACCTTCGGCGTCGGGCATTCCTCGACCTCGATCTCGGCGGCACTGGGCATGGCCGTCGCCGCGCGCAACAAGGGCGAGGGCCGCCGCGTCGTGGCCATCATCGGCGACGGCGCCATGTCCGCCGGAGAGGCGTTCGAAGCCTTGAACAATGCCGGCGTGATCGACGCCAACCTGCTGGTGATCCTCAACGACAACGACATGTCGATATCGCCGCCGGTGGGGGCGCTCAACAAATACCTGGCGCGGCTGTTTTCCGGGCGCTCCTTCAACGCCGCGCGCAAGGCCGGCAAAAAAGTGTTGGCGAAAATGCCGTCGATGCTGGAATTCGCCAAGCGCGCCGAGGAGCATGTCAAAGGCATGATCGTGCCGGGAACCCTGTTCGAGGAGTTCGGCTTCAACTACATCGGCCCGATCAACGGCCACGATCTCGATTCCTTGATCCCGACCCTGGAAAACCTCAAGCTGCTGGATGGCCCGCAATTCCTCCACGTCATCACCCGCAAGGGGCAGGGCTACAAGCTGGCGGAATCCGATCCGGTGCTGTATCACGGCGTTTCCAAGTTCGACGCCGCCGGCGGCATCCAGGCGGGCAAGGCCGCCAAGCTCACCTATACCCAGGTGTTCGGCGACTGGCTGTGCGACATGGCCGCCCAGGATACGCGGCTGATCGGCATCACCCCGGCGATGCGCGAAGGCTCGGGCCTGGTGCGCTTCGCGCAGGAATATCCGGAGCGCTACCATGACGTCGGCATTGCCGAGCAACATGCCATGACTTTCGCCGCGGGGCTCGCCTGCGAAGGCCTGCGGCCGGTGCTGGCGATCTACTCGACGTTCCTGCAACGCGCCTACGACCAGTTGATCCACGACGTCGCCTTGCAGAATCTGCCGGTGATGCTGGCCATCGATCGCGGCGGCCTGGTCGGCGCGGACGGGGCCACCCACAACGGCGCTTTCGATCTGACCTACCTTACCTGCATACCCAATATGCTGGTGATGACGCCAAGTGACGAAAACGAATGCCGCGCCATGCTCACCACCGCGTACTATCACAATGGCCCAAGTGCCGTTCGCTACCCGCGTGGCAGCGGCCCGGGCGTGGTGCCCAGTTCGGCGCTCGACACCCTGCCCGTCGGCAAGGGGGAAATCCGCCGCGAATCGGCCTGCGCCAACGCCGGCCGGCGCGTCGCCTTGCTGGCCTTCGGCAGCATGCTGGCACCGGCGCTCGCAGCGGCTGAACAATTGGATGCGACGGTCGCCAACATGCGCTTCGTCAAGCCGCTGGACCGCGAGATGGTCGCGTCGCTGGCAAATACTCATGCGCTGCTGGTGAGCATCGAGGAAAACACCGTGATCGGCGGCGCGGGCGCCGAAATTGCCCGCTGCCTGGCGGAACTGGGACTGGCGACGCCGCTGCTGAGGCTGGGCCTGCCGGATCGTTTCATCGATCACGGCGATTCGGTAGCCTTGCTGGCGCAGCTTGGGCTGGATGCTCCCGGTATCGTTGCCAGGGTGAACCAAGCGCTCAGCATTAGTAGTTGATCAAATTTGTCGGGTTTGCTAAAATTCGGTTAATGTGTTGAAGTACTCATCTGCTTATTCCGGGTGAGGCGCAGTCGACCAACAACCTTAGGAGAGCATCCCATGAACAGCAGGGACATCATGGCCATAGCGGACGTACAAGGCAGCACCGACTCGCGACAGTTGCCCATCAACAAGGTCGGCATCAAGAGCATCCGCCACCCCATCAAGGTGCTCGACAAGAACGGCGGCGTGCAGCACACCATAGCCGTGTTCAACATGTACGTCGGCCTGCCTCACAATTTCAAGGGCACGCACATGTCGCGCTTCGTCGAGATCCTCAACACCAACGAGCGCGAGGTGTCGGTGGAGAATTTCGAATCGATGCTGCGCAACATGGTGGTGCTGCTCGAAGCCGAAACCGGCCACGTGGAAATGAGCTTCCCCTATTTCATCAACAAGGAAGCGCCGGTATCCAAGGTCAAGAGCCTGATCGACTACGAGGTGACCTTCGTCGGCGAGATCCTGCCGGGCGGCATCTACCGCCAGACCACCCGCATCGTCGTGCCGGTCACCAGTCTCTGTCCCTGCTCCAAGAAGATCTCCGAGCGCGGCGCCCATAACCAGCGTTCTCACGTCACCGTCACCGCGACCACCAATGACTTCATCTGGATCGAGGACCTGGTTCGGATGGTCGAGGATCAGGCCTCATGCGAACTCTACGGCCTGCTGAAGCGTCCCGACGAGAAATACGTGACCGAGCGTGCCTACGACAATCCGAAGTTCGTCGAAGACATGGTGCGCGACGTCGCCGGGGTTTTCAACAATGACCCGCGCATCGACGCCTATGTGGTGGAATCGGAGAATTTCGAGTCCATCCACAATCACTCGGCCTATGCCCTGATCGAGCGGGACAAACGAATTTAGCGCCCCGGAAACCTAGGCCGCCAGTCGGTCGCAGGACAGCGAGTGCGCCTGGACGATGGCCAGCGCACAGGAAGCGACGCGGGCCTTGGGCGAGTCGGTGCGGCTGGTCAGCACGATGGGAACCTTGGTGCCGAGGACGATGCCGGCGCACTCCGCCTTCGCGACATAGACCATCTGTTTATACAGCATGTTTCCCGCCTCCAGGTTGGGCATGATCAGGACATCCGGACGCTCGGCATGGGGCCAATTGATGCCTTTGATGCGCGCCGCCTCGATTGAAATCGCGATGTCGTAGCCGAGCGGGCCGTCCACCACCGCCCCGGTAATCTGTCCCCGTTCCGCCATCTTGCTGAGCGCCGCGGCCTCGACGGTTCCGGGAATCGCCGGATTGATCGTCTCGACCGCCGACAATATCGCGACATAAGGCCGCTGGATTTTCAGTGCATGCGCCAGATCGATGGCGTTTTGGGTGATGTCGCGCTTCTCCATCAGAGTCGGGTTGATGTTGATGACGCAGTCGGCCATCAACACCGGCCTGGAGTTATGCGGGAGATCCAGCACGAAGACATGGCTCATCCGCCTGCTGGTGCGCATTCCGCCGTCTTTGCTGACGACGACGCCGAGCAGTTCGTCGGTGTGCAGGCTGCCTTTCATGATGACGCCGGCCCGCGCCTTGTGGCACAGTTCGACCGACGCCTGGGCGGCGGATATCGGATCTTCCCCGGTTTCGAGAAACTCCATACCGCTCACGTCGAGATCGTGCGCGGCGGCGATGGATTCGATCCGGCTGCGCGGCCCGACCATGATCGGCTGTATCAGTCCCAGATGCTGGGCGGATACCGTGGCCTCGATGGAACTCGCGCTGCAAGGATAGGTTACCGCGACGCGTACGGAACCCAGAACAAGCGCGTCGGCGATGATTCTGTCGAGATGAGGATGCTGGTTCATGATGGACCTTGATGGAATGACGGCGTTTGAGGTGCTTCCCAGGCGACTCGAGCGGCTACTCAACCGAGCAACTTGAGCCGCTGGACCTTGCCCGAAGGCCCCTTGGGCAATTCGCTCAGGAAGCGGATGACTTTCGGCGTCTTGTATTTGCCGAGGGCGGGCAGACAGAATTCCAGCAATTCCGCCTCCGAGCATAACTGGCCCGGCTTCATCACCACGCAAGCCATGATTTCCTGGCCGTAATGCGGGTCGGGAATGCCTGTTGCCGCGGCCTCCAGGACACCAGGGTGTTTCAGCAAGGCCTCATCGATCTCGCGCGGCGCGATATTTTCGCCACCCTTGATGATCAGTTCCTTGATCCGGCCGGTAACGAAAACGAAACCGTCCTCGTCCAGATGACCCAGGTCGCCGGTGCGCAGCCAACCATCTGCGGTGCTGGTGCGCGCCGTTTCTTCCGGATCCTTGTAGTAGCCTTTCATGACGTTCGGGCCGCGCACCAGGATCTCGCCGGTTTCCCGCGACGGCAGCGTGTTGCCCTGCGGGTCCACCGTCTTGGCCTGGTTGCCGAAAGCCTGTCCGGGGCTGCCGATCTTGCGCTTGGCGGGATCCAGGGGATTGGTGAAACAGGGCGCCGCCGTCTCGGTCAGGCCCATGGTTTCGATCACGCCGATCTTGAACTTGTCTTCGAAAGCGCGATGCTGGCTGGGCGCCAGCGGCGCCGAGGCGGAGCGGCAGAAGCGCACGCGGCCGATGTCCAGCCCGCGCTCGACCGGATCGGGTCCATTCAGGAGGTAGGAAATGATGGTCGGAACCACGTTGATCCAGGTGCAGCGATACTGCGCCGCCAGATCCCAGAACTGGGAGACGCTGAAACGATGCGGCATCACCAGGCTTCCACCGTGAATCAGCGGGGACGTGGCGGTCACGATCTGGGCATTGATGTGGTAGAGCGGCAGCGACGCCAAGACCCGGTCATTCGGTCCCAGCTCGTGTGCCGCCGACACGAACTGTCCGCCGGAAACCACCGAACGGTGCGCCAACACCACTCCTTTCGGCTTCCCGGTGGTGCCGGAGGTGTACATCATCAGGGCATCGTCTTCCTCGCCCACCTCGGGCAGATCATGTGCTTCGTCCGGTCCGGCGATGAATTCCCGGGCGTCGACGTCGCAGCAAACGATCTTGATCCTATGTTCGAGCACATATTCGAGCTGCGAGGCTTGGGCCTGCAGGTTGATCGGGGTGATGCAGAAACCGCCGTACATGGCGCCGATGAACAGCCGGCAGGCCTGGTAGCCGTTGTGCATGAACAGTGCCACCTTCTCGCCCGGCCGGATGCCCAGTCCGGACAGGTAATGGCTGAGGCGCCGGGATGCCCGCTGTAGTTCCGCGAACGTCATGCTCATACCCGACTCGGCGGCGATCAGGTAAACCGCATCGGGCTGCTTCGCTGCCTGGAAGTCCACAAACTCGCGTATGGTTCGCAGCATCACGCGAGGTTTCTTTGAAGGGTCCGGCCTGGCCGGATCGGTCGCTCGGTATGCCATGATCAACCGAACTTGCTCAGGTAATCGCCGAAGATTTCCCGCTCGCTCGGCACTTGCTCGGGAATCTTGCGCACGATGCGCGTGATATTCAGGTAGTGCCGGTAATTCATGTTGTCGGAGAAGTTGTTTCTGCCCCAGGTGCCGCAACCCATGGACAGCGAAAACGGCAGGCCATTGTCGAAGCTGCCGCCGGTGGCGAAGCAATGGACCTGGTTGACGATGACGCGGCATACCGGCAGTTCCAGTCCCAGGCGCGCGATGTGTTCGTCGTCGCTACCGTGGATGCCGACCGAATGTCCCGCGCCCTGATAGGCATAGATGCGCGAGACGATGCTGCAGGCATGGTCGAAATCGCGGGCGCGATAGACGGCGAGCACCGGCGAAAGCTTCTCGCCGGAGAACGGATGATCGGGGCCGCTGCCGGATTCCTCGACCATCAGGAATTTCGCCGCCGCGAACCCTGCCCGTTCCATGCGGGCGAGCGCGGCGATGCGCGGCGCTGACTGGGCCGTCACGTCCGGGTTTAGCCTGCCGCCCGACCACATGAGGGCCTGCAAACGCTGCTTCTCTTCGCCATCGAGCAGCATGCCTCCGGCTTCACTCAGCGCAGCCAAGGCTTGGTCATAGACGGCATCGAGAATCACCAGGCTGTTCTCGGAGGAGCAACTGGTGGCGTTATCGAAGGCCTTGGAGCGGGCGATGTTGCACGCCGCCTCGCGCAGGTCGGCCGAGACATCGACGATGGCGCAGACATTACCCGCGCCCACGCCGAAGGCCGGTGTGCCGCTGGCGTAAGCGGCGCGGACATTGTTCTGCGAGCCGGTCGCCACTACCAGGTCGGCCTGGCGCATCAGTTCCTGCGTCGACTCCTTGGTCACCGGGGCCGGCAAAACCTGCACCAGATCCGGCGGCGCCCCGACCTTTTCCAGTTCGGCGTTTATGTAGCCGATCAAGGCGGCGCAGGTGCCGCGGCCCTTGGGCGAAGGCGCGATGACAATCGCATTGCGTCCCTTGAGCGCGTTGATGATCTTGTTGGCCGGCGTGGCCCCGGGATTGGTCGACGGCGTGATCGCCGCCACTACGCCGACCGGCCGCGCGATCTCGACGATGCCCCGTTCCGGATATTCCGCGATCACGCCCACGCTCCTGACGCCCTTCAAGTCGCGCAGCAGACCCAGGGTCTTGCGGTAGTTCTTCAGGATCTTGTCGTCGACATTGCCGCATCCCGTGTCCCGCACCGCCATCTCCGCCAGCAGGCGATTGCGCTCGGGCTGCATGATTGCCCAGCCCGCGGCGACCACCGCCTCGTCGACCCGTTCCTGGGAAAATCGCTCGTAAGCGCGCTGGGCCGCCCGCGCCTTGGCGATGAGCCCGGCGACGGTTTCGCGTGCGCTGGCGGAAGCGGCGGACAGGGGTGATTCAAGTGACATGCTTGACTCCTTGAGACATGGTGATCGTAGTGCCGACGTTCATATTCACCGGGCCGGTTCGGCGGCCGACCCGAACGGCAGCGGAGCAACGGCTTCGTCATCTATCTTCCGCGTCGGGTCGATCAGCATCGAACAGGCCGCACCGACCGCCAGCAGCCCTGCGGAAATGAGGAAGGGCGCCTGGTAGCCGCCCGTCTTGTCGATGAGGAAGCCGAACGCCACCGGGGAAATCATTCCGGCGACACCGAACCCGGTGTTCATCATGCCGCCCGCCGTGCCCGCAAACCGGCCGGCGATGTCGATGGGCAGGCTCCACAGGACCGCGTTGGTGAGTTCCAGAAAGAAGAACGACGCCGAGAGCAGGAGCACCGCCGTCATCGCCGAGTCCGTATACACCGCGGGTAAAACGAAGATCAGGGAGCCCAGCAATCCAACCACGAGCAGCGAGCGCCGGGCCAGCTTCAAATTGCCGGTGCGCTTGTAGATTTGATCCGAGATGACCCCGCCGAGGGTGTCGCCGACGACGCCGGCCAAGAGCGGCAGGGCGGTGAACAGCGCCAACTGCTTGAGATCGAAGCCGCGCGCATCCTTGAGATAGGAAGGCAGCCAGGTCAGGAACACCCACAGCGACCAGCCGTAGCAGAAGTCGACGAAGGTCACCAGCCACATGCGGCTGATCATCTGCTTCCACGGCGTCTTGCCCTTGGCCGCCTTCTTCATTTCCGCGGTGCTGACGCCGATCTCCTTGATTTCCTGCGGCGTCACCCATTTGTGTTCGATCGGCGTATTGCGGAACAGCCAGAGATAGAGCGCCGTCCACACCAGGCTGATGGCGCCGAGTATAAAGAACGACTCGCGCCAGCCGGAGGATGCGGCGATCGCCAGCACGATGGGCGGTGTGATGGCGCCACCGAGGCGCGCGAAGCTGTGCGTGATGCCCTGGGCGAAGCCGCGTTCCGCCGCCGGCATCCAGAAGGTGAAGGCGCGGGTCGCCGTCGGAAAGGCGCCGCCTTCGCCGATACCCAGCAACACGCGAAAAATGATCAGCGAAGTGATGCCCCAGGCGAACCCGGTCAGTATCGTCGCCACTGCCCAGATGATACTGAGCACCGTCAATACCAGGCGCGGCCCGTACTTGTCGCTCAGCCAGCCGCCGAATATCTGCATGGCGGCATACGGATAGGCAAAGGCCGAGAAAACCAGCCCGAGCTCGGTGGAGCTGAGTCCCATTTCCTTCTTGAGCAAGGGCCCGGCGACGCCGATGTTCACCCGATCGACATAAGCGATGAAGTACATCAAACACAGGATGCCGAGTATCAGATACCTAACTTTCATGTATTTTTGCATTCTTGTCTCCTCCTCATGGATATTCCGGTTGGCCCGCTGGATCTCAGTCGGGCCTCCGGTCCGCTTCAGCCGCGATGCGTGCCGCGGCCTTATTGTTATGAATGCTGCTAGATGAAATCCTGGTACTTGTCGAGGAAGCGCACCGGTTTCGACAAGGCGTCGCGGCGGAACGGGTCGCCCAGCTCCTGGGTGACCAGCATCTCGATGATGGTGGTCTTGCCGCTCTTTTGCGCCTCGCAGGCGGCCCGCAATGCGGGGCCGACGTCCGACAGCTTATCGATGACCATGCCCTCTGCGCCCATGGAGCGGGCGATGGAAGCGAAGCTCGGGTTCTCCAGATTAGTGCCGAGGAAGCGGTTGTTGTAGAAATCGACCTGGTTCTTCTTTTCCGCGCCCCACTGCTTGTTGTGGAACACCACGGCGGTGACCGGTATCTTCTCGCGCACGCAGGTGAGGATTTCGCCGAAGCTCATGCCCCAGGCGCCGTCGCCGACATAGGCGACCGCCGGGCGATCCGGCGCGGCCAGTTTGGCGCCGATGATGGTGGGGAAAGCATAGCCGCAGTTGCCGAAGCTCATGGCGGCGAACATGCTGTTCGGGCGATTGAAGCGCAGGTAGCTATTGGCGACGGAGCAGATGTTGCCGATGTCGGTGGACACCATGGCGTTCTCCGGCATGGCTTTTTCGAGCTCGCGCAGCATCTGCCGAGGGTGCATGTAAGGACTGTCCTTGGCCACTCCATGGCTCCACGAGTCGCGCTCCTGGTGCCAGGCAGTCAGCTCAGTCTCCCATTCGGCCTTCTCCCTGGCTATCGTTGCCAGGCGCTCTTTGCCATTGGCCTTGCAGGCGAGTTGTTTCTGCTTGAGCCGCCCGGTCAAAGCTTCGGCGGCGGCTTTCGCGTCGCCGCAGATGCCCACCGAGATCTTCTTGACCAGTCCGAGCATCTTCGCGTCGGCATCGACCTGGATGATCTTGGCGTGCTTCGGCCAGTAATCCATGCCGTGCTGCGGCAGCGTGCCGAAAGGTCCGAGGCGGGTGCCGAGAGCCAGGACGACGTCGGCCTGGGCGATCAGCTTCATGGCGGCCTTTGAGCCCTGGTAGCCGAGCGGGCCGCACCACAGCGGATGATTAGCCGGGAAGGCGTCGTTGTGCAGGTAGCTGGTAACGACCGGGGCACCGAGCAGATCGGCAAGTGCGACGCAGGCATCGACGCCCACGGCCATGACGACGCCGCCGCCCGAGACGATCACCGGGAACTTGGCCGCGGCGAGCAGCTCGGCCGCTTCGTCCAGGCTCCGATCGCCGCCGGGTCCGCGCTCGACGCGGATCGGCTGCGGCACCTCGAATTGGTAATCGCCGTAAAAATAGTCGCGCGGAATATTCAGTTGCGCCGGTCCCATCTCGAGCATCGCGCGATCGAAGGAGCGGCCGGTGATTTCGGCGATGCGCCGCGGATTGTTGACATGGCCCTGGTACTTGGTGATCTTGGAGAAGATCGGCAACTGGTCGGTCTCCTGGAATCCGCCGAGCCCCATCGACATCGTGCCGCTCTCCGGCGTGATCATCACCACCGGGCTGTGCGCCCAATAAGCGGCGGCGATGGCGGTCACGAAATTGGTGACGCCGGGGCCGTTTTGCGCAATGCACACGCCGTGGCGCCCCGACACCCGGGAATAGCCGTCGGCCATGTGGGCGGCGCCCTGCTCATGCACCGTCGGGATGTAGCGGATGCCGGCGCCCGGAAAAATGTCGAGGGCATCCATGCACGCCGAGCCTACGATGCCGAACACGTCGGTCACGCCATTGGCCACCAGCGTCTCGACGAACGCCTCCGACGGTGTCATGCGCGTCAAGCCAGTTGCCACCGTGCGCTGCGCGCTGATTTCGCTCTTTCCCATGTATCGCTCCTTCCTGTAGTTACGTTGATCGTTGCACGCATCGCGCAGCACGCCAAGTCTTTGCACCGGGTCTGCGCCTGATGGTGTTTTTTTGTATGCCGCTTTCTTTTGTATGCCGCTTTCCTTCGCTCGCGGAACCGGGAAAGCAACGCGAGTCCATTGGAACAAAAGTCGCCGACATGTTTGTCTCGATTAACTGAAAAACTCATGCTCTAAAGACAAATAATTCGAAATTATCTTGATTTTCGTCTCGCAAACTGTAGGATTCGATGCATGAAAAGCAATCAGGCCAACTCGGCCGCCATCCGGGCGTTCCGGATTCTGGAAATATTGGCCGAAGCGAAACGACCGCTTTCGCTACCGGATATCGTGGACGCGATCGAACTGCCGAAACCGACGGTGCACCGCATCCTGCAACAGCTTCAGGAAAGCTGGCTGGTCGCCCGCAGCGTCGGAGGCAGGCATTACGAATGCTCGAGCCGCGTCAATCAATTCGCGCTGAATCTCATGATGAATTCCGGACCCGCGGCGGAACGCCACGCGATCCTGAAGGACCTGGTCGAACAGATCGGCGAGACCTGCAATCTGACGACGCTGAACGGCACCGAGATTGTCTATATCGACCGCGTCGAAACCCAGTGGCCCTTGCGCGTGCACCTGCAACCGGGCTCCACCGTGCCCCTGCATTGCACCGCCACGGGAAAACTGCTGTTGAGCCTGCTGCCCAAAGACAAACGCGACAGAATGCTCAAGACACTGCCGCTGCGCGCCGGAGCCGGCGCCGAGAACACCATCACCGATCGCGCGCTGCTGAAGAAGGAGATCGAGGCAACGCGGCGACGCAAAGTCGGCATCAACAATCAGGAAAATCTCCAGGGCATCATCGCCGTGGCGGTTCCAGTCATGCTCGACAGAAACCGTGCCTGCGCCGCCATCGCGGTACAGGCCCCCGTCGTACGCATGTCGCTCGATCAATTGCTGGGCTACGTCCCCACCCTCAGGCAAGCCGCCGCAGCTATCGTCGAAACCTTCGCCAGACAGACCATCGCAGCAGCCTAGCCGTGCCGGTAGGACGATCCGTGCAACGCTTTCACAAAAATTGAAATCGGGTTGTGCGGAGAACCCACCACCCAACTTGCGGCAATATTCTCCTCACGACGCCTCGCGACTTGCGCTGTGCTTGCGCATGCCTTTCCTTGAAGATTTCCTGAGAAGGACCTAGTGGGGGCCATTCGTGTCATCCCAGGGCGGGAATAGCCGGACTGCCGCCGCGAGCAAGACAAATGGCGCAATCAGAAGAACAGCCGCAGTCACAGCGCTCTCCCTTTCGAAGAGGGGCATGTGGTAGGTCAGCAAGCCCTTGCCGGTCTTGGCGATTTCCTGTCCGCCGATGACCACGTTCCAGCGCATCATCAATACGCCGACCAGTACCAGCAGGGCGCTCAGGACAGTACCGGCGATCAGCGCATTTCCACCGACACCTCGCCAGATCATGTACGTCAGCCAGAGGACAGGGACGAGCGAACAAACACCGATTTGAATAATCCAGAACGGAACGATGAGCGGGCCTGACACGTACTCCAGTATTACTTCGATGCCCTCCCGGCCGCGATATACCAGGCTGGCAAACTCCACCGCCTCCAACAACAGCGCGAACAACATGAAGCCCCACAGTGTATAGGTCATGCCTTTCATGCAATCAAGATCAATCGGGATCTTGCGCAGTCTGCAGGAAATCGCATACAGCACGATCAACAGTGCGACCCCGGAGATGATCGCGGAAAACAGGAAAATCGGCGGCATCAGGTCTGAAGACCACCATTCTCTCGACTTCAGCGAACCGAAGACAAATCCGACATAGCCGTGCAAACCATGGGCGCCTGGAATCCCGATAATCGCCAAAGCGAAAATCCATTTCCTGTCATAGCGCATCGCCCTATCCGACAGATCGTAAGAACCCAGAGTCAGGATGCGATAGAACCATCCGAGCGGTCCCGTCCTTTGCTGCGCCTGCGCGACGATGTGGGGACGGAAAACGAACCAGTTTTCCAGCAACAGCAAAATTACATAAAACCCGGCGGCATAGCCAAAGATGGCGAAGGCGGAAGTGATATGCGGGGTGATCACCGGATTCAATGCCCGCATCGGTTGGCCAAGGTGCAGCAGCAAGGGCAAGGGGACGATCAGCATGCAGCACAGCGAGGTCAACATGGCAAAGTGCGCGACCGGCTTGAAACGCTGCATGCCGAACACCTGGTACAAACTGGACATGGTGAACGCGCCCGCCACCAGTCCGGTCAGATAGGGATAGATCGCGATCAGGACGGTCCACGGAATGACCGTCTCATTGGGATAGACGTAGCCGGTGAAGGGCGCGACGTGAAAGAGCGTATCCACTAGCTGACCTCCTTGTCTATGCCCACATAGAAGACATTCGGCGCATTACCGGATTCCGGCCTGAGGACGGTTACCCGGTTATTTCGAAGAAAGACGCTGATCGGGCTCTGCTTGTCATTGCGATCGCCGAAAATACGTGCGCTGACCGGACAAACCTCGACACAGGCCGGGTTCAAGCCCTTGGTGATGCGGTGATAGCACCAGGTGCATTTGTCCGTTGCCTGAATCTCCTCGTTGAAAAAGCGTGCGCCATAAGGGCAGGCCTGGACGCAATACTGGCAGCCGATGCACATGGTGTGGTCGATCAGTACCGCGCCGTCCTCAGTCTTGTAGGTGGCGCCGACCGGGCATACCTGTACACAAGCCGGATGAGTGCAGTGGTTGCACAGCTTGGGCACAAAGAAGGCCTTCTCCACCTTGGCATCCTTGTAGCGGTTGGCAAACCGGTACTTCCCCTCGGCACCTGCGGCCTGGATGTTCACCGGATCATGCTGGCTATCGATGCGTGTTTTTTCTTCCCCTTCCAGGGTGACATAACGCTCCACCCAGGTGCGAAAATGGTTGGCGTCCGTTGGGACGTTGTTCTCCACTTTGCAGGCTTCGACGCAACGCAGGCAGCCGATGCATTTGGTCGCATCGATACCGAAGGCCCAATGATGCTTGTTCCAGTCATATCCGGGGATTTCCGGTTTGTCGGGCACAACGACGGCAGCAGCTTGGGGCAGAAGCGCAGTCGTCGCGATCGCGATGCTGCCGCCGCCGACAAGGCCCAGGAACTTTCTGCGCCCTGCTTCTGGTGGTTCTCCGGACTCTGGCTTGTCGTCCATCCTGTTCTCCTCTATTCCCATGGTCGCGTCACCGGCATGCGAGATTTGCGTAATAGGCCGCCAAGTCGGCGCCGTCGGCGTCGCTCAGGTTTCTGGCGACAATGTTCATCATGCCGTTCTTCCTGCGCTCGGCTTTGTAGGATTTCAGCGCCTCCTCAAGATAGCTCTTCGACAAACCGGCGAGTGACGGCCACATGAGCTTGTCGCTGATGCCCTTTTCCCCATGGCAACCTGCGCATTTCCCGGCCAGGGCCCTGCCGCGAATAGCCGCGTTTGGCTCACCATCCTTGGCGCTCTTGCAGGTCAGGCTGGCATAGTAGGCGGCAAGATTTTCGCTGTCAGTAACACTCAGGTCCTGGGCCCGCTTTCTCATCCGATTACCTCTGCGCAAGTCCTTCGTATATGCCTTGATCGCGTCGGCAAGGTAGGTTTGAGGCTGTCCGGCGATGCTGGGGAATTCGATATCTTCGCTGACACCCAGCTTGCCATGGCATTCCACGCAATCTTCGGAAATCGCCTTGCCAGCCGCGGCATTGCCCGGCTTGGACGTCGATGTCCCGACAAATTTCCGAGGCGAATGGAAGTCATGGCAATCCTTGCATTGCTGGTTGCCGGTGTGGGTGACAACCACAATCTGTTTCTGCTCCCTTGGTCTGCCCGGCATCTGCTCATGGCAGGCGGTGCACAGCTTTACGGTGTCAGACGGATTCTCCAGTTTCAGATTCTTCGGGTGATCCTTGCCCGTGGAGGAGTTGTAAGCATTGGGGTTCTTGTCACGACTTCCCGAGGCGCCATGACAGACTTCGCATTTGACAACTTTGCCCTGTTCGGGGTTGTAGTGCACGCTCTTCGACCATTCCGCGTAGATCTCCTTGTGGCAAGTCTCACAAGATTTCGACGTGGCATACTTGGGCTTGTCGGAAGCGATTTCAGCAACCGAGTTGCCGCGATAATGTCCAAATCGGTAGAAGGAATCGACCGTCAGCAACTGCTTGCCGACGTATGCAACCGCGGCGCAGATTGCCATCACGAGAAGTAGCCGGACTATATGGTTTGGCATATTTCACTTCTCCAAGCTTCGCGCTTCATGGGACTCATTTTCGTATCCAGCAATGCCATCAGACTTCTCCTAAAGTGGAGCTGGGCCATCGTGTCAATCCTCTGGTCCCAATGAGATTCATCATTCCATTCTCCCTGAGCGTCTTGCTCCGATCCCGGCGGCGGCAACGCGGCGATAGACGGCGATATCAAGCGTCAGGGGAAGCGGCTATTTTTTTGTGATATTGGGTGCCGCGGGACACGTTTTGCCGGCCATGCTTAGACCGGCCATGTAAGCCGAGACTGCGACACGATCACTGTCGCTGAATCTCTTGAGGGCCTTGACCATGTCCGGGTCGGAATTACGGCGCAAGCCGTCGCGAATCTCGATCAACTGGCGCACCAGATATTGATAGTGCTGCCCGGCAATCACGGGATAGAACTGATCTTTGTCCCCGGAACCGTCCGCGCCATGGCAAGTCTTGCACTTTTCAAAATAGATCGTCTTGCCTTCCGCGATCTTCTGTTTTGCATCCGCATCTTCATATTTGCCATGTTCTGCGGGGATGCACAACGTTTCGAGGTAGGCCGCCAAATCAGCCAGGTCCTGGGGCCCCTTGAGCGTCGACGCAAATGGCTCCATGGTCGGTGCGTAACGTATGCCGGCACGCAGATCCGAGAGTTGCTTGATTATGACGGAAGAGTGCTGGCCGGCGATTTGCGGGATGTTGATCTTCGGGAGGCCGGAGCCAGTACGCAAATGACATGCGGAGCAAATCTCATAGGCTTTCTTGCCGCGAACAATATCGCCCTTGAGCTTGAGGGCTGCAATCTTGTCGCCGTTCTTGGCGTTCCAAAGCAAGGTATTGTCTTTGGCGTCTCCCGTCTTGTCCGAAGGAGGCGGAATCAAGGCCAAGCACTGATTGTATTGGGCAATACAAAGCTTATCGGCCCTTTCCAGGGGTGCGGCTCCCGATGGCAGCGAAATCGCCAGCGATAAAGTCAGGGCGGAGGCAAATAAAATCTTCATTCGTCTATCCTTTCCGAAGAATTGGGCAGGCATCGATTTCATCTCGCCGTCCCACTTGAGCAAAACCGGATATCACGACTGTGGTCGCGTGTTCGGAACAATTGGGTTCATCTATGGTTTCAATTTGGAGACGAATTGGGCGAGTTCCTTGATTTCGTCATCGCTGACAATGGGCATTACGCCCTTCATGGCTTCGGTATTGGCATTCGCGCGCGCGCCGCTCTTGATATCCTGGATCTGCTTTTCAGCATACTGCGCGCTCTGACCGGCGATCTTCGGATAGGTTGGCAAGAGCGGCGTCTTGCCGTCTTTGCCATGACAGGACCAGCAAGCCCTGTCCTTGAAAAGTTGAGCGCCATCGGCGAGTGCTTCGCCGGAGAGCATCCACAAAGCCAAGGTCATTATGAATAAAGATCTCATGGTTTTCCCTTTTCAAATGATGTAACAAGAATGCCATCGAGATACTGCAACAATGTTGACTTGTCCGACAATGGGCCTTGTGCGCAAAATTGATGCGACCTTGGTCGCATAAACTCACGCCGATGGTCCATTGGTCCGATGCATAGCGACTGCTACAATCGAGTCGCCATGAATGCCTTAAGCTGGTTCGCCCATGTGCGCCTGTCGCTTGCCGGCGGCGCGGTCATTCTGTTGACTGGAATGATCCTCGTCGGCGCATGGGTCCAAGGGGAAATCCAACGAGGTGTCATCAGCCGCGCGGGAATGTTGGCCAGTCTTTACATAGACAGCTTCGTCTCGCCGCACTTGCAGCGCTTGGCCGGCGGCGGACAGTTGAGCGACGTCGACCGTGCAGCCCTCGACGGATTGCTATCCGGAACCCGTCTCGGCCAACAGATCATGTTGATCAAAGTCTGGGCGCCCGACGGCCGCGTGATCTACAGCAGCAATCAGGCCCTCACCGGATTGCGTTTTCCGGTCAAGCCGGCGCTTGCCACTGCCTTCGCCGGCGAAGTGAATTCCAGCATAAGTGATCTCCACGACGCTGAGAACGTGTCCGAGCGACAGCGCTGGTCGAGCCTGATGGAGACCTATGCACCTTTGCGTGCCGACCACACCGGCGAGATTCTGGCAGTCGTCGAGTTCTACCATTCGACCGACGACCTGACGCGCGAGTTACGGTTGGCGGGACTCCGTAGCTGGCTGTTCGTGGGTGTCGTTACCACGGTAATGCTGCTGATGCTCGCTGCCCTGGTGAAACGCGCCAGCGACACCATCATCGCTCAACGCGTGGCGCTTGGGGAAAAGGTGTCGCAGCTTGCGGCGCTGCTTGAGCAGAACGAGAAACTGCATGAGCGCGTGCAGCGTGCCGCAACGCGGACAACGTCACTCAATGAGCGATTCCTTGGCAAAATCGCGAGCGATCTCCACGATGGCCCAGGTCAGGGTGTGGCTCTTACCCTCATGCGTATGGAGGCACTCGCCGAGGTATGCGGCGCCTGCATGGCGAGCGTTGGGAAAGAGCGCTCGGTGGGCCAGGAGTTTTGCACGCTGCTTACTGCGCTGAGAGCGGCGCTGGATGATCTGCGCGCGATTTCCAAAGGACTGCATCTGCCGGAGATCGAACAGCTATCTCTGGTCGAAACCGTGGAGCGCGCAATACGCGACTACGAAGGGAAGGCCGGGCGGAGTGTGTCCCTCGACGTGGGTGAAGTGCCGGACAATGTGCCAATGGTAGTCAAGATCTCCCTGTTCCGTGTGATTCAGGAATCACTGGCGAATGGATTTCGGCACGCAGGCGGACGTAATCAGCATGTGCATCTGACCAGGTCTGAAGGCCAGATTGTGGTGGAGATTGCCGACCATGGGTGCGGATTCGATACCGGGTCGGAGATTGCGGCCGGCCACCTCGGACTGACGGGAATGCGTGAACGGATAGAGCTTTTGGGCGGGCGGTTCAGCGTGGAAAGCAGTCCCGACCGCGGGACGGTGATCCGTGCCGCGGTGCCCGAAGCGCAGGGCGAGGCGTAGCATGGGTGAACCGATCCGAATTGTGGTTGCCGACGATCATCCGTTATTCCGGGACGGCGTCATATACTCGCTTTCTTCTGAGCCCGATTTCGTGATCATCGGCCAGGCTGAAAGCGGCGAGGAGGCACTGCGACTTGCGCGCGACTTGCTCCCCGACGTGGTACTGCTCGATATCGGAATGCCCGGGTGGGGCGGGTTGGTCGCCACGGAAAAGATCACCACCGCTTGCCCCGCCACGAAAATCGTCATCCTGACTGTCGAGGAAAACGAAGACAAACTCCTTGCCGCATTCAAGGCGGGCGCGCGCGGCTATGCACTCAAAGGCGTTTCCGCGCGGGAATTGGCGAATATCGTGCGCTCGACCGCCCGCGGCGAGGTCTACGTATCGCCGTCACTGGCCGCCGGCATTCTGGCCGCGCTCACGCGGGAGCGTGCCATCGATCCGCTCGAGGAGTTGACGGCAAGGGAACGCGAAATCCTCAAGCTCATTGGCAGCGGGCTCACCAACCGTGATATCGGCGATCAACTCCACTTGGCGGAGAAGACCATCAAGCACTATGTTACCAACATACTACAGAAACTCCACGTGCGAAGCCGCGTGCAGGCGGCGCTGCTCGCGACTCGGCGCCAATAGTAGTTATTGAATTAGTGCTTAGGCTGGCGCAATTGCTTCGAGCGCCCAAAAGTATCAATCACGGAATACGGATACCCACAAGACAACGGGACCCATCTTGCGATGAGCCCCGTTGTCGTTTGCGCGGAGTGGATCAGGCCTTGCGGCTGACCAGCTTCTCCTTGATGCGCGCCGACTTGCCGGAACGGTCGCGCAAATAGTAGAGCTTGGCGCGGCGGACGGCGCCGCGGCGCTTCACCTCGATGGCGGCGATCATCGGCGAATAGCTCTGGAAGGTTCGTTCGACGCCCTCGCCGGCTGAGATCTTGCGGACGATGAAACTGGAATTCAGGCCGCGATTGCGCTTGGCGATCACCACGCCTTCATAAGCCTGGGTCCGCTCGCGCGTGCCTTCCTTGACCTTTACCTGGACCACCACGGTATCGCCCGGCGCGAAGTCGGGTATGGTCTTGCCCAGACGGGCGATTTCTTCTTGTTCGAGTTGCTGGATCAGATTCATAGTGTTACTCCGTTCAAATGACACGTCATGGCCGTTGGCCGTTCGCGCAGAGCAGTGACGAGATGCCGAAACTGATGCGCGCGCTTAGTTTTCCCTACGACTGCTCCCGCTGAAATTCCTCCAGCAGGTTTGCTTCTTCGCGGTTCAACGGCCTCTGCTCGATGAGCTCGGGCCGTCGCCGCCAGGTCCGTCCCAGCGCCTGTTTCAGGCGCCAGCGTCGGATATTCTCATGATTGCCGGACAACAGCACTTCGGGTACCCGCATGCCCTGGTATTCCTCGGGCCGCGTAAAGTGCGGACAGTCCAGCAATCCATCGGCAAAAGACTCCTCCTCCGCCGAATTTTCATCATTCAACGCGCCGGGCAACTGCCGCACCGTCGCATCGATCAAAGCCAGCGCCGCGATCTCGCCGCCGGAGAGCACGAAATCGCCTAGCGATATCTCCTCATCCACGCAACGCTCGATCAAGCGCTCATCCACTCCTTCGTAACGCCCACACAGCAAAATCGCCCCGCTCGTCTGCGCCAGTTCCATCACCCGCGCATGCGTCAGCGGCCTGCCCTGCGGCGAAAGATAAATCACTTTCGCTTCCGTCTCTCCGGCCTCGCGCCGCCCGGCCTGGGCCGCGGCGATGGCTTTCTCCAGCGGAGCCGGCAGCATCACCATGCCGGGGCCGCCACCGTAGGGCCGGTCATCGACGCTACGGTAATTATCCTCGGCAAAATCGCGCGGATTCCAGCAATTCAACCGCCACAAACCGTTTTCCAGCGCCCGCCGGGTAATCCCCGACTGCGTCACCGCCGCGAACATCTCGGGAAACAGCGTCACGACATCGAATCCGGGGCGAGGCCCCATCGGGCTAATCACCAATCTGCTCCCCATTCGACGACTATCCTCGCCGTATCCACGCTTTTCACCACCTGCGCCACGAAAGGCAGCAGGCGTTCCTGCATTGTTTCGCCTTCGCCGTCGCTCACGCAAAGCACTTCGTGCGCGCCGCTGGAAAGCAGCTTGCTCACCTTGCCGAGCCGCTCGCCACTGGTATTCACCACTTCCAGGCCGACCAGGTCGGCCCAGTAGAACTCGTTCGCCGCGGTCTTCGGCAGCGCATCGCGCGGCGCCGCGATGTAGCGTCCGTCGATGGCTTCCGACGCGTTGCGGTCGTCGACGCCGACGAACTTCACGATCCAGCCCTTGCCGTGACTCTTTAGATCCTGCAAGGCGTAGGGCGTCCACACTTCGCCTTCGTCCGCCGTAGCCAGCCACCACTGCGGCATTGTTCCAAGGGCGTCGAAATCGTCGCCGTAGGCATTCAGCTTGACCCAACCGTGCAACCCGTAAGGGCCGGCGATGCGCCCCAGGACGATCATGCCCTGGGCCATCTGTCCTGCTTGATCTGCCTCAGGCAGCCTGGGCAACAGCGGGGGCGCTGAACTGCTTGACGAGGCGCGCGGCGGTCGGCGACAACTGGGCGCCATGGCCTTGCCAGTAAGCGAGACGCAGCATATCCACGCGCAGTCCCGGCTCGTTGGCGGCGGCGACCGGATTGTAAAAGCCGATACGTTCGACGAAGCGGCCATCGCGGCGATTGCGCGAATCGGTCACCACCATGTTGTAGAACGGGCGCTTCTTGGCACCACTGCGGGCGAGACGAATAACAACCATAGAACGTTACCTCGTGTAATCCGCGATTCAGACTCGCGGAATCGGAAAAACGGAGGAATATACGCCAAAATACCGTCCAAATCAATCGACTGGCCACAGCCCAAACCCCGACATGCAACCTAAACGCCTCTTGGACACCCTTTCGCTGGCTGCCAGCATCAGCCTGATCCTGCTGATCGCCCTGTGTCTTGCCTGGGAGCTATGGCTGGCGCCGTTGCGGCCAGGCGGCTCGATGCTGGCGCTGAAGGCCTTGCCCCTGTTGCTGCCGCTGTTCGGCATCCTGCGCGGCCGGCGCTACACCTACCAGTGGTCGGCGATGATGATCCTGCTGTATTTGACCGAGGGCGTCGTGCGCACCAGCACCGACAGCGGCGCAATACGGCTGCTGGCGGGACTGGAAACGCTGCTGGCGCTGGTCTTCTTCGTCAGCACGGTGCTCTATGCGCAACGCAGCGGGTCTGCACATTCCGCACACTCCGCGGCGCGCAAATGATTGAAACTTTCCGCCTTATCCGTTAGTCTTAGCTTTGCTTGTCCATTCAACGGAGGTAAAAGCGATATGCAACCGATTAACGATCAGGCTTGGGGCAACTCCCCGACCATAGTTACGCAAGATGTTGCCCAGCAGCAGAATCGCGTGCTGCGCAATACTTATTTCCTGTTGGCCTTGTCGATGATACCGACGGTGCTCGGCGCGCTCGCAGGCGTGCAGATGGGCTTCTCCTTCATGGCGGGCAGTCCGGTGATGGGCTTCCTGCTGTTCCTCGGCATCGCCTGGGGCTTCATGTGGGGCATCGAGAAGACCAAGAACAGTGGCATGGGCGTTGCGCTGCTGCTGGGCTTTACCTTCTTCATGGGCTTGATGCTCTCCGGCATGCTGCGCGTCGCCCTGGGATTTTCCAACGGCGGCACTCTGATCGCCCTGGCGGCCGGCGGCACCGGCGCGATCTTCGTCACGTTGGCGGGCGTCGCCTCGACGACCAAGCGCGACTTCAGCGGCATAGGCAAGTTTCTTTTCGCCGGCATGATCCTGATCCTGGTGGCGATGTTCGCCAACATCTTCTTCCAGATCCCGGCGCTGTCCCTGGCCATCTCGGCAATCGCGGTGCTGATCTTCTCGGCCTACATCCTGTATGACATCAACAGCATCGTGCATGGCGGAGAAACCAATTACATCAGCGCGACGCTGAAGGTCTACCTCGACATCTACAATGTCTTCGTCAATCTGCTGAGCCTGTTGATGGCGTTTACCGGCCAGCGCGACTGACGCAAGTCGCATCGAACCAGGACAAAGGCGACTCCAGTCGCCTTTGTCGTTTCTGCGAGGCCCTAACGCTCGAACAGCGCGATCGACTCGACATGCGAGGTATGCGGAAACATGTTGCCGATGCCGGCGCCGCGCAAATGGAACCCCAGTTCATGTACCAGCACCGCGGCATCGCGCGCCAGCGTCGCCGGACTGCATGAAACATAGACGATACGCGCCGGTGCGTCCTCGCCAAGCCCGCCGATGGCCTTGATCAGTTCCACGGCTCCCTCGCGCGGCGGATCGATCAGTATCTTGTCGCAGCGGCCCAGGCTGGCGATGGTTTCCGGCGTCGCCTCGAACAGATTGGCGACGCGGAATTCGGTCAACGCATCGAGGCCGTTCAACAACGCATTGGAGCGGGCACGCTCCACAAGCACGCGGCTGCCTTCCACGCCGATGACCTGGGCGCCGCTCCTGGCGATCGGCAAGGTGAAATTGCCCAGTCCGCAGAACATGTCGGCGATCCGCTCCCCTGGCCGGGGCGCCAGCAGTGCCATGGCGCGGCGCACCAGCATGCGGTTGACCGCCTGGTTGACCTGGGTGAAATCGGTTGGCGCAAAGCGAATTTCGAGGTCGAACTCCGGCAGGGTATAGGCCAGCGGCGGTGCATCCAGAGGATGAAACAGGGCGACGCTGTCGAGGCCGCCCGGTTGCAGGTAGATCACCACGCCGTGCTGATCTGAAAACGCGCGCAGCAAGCTCTCATCGCCCGGCGTCAAGACTTCCAGGATGCGCATGACCAGGACACACTGTCCGGGAACAGCGACATCCCCGATCGACACTTCGATTTGCGGCAGGCGTTCGGGCTGCGCCAGCCCGTCGATCAGACTGCGCAATGGCCGCAACAGCGCGGAAATTTTCGGCGGCAAGACTTCGCAACTGTCCATGTCGGCGACGTAACTGCTGCTGCGCTCGCGGAAGCCGACCAGCGCCCCGCCCTTCTTCGCCACATAACGCGCCGACAGCCGCGCCCGGTAACGATAGCCCCAGGCCGGTCCGTAGATGATCGGGTAAAGCACTTCCGGGTGCAGCCTGCCGATATGCCAGAAGGCGTCTTCCAGCACGCGCTGCTTGGCCGCCGCCTGCGCCGCCGCTTCCAGGTGCTGCATACTGCAACCGCCGCAGACGCCGAAATGCCGGCAACGCGGAACGACGCGCTGGCTGGACGGTTTGAGGATCGCCGTGGCGTGCGCCTTCTCGTAGCTGGGTTTCTTGCGATAGCTCGAATATTCGGCGGTCTCGCCGGGCAGGGCGCCCTCGATGAAAATGGCTTTGCCTTCGACATGGGCGATGCCGCGGCCTTCGTGGTCCAGGGATTCGATGATGGCAAACGGCATGGAGCGACCCGGCATAAGGAAAGGCGCGATTATAATCGCGCTATGCACCCAGCCCCATCCACCCTGCTCGGCGGCCTCACGCCGCGGCAATTCCTCGCCGAGTACTGGCAGAAAAAACCCTTGCTGGTGCGCCAGGCCATTCCCGGTTTCTCCGGCGTCGGCGGCTTGCAGTCGCTACAAGACATGCTCACGCTGGTCTGCACCGAAGAGGCCGAGTCGCGCCTGGTGTCGCGCGCGAAAGGCGGCTGGCAAGTGGACAGCGGCCCCTTCAAGCCGCGCGATTTCAAGCGGCTGGGCGACTATCCATGGACGGTGCTGCTACAGGGCGTCAATCTGCTGCTGCGTGACGGCGACCGCCTGATGCGCGGTTTCGATTTCATACCGCAGGCGCGCCTCGACGACCTGATGGTGAGCTATGCCGTCGACGGCGGCGGCGTCGGCCCGCATTTCGACAACTACGATGTGTTCCTGCTTCAGGGAATCGGCCAGCGCCGCTGGCGCATCGGCGCGCAACGGGACCAGGCGCTGATAGCCGGGCTGCCGCTGAAAATTCTCGCCGACTTCCGCCCAAGCCGCGAGTGGCTGCTCAATCCCGGCGATATGCTCTACCTGCCGCCGCAGTGGGCGCACGACGGCGGCGCCGTCGGGGAGTGCATGACTTTTTCCATCGGCTTCCGCGCCCCGCCCGCCCAGGAACTGGCCGAGCAATTCCTGATGCACTTGCAGGACCGCGTTACCCTGCCCGGCCGCTATTGCGATCCCGACCTGCAATACCAACAGCATTCCGCCGAAATTTCCGCAGCAATGATCGCCCAGGTCGAGGAAATGCTGGACAAGATCCGCTGGGACCGTGCCACGGTGCGCGACTTCCTCGGCTGCGCGCTGACCGAGCCGAAAGCGCAGGTCATCTATTCGATGCCCTCCCGCCCCTTGTCCCGCAAGCGCTTTGCCGAACGCTGTGCCCGGCATGGACTGCGCCTCGACATCAAGACCCAGTTGCTGTTCGCCGGAACGCATTTCTACATCAACGGCGAAACGTGCAGCGTCGGCGCCGCCGATCACAAGACACTGCGGCAACTGGCGGACCAGCGGGAACTGGCAAGTGGCGCCCGGCTCTCGGACGCTGCGCTTGACATGATGCACGTCTGGTATTGCGACGGCTTCCTGGCGCCGCTGTGACGGATAGCCAGACGCGGGGCTTCGACACTGAGGCCGGCTACGCTGCCGCCATCGATGTGCTGCTGGCAGCAACACACCAGGATGTATGCGTATTCGACAATGATCTCGCGCGCATGGGGCTGGAGCAGCCGGCTCGCTGCGAAATGCTGGCGCGCATTCTCGCCTCTCGCCGCGATAGCCGTCTGCGCATCGTGTTGCATGAACCTGGGCCACTGGAGCGAGGCAGCCCGCGGCTGCTCAACCTGCTCCAGCGCCATGCGGAGATCATGGAAGTGCGCCGGAGCCCAAAGCCGCTGCGCCATCTGGCCGACTGTTTCCTGCTGGGCGACGCGCGACACGGCGTGGTGCGCTTTCATGCCCGGCAGCCGCGCGGAAAATTCTTCCTCGACGATGTCGAGGCGGCGCAGCCATGGCAGCAGCGCTTCGATGAATTATGGGAGGCTGCCATCCCCTGTTTGCCGCCGACCCGGCTCGGGCTGTAGGTTTCCGAACGAAGAACGAACGTCGCTCTTGCGTCGAAACAGGCCCTTATTCCTTCACCGCTCCCGTCATGCCGGAAACGTAATATTCGACAAAGAACGAATACAGTATCGCGACAGGAAGCGAGCCCAATAGCGCGCCGGCCATTAGGGCGCCCCAGTGGTAGACGTCCCCTTCTATCAGTTCCGTGATGACGCCGACCGGCACGGTCTTCATCTCGGACGACGAGATGAAGGTCAACGCATAGATGAATTCGTTCCATGACAGCGTGAAGGCGAAGATGCCGGCCGAGATCATGCCCGGCACCGCCAGCGGCAGGATGATCTTGGTGAGAATCTGTAGGCGGCTGGCGCCGTCGATCAGCGCGCATTCCTCAAGTTCGAAAGGAATCGACTTGAAGTAGCCCATCAGCAGCCAGGTGCAGAAGGGAATCAGGAAGGTCGGATAGGTGAGAATCAGCGCCAGTCGGGTATCGAACAGTTCCAGCTTGTAGATCATGGTCGCCAACGGAATGAACAGGATCGAAGGCGGCACCAGGTATGCCAGGAAAATGCCCATGCCGATGAACCGGGAACTCCTGAAGCGCAGGCGCTCGATGGCATATGCCGCCAGCACGCTGCACACTAGAGACAGAAAGGTCGCGGACACCGAAACCAGCACCGTATTCCACAACCATTCCGGATAGGAGGTATCGAACAGCAGTTTCTTGATGTGGGCCAGGGTTGGCGATTGGACCCAAAAAGGATTCCCATCCTGAGACAGCAATTCCTCGTTGGGCTTGAAAGCCGTGATGGTCATCCAGTAGAAGGGAAACAGCAGAACGATCAGGAATACCGTCGTCGGCAAATAGATCGTCGCCACCTTGCGCGGCATGGATACCAGGTAATTCATGTCTCCGCCGGCGTCATTGGATGGTTCGGGTTTGTGAAGCGCCATGTCGGTATCCTTACTGTTGCCAGGCCCGTCGTTGCAGGCCGAAGTAGCTGAAGAGGATGGCTGCGAGCAGGAAGGGCACCATGGCGGTAGCGAGGGCCGCGCCTTCGCCCAGGGCGCCGCCTGGTATCGCGCGCTGGAATGATAGCGTCGCCATCAGGTGAGTGGCATTGAGGGGTCCGCCACGCGTCAACACGTAGATGAGCTGGAAGTCGGTGAAGGTGAACAGGATCGAGAAAGTCATCACCACGGCGATGATCGGCGTCAACAGCGGCAGGGTGATGTAGCGGAACATCTGCCAGGGCGTGGCGCCGTCGAGCACGGCGGCCTCGTAGTAGGACGGCGAGATGGTTTGCAGGCCGGCCAGCAGGCAGATGGCGACGAAGGGAATGCCGCGCCAGATATTCGCGACGATCACCGAAGCGCGCGCCAGCCAGGGATCGCCGAGGAAGTCGATGTAGTGGTCGATCAATCCGAGGCGAACCAGGCCCCAACTGACGATCGAAAACTGCGTGTCGTAGATCCACCAGAAGGCCAGGGCGGAGAGTGCCGTCGGCACGATGTAGGGCAGCAGGATAACCGCGCGGATGAAAGACTTGAAGGGCAGATTCTTGTTCAGCAACAGCGCCAGCCACAGGCCGAGGGCAAACTTGACCGTCGTGGCGACCGCTGTATAGAAGACGGTGTTGAATAGCGACAGACGCGCCACCTGGTCGCCAAAAAGGTAGATGTAGTTCTCCAATCCGACCCAGACCCCTGCCCGGCCGATCTTGGCGTCCGTGAATCCGAGCCAGGTACCAAGGCCCAAGGGATAGGTCAGGAACACCAACAGCAAGGCGGCTGCGGGCAGCATGAAGAGAAAGCCGAGAAAGTTCCGGTTTTCCAACAGACGCGAAAGACTCATGAAAGTAGGATCCAGGAATGGACGCCCATGGCAGCAAGCGCTGCCATGGGACTAAGGGCTAAGGGCGACTTAGATCTTGTAGTAGCGCTCGGCGCGCTTTTGAGCGCGTTCCGCCGCCGCCTTGGAGGTTTGCTGGCCGGATGCGGCTTCGGCCATCATGTCGATCAGGATGTAATCGGCCATCACGCCGGCAGAAGCCGCACCCAATTTGTAGGCATGCCCGTTGTCCATCAGGCCCTGGGCCACGTCGCGGAACGGCGTGTGCTTGGGATCGACGGTCCATACCGGGTTCTTCTCGTAGGCCTTGAGCGGCTGGCTGACGTAGCCGATCGAGGCCTCAAGCCACGGGTTGAACTGCTCCTGTTCCCACATGAAGCGCAGGTATTCCTTGGCCGCGTTGGGGAATTTGGAATACTTGAACAGCATGGCCTGGGTGATCTGCATGAATTCCGTCGTCTTGCCCACCGGGCCGATCGGGAAGTGGGCGTGGCCGATGTCGGCGGCCATTTCCTTGAGCTTCGGATCGGTCGAGTTCTTCGCCGCGTAGTAGATGGAAATGCCGTTGTTGGTCATGCTGCACTGGCCGGCGAGGAAGGCTGCGTTGTTGTGCGGATCCTGCCAGGACAGCGTGCCGGGAACGAAGGTCGGGTAAAGTTCGCGTATGTAGTCGAGGGCGGCGACGGTTTCGGGCGAGTTGATGACGACATTGCCCTTCTCGTCCACCATCTTGCCGCCGTGGGCCCACAGCAGCCAGTGCACCCAGTCGTTGCCGTCGCCGACGGCATGACCCAGCGCCAGGCCGGCGGGGGTTCCCTTGGCCTTCATCCCTTTGCACAGCTTGAGGAAACCGTCGAGGTCCTTCGGCACGCCGTCGAAGCCGGCGGCCTTGACGTGGCTTTCGCGATACACCAGCAGGTTGCCGACGATGCCCAGGGGCAGAGCGATCCACTTGTTGTCGCGGGTGCCGTAGCGCTTGCAGATGTCGTACCAGCCGCCATACTTGGCGCCCAGGTAATTGGCGAGCGGCGTCAGATCGTGCAACTTGTCGGGGTACTGGTGCGGATCGTCGAACCAGCCGACGATGATGTCCGGACCGCTACCCACATTTGCGGCGACGGCGGCCTTGGGACGCACGTCTTCCCAGCCCTCGTTATCGACTCGCACTTCGATGCCGGTCTTCTCGGTGAACTTCTTGGTGTTGGCGTTCCACAAATCCTCGTCGCCCTGGACGAAGCGTTTCCAACGCAGGACGCGCAGCTTGGCGCCCTTTTCCGGCGTCACCTGGTATTTGGCGTCGGCTGCGTGGGCCATGTTGGTCCACAGCGCGCTCGCCGGCGTCGCGGCGGCTACGGTAGCCGCTCCAAGGGTCTTCAATAAATCCCGTCTTGTGTAATTCGACATGCCTTCTTCCTCCTTCATGTGAACAAGAAAACTGACTCGGCTTTAGCGCGGAGCGATCGCCACACGCTCTCCGCTGCCTTCGTTGAACAAGTGCGCGCGGGCAAGGTCGGGCAACCATTTCACGCGGTCGCCCACTTTGAACATCGTCCGTTGGTGTAGCACCACGGTGATATCGGTTTTCCCGACGCGACAGATCAGGACGGTGTCCGCACCGGTCGGCTCGATCACCAGTATCTCGGCATCCACGCCGTCGCCCGTCGCTTCCAGGCGGCAGCATTCGGGACGCAGCCCGAGCAGCAGTGGCTGGCCCAGCACTACCTCCACCAAATACGGCAGCGTGAGCGCATCGCCGGTGGCCAGGAGTATCTGCGTCTTGTCTCCGCCTTCCACGGCGGTTGCCGGCAGGAAGTTCATGGACGGTGAACCGATGAAGCCGGCGACGAAGACGTTGGCAGGCCAGTCGTAAAGCTCCAGCGGCGAACCGACCTGCTGTATGTGGCCGTCGCGCATCACCACGATCTTGTCCGCCATGGTCATGGCTTCGATCTGGTCGTGGGTCACGTAAACCGAAGTGGATTTCAGGTTTTGGTGCAGTTCGCGAATCTCGGTACGCATCTGCACCCGCAGTTTCGCGTCCAGATTGGAGAGCGGTTCGTCGAACAGGAACACCTGCGGATTGCGGACGATGGCGCGGCCCATGGCGACTCGCTGGCGCTGACCGCCCGAGAGTTGTCGCGGGTAACGTTCGAGCAGTTGTTGCAGACCGAGAATCTCCGCCGCGCGGGCAACCTTCTTGTCGAGCTCGGCGCGCGGCACCTTGGCCAGCTTGAGGCTGAAGGCCATGTTGTCGAAGACCGTCATATGCGGATAGAGCGCGTAGTTCTGGAACACCATGGCGATGTCGCGTTCCTTGGGCGGCAACTGGTTGACCTCGCGGCCACCGATGGAAATGCTGCCGCCGGTGATTTCCTCCAGACCGGCGATCATCCGCAGCAGAGTGGACTTGCCGCAGCCGCTGGGGCCGACCAACACGGCGAATTCACCGTCGGCGATGTCGACGGAAACCCCGTGCAGGATCTTGGTATCCCCGAAATTCTTGACCACATCCCTGATTTGAACCGATGCCATTGGTCCGTTCTCCCCCTACTTGTCTTGGTGTCGTTGTAACACGCTAGTTGGCGTTGCTGGAGCAGTTTGTCACACGCTTCTAATTTCTTGCAATCGCAAATATCAGGTTGTATGATGACCCGACATGTAGGCGAAGTCAACTCGATTGTCGAGTTCGGACAAATCCGAAAACCCGGCTTACCGGAGATGCCATGAAAGCGAACCATCCCTTCAAACTGACCGGCAATGTCGGCCATGTTGGCCACAGCGCCACCAGCCTGTCGGCGCGCGTGGCGGAGGTTGTGCTGGCCAAGATCAGGGACGGAGAGTTGCCGGCAAGGAGCCGACTCCCTTCGGAAGAGGCTCTCGGCAAGCATTTCGGCGTCAGCCGGACAGTGATCCGTGAAGCCATGGCGAGTCTGCGTGCGGCGGGGATGATCACCACCCGCCATGGCATCGGTGCATTCGTCCGCGCCGACGGAGAAGCGGAGCCAGACAGCGCGACCGTCGACGTCCTGACGCGCCTGTCGATCGAATCGCTGCTCAATATCATCGAGGTGCGTCGCGGCCTGGAAGCGGAAACCGCCGCGTTGGCCGCCGCGCGCCGGTCGGAGGAGCAACTGGCCGATATCCGCATGGCATTGGAGCGGCTATCACTGGCCACCGCGCGAGGCTCCGACGGCGTGGAGGAAGATGTCGGCTTTCACCTCGCCATCGCCCGAGCGACAGGCAATCCCTATTGGGTCGCCCTGGTGGAAAGCTATGCGCAGCAGATCGGCAAAGCCGTGCGGGTGACCCGTGCCAACGAGTCGCGCCGGGATGATTTTGCGCGGCAGGTGCGACTCGAGCACGAGAGAATTGTCGCCGCGATTGCCGATCGCAATTCATCGATGGCGCGCAAAGCAGCCACCTCCCATATGGAACATGCGGCACGTCGGGTAAGCGCCGCCGACCGTGATTTCTGGCAGGCGGAAGGCGGCGAACTGGCCCGGGGTCTCGGGCACGACGCGGCGCCGGCCGCCAAGTCATCCAGGTAGTTCGATCGATCAACAAATCTTCGGGAGGCATGATGAACAAGGACATTCGCGACGTAGGCGTCGTCGGGCTCGGTGCCATGGGCATGGGCGTTGCGCGCTCCCTGCTGCGCGCAGGGTTCGCGGTGCTTGCGTGTGACGTGCGGCCGGAAGCCGTGCAGACGATCGTTGACCAGGGCGGTCAGCGTGCCGATAGTCCCGCTGCACTCGCCAAGGCGGTCGATGTCTTGATCATCCTGGTGGTGAATGCCGACCAGACCGAAGCCGTGTTGTTCGGCGAAAATGGCAAAAGCGGCGCGGCGGCGCACCTGGCGCCGGGTTCTGTCGTCATCGCCAGTTCCACGGTGTCGCCCGAGTATGCCAAGTCCCTCGGCAAGCGCCTCGCCGAAAAGGGATTGCTGATGATAGACGGTCCGGTGTCCGGCGGTGCCGCGAAAGCAGCGAGCGGGGAGATGACCGTAATGGCCTCCGGTGCACCCGAGGCATTCGCCAAATGCGCGGGCGTGCTCGACGCCATCGCCGGCAAGGTCTACCGCTTGGGCGACGAACCGGGCTCCGGCTCCGTCGTCAAGATGGTCAATCAACTCCTGGCTGGCGTGCATATCGCGGCCGCCGGCGAGGCCATGGCACTGGCCATTCGCGCCGGGGCGAATCCCGACCAGGTCTATGAGGTGATATGCAATAGCGCCGGCAATTCGTGGATGTTCCAAAACCGCGTGCCGCACATCCTGGCCGGCGATTACACCCCCTTGTCGGCGGTCAACATTTTCGTCAAGGATCTCGGCATCGTCCTCGATTACGCCAAGAAGAGCATCTTCCCGCTCCCCTTGTCGGCCACGGCTCACCAGATGTTCATGCAGGCGTCGGCCGCGGGTCATGGCGGGGAAGACGACTCCGCTGTGATCAAGGGCTTCCCCGGCATCAACTTGCCTGCTCCAAAGTAGGCTAGCCGCAAGGAGAAGTTCATGGCTCTGTTGCTCGGCTGCATCGCCGACGATTTCACGGGTGGTACCGATCTGGCGGGAATGCTGGTCAAGGCCGGCATGCGCACGGTCCAGATGATAGGTGTGCCCAAGGCTCCATTGCCCGACGACATCGATGCCGTTGTGATCGCGCTGAAATCGCGCACCATCGCGCCGGCATCGGCTGTCGCCGAATCCCTGGAAGCGCTGCGCTGGCTGCGCGCCGAGGGCTGCCGGCAGGTCTACTTCAAGTATTGCTCCACTTTCGACTCGACTCCTCGGGGCAACATCGGCCCGGTCGCCGAAGCCTTGATGGCGGCGCTGGACAGCTGCTTCAGCATCGCCTGCCCGGCCTTCCCGGCCAACGGCCGAACTATTTACAAGGGCCACCTCTTCGTCGGCGACGTGCCGCTCTCGGAATCCGGCATGAGCAGGCATCCGCTCACGCCGATGACCGATTCCAATCTCGTGCGCGTCTTGCAAGCGCAGGTCAAAGGCAAGGTGGGACTAGTCGAGCAGTCGACGGTTGCCAAGGGCGAAGCAGCGATTCGAGAGCGCTACGCGGTGCTGCAAAATGAAGGTTGCAATCTGGCGGTGGTAGACGCGATCTGCGATGCCGACCTGATGGACATCGGCGCGGCGTGCGCCGATCTTCCGTTGGTGACGGCCGGCTCCGGAATCGCGCTGGGCCTGCCGCAAAACTTCCGGCGCCTCGGATTGCTGGGCGACAACCCGATCGCCGATGCGCTGCCCGCCACCGGCGGACTGCGCGCCGTCGTCGCCGGCAGTTGTTCGGTCGCCACCCAGGCACAGGTGGCGGTCATGCGCGCGCAGCATCCTTCGTTCAAGATCGAGCCACTCGAATTGGCGCGAGGCGGCGACCTGGTAAGCGCGGCTCTCGCCTGGGCGGCGCTCCACATCGAAGCCGGTCCGGTCTTGATTTACGCCACAGACAACGCGGAATCCATCAAGGACGTACAAGCGCAACTCGGTGTCGAAAAAGCCAGCAGCCTGGTGGAAAAAGCTCTGGCGGCGATTGCCATCGGACTGGTGCGCCTGGGCGTCGGAAAATTGATCGTGGCCGGCGGCGAGACCTCCGGTGCCGTGGTCCAGGCGCTGGGCATCAACGGTTTGCGCATCGGGCCTGAAATCGACCCCGGTGTCCCCTGGACCACGGCCATTACTGAAGTGCCCTCGGATAAACCCCTGGCGCTGGCCCTCAAATCCGGCAACTTCGGCACTGCCGACTTCTTTCTCAAAGCCTGGGGCAAGCTGGCATGAGCACCGCCTCGATGCATGGCGAAGAAAATCGGCTGCGCGAGCAGATCGTTCGCTACGGCCGCTCGTTGTTCGAGCGCGGCCTCACCGCCGGCAGCAGCGGCAACATCAGCGTCCGTCTCAAGGATGGCTGGCTGCTCACGCCGACCAATGCCTGTCTCGGCGATCTCGATCCTGCCCGGCTGGCGAAGCTCGACTGGCTAGGAAAGTCGATTTCAGGAGACCCGCCGTCCAAGGAAGCCTTCCTCCATCGGTCGATGTACCAGGAACGCCAGGGCGCCGGCGCCATCGTGCACCTGCATTCCACCCACTCGGCCGCCGTCTCCTGCATGAGTGGACTCGATCATGCCAGTTGCCTGCCGCCGCTCACTGCCTACTTCGTCATGAAGATCGGCCGCCTGCCCCTGGTGCCCTATCACCGGCCGGGCGACGCGGCACTGGGCGAAGCGATCCGGAAACTGGCCGGCAAGCACAGCGCGGTGTTACTCGCCAACCATGGCCCGGTGGTGTCCGGCACTTCGCTGGAGGCCGCCGTGTATGCCACCGAAGAACTCGAAGAGACCGCCAAGCTGTTTCTGCTGCTGCGGGGTACGCCTGTCAACCCGCTGAATGCGCGACAGATAGAAGAACTCGTGTCGGTCTTCAAGCTTGAGTTGTAAATGTAAAAAAGGGAAATAGCCATGCCGAGATTTGCCGCCAACCTGACCATGATGTTCAATGAAGTCCCTTTCCCGCAGCGCTTCGCCGTAGCGTCAAAAGCCGGATTCCGGGGCGTCGAGTTTCTCTTCCCCTACGAATTGGCGCCCCAGGAGGTCGCCCACCTCCTCGCCGACAACGGGCTGGAGAACGCGCTTTTCAATCTTCCGCCCGGAGACTGGAGTGCGGGCGAGCGGGGAATTGCCTCCCTGCCCGGCCGCGAAGCGGAGTTCCGCGCCAGCGTCGGGCGTGCCCTGGAATACGCGCAGGCCATGGGAACCCAAAGGCTGCATGCGATGGCCGGGCTGTTGCCGGCCGGCGCCGACCGCGCGCAACATCGCGCCGTGTATATCGAGAACCTGCGGTATGCCGCGCAGGAGTTCGCCAAGCATGGCCGCATGCTGCTGATCGAGCCGATCAATGTACGCGACATACCGGGTTATTTTCTCAACACCCAGGCCGAGGCCCATGCCGTTTGCCAGGAAGTCGGGGAGCCCAACATCAAGGTGCAGATGGATTTCTATCACGCCCAGATCGTCGAAGGCGACCTGGCGACCAAGTTGAAACAGTACTTCGACGGCATCGGGCACATCCAGATTGCCAGCGTTCCGGAACGCCACGAGCCCAACGATGGCGAAGTGAACTATCCCTACCTGTTTCGACTTCTCGACGAGTTGGGATACGACGGATGGGTCGGCTGCGAGTACCGGCCGCGCGGCAAGACCGAGGATGGCTTGGCCTGGTTCAGAAACGCAAAGTCATAGGAGACGGACATGAGAGTTCTGATCACCGGGGGCGCCGGTTTTCTCGGCAAACGCCTGGCCAACAAGCTGCTCCAGCGCGGCCGCCTCAAGGACGCCGCAGGCCGTGAACGTACCGTCGAGCAACTCGTGTTGCTCGACGTGGTCGCCGCCGAAGGTTTTGCCGACCCGCGCGTCAAGGTCGTTGCCGGCGACATATGCGATACGCAACTGCTGAATGGAATTTTCGACAGCGGGATTTCGTCGGTCTTCCATCTCGCCGCCGTCGTCAGCGGCCAGGCCGAAGCGGACTTCGATCTGGGCATGCGCATCAACCTCGACGCTTCGCGCCAGTTGCTCGACGTCTGCCGCAGCAGCGGTCGCCGACCCAAGGTGGTGTTTACCAGCTCGGTGGCAGTCTATGGCGGGGCGCTGCCGGACGTGGTTCAGGACACGACGGCGCTCAATCCCCAATCTTCCTACGGCGTCCAGAAAGCCGTCGGCGAGTTGCTGGTGAAGGATTACAGCCGCCGCGGATTCATCGACGGCCGGGTACTGCGCCTGCCCACCATCAGCGTCCGCCCCGGCAAGCCGAACAAGGCCGCATCGAGTTTCGCCAGCGGCATCATCCGCGAGCCCTTGCAGGGCGAGGAAGCGATCTGTCCGGTATCGCCGGAAACTCGCCTGTGGCTGCTGTCTCCGCGGTTGGCGATCGAGTCGCTGATCGTAGGGCATGAGCTGGAGGCCGCGGCGCTGGAAGGCGGCCGCAGCATCAACCTGCCCGGCGTGTCGGTGACGGTGGCGGAAATGGTCGCGGCCCTCGAAAAAGTGGCAGGGCCGGCCACCGTTCAACGCATCCGCTGGCAGACCGATCCCATGGTCGAGCGCATCGTCGGCAGTTGGCCGGGGCGCTGGGACGCGAGCCGGGCGGAGGCCCTGGGCTTTTCCTGCGACAGCGACTTCGAAGGCATCGTGCGCGCCTATATCGAAGACGATCTACCCGCGAACCAGGCCACCGAAGATAGGAACACCAATTAGGATTTTTACAATGAAGACGTATCACATCGCAACGATTCCCGGCGACGGCATCGGCAAGGAAGTGATTCCGGCCGGCAGGCAGGTGCTCGAAGCATTGGCGGTGTCGAGCAGCAGCTTCCGATTCGAGTTCGAGGACTTCGACTGGGGCGGGGATTACTACCGCAAGCACGGAGTGATGATGCCCGACAAAGGGCTGGATGCCCTGCGTGACAAGGACGCGATCCTTTTCGGTTCCGCCGGCGATCCGCACATCCCGGATCACATCACGCTCTGGGGTCTGCGCCTCAAGATCTGTCAGGGATTCGACCAGTACGCCAATGTCCGCCCGACGCGCATCCTGCCGGGCATCGACGCCCCGCTCAAGCGCT
>JAPLQT010000051.1:4595-88735 GCA_026399515.1 Pseudomonadota bacterium | reverse complement strand
GGAGGGAGTGTAACGGCTGACGCTGCGTGCAATGCTGCTCACCTCGTCATCGGCCAATGGTGGTGAGCACCGCGCGGAGTTCTCAGCAAGCAGCGCCGCTTCGATCGCTGCCAAGGTCATGCCCTTGCGCTGCATCGTTCCAGCCATACGCGTAAGGGCATTGTTACGGCCGCCGGCAATGAGTGCGCCAGCGGTGGGAGGGGTGCGAGCGCTGGACACCTTCGCTGTACCAACCTCGTCCAGGGCCAATTCGTCGATGATAGTTTGCACGGGATAAGGCTGCAAAGCCGCCAGCGACAGGATGCGTGTCACGAATGGTGCGCCTTTGCAATGTACGAACCCAGGCAGGCGCATTACGCGCGGTAGATCGTTCACGCTGGGATCGCCGTTGAAGCGCCGCGCTATGGCATGCTGTATGGACTCAAAACGTCCTGGGGGGCAATCCGCTGTCCCCCAATAGGCATGGAAGCGGCCGGGGCTCGATTCCACCACCGCATGCGGTTCTAGCCCCGCCTCAAGCACCGGCTGCAAAGGTGCGCCATCCAGATCAACAAAGACGGAACGAACGCCAGTTACGTTGCCCGCTGCGCGGCCCTTGCCGTCACCATAATTGACCATCCAGAATATGCCGGCACCGCGGCTGTTGAGTGCGGATAACTCCGCTGCGTGTTGATCCAGATCACCGTGGAATATTCGCGCCAGCGATCGGGACTTGTTAGCATCGCCGAAGGTCTGAAACGTAACCGGCTCGCCTTCTGCCATCAGATCGAGAAAGCGACGGACCTGGTCGAGAGCGATCATTGCATGGCTTCCAAAGAATCACCATTGTGGTATGCCTCCACTGCCGCGAGGAACGAATCACGGTGAAGGCCGCCGCGTTGATATATCGCAAGGCATGCACCGCAGACTCGGTACGAAAACGCACACGGGATCTGTGTATCGTATGGGTAAAGGAGAATGGCTTTGCGGGGCTTTCGCACCACGGTGAACGGTTTCCGGCAGCTTGCGCAATCGCTGTTCGGCTCACCGACATGAACCATATTTTTCACGTTGGCAAATGCGGGCAGGATGTCGCCCACGGTCTTGCCTTCGGGGATGGCGTCTATGTTGTGCAGGCGTGGCTTCATCAGTCCGTCGGCATACAACGCGATTTGGCGGCGCACGCGGCAAGGTATGCGTCAACCTCGTGCTCATAGAAAACCGTCGTGCGCTCGGAAATCTTGAAGGGTTTGGGGAAATTGGAGTCAGTCTTGACTTTGAGCCATAACGTGCTGAGTCCAATAGACAGCTTCTTTGCAGTTTCAGCAGGCCGCAAGCCACGGGTTTGAATAGTCGCCATATGAATCCTTTCTCTGTTTGTCTAGCTGCATCTGTACGCATGCAGGCGGTAACACGCAGAGAAAGTATTGCGTAACGATTGGACTATTACAAAGGCATTAACTCACGGGCACTGAATGCCGGAATAGACAGCAAATGCGCCGGTTAGGCGCTAACCTTCCGGAGCAACTTAGCGACGATAGAAAGGCTCGGGCAGGTTTTTGACTCAATGATCTTCAGCAGTTCCCTTGCAAATCTAACGAGAGCACTCGCCTGGCCGTCGGCCTCCCATATGCCGACGTCACTACGTCCAAGTCCTGACCACAGGCGCAGCACTCCCTTCGCGAACTCGCTTCGATGGGCCTTTGTCCGTGGTCCGGCTTTGCCACTCCCCAGGTTGAAAAGTGCCAGCGTGGCAGCGGCACAGATCCTCTCGGGCGGGTGCCAGTTTGAAGAATTAATTTGCATGTCGTAGTTGATTGCATCTTGGATCAGCGATTCCGTTGTGTCGTCGCAGTCCTTATATGCCTGCAACACTTCGCCATCGCCGGCCTTAGCGATGGCTTTTAGCGTCTCTACGATATCCTGGTGACTTACAGCATCGCCTGCGGTTGCGCTCCTGAATCCTTGTATGTCCGACAACGTTCCGGTGATCATTCGGCATTCGGCATCAGTTAAGTCTCGCTCTAGGATTTCCCCCAGTTCTAACACCTGCGCCTCACTGAGCGTAACGGGCGTCACCCATTCGCCATCGCGCGAGGAATGCGTACCCGCCTTGTAGGTTATCTTTCCTGCCATGATTGCGCCCTTTTCGCGCTCCCTTGAGTTAGATGCCGCGCCAGGCCGGTGAAGGTTTCCGGCTTTTCGTGGATCAGCCTAGGCGCGGCAAAACGACTCTTACAGTCGGACCATCGGCTCAAGACGTGGCTTTGACCATACCAGGCGCATTTGCTCGCGTCTTCTTTGGGCCTCCAACGCTCGCTCTTTCGGAACCAGTGGCGGCGGACATGGTAATGACTGCATGCGCTGACGATATGCATCGAGGTCGTCATGAAAGGCCGCCAAGCGTCGTTTGCCCTCAGCTTTTGAGACAGGAACACCCACCTCCAACGTCGCTTTCGATACGCGGGTAATGGTTATCACACCCTCGGCGGACTTGAAGCCCCGTGAAACCGGCATTCCGTCAGGTTGGATCCTGACGCTGACTTTATTTAGGCCTGGTTGCCCTGGTATATGTTCTTGGCGTATCAGGCCTGCCGCGATTAGTGCGTCAGCCGATCCTCGAAAGGTATCTCGCCATGTGTGGTTTATCTTGAGCACGCCAAGGCAAAAAAATTCGGGTTCGAGGTAGCTGTTCAACTCCCGACCAGGGAAGACGATACTGGCACCAAATGTATCCGAGCCACGCCATCGCTTTATCTTGCAATGGAACCCTCGTGGATCGATTACCTTCAGAATTCGTTTTGGTCCGCCAATCTCGCCAGGGAAAGCGACGTCGGTAGCGATACCGAGTGCTTGCAACTCGTCCTTAGTGCCATAAATTAGGTCGCCCCAATCCAGCGTCTCATACGAAAAGGGACGTGGTTCACGCATTGTAGAATTGCATTCAGCCATGATGTGAAGCTCCATTTCACGTTTTGTCAGGTGGGGGTGTGTTGCTGGCACTTTGCCCGTCGCTTTGCCTCGACGTAATCCGTAATTTCTCCCAGCAGCTTTGCCTTTTCTTCCAGTTGGTACAACAAATTCGTAGCGCAAGATAGATCGTCGTCGGCTTCACCGTGTTCCGATGTTCTTATCAGCGCGCCACATGCAAGCGCCACAGAACGTAGACCAACGAATCCCTGCTGCGCCTCGTCGATCATCTTTTTCATCGCGTCGTGCAGCGCCTTGCCGTCCTCTGTGTTGCTGGTATGCTTCGTTTCAGCCATGTTTGCATCTCCTGTGGGTGCTTCGTGGTTAGGGCCTGGTCGGCGCTGGTATCGCCGTCCAGGCCCGCTTTGCCGACTACCGGTCGGCGACGGTTAAACTCTGTACCTGCTTCCGCGCCGCCCTGAATGCAGCATCAAGCGTTGCGGCCTGCTCATTGCGCGAAACGGAAACGAAATAGCCGGCGCCGGCCCTCCACACGCTGCCGATAGACTGCCCGTTCAACTTGACGCGCCAATCCTCGATTCTCGGCTTTGGTTGAATGAATTCGATCTTATTCATCGTCATATCTCCGTGTCAGGCGGCGGCGTTGCCTTGCTGCATCGGTATTACGTTGTCTCCCTCGGCCGGCACCTTCGCGCAGTATTTCGCCCAGTCGTTCATCATTCTGGTGCGCTTGTCGAACAGATCGCCACGGCGGTATGCGGCTTCCACCTTGTCGCCGATCGCGTGTGCCAGCGCCATCTCGGCGACATCACGCGGATAGTTCGTGCATTCTGCTGCCCAGTCTCGGAATGTGGATCTGAATCCGTGTTGGGTAATGTCGTCTCTGCCAAGTTTCTTTAGAGTTGCTGTCATGGCGGCGTCTGAATATGGCTTGCCTTCTTTCGGCCCGGGGAAAACGTAGTCGGTAGGCTCGATCTCATCACGCCGCGATCCGACATGTTCGAGAATTTTGATGGCGGCAGCCGATAGAGGGACGCGATGCTCGCGCTCCATCTTCATGCGTTCCGCGGGGATGGTCCAGACCTTATTCTCGATGTCGATTTCGGACCAGGTTGCGCCACGCACTTCGCCCGACCGGGAAGCGGTAAGTATCGCGAAGTCCAGCATCTTAGTGGCGGGTGCCGTGGACTTTCTGATCATTGCCATGAAACTGCCTATCTTGGCGTAGGGCAGGGCGGCGTGATGTTCGACCGGGGAAAGCTTCCTGGGCGATGCCAAAGAGTGTTCCAGGTGACCTTTCCAGCGCGCGGGATTCTCGCCGCTGCGATATTTTCGAGAGGTAGCCCAATCAAGTATCTTTTCAATGCGCCCGCGGACCCGAGTCGCGGTTTCAGTCTTCGTCTCCCATATCAGGGAAAGACATTTGATCACCAGCTCAGTGTCGATTTCTGAGCATGAGAAACGGCCCATTACCGGCGAAGCGTAACTGGCCAGGGTATTGGTCCACTGTTCGGCACTCTTTGGATTCTTCCAATCTGCTCGATGGATGTCGATATAGGTTTTAGTCGCCTCGTCAAAAGTGATCGCACGGGATTTTTCGAGGCGTTGAGTCAGCCGCACTTGCATAGGGTCAATGCCGTCAAGGAGGCTCTTGCGCAACGCTATGGCTTTCTCTCGGGCCTCGGCGAGGGTAACTGTATGAACCGGCCCCAAGCCAATCTCTCGCTGGCGTCCGCGCTGGCCGGCGGCCCCACCGATCGAATACATGAAACACCAACTCTTAACGCCTTGCGTGCTGATGCGAAGATAGAGATTGCCCCCATCGGACAATCGGGCGCCGGGCTTGTTTGCTTTCGCAACAGCGAGCGCAGTTAGCTTGTGAATTGACCGACCCATCTAGAATCGCTCCTAGCGCGAAAAATCTCCGTCGAACTTTAGTGACCCTAGTCGTGATCCTAGTACGAATGCTGGATTCTGTCAAACGGTAATAGACTGATTTAGACAATGTAAAAATAGACACCGTTTATAAGTGACTGAAAATATGAGTAATGCGATGGGATTATTAGACATTAATGGACTTTAATGGACAAATTGTGCGTCATAAGTAAAATCCCTGCGTCTCCGCCAGTACTAAGTAACACCCTGGAAACCCGCACTGCCAAAAGCTCTGCGGGTTTTTTGCGTCCCGCATTCGGTTTCGGCGCATTGCACTTGAAGCCGGTGACACAAGCCGGTAGAGTTCGCGGCCCTGCTTCCTACACTTGCCCATGCTCCCGACGATAGAACAACGCATCGCCACCCAACTCGGCGTCAAACCCGCCCAGGTCATCGCCACAGTGCAATTGCTCGACGAGGGCGCGACCGTACCCTTCATTGCCCGCTACCGCAAGGAGGCCACTGGTGAGCTCGACGACGTCCAACTGCGTCTGCTCGATGAGCGCCTGAGCTATCTGCGCGAACTCGAAGAGCGCCGCGCCGCGGTGCTGGCCTCCGTCGAAGAACAAGGCAAGCTGACTGCCGAACTGAAAGCCGAGATCGACGGGGCAGAGACCAAGCAGCGTCTCGAAGATCTCTACCTGCCCTATAAACCCAAGCGACGCACCAAGGCCCAGATCGCTCGCGAGGCCGGCCTGGAACCCCTGGCCGATGCGCTGTTCGGCGATCCGACGCTGGTTCCCGAGATCGAAGCCGCGAAATACTTGCGCACCGAAACCGAGCCACCGGAGCGGCATGTGCCGGATGTGAAGGCAGCTCTCGACGGTGCGCGCCAAATCCTGATGGAGCGTTTCTCGGAGGATGCCGGGCTGCTCGACAAGCTGCGCCACTACCTGTTCGATCACGCGCTGATCGTTTCCAGGGTGGTCGAGGGCAAGGAAACCGAAGGCGCCAAGTTCCGCGACTGGTTCGATTTCCGCGAACCCATCAAGAGTGCTCCCTCGCACCGGGTACTGGCGATGTTGCGCGGGCGCAACGAGGATATCCTGCGTTTATCGCTGAAGACCGAGTCCGAGCTCGAAGATCCGCCGCGTTCCTCGCCCTGCGAAGCCATGGTTGCCGGCCAATTCGGTATCGCCGACAGAGGACGCGCGGCGGACAAGTGGTTGCTCGACTCGGCGCGCTGGACCTGGATGGTCAAGCTCTCGCTGCACCTCGAACTCGAACTGATGAACCAGTTGCGGGAATCCGCCGAGGAGGAAGCCATCCGAGTCTTCGCCCGCAACCTGCACGACCTGCTGCTTGCCGCGCCGGCCGGCCCGCGCATCACCATCGGCCTCGATCCGGGGATACGCACCGGCGTCAAAGTCGGCGCCGCGACTGGGAAGGCGCTCTCGCCGCGATTCACCACCTGGCGCAAAAGCACTGCGCGGAACTGATCGCCATCGGCAACGGCACCGCCAGCCGGGAAACCGACAAGCTCGCCGCCGATCTGATCAAGCGCCATCCGGAGCTGAAACTGGCCAAGGTCGTGGTGTCGGAAGCCGGCGCCTCGGTGTATTCAGCCTCCGAATTGGCGTCGAAAGAATTTCCCGACATCGACGTATCCTTGCGGGGCGCCGTCTCCATCGCGCGGCGTCTCCAGGACCCGTTGGCGGAACTGGTCAAGATCGATCCGAAGAGCATCGGTGTCGGCCAGTATCAACACGATGTGAATCAGGGCAAGCTGGCAAAATCGCTGGTCGCGGTGATCGAGGACTGCGTGAACTCGGTCGGCGTCGACGTAAACACGGCATCCGTGCCGCTACTGACGCGTATCTCCGGGCTCAACCCGACGCTCGCCGGCAACATCGTCGGCTACCGCGACCTGCATGGCGCATTCAAGAGCCGCAAGCAGTTGCTGCTGGTACCCCGCCTGGGCGGCAAAACCTTCGAACTGGCGGCCGGTTTCCTGCGCATCAACAATAGCGACAACCCTCTCGATGCCTCGGCCGTGCATCCCGAATCCTATCCCGTCGTCGAACGGATACTCGCCGACATACAGAAGGGCATCCGGGAAGTACTCGGCGACGGCAGGCTGGTGCGCACCCTCAGGCCCGAGAAATACACCGATGAAAAGTTTGGTCTGCCCACGGTGCAGGACATTCTCAAGGAACTCGAAAAACCCGGCCGGGATCCGCGTCCCGAATTCAAGGCCGCCATGTTCCGGGAAGGTGTAGAAGACTTGAAGGACCTAGAGCCCGGCATGCTGTTGGAAGGCATCGTCACCAATGTCACCAATTTCGGCGCCTTCGTCGACATCGGCGTACACCAGGACGGCCTCGTCCATGCCTCGGCGCTCGCCGACAAGTTCGTCAAAGACCCGCACAGCATCGTCAAGGCGGGCGACGTCGTCAAGGTGAAAGTCTTGGAGGTCGATATCGCGCGCAAGCGCATCGCCCTGACCCTGCGTTTGTCGGACGAAGTTACAGCGAAGAAAGAAACTCCCGCACAGCAGCGAGGCGGCAAAAGCCAATTGCCTAAGCGCGCCGCCTTAGCTCAAGGCGGCGCGATGGCGGCGGCGTTCGCGAAGTTGAAACAGTGAGCGGTCTCTGCCGGTATTGTCTGGCGGGAGACGATACTATTTCTTGCCCGGGTCAGCGGGTTTGCCGTCCTTGAGTGCCGCCGTCGGGGCAGCAGCTTGCACGATATCGATCTTGGCCTTGGCCTTGGTGTCGTCCAGCAGTTTCTTCAGGTTCTGCTGCTGAATTTGCTGTTGCAACATCGGCTTGATCTGATCCAAGGGCGGAATCTGTTTCGGGCGGGAATCTTCCAGCAATATCACGTGATAGCCAAACTGGGACTTGACAGGCTCATCGGTGAATTTTCCTTTCGCCAACTTGGCAACCGCCGCACCGAATTCCGGCACCATGCCACGCGGATCGAACCAGCCCAGATCTCCGCCCTTGGCTTTGGAGCCGGGATCCTTGGACTTTTCCTTGGCGATGATTTCAAATGACTTCGAGTTCTTCTTCAACTGGGCGATGATGTCCTTGGCGTCAGATTCCTTGTCCACCAGAATATGCCGCGCCTTGTATTCGTTGCCGGATATCTGGCCTTTGATCTTCTCGTACTCGGCTTTCAGCATGTCGTCGCCGACCGGACTGCTTTTGAAGTAATCCTGGACGAATGCATTGGCGAGGATGGATTGCTGGGTCAGTTCGACCTGGTCCATCACTTCAGGCGTCTTGTGCAGACCTTTCTTGATTGCCTCCTCCGAAAGGAGCAACTGCATTGCCAGATGCTCGATGATGCCTTTGCGCAGTTCCGGAGTATCCGGTTGTCCCTGAGCTGCCTGCTGCTTTACCATGATGTCGACGCGACTCTCGTTGATGGCGGTGCCATTTACCGTGGCGGCAACGGCTCCCTTGCCAGGAGAGAAATCAGAGGAATTGCATGCGCACAGGGTCAGCAAGGATGCTGCGCTGGCCAGCAGAATGGCGGGTTTGAATGACATGGTTAGGTTCCTTGGTGATGGTTATCGGGACAGTTCAGAAAAAAAGCCGCGCGACGCGGCTTCACCTGTGATGCACTGATTGATGCGAATTGAGACGATTATAAAGCACTTGTTGTAATTCGATTCGGCCAGAGGCAATAAACGTCCATGAAAGGCTCGTGCTGCAATGCAGCAATCGCGAGCTTGTTATGGCACAATAGATCTTCCTTAAGGTTTGAGGTAGCGAGATGGCCAAAGCAGATTCCATGGCGATAAAGCGCGTGGTATTCAATCAGAAGGGTGGCGTCGGCAAGAGCACGATCACCTGCAATCTTGCTGCTGTCGCCGCTGCGCAAGGCGTCCGGACCCTGGTCATCGATCTCGACCCGCAGGCCAACTCGACACGTTACCTGCTCGGTGCCGCAGCCGATGAAATCGAACTGACCGCCAGCGATTTCTTCGACCAGATGCTCAGCTTCAAGCTGCGGCCGCTCGCCACCGAGGAATTCATTGTCGCCACGCCCTACAAGAACCTGCACTTGTTGCCTTCGCATCCGTCGCTGGAAGAACTGCAGGCCAAGCTTGAGTCGCGCTACAAGATTTACAAGCTACGCGAGGCGCTGGATGCCCTTGAGGGTTATGACCAGATCTGGATCGATACGCCTCCGGCCCTGCATTTTTATACCCGCTCCGCCTTGATCGCCGCCGATGCCTGCCTTATCCCTTTCGATTGCGACGAATTTGCCCGTCGGGCACTGTACTCATTGTTGGAGAATGTGGCGGAAATCCGAGCCGACCACAATGACCGGCTGCAAGTCGAAGGGATAGTGATCAACCAGTATCTCCCCCATGCCAACCTGCCACAGCGGCTGGTTCAGGAACTGCGCGACGAGGGTTTGCCAGTCTTGAACAGCATGTTGTCGTCGTCGGTGAAGATCAAGGAATCCCACCAGCATGCCAAGCCGATGGTCCACCTCGATCCACGCCACAAACTGGCGCAGGAATTCGGTGCGCTTTATCGCGAGCTGGCGGCGGCGCGGAAAGCTACCACCAGGGCCAAGGCACGTTTGAGAGCCTAGCAAACCATTCCTTCGGTCACACGGGTTTCTGGAAGTCCAGCTCGTCATCCGGCGAGGGCAATATTGGCTTGAGGAAAACTGATCAAGTCGCTATAATCACTTCCGCTTATTGCGCCCGTAGCTCAGCTGGATAGAGTACTTGGCTACGAACCAAGGGGTCGGGCGTTCGAATCGCTCCGGGCGCACCAGTTTGCCTAGCAATGCCGGTTAGTTAACGCTAACCGGCATTTTTTTTGCGCGACTTTCCCGTTCCATCACCCGTTCACCGCCCTCAAAAGCGTTCTTGTTCCCTGGCGATCAACGACCCGGTTCGCCAACTTCACCAATCTCCCGATGCAGAGTAGACCCCGGATGTTCGCTTCGATGGCGGATACCCGGCCAAGAATGGGCGCAGATTGCGCCCATTTTTTTCGCTCGCATCAACACCAATAGTCGATGCGGGCCGATTCCGTGCAGATGTTGTTGAAGAACGGGGATTATGTTCGGCAGCGAACAGAAGAGACACAAACAACGGCGCAACCTGTCCGTATAAGAACCGCAATTCTTATTGTCCGTGACTGGTATCCGCCAGTGCCAACGACCGCAAAGAAACAAATCGAGAAAGGGAACAAAATGAACAGAACCGAAAGTACCCACACGCCATTATTGTGGCTGATCGCATTCTTGATGAGCGCGCTGGTGGCTGGATGCGGAGGCGGGCAGGATTCCATCCCTGCTGCGGACGGCGCGGCTGGATTGGCGCCCACGGTGACCGCCGTATTTCCCACTCCCAATGCTACCGGCGTGCCCGTCAATACCAAGATAATTACTGCCGCCTTCACCAAGGCGATGGATCCCGCCACGCTCACCACGGCCAGCTTTACGTTGACATGCCCTGCCGGAACACCGCAAACAGGTACCGTCGGCTACGTGACGACCGGCGACGTGGCGACCCTGACGCTGGTGGTGGCGAGCAGCCTCCCCGCCAGTTCTGTCTGTACGGCGACGATTAGCACCGCGGCCAAGGATACTTCCGGTATACCGCTCGGCAGCAACTTTATCTGGAGCTTTACGACTGGTTCGACCTCCGTTACGACCTCACCCACAGTCACTGGCACCATCCACACCAACGGACAGACCAACGTCGCGATCAACACCAAAGTCGGCGCCACATTCAGCGACGCGATGGACCCCTTGACGATCAACGTGAACACATTTACCTTGATGCAAGGGACAACCGCCGTCGCCGGCACGGTGACTTATGCCGGCGTCAATGCGGTGTTTACGCCGGCAAGCAATCTCGCACCTAACACCACGTATACCGCCACGGTGACCACCGGGGCCAAGGACGTGCGCGGCAATCCGCTCGCCAGCAACTTCGTCATCAGCTGGACCACCGGCGCAGTTCCGGACACTACTCCACCGACGGTTACCGGCACCATCAATGCCAACGGCGCGACCAATGTCGCCATCAACAGCGCAGCCGGTGCCACCTTCAGCGAGGGAATGGACCCGCTGAGCATCACCAACGTGAATTTCACTTTGACGACCGATGCCGGCGCCGTGATACCGGGAGTAGTCAGCTATTCCGGTGTGAGCGCAGTATTCAGGCCGCTGGGCAATCTCGCCAACAGTACCCACTACAACGTTACCATCAAAGGCGGGGCCACGGGCGTCAAGGATCTGGCCGGCAATCCAATGGCAGCCGACTTCAAGACCGGCTGGACGACTGCCGCGGTGCCTGACACCACCGCTCCTACGGTCACCGGGACCGTCAACGCCAACGGTGCAACCAATGTTGCAATCAACAGCGCCGCCGGTGCCACGTTCAGCGAGGCAATGGACCCCCTGACGATCACCAACGTGAATTACACATTGACCACCGACGCCGGTACCGTGGTACCGGGCGTCGTCAGCTACTCAGGTGTGACCGTGGTATTCCGGCCGTTGGCTAATCTTGGCAACGGCACTCACTACAACGTCACCATCAAAGGCGGCCTCACCGGCGTCAAGGATCTCGCGGGCAATCCGCTGGCAACCGACTTCAAGATCGGCTGGACGACAGCCGCGGCGGCTGATACCACGGCACCCACGGTCACCGGGACAAGCAATGACAACGGGGCTATCAACGTTGCCATCAATACACCAGTCGGTGCCGCGTTCAGCGAGGCGATGGACCCATTGACGATTACCAATGTGAATTTCACGCTGAAGGCAACAACCAGCGGCACGGCGGTACCCGGCACGACGAGCTACAGTGGGGTGAGCGCGGTATTCACGCCTTCGAGTAATCTCGTTTCCAGTACCAACTATACCGCCACCATCAAGGGTGGTATTGGCGGTGCCAAGGACCTGGCGGGCAATCCACTGGCCAGTGACTATGTATGGAGTTGGACCACCGGTGCGGCTCCGGACACTACGGCACCCACCGTCACGAGGACCATCCATGCCAACGGTGCGACCAACGTCGCGATCAACACCACCATCGGCGCGACCTTCAGCGAAGGGATGAACCCCTTGACGATCACCAACCTGAATATGACGTTGAAGACAACTGCGACCGGCGCTGTAGTGCCCGGCACACTCAGCTACACCGGAGTGAGCGCAACGATCCTGCCGCTGAATGCTCTTGCTCCCGGCACCAACTATACCGTCACTGTCAAAGGCGGGGTCAACGGCGTCAAGGATCTGGCTGGCAATCCAATGGCCAATGACTTCGTCATCAGCTGGACCACCGCGGCAACAGCCGACACTACGGCACCCACGGTCATCTCGACCATCAATGCCAACGGCGCGACCAACGTCCCGGTCAACACCAAGGTCGGTGCCAACTTCAGCGAGGGCATGGACCCCCTGACGATAAATACCGTCACTTTCACGATGAAGGCCGCCACAACCGGCATTGGAGTGGCAGGCACAATCAGCTATAGCGGAACGAGCGCGCTATTCGTACCGTGGAATAATCTTGCCGGCAGCACCCGCTATACGGCCACTATCAAAGGCGGAATCAACGGTGCGAAGGATCTGGCGGGTAATCCGCTGGCCAGTGACTACGTTTGGAGCTTCACGACAGAAGTGGGCCTGGATACTACTCCCCCGACTCTGATGAGCACCGACCCTGCCATGAACGCCATCGACGTGCCGACCAATGCATTGATCAGCGCGATATTCAGCGAGCCGATGAATCCGCTGACCATGACGACCGCTTCGTTCAAGCTGGCCTGTCCTGTCGGCACTGATATCCTGGGCGTGGTGCGCAAAGGTACAACCGACGGCACTGTCGCGACCTTCAGATCGATAGTCTCTCTCCCGATCAATACCCGGTGTACGGCTACGATCGCGGGAATGGCTGATTTGGCGGGCAATCCGTTGGAAGCCAACAGCGTGCCGAATCCCTGGAGCTTTACGACCGGTGCGGTTGTGATAGCGGTACCCCCACCGACGCCCGACCCGGTTCCGGGCCCGGGTCCAGGCTCATCAACCGGAGTCTGCGTCGGCGCAGCGTGCGTGGATATTGGAACTGCCGCTAACTATGCAATTCTGGCAAAAGCCGGGGTGGATACTGTTCCAAGCTCCGCAGTGACCGGAAATATCGGAGTGAGTCCAATCGCCAGGGTTGGCTTGACGGGATGGTCACAAGTACTCGAACCCACGGATACCTTCTGGACCTCCGCTCAGGTGACAGGAAAGCTATACGCATCTGACATGGTTGGGGGGACCACCACCTCAGACCTGAGTACCGCCATAGGCAACATGGGAACGGCGTACACCACCGCCGGCGGGATGGCAAAATCAGGTGGTGCCCTTCCGGCGGGTGGGCCACGGGAGTGTCCGGGGGTTGGCGCGATGAGTGACACAACCAATGCCTTGCCTGGCGGCGGCGGCTTCCCCGTCACCGGCCTTCCGGCCGGCGTGTATACCTGCGCGGTCAATGTGACCATACCGGATACACTTACTCTCAATGGCAGCGCGACCGACGTCTGGGTCTTCAGGATTACCGGCAAGCTTACCCAGGCGAATGGCAAGAGCGTGCTCTTGACCGGTGGCGCCTTGGCAGAGAACGTCTTCTGGCGGGTATCCGATACCGTGACTATAGGGACGACCGCACACATCGAAGGAGTGATATTGGCGCAAACGAATATTGCCCTACAGACCGGTGCGTCGATCAAAGGCAGGTTGCTGGCACAAACCGCGGTTACTCTTGATAAGGCCACGGTTACGAAGCCCTGACGCTTGAAGCGCCAAACCGACAGCCGGCCGATTCAGTTCGGCCGACTGTCGGGTCAGGAACATAAGCGACGGATTCAAGTCCGAAGCGCAACAAAGGACCCTACCCGGGTCCTTTTTTTTCGCGACTATGGCGCCGTACGTGCGTTATCGCACTGATCACGCCAGAATGTCTGGCTACACTTTTGCTTCGAATATTTCTGTTGGAGAAACCTCATGTCACCACGTCTATCGTTGTTCACCGGCCGGGCGCTGGCTATTGCCATCGCGGGCATGGTTGCATTCAGTTCCGCCCTGGCGGAGAAGCCCGCCTGGGCCGGTGAAGGAAAAGGCCGGGGAAGCGACCAGGAACGTGACGGACAGCGCGGGCAGGATAGCGGCCGGGGTGAAGGGAGATCGCAGCGACAAGAACACCGAAACAACCGCGTAGAGCACTTTGGCGACCCGCACCGTTCCGCAGTGCGCGAATACTACGGTAGCCAGTTTCAATCCGGGCGCTGTCCGCCGGGGTTGGCGAACAAGCACAATGGCTGCCTGCCACCGGGTCAAGCAAGGAAGTGGACGATGGGGCGTCCTTTGCCGCGTGAGGTGATCTATTACGAGGTTCCGCGACCGTTGGTACTCCAGCTGGGTCAACCGCCCGCGGGCTATCGCTACGTGCGTGTGGCCGGAGACATCCTGTTGATTGCCGTGGGAACGGCGTTGGTCGTGGATGCAATTCAGGATCTGGGCCGGTAGTCGAGCCGGGAAGCCTATAAGGGAGCCCCCCTCCCGGTGAACCACCCGGGAGCGACAGTTACAAGTAGTGCATGAAGAGGCCTGTTACAACGGATTGCGCCCGCCGATGACGCGCAGCAGGACGGCGATGACGGCGATCACCAGGAGGATATGAATCAGCCCGCCCATGGTGTAAGTGGTGACCAGTCCCAGGAGCCATAGAATGATGAAGACAACGGCGATGGTGTAGAGCATGACGGGATTCCTTCGGTGAGCCGGTATGGGTTATCCACACCGTTTGCAAAGCCAATCTAACTGTTCGCGCAGGAATACTCTGTTCGATGGAGCACATACCGCCATGTCGATTTGGCGTAGCTTGCGTGTCATGTGCGTCGTTTTCACTTTGAGTTCGGAGCTGAGTCCTGACTACCCCGAGCGCGGTCCGCGGGATACCCTGCGTGAAAATGAACCAGGAGTGCCCTCATGTTGATGAAGGTTGCAGACCGGATTCCTGTCGACAATAGACTGCTTGCGGCACTTCCCTATGTCGAGTTCCGGCGCATGCAGGCAAACCTCGAACTGGTCACGCTGAGCTTTGGCGAGGTGCTGTACGAACCGGGAGACCGGATCAAGTATGTCTACTTTCCCAACGATGTCCTCGTGTCCTTGTTGACCCTGGTCGATCGTCATCTCGCGCTGGAGGTGGGCATGGTCGGGTGGGAAGGCATGGTCGGCGTCTCCTTTGCCTTGAGAGTCGGCGTAACCCCGTTCCGCGCCCTGGTGCAGGGTGCCGGAACGGCGATGCGAATGAAGGCGGAATCCTTTCGAAAGGAATTCCAGTTAGGTCTCTGCTTGCAGAGGGAGGTGCATCTGTATACTCATAGGCTGATGGCACAGCTTGCGCAAACCGCCGCATGCAACCGTTTCCATTTCATCGAAGCGCGCCTGGCGCGATGGTTGCTGATGACACGCGACAGGGTCAACTCGGACCATTTTCATCTGACCCATGAGTTTCTAGGCGACATGCTGGGCGTACGCCGGGTCGGCGTCACCAAGGCGGCGCATGCGCTCAAGCAACGTGAACTCATCGACTACAGTCGTGGCAATATCGCCATCCTCGATGGGCCCGGCCTGGAAGGCGCGGCATGCTCTTGTTACGAGGTGGATAAGAACAGGTACGAAAGACAGTGAAAAAAACTCGGCAACGGGGTTGCCGTTGCCGAGTCAGCTACTTCAGGTGCCCAAAAGAGGAGGAATGAACACCTGGCCCGATAATGCGCTTGCGGATAAGTCGGTACCGTTCGTTGCCGCACACAGCGGAGGATATTGTTCAGTTTGTTCAGTTCGAAGCGTCATTTCTTGATGCTCACTTCACTCTCGCCGTTACTACGTACGGTGGCGTCGATGCAGCTACCTTCCGAGCAGTTCTCCGGCCGGTTTGAGCGCGTCGACGCGGTCGCAGATTACCTTGGCGATCGCGACCAGGGGCGCGCCGAGCAGCATCCCCGCCATTCCCCACAGCCAGCCGAAGAACAGCAGCGCGATGAACAGCACCGCGGCGTTCAGGCGCGCAAAACGGCTTTGCAGCCAAGTCATGAAAATCATGCCGATCATTCCCGCGATCACTGCTGACACGCCCGCCACGGCCAGCGCATGCAGCAGTGTTCCATATTGCAGGAAGGCCGCTACGCCGACAGCAATCGCCATCAGCGTCGAACCAAGGTAGGGAATGAAGTGCACGACACCGGCAAAAACGCCCCAAATACCGGCATGCTCCATGCCCATGACTTCGAAAGCGAGCCAGGTGCCAACTCCCACCAGGGTATTCGACGTCAGTGTCAGGAACAGGTAGCGCTGCACTTGCGCGTCGATCTCCTCGAGTATGCGCAAGGCATCCTTTTTGCGCGTCAGCGAGGGTCCGACGAGCTGAACCAGCTTGCGTCTGAAGTGATCGCCCGATGCCAGCAGAAAATAGGCAAGCAGAAGCACAATCGGCGCCTGTGCCAAGACCGATATCAGAAGAGCCGACTGTAGCAGTGCATAGTCGCTCAGCCATGAATCCGGCTTCGATGCTATCGCAAATACCGGGGCGGCCCGCCCGGCCGGCTTCTTGCCGACATCGGCGGCAGCACTTTGAAGTTCCTTGGCCGCCTCCTGTACGTTTTGCAGGGGAGTGGCGACGGCGCCTTGCGTCGGACTGAGGTTCTGGCGCAGCTTGCGCGCGGCATCGGGTAGTTTTTCTATGATCACCGTGGCTTCCTGGCTCAGGGAATAGGCGAGCCACGAGACACCACCGATCAGCACGGCCATGACGAACGCCGCAGCTACAGGACGGGGGATATGCAGGCTCTGCAACTTGTCGACCACCGGACGCAGGGTATAGCTGGTGAGGATGCCGATCAGCAAGGGCACAAAAAATGCGCGGCCGAAGTAAAGCGCGGCGATGCTGGCGATCACCGCCAGGACGATCAGCGCCAGTCTGGCTCTGGATGTGGCGGCATCGGCCGAGGGTTCCACCGCCATCACCGGCGCGAGGTGGTCGTCAGGCATGGCGGCTGGCACCACTCCAGGCGTGGCGGTAGTCATCTGCCCGACGGGATAAAGCCGCCGATAAGGATGATATGTTCACCGGGGTGCAGCGCCGCCGGCTTGGCATCATTCAGCACGCGTATCGATCCATCGCTCATGCGCAAAGTGATTTCATAGAAGACCGGAGAATTGCCCATTGACGCGATCCGTCGATTCGAGTCGACGACGCCGCATTCCTCGCACTTCGACTTTGCCGGAGCCTGATCGGTGCCTGGCGGGGCCGACGTCGCCGCCGACAATCGTCCTTGTGCGAAAATTTCGCCGGCCGGTTCTGTTGAGCCTTGGAACCATTGCAGGATCGCAACGCCGGACATCGCCACGCCACTGAACAGGAAGACGGCCAATCCGGCAATCAGTAGCGACGCGTGCGCGGTCTTCGGGGTTGGAGTATGGATCACGGCGGTTGAGTGAATGTCGATTGGATGCGATACCTCGGGTTTCATCACGATGATGACCGCAACGCCGTGATTCATCTGTACGTTAGCGCGCATAAAAAGCGGCCCCGCGAGGCCGCTCTTTATTTCATCCCGGGACGCGTTACTGCCGCGGTTCACCATCCCGATTCACTGCGATGGTCTTCCCCGGGGGCGTGCTCATTTGCATTTGGTGTTCGACGCCACGGTAGTTGTAGGTGACGTCCCAGTAAGCCGGTGTGCCGCTCGCCACGTTTTCGCAGCGACGCACGTCGCGGGTGGTGGTGCCGCCGCCGCTTTGCCCTGCCTTGGATCCGATCAGGCCACCGGCGACCGCTCCACCCGCCGTAGCGAGATCCTGGCCCCTGCCGCCGCCCACCTGATGTCCGAGGACGCCCCCGATGAGCGCGCCGGCGATGGCGCCACCCACATTCGGATTGTTGCGGGCCGGCTCAGCGACCTGCTGGTGTTCCACCCAGCAACGCTCTTCCGGTGGTCCCATGATCTTGCGGACGGAGGTCACGTTGGCCTCGAATACGCGCTCGTTGGGGCGGCGCCGATAGTCGTAATTGGCGGTAGGCATCGGTTCCGGCGCCTCTTCATAGCGCCTGCGGCTGTCGGCCGCGCGCACCGAGGAGATACGATTATTCATCCCCATTCCGGTGAGGGAATCATAGTTGCCGGTGCGCAGTACGACACAGCGGCCCTTGTACCGGACGTCCTCGCAGACTTCCCAGCGGCCGCCATCGACGATCACCGATGAGGCGAGGTCATTGAAGCCGTTGTTCTGGAAGTTGCTGACCGGCTTATCCGTGGTGAAGGCGCGTCCGCGAAACCCTTCGCCTTCATAAAAAGTGATCTGCGCCATCGCCTGCGTCGCCAGAACGAGGGCGGATGCGCCAAGTAGGGATTTCAATGTCCAATTCATTGCTGTCTCCAGTGTGATTTTGTGACCGGCCCGGGCGGGCATCGCACAGGACGATGCCCCCGGGCGGACCTGCTTATTTCAGACGAATATCGTCCTTGACCGACTGCACGCCTTTGACTTCGCGTGCCAGGCGGGCAGCATGCAATCTCTCGGCCTCGGTCTTGACGAAGCCGCTCAACTGGACCGTTCCCTTGAAGGTTTCGACGTTGATTTCGGTGGATTTCAGGGTGGCATCATTGAAGATGGCCGCTTTCACCTTGGTCGTGATGACCGCGTCGTCGACATATTCCCCGGTCCCTTCGCGAGTGGGAGTAGGTGCGCAACCGACGGCAGTGAGCAACAGGGCGGCAGAAAATACTGCTGCAAAAATATTGATGTGTTTCATGATTTGAATCTCCATTGAATTGATAAATTGACTTTCGTAAGACCGCTGGCGGCGCTTGAACCAACGCCGACATTCCTTCCATACATCGTTAAAAACTTAGATTCGACCCATCAACAGCAGGATGATCAGTACCAGCACGATCAATCCCAGGCCGCCACTCGGACGGTACCCCCAGCCCCGGCTATGCGGCCAGGTTGGAATTGCACCGAGCAACGCGAGAACGAGGATGATCAGCAGAATTGTTCCGAGCGACATATGGCCTCCTTCCATCAGAATCGATCTGCCGTGGAAGCGAAACGCGGCCATGAAGCAGGATCGTCATGAAGATTGTGGTCGGAACTCCTGCCGGTCTCTGTGCGCTTGCGTACATATCGCGAAAATTGTTAGGGATTGTGCAAGGCAGGGGAGGTAGCCGCCGTTCCGGCCAGCATCCGCCGCAGCCAGGCCTTGCGCACTTCTTCCAGCGCCAGCATCGCCGCAGCGCCGGCCAGCGCCAGCAGCCAGACTTTCGCACCTATCGGTGAGGTGCCGAACAACCAGTTGCCAGGCGGGGTATAGAGGATGAACAGAATCAAGCCGAGTTCCGCTGCCAGACCCAGCAGGATATAGGGATTGCTGAAGAGTCCGAAGGACAGCGATGATTTGAACGGGTGACGGCACAGAAAGATGTTCATCATCTGCATTACCACGATCGTCGCCAGGCAGGCGGAGGTTGCTTGCAGATAAAGCGGATCGTCACGGTCGAGGACGACGCCATAGTGCCAGCCGGCCGCATCGAGCACCAGGAAGAACGCCGCCATCGCCGCCACTGCTTCCAGCACGCCCAGAAACAGGTAGGCGCGCACCAGCAGTCCCCAAGACAGCAGGCGTTCGTTGCGCGCCCTGGGCGGACGTTGCATCACGCCGGGATCGGGTTTCTCGGCGCCCAGCGCCAGCGCCGGCAGCATGTCGGTGCCGAGGTCGACGGCGAGAATCTGGATGATGGTCAGCGGCAGCGGAATGCGGAACAGCACGAAGGCGAGATAGGGCACCAGTTCGGGAATGTTCGAGCTCAGGATGTAGGTGAGGAACTTGCGGATGTTCTCGAACACCGCCCGTCCTTCCTCGATGGCGGCGACGATGCTGGCGAAGTTGTCGTCGAGCAGGATCAGGTCGGCGGCCTCTTTCGCGACATCCGTGCCACTGACGCCCATGGCGATGCCGATGTCCGCTGTTTTCAGCGCCGGTGCGTCGTTGACGCCGTCGCCCGTGACGGCAACGATCTCGCCCTTCTTCTGCAAGGCCTGGACGATCGACATTTTCTGCACGGCGGCGACACGGGCGAAGACGATCTCTTTCGCGTCGAGGGCCAGTTGCAGGTGCGCGGGGGAGATGGCGCGCAGTTCATCGCCGGTGATGACCACGGGTTGTTCGGTTTTCACCAGCCCGATCTGGCGTGCAATCGCCAGCGCCGTGTGCGGATGGTCGCCGGTCACCATGATGATGCGGATGCCGGCTGTGAAGCAGCGCGCGATGGCATCCGGCACTTCCGCCCGGGGCGGCTCTCCCAGCCCGACCAGGCCGGTCAGGATCATGCCGTGCTCCTCGCTCGGCATGCCGTCCTTGACCGGGCAATGGGCAAAGGCCAGCACGCGCAGGCCGGCCTCGGCCATCTCCTGCTGCGCGGCCAGCAGGCGTGTTTTCGCCGTGGCATCGAGCGGTGCGGGTTGCGCGCTTGAGTCGCTATCTTTTCCGCCGTCGAACCGGACGAAGTCGCAGGCGGCCAGCACGGTTTCCGGCGCGCCCTTGCAGTAGAGCATGCGGCCATTCGGCGTGTCGCACAGCACCGACATGCGCTTGCGGTCGGTGTCGAAAGGAAGCTCGTCGATCCGCTTATAGTCGGCAAGCTCGCCGGCCACCTGCCGTCCCATGCCGGCTAGCGCCACTTCCATCGGATCGCCCAGCAGTTTTCCCTGCCCGTGCTCGTCAATGCTCTTCAGGTTGTGACACAGCGCGGCGTTGACGAACAACTCGCGGTGAGCCTGGGTCAGGTGCGCTTGTGCCGCCAGATCGCCGAACTCGACAAAGCCGTCGCCCAGCCATAGGCGTTGCACCGACATGCGGTTCTGCGTCAACGTGCCGGTCTTGTCGCAACAGATCGTCGTGGTCGAACCCAGCGCCTCGACGGCAGGCAGGTGACGCACGAGAGCGTTGCGCCTGGCCATGCGCTTGGTCGCCATGGCCAGGGAGAGCGTCACGGTCGGCAGCAAGCCTTCCGGTACGTTGGCGACGATAATGCCGATGGCAAACAACAGGTTCTCCCAGGTGGGAAGCCCCATCGCCTGGCCAACGAAGAACAGCGCCACGCCCATGCCGGTGGCGAGCGCCGCCACGATGCGGGAAAGGCGTGCAATTTCGCGCTGCAGCGGCGACGAGGCGGCGCCCGCCGTTTGCGTCAGATGGGCGATCCTGCCGAACTCGGTATGCATACCGGTGGCGTATACCACCGCGCGCGCCTGTCCCGACACCAGCGATGTCCCGGCCAGCACCACGTTCCTGGCATAGGGCGGCGAATCTTCGGTTATTGCGCGCCATGGGTTGGGACTCGCCGGTGACAGTCGCCGTATTCACGCGCACGCCGAAGGCTTCGACCAGGCGGCAGTCGGCCGGGACGATGGCGCCTTCTTCGAGCAACACGATATCGCCGGGTACCAGTTCGGTCGCAAGCATCTCCACGATCAGGCCGCCACGCAGCGCCTGAACCCGCTGCGGCAATAACTGACGCAGCGCCGCCACGGCCTGCTCGGCCTTGTATTCCTGCCAGAAGGAAAAGATGCCATTGACGATGATGACACCGACTATCGCCACACCCAGGCGCACCATGCCCTGGCCCGGCTGGAAATATTCGGCGAGAAAAGCCAGCGCAGCGCCTGCCCACAGGATGATGGCGAAAAAGTGGGTGAATTCGCGGACAAAGCTGAGCAGCAGGTGTTCGTGCTCGACTTCCTCGACATGGTTCGGCCCGAACTCCGTCAGACGCCGCGCCGCTTCATCCGCGGCCAGACCGGCAGCCGAGGTTTTCAGGCTGGTGAGAGACTGCTCGACACTTAGGCCATGAATATGCACGGGAGGGTTCCTTACCGAATGAAGCGCGCCTGACGGCTCTTTAGGGCTCTTGTTCAGACATGATCACGCCGCCAACGACGGAGGATTTGAAGCGATCGGCATGGCTGTACGTCTTAACGATAACAATTCACATTCTTTCATGCCACGCGTCCTGATCTGTTCGTTGCCACACATACGCTCTAAGTGTAGTAGCGCACCGACACCGTGTTCATCTATTGTCATTGTTCACATACCGGCATGTCGCAATTGGGCGGTTTGCCGAATTACTCCAGGGGTCATCATGAACACGCACAGCAAACAGGATGCGACCAGCGGTGACTTGACGGATCACTACTTGAAACAGATGTTTTCCCTGGCCCCTCAATGTGAAGTCTTGATCCCCGCCCAGAGGCGATATTTCTTGCGGCAGCTAGCCTTGCAACACCAAGACCCTCGGTCCGAGTTGGAAACATCCGACCAACAGCGCGAACGCATGCGTAGCAAGGAGTGATGATGAGCCAACGGTCCTGGTCAAGCGTATCGAGAAGGCTATTGTTGATTTGTGCCACGGGCGTTGCTTGCAGCGCGTTGGCGCAGGCGGATCCGGCGACGGCATTGCGTGAAAAATACGCGTCACTGGAGGGGCAACTGCGGCAGAATCAATTCAAGCAGCCGCTGGTTCTCGCTTCCATCGAGGCGCCGAACGGCTTGCAGGGCGATATCTATGCGATCGTCGCTTATCCGTTTGAGGCAGTGAGTGCGGGCTTGAATAATCCCGATCACTGGTGCGATGTCATGATGTTGCACATCAATACCAAATACTGTCATGCGGCGACAGGATCGTCGGCCACCATCCTGAGCGTCAATATCGGCAAGAAAACCTACGAAGAACTGGTCGATACGGCGCGGGTGGAGTTCGACTACCGGGTAGTCGCGGCGACCGCTGAATACTTCGGAATCCTGCTCAGCGCCAAAGAAGGTCCGCTGGGGACGAGCGACTACCGTATCCGACTGGAAGCGGTGGCGCTGCCGGACGCCAAGACATTCTTGCACCTGACCTACGCCTACACAATCAAGTTTACCGGACGGCTGGCGATGCAGGCCTACCTCGGAACAATCGGCAGCCACAAGATTGGATTTTCAGTGATCGGAACGCTGGCCGATGGCCAACCCGACTATGTCGGCGGCGTGCGCGGTCTGGTGGAGCGCAACACCATGCGCTATTACCTCGGGATCGATACCTTGCTGGGTACCGCCCATGCGGCTACAGCGATACAGAACGAGCAACGCTTGCAGACCTGGTTTACGGCGGTTGAGCAGTATCCGCGGCAGTTGCATGAAATGAATCGGGAGAAGTACCTGGAGATGAAGCGTGCCGAGTATGTGCGTCAACAGACGGACGGCGAAAAGCGATCCCCGTAAGCTGGCCATGTTTCGAACGCTCACAACCAAAAGGAAACCAGAATGAAACTCTTGAAGAACTGCAAATTGGTCGGCATTTCGCTGCTGCTGATTATTGGACTCAATGCGTGCGGCAAGCCGGGGCCGGCGGAGACTGCCGGCAAAAGGATAGACCAGACGGCCGATGAGGCTGGCAAGAAGATCAACCAGGTGGCCGATGAGGCTGGCAAGAGGGTAGGTGAAGCGGCGGCCAAAGCCGAGATAAAGATCGGCGCGCAGGGCGAAAAAGCCGGTGTGGCCATCGCTGACGCCGAGATTACGGCCAAGATCAAAGCCGCCATTTTTGCCGAGCCCGGGCTCAAGTCGCTGCAGATCAGCGTGGATACCGCAAAAGGCGTGGTGACCTTAAGCGGATCTGTCAATTCGCAGCAGAACAGCGATATGGCCAGAGGTTTGGCGAGTGCGGTGGCCGGCGTAAATGGAGTTGAAAACCGTCTGGTCCTCAAGCCGACCAATTGAGTTCAATTGAGTCCAAAGGAGAACGACAGTGGCACCTGTTTCGCGTCCGGATGCCGGAGAAAAGCCATTCGAATCCGAACGTGACCAGATCAGCCAGAACATCGAGGCCGTTCTGGACTTTTACACGCGTGAAGATCAAAAGATCAGCCGCTCGCAACGCATCCTCGAACGCATCAGCGGTCTTATCGGGCAGCCGGTTTTTCTCGGCGTCATCCTGCTATTTATCGCGCTCTGGATGCTCGCCAACGACTTGTTCCGCCAGCTCGGCATGGCCGAGTTCGACCCGGCACCGTTTTTCTGGCTACAGGGAATGGTCGGTCTGGGGGCACTGCTGACTTCGACCGTTGTTCTGAGTAAGCAGAACAGGCTCGCCAAGCTCGCGGAGCAACGGGCGCATCTGGACTTGAAAGTGACGCTATTGACCGAGCAGAAGGCCGCCAAGCTTATCGACCTGATGGAAGAGTTGCGGCGCGATCTGCCCAATGTCAGAAACCGCCATGATCCCGAGGCGGTCGCACTACAGCAGTCGATGAATCCGAATCTGGTGCTTGCCGCACTGGATGAACGCAGTGAACCCGACGAGAACCTGGAAACAGTGGAAACATCCGATAAGCGGCCCGACACGGCTGGTGGAGTTCGAACAAACGAGTGACGGCGGCTTGCCAATCGACTAGGCACATACAGTGCAGGAGAATCAACATGAACCGGGACCGTATCGCAGGCAACTGGAAACAGGCGAAAGGGAAAGCCAAGGAACAATGGGGCAGGATTACCGACGACTCGTTCGTGGTGATTGCCGGCAAGCGCGATCAGCTGGCCGGCATGGTCCAGGCGAAACGCGGTGCGGCCAGGGATGCGGCCGAGCATCAATACAAGGAATGGGAAACACGCTACGAACGACTGTTCAAGGCACATCCGAAAATCTGAGCTTGTGCCGAGGACGGACCGGCACGCATGTCCCTTCCCTAATGTTGCGCTTGTGCCGCATGAATCAGACGCCCGCATTCGCTCTCGATGCCGGGGCCCATCTCAACCAGCGGAATCAACACCAGCAGCGGGTTGAGCAGGCCGAGCGCCAGTGCGCCAACACCCCGCGCGGCGATGCGGCCCTTGTCGAGATCGATTTCCGGACGGGCGAAAGTGCCGCCGACATGAATCGGCGTCCGCAAGGCGACGGGGCTGGTGTTTCGAGTCTTGGGCACGAATGTCAGATCGAGTTTTTCCCGGTCGAGATCGATGCTGCCATCGCCGGTGATGGTGCTGACTTCGGTGTCGAAAATCAGCGCGTTGGCTTTCATGACGCCGCCCTTGACGCCGAAGTCGGCAACAGCGCAGCGCAGTTTGACGGTCTTGTCGCCCATCATGCTCAATTGCAGGATTTCCAGCAGGTGCAGGCTGACCTTTTCCATCAGCAGCTTGCTGACCTCGCCGTTCGCAACGATCAGTCCGATCTTGCCATTCGATGTGGCGAGCATGCGTCCGACCGAGTTGCCTTGTCCCGCCAGATCGATTTCTCCATTGACCTGGCCGATGCTGGTCTTGGCCAGATTCACGCCTGGAAACAGCCTGGCCAGAAGTATTTGTCGGGCACTGATCCTGGCATGCGCCTGAATCGGGTCGTGCCGGCCATCCAGCGACACGACGGCCTTGAGGTGCCCGCCCGCGACGCCGAAGTCCAGGGGATTCAGGGTGAGTAGGGAGTTCTGCAATTTCAGATGGGCGCGCAAATCTTCCAGCGGCAACTCCTTGGCACGCAGTATGGTACTGGCGTGCAAGCTGATGTCGGCATCGACGCTGTTCCAGCGCTCGGTCTTGAACGCGGTATCCGGTAGCAGACGCCCTCCAGCGCTGGAAGCCTTCAGGCTTTCCTTGGCGCCGATCAACGGACCCAGATCGCCAAAGTCGAGTTTCTTCGATACCAGCTCGCCGCGCATGAACGGGCGGATGCCGCCATTGTCGAGCTGCAAACTGCCGGCAAGGTCGCTGTTGCCCATGAGTCCCGAAAGTTTCTCGTAGCGCCATAGCTGTCCGCTATGCAGCAGGTGTCCCGATATGGCGTAGGGATGAGTTTCGGGAACGGCGATTCCGATCAGCGGGTAAAGCAGCGCGAGACTGTCGCCGCGTAATGCAAGCCGCATGTCCGCAGCCGAGATCCGGCTCAGGCTGGTGACGGTGCCCGCGGCTTTGATGCCGGTGTGACCGATAGTTGCATCGACGCTCAGTGGGTAGGGCAGGCTTTCATCCTGCAATGCCAGGACCGATCCGCCGCTGCCATGGGCCGCCAGGACGAGTCCTTGGTAAAGACCCTTGGCGCTGAATATCACACCAGTGTCTTCCGGTTGGTCCGCCTGCTTGTCCGGAGTGGTTAATTCCGCGCGAATACTGGTCTTCTGACCTGCGTCGTCGTACCCGAGCTTGCCACTATCGAGCGTCAATCTCCCGATCGAAATCCGGGCAGTCTCGTCGCTCTGGTCCCGGTCCAGCAGCCAGGTCTTGCGCCCGTCAACCGCCTTCTCCAGGAAGACTGTCGGGCGAGTCAAGCGGACTTCGGGAAAAACCAGATTCATCCTGAACAGTTCGGGCAGGTCTACGCCGAGTTCCACTTCGTCCACCGCGACCATCTGTTTTTCCGTGGCCCAAGTCGGATTGGCGAAGTTGACGGTTTGCGCCACCAGGTGCGCGGTGGGCCAGCCCAGGCTGACCGTCAGGTCGCCGGCGATGAGCAACTCCCGGCCGGTTTTTTCGAACGTCAGGCGTTGCAAGGGGCCGCGCGCCCAGTTCCAGCCGAAAAGCGCAATTCCAAGGATGGCCAGCAGCGGTGGAAGCAGCAGTACGGATGCCAGCCGCCATTTATGAGTCAGCGGCGCCTTCATCGGGTCACCGGCCGGATTCATCGAGCGTCACCCATCAGTTTGAATGTATGACTCCATCGACGATCTTGACGTAATCACCGTTCCGCCACATCGGCGGATTGACCTCATGGATGACGCGGCTCGATCCGTCATGCAGGCGGACCATGACATTGTAGCCTTGGGTCGATTTCATTCTTTTTTCGATTTCGTTGCCGGCGACGACACCACCGACCGCACCCACCACGGCCGCGAGATCCTGCCCACGGCCGCCCCCGACCTGATGACCCAGCACGCCGCCCAGCAAACCGCCGCCGATCGCGCCGATTCCGCTCGCTTCGCCGCTGGATTCGATCTGTCGCGTGGACACGATCACTCCGCATTCGGCGCAACGCCGGTGGACAGGCACCTCATTCGACGAGGCCATGGGTGCCAGCGGTGAGTCCAACGCGATGCGGGCATTGGCTTTGGCGGGCCGAATTACGTCGGTCGGGAACCTTTCGGCCGAAGTGAGTGTAGTGTCATCGCTGCCATGACCCATGGAAGTGGGAATCCACCCCATGATCGCGGCTATGCCGGTGGCACAGAACAAGATGATCGCGATACCGGTGATCCATATCAGCGAGTTGGGGAATTTGTTGACTGGTGTTTCCATGGCGGTTTCCTTTATGTCCATACCGCCGCGGAGTGCGGCGCAGTGCCGTCTGGGTCAGGGTAGGACGATGCGCCGAACGAGCCCGGCCGGCGCATCGTTTGTCCGCTGCCTTCATGCGCTCACTGGTGTTTACCGACTTCATTGCCGATGACGCCACCGACCGCGGCGCCGCCAACCGTACCCACCGCGCTGCCACCTGTCAGGACGGCACCGCCGACTGCGCCGACACCTGCACCGATTGCGGTGCTGCGGTCCCGCGCCGACATTTCGCTGCAAGCTCCCAGACCGAGCAAAACTGCTACAGCCAAGGCACTGCCGGTCAATCTCATTAGCGTTTTCATTCGAATACCTCGTTGTTGAACATCGGTTTAAATAGCTGCTTATGGTTCTGCTGCACCTGCCAGCGCGCGGTGGTAGCCGGGAAATGGTGGTGCGATTTCCTGGTCGGCCTCACTTGAGCCGCATGTCGTTCTTGACGGAAGCAACACCGCTCACGCCTTTGGCGACAGCCACCGCCTGGTCTATGCTTTCCCGGGAAATGACGAATCCACTCAGTTGCACCCGGCCTTTGAAGGTTTCGACATTGATTTCCGCGGATTTCAATGTCGGGTCATTGAATATCGCCGCCTTCACCTTGGTGGTGATGGCGCTGTCATCAAAGTATTGTCCTGTGCTCTCCTGGGTGGAGGTCGAGGCGCAACCCGACAGGGCCGTCAAGGCGACAGCAGCGAGAACTATGGATACGCGGGTAAGTTTGTTCATGATCAAATTCTCCGATTCAAATAGTGCGTGACCGCCGGGGCGAGCAATGTCACCCGGCGGCCGACATTGTCTATAACGATCCCACTACGGTTTTCGTGCCCTTCACCTCGACGTCGACGCGACGATCAGGCTGCAAACAGGCGACGACCTTGGCACTCTTCTTCCCCTTGCATTCGCCCGCCTTGGTCATGGGTTCGGTTTCGCCCTTGCCTTCCGCGTCGATCCGGCTGGCCTGGACATTCTTGCTCACGAGGTAATCCTTGACGGTGTGCGCGCGGCGTTCCGAGAGTTTCTGGTTGTATTGATTGCTGCCGAAACGATCGGTGTGGCCGGTGGCCAGTATGGTGTCGTAGGTGGCGCCGTCGAGCTGGCGCACCATATCGTCGAGCATGGTCTTGCCTTCTGGCTTCAGGACGGACTTGTCGAAGGCAAACAGCGCATCGCCGGAGAAACTGATCTTCCTCGACTGCGATTGGGCCACCGCCACTTTTGCGGGCGCTGGCGTGGCCTCCGCGACCTGCACGGGCTTCTGTGCAGGTATGACTACCGCCACAGGCTTGTTGACCGGATCGCACGACTCGACTGCGCGTGCCGGCGTCCAGTCACTGGTGTGCCAGCACAAACCGGTACCGCTCCTGACGATATTGCCGCTGGTGTCGAGCAGATAGCCTTGATTCTTTGAATCCTGGGTCTGGGCCATGACGAACGCCGGACTGAGCGTCGTCGCTGCAAATGCGGCAATCATGAATTTGGTCATCGGTTTCATTGGATTTTTCCTTTGCTGGATTTCAATCCGGGAAACCCCGGAATGAGAGACATAGACGCGGAGAGCGCTGCCAGGCAACTCCAGCCTGGCTTAACGCGTTCGATGCTGAAACTACGCGTCACTGAGGGAAGAATATTCAACGCGGCGTTTATCGTCTGTTCGGCAGCGCACCAAAAATGGATTTAGGAGAAAGATGCGTCATCTCGGCAGCTCGTCGTGAGCCATCTTCGAAAGACATGCGCTATGTGTGTCAGCGTACCGAATAGTCAGGCGACACCGCCTATAACGTCATGCATCGAAGACACTGCCCGTCCCGGGTAAAGCTTCCATGGAGAAAGATATGACGACAAATACACAGCGATGGTTCACCGTCTTCGGCGCGGCAGCCGTGTTAATGACGGTCGGTTGCAGCAGCCTGAAAACCCCGGCGACTGCCAATGTCGCGGTTTCCTCGCCGGCCGTCGAAAATGCCGCCAATGCCGGTGGCGCCGAATTCGCCCCCCTGGAAATGAATTCGGCCCGTGAAAAGATTGGTCTCGCCAACAAGGCGATGGCGGCCAAGAACTACAAGCTGGCGAACGACCTGGCAACCCAGGCGGAAGCCGATGCGAAACTGGCACAAAGCAAGGCCAACTCGGCCAAAGCGCAAACCGCGGCGAATGCCTTGCAGGACGACATCCGGGTGTTGCGCGAAGAACTGAACCGCAGCAGCAAGTAAGCCAGAAACTCTTTCAACATTTGGCGGCGATCTTGCCTGACGCCGCACTCATCCAAAGGAAACCACCATGAAGAAACTCCCCCTTACCCCGATACTGCTGGCCATCGCCGCTATCGTCGGCGCCTGTAGCTCGATGCCCAATACCACCAGCTTGCTGGATCAAACCCGCAGCGACTACCGGGCGGCGCAGAGCAATCCCGGCGTCGCGAACTACGCGCCGCTGGAAATGAAGCAGGCCGACGCAGCCATGGCGCAAGCCAATGCGGCGGCAAGCAACAACGACACCGCCGACAAGATCGACAAGCTGGCATACCTGGCCAAGCAGAAGATTGCCTTGACCCAGGAAGTCGTCAAACAGAAAACCGCGGAAGCCAGCGTCACCAGCGCCGCCAAGGAGCGCGACCAGATCCGCCTGGACCAGCGTACCAATGAAGCCAATCAAGCCAAGGCCAATGCCGAACAATCGAAGATGACGGCACACATGGCGCTTACCGAAGCTGCCGCCGCCCAGCGCAAGACGCGGGATGCCCAGGATGCGGCAGCCGATGCGCAGCGCGCCACCCTGGAGGCGCAAGCGCGCGCAACGCAACTGGAAGCGCAGCTGGCGGATATGACGGCAAAGCAGACCGAACGCGGAATGGTCATTACGCTCGGCGATGTATTGTTCGGCACCGACATGGCCCGCATAAACCCTGAGGGCATGCGCACGGCACAAAAACTGGCTGCCTTCATGCAGCAATACCCGCAGCGTACCGTGCTGGTCGAGGGTTTTACCGACAGCACCGGCACTGCACCGCATAACCAGGAATTGTCCGAACGGCGCGCCACGGCGGTACGCAGCGCGTTACAAGAACTGGGCGTAGGCCGGGAGCGCATCGCGATTCGCGGTTATGGCGAGTCTTATCCGATAGCCTCGAACAACACGGCGGAGAATCGCCAGTTGAATCGCCGGGTCGAGATCGTTCTTTCCGATGCCAGCGGCAAGGTGATACAGCGCTAGGGTCAGTATCCCGCTCCTTCCCTATGGTAAAGGGGAGGAGCAGGATGTGTTCGGCTTTTGAAAAGGCGTTGCTCTTCGTTCGATTGGCTCAAGGCAGGGTCGGAACGTTGACGATTCTCTTTTCCTGCATCAGGTCGCGCGCAATGGCGGTGCCTATGAAGGCGAGATCGACCTCCGGATGCTTCCTGCACAATTCATCGGCCATGCTGTAGAGAACAGGGTTCTTTGTGCCGACCAGAAAATCCATGCCGGAGCCTGCGACCAGGCCGCTGAGATACCCTACCAGCCAGGTCTGGCTGAAATCGGCATTGAGCGTATGGCCCTCGATGGCTTCCTGCCTATGCTGCTGCCAGTCATTGCAGGAGCGGGCGCCCCGGGAGTCGACCGCCGCCACCGGCAGGCTCAGGGCAAGCAGGCAAACGCCGGCAAGCCATGTCGGCACTCGCCTGGTTCTCACAAGTTCCCTGGGGAAAGATGGTCTCATGTCGCAACGATAGGCCTTAGCCCTCACCGGGTCGGTACGCTGGCGCACCCCCGATGGACAATGTGGCTGTATCTCCAAGTTCCGCCTGGACCGGTTCTTCCCCTTATGTTCGGTAACACACAGACCCCGTGTGCAAGGTGGAATAAAGTCCTTCGCAGTCGCCAAACATGTTACCGTGTCCAATGAGCATCTTGTCGTGCACCTTGTTACACCTTATTGGTTAACGACTGGAAACAGGAACCCTGATATGTCCAGTACGCACGATCCCAACCAGAATCATCTTCTGGCAGCTTTGCTCGACGCAGAGTTCGACCGCCTGGCGCCGCATCTGGAGTTGATTCCGATGTTGCTCGGCGACGTGCTTTATGAGTCCGGCGGCAAATTGCAATACGTATATTTTCCAACGACATCCATCATCTCGCTGCATTATGTGCTGGAAGACGGGGGCTCGTCCGAAATCGCCGGGGTGGGCAACGAGGGCGTGTTGGGGATCTCGCTGTTCATGGGCGGCAATACCACACCCAGCCGCGCCGTGGTGCAGACCGGCGGGCATGGCTACCGGCTGAGTTCCCGGATCTTGATGGAGGAGTTCAACCGAGCCGGACCGGTGATGCGCCTGTTGCTGCGTTATACCCAGGCCTTGATCACCCAGATGTCCCAGACCGCGGTATGCAACCGCCATCACTCGGTGGAGCAGCAATTGTGCCGCTGGCTGCTGCTGACCCTGGATCGCCTGCCCAGCAATGAATTGACCATGACCCAGGAACTGATTGCCAGCATGCTGGGCGTGCGGCGCGAAGGCGTTACCGAGGCGGCAGGAAGATTACAGACCGGCGGCTTCATCCGTTATCGACGCGGCCATATCACCGTAGTGGACCGGGCCGGACTGGAAGACGAGGTCTGCGAGTGCTATGCGGTGGTCAAAAAGGAATTCGCCCGCCTGCTGTCGGATGTGAAACAGCGCCAAAGCAAGCCGGCGGCGATCCGCGCGGTCCGATGAAGCTCCTTCAGGCAACCGCCGGCAGTTGTGTCATGGAAATGAATTGGCGGGCAAAGTCCGTTGCGTTGGCGGCATTTTCGCCATCACCTTGCATGAGCGGAAGTTGGCGCTCTTCTTAAGTTTAGTCAGGTCGGAATATATGCGCATCATGGAAAAGACATCAATCGAAAGACTGATGTTGTTCGGTTTCGGGGTCACGCTGGCGGTATTGCTGCTGGTGGGAGGTTTTGCCTGGAACTTCGTTCTACCCATGGCCACCATCAAGTCGGTCGACCATAGCCGCGAGGTGATGGCCGAGTTCGACGAGTTGCGCTCCCGGGTCGACCGTGCCGAGAATGGACAATGGGCCTATTTCCTGACCCGGGAAAAGAATTACCTGGTGCAGCGCGATGCCGCCCTGAACGGCCTGAAAGAGGTCTTCCGGCAATTGAAGGCCTCGACGCTGGACAACCTTCCCCAGCAGGATCGCATCGACCAAATCCAGACTTCAGTCAATAAGCGAATCAGCATATTTCATGAAAGTCAGGCGGTATTCGACTCGCAAGGCATCACCGCGGCGCAGCCATTGTTAGCCGCGGGCCGCGAGGTGGCATCGACCATGCATCGCGACATGCAGGATGCGGATTCAATGGAGCAAGCCTTGTTTGAGAATCGCAAGGACAACGAACTGCTGCGCCTCAGGATCATCATGTCTTGTATCGTCCTGCTGCTGGCATTCCTGGGGCTGTTGACGGTGCTGATACGGCGTGCCGTGCTCAGCCGGTCGGCGGCGGAAAAAGTATCGATCGAGGCGCGGCAGCCGATGCTGAAAGTGGTGGCATTGCAAGACGCCATTTTCAACAGCGCAAACTTTTCAAGCATCGCCACCGACGCCAATGGCGTGATCCAGATTTTCAACGTCGGCGCCGAACGCATGCTGGGTTACAGTGCCTCGGACGTGGTGGACAAGATCACGCCGGCGGGTATTTCGGATTCGCAGGAAATCATCGCGCGGGCGGCGAGCCTGAGCAGGGAGTTGGGTACTACCATCACTCCGGGTTTCGAGGCGTTGGTGTTCAAGGCCTCCCGAGGCATAGAAGACATCTACGAACTCACCTATATCCGCAAGGACGGCAGCCGCTTTCCGGCGATCGTGTCCGTCACCGCGCTGCGCGATGCCCAGGGCCAGGCCATCGGCTACCTGTTGATCGGCACCGACAACACGGCGCGCAAACAAGTCGAAGCGGAGCAGGCGCTGCTCGACCAGCGTTTGCGGGATCAGCAGTTCTATACGCGTTCGCTGATCGAATCGAATATCGACGCCATCATGACCACCGATCCGCGCGGGATCATCGGCGACGTAAATCAGCAGATGGAGGCATTGACCGGTTGCACCCGCGACGAATTGATCGGGGCGCCGTTCAAGAACTATTTTACCGATCAGGACCGGGCCGAGATCGCCATCACCCGGGTGTTGCGCGAAGGCAAGGTCACCAACTACGAATTGATCGCCCGCGCCCGGGACGGCAAGGAGACAGCGGTGTCGTTCAACGCGGCCACCTTGCATGACCGTGACCGCAACCTGAGAGGCGTATTCGCGGCGGCACGGGATGTGACCGAGCTCAAGCAGTTCGAACATGCCTTGAAGAAAAACAACATCGAGCTGGAAACGGCCATGGCGACGGCGGAAAAAGCCAATATGGCGAAATCGGAGTTTCTCTCCAGCATGAGCCATGAATTGCGCTCACCCTTGAATGCGGTCCTCGGATTCGCACAGTTGATGGCGTCCGGGAAACCTCCGCCCACGCCCGCGCAAATGCTTTCGATCGACCAGATATTGAAAGCCGGGTGGTATCTGCTGCGCCTGATCAATGAAATCCTCGATCTGTCGATGATCGAGGCCGGCAAGGTGACCATCTCGAACGAAGCGATGTCGCTCACCGACGTGATGAAGGATTGCTGGGCGATGATAGAACCCCAGGCGCAAAAGCGCGGCATCAAGATGAGCTTTCCGAATTTCGACAGTCATTTGTATATCCATGCGGATCGGACCCGGGTCAAGCAAGTCATGATCAACCTGCTGACCAACGCCATCAAATACAATCAAGTCGGCGGTGCGGTGACCGTCCAATGCACGAAGAGCGGCGAAGATCGGGTGCGGGTCAGCTTCAAGGATACCGGCGCCGGCCTTACCCCGGAACAAATCGCGCAACTATTCCAGCCGTTCAACCGCTTGGGGCAGGAATCCCACAGCGAGGAAGGTACCGGCATCGGGCTGGTCGTCACCAAGCGGCTGGTGGAATTGATGGGCGGGGCAATCGGTGTCGAGAGCCGCGTAGGTGTCGGCAGCGAATTCTGGGTCGAATTTGGTGCATCGACCGAGCCGGTGCTGGCGCATGAAGGCATCGATCCCCTCGGTGTCGAGCCCACGACCGATCCTGCGCTGCAACTATCGCTGGATCAGCGCACGGTGCTCTATGTCGAGGACAATCCGGCGAACTTGCTCCTGGTCGAACAACTGATCGCGCGGCGCAGCGACCTGAAACTGCTGACGGCCATCGACGCGTATCAGGGCATCCAGCTCGCGCGAACATTTCTGCCGGATGTCATTCTGATGGATATCAACTTGCCCGGGATGAGTGGATATGGCGCGCTTGAGAGCTTGCGCAGAGATCCAACGACCGCCCATATCCCTGTCCTCGCGCTGTCGGCCAATGCCATCCCGCGCGATGTCGAGAGGGGTCTGGAGGCAGGATTCTTCCGCTACTTGACCAAGCCGATCAAAGTCGACGAGTTCATGGCCGCACTGGATGTCGCACTGAAATTTGCGGCGGATCTGACCGGTCCGTCGCAGTGACCGCGGACCGATGCCGATTTATTTGCACAAGAGGCCGATTTATCTATTAGGAAGAATGCAATGCTTGAAGCCGCCGAAATTCTGAACGCCAGCATCCTGATCGTGGATGACCAGGAAGCCAATGTAACCCTGCTGGAGCAAATGCTCCGTGATGTCGGGTACCGGCACATCAAGACGACGATGGATCCGCGCGCCGTCTGTCCGATGCATCTGGCGGACCGTTACGATCTGATCCTGCTCGATCTGCAAATGCCTGACATGGACGGATTCCAGGTCATGGAAAAGCTGAAGGAAATCGAGACTGACGGCTATCTGCCGGTACTGGTCATCACCGCCCAACCCGGCCACAAACTCCGTGCCTTGAAGGGTGGGGCCAAGGACTTCATCAGTAAACCTTTCGACCTGACCGAAGTCCAGACACGCATCCATAATATGCTGGAAGTTCGGCTGTTGTATCGAAAGCTGGATATTTACAACAAGGTGCTGGAGCAGACCGTGCTGGAGCGTACCGCCGAACTGCGCGAAAGCGAGGCGCGCTTCAAGAGCTTTACCGAGCTGTCGTCGGACTGGTATTGGGAGCAGGACGCGCAGGGACAATATACCAAGATCTCCGGCCCGGTTTTCGAAATGCTGGGAATAGCGGCGGACGACATGCTCGGTGCGACCAGCCACGTGCTGGAGGGGAGTTGGAATGAAACCGAACGGGCACAACTGGCCGACAACATCGCCGCCCGGCGACCGTTTCTTGATTTCGTGTACAGCCGCAACAATGCCGATGGAACCAAGCAATACCTGCAAGTGAGCGGTGAACCGATGTTCGACCCGACCGGCCGTTTCGTCGGCTACCGCGGCATCGGATCGGACATCACAGACCGCATGCTGCGCCACTGAAGCGGGCGGGTCTGTTCGAGGTGTAAGTATCCCGGCGGTTCAAATCGTCCACAGCATGGCCGAAACCGCCGCCGCCATCATCAGCGTGGCCAGCCAACCCAATACCTTCAGCCGCGTCGAAATGACGAACTGGCCCATGATTTCAGGCCGGACCGCCATCAGCATCATCACCGCCATGATGGGAACCGAAATCACGCCGTTGATGACAGCGCTCCAATACAAGGCCTTGAAGGGATCGATCGAAGTGAAGTCCAGGGCAATCCCGATCAGGGTCGAGACGGCGATGATGCCGTAAAAACGCTTGGCGCGCATGGGCGTGTGTTCCAGGCTGTTTTTCCATTTGAAGGCACCCGCCATGGCGTAGGCTGAGGATCCGGCGAGAACGGGAATCGCCAGCATTCCGGTGCCGATGATGCCCATGCTGAACAGAATGAACGCAAACTCGCCGGCAATCGGGCGCAGCGCCGCGGCCGCCTCCGCCGAGGTCTGGATATCCGAGATGCCATTCAGGTTGAGCGTGACGGCCGTGGTAAGAATGATGAAGAATGCCACCAGATTGGAAAACCCCATGCCGATATAGGTGTCGATCTTGATGCGGTCGAGATGAGCCTCGGCCTGGTGGGGCGCCGAGCGCAAAGGCCGGGCGTGTGGATCGGCTAATTGATCCTCCACTTCCTGCGAGGCCTGCCAGAAGAACAGGTAGGGGCTGATGGTGGTGCCGAATACCGCAACCACGGTCGTGACGTAGGCAGTTTCCCAGGACAAATGCGGCATGAGTGTTTTCACCAGCACTTGCGACCAGGGGATATCGACGACAAACACAGTGGCGACGTAGGCCAGCAACGCCATGGTGAGCCATTTCAAGATGCGAACATAGCGCCGGTAGGGTATGAATATCTGGAGCAAAAGGGATAGCAGACCGAAAGCCGCCGAGTACCGATGGGCGTGACCGCCGACCAGCAATTTGGTGGCTTCGCCCATGGCGGAAATGTCGGCCGCGATATTGATCGTATTGGCGATCAGCAAGAGACCGACCACGCCGTGCAGGAGCCATGCGGGGTAATGCAGACGGATGTTGGTGGCGAGTCCGTGGCCGCTGACCCGTCCGATCCTGGCGCTGACCACCTGGATGCCGACCATCAGGGGATAGGTGAACAACACCGTCCACAACATATTGAAGCCGAACTGCGCGCCCGCCTGCGAGTAGGTCGCAATGCCACCGGGATCGTCGTCGGCGGCACCGGTGATGAGACCTGGGCCGAGCTTGTTGAGCCACGATGCGTCGGGAACCGGGGAGACGCCATTAATCTTGGGCGTCGTTTCCTTCAACCGGCGAGCGATTGAGTAGCTCACGCTAGGGTCGAGCCGTCGTTCTCTTCAGTTCCGGGAGAGAAGCTGGCAGAGTGGCCAGGAGTTCGAGGCGTACCTGCACCATCCCCGGCAACGAGCCGAGGGAGGGAATGGAAGTGAAAAGTCCGCCGGCTGGCGTCATGAACAGTCGCGGCTGGAATGAATCAGGTAGCCGACCAGCAATCCAACGCCGGCGGCGATGGAAATGAACTGCCAGGGATTGTCATGGACGCATTCGTCAGTGTTCTTTGCCGCCAGTCGGGCCCTTTCGAGCATGGCCTCTTCGACAGCCACCAGGTGACTCTTGGCGGCGGCAATACGGTGCGTCATGGAGGCATGCAGTTCGGCGACTTCAGCGCCGGCGTGACCCTTGGTGGAACGCAGAAGCGCTTCGGCGTCGGCCACGACGGACTTGATTTCCCGGATCAGCTTTTCGCTATTGGATTTTGCAAAGACGTTCATGGAATGGCTCCTTTTATGGGTTCAGTGGTTCAGGATATGAAAGAACGTTCGCAGCGTCTGTTCGCTTGCGTACCTAGCCACGGATGGCGCTCAACTCAGTCTCCAGTTCGTCGATACGCCGCAACAGGGTCAGGGCCAAGGCGACCCCATGGCGGTCGAGTTGAAAGTCGTCGCGCAACCGGCGCGCGGTCTTCACGGTCAGGACGTACTGGAGTCGAAAGCAAATCGGTTGCGCGTTCCGGTCGACCGGGGCAATCACGCCGATCTCAATGAGATCCTCGATTTCCTCGATCGTCAATCCGGAGACTTCCGCCAGATGTTCGATCTGACAGACCTCGGTCCCGTGCAGCCAGATGCAATCGGTGACTTGCAGCTTCATGGCGCCGCTCCTGAAGCAAAATGTTGGCGAGGGTTGAAGTCGGATGCTGCCGCCAGTTGCTCGAACAGTCCTTGCTCGGCGGCGCTGACGGTTTTCGGTACGTCTATCTTGACTACCGCGTACAGCGTCCCGACGCTGCCGTCCGCCGATGCCAGACCTCGCTTGGCCAACCGCAGCTTTTGCCCGGCGGTGGCGCCTGGATTGACCTTGAGTTCCACCGTCCCGCCCAGGGTGGGAATCTCTACCGCGGCGCCCAGCACCGCTTCCCACGGCGCCAGGGGCAGATCGAGGTACAGGTCGCGGCCGCTGACCCGGTACAGCGGATGCGGCTGCAAGGCCAGTGCGACAAACAGGTCGCCGGACCGTCCGCCGTTCAGCCCGTGCCCACCTTTGCCGGCGAGCCGCAGGCGCTGGCCATCGGCTGCGCCGGTCGGGATGGTGATGCGAAAGGTATGGGCGACGCGATGGGCCAAGCCATACTGGTCGTACTCCGGAAGTTCGGCACGGATTTCAATTTCCTCGCCGCGAAAAACCTGTTCGAGTGTCACCTGCGCGGTGACCTTGTAATCCTGGCCGGGCAGCGGTAAGTCTTCCCGGGCCTGGCCGCGCTGGGCCCGGCCAAAGGCGGCAAACAGATCCGATAGATCGACATCGTCGAAGCCGGATTCCCCCGTACTGAATTGCTGCTGCCAATCCGGTGGCGGCGTGAATTGCTGTCCGTCCGGACGTCTGCCCAGTTTGTCGTAGGCATCGCGTTTCTCCGGGCTCTTCAAGGCCGCGTAGGCTTCCGCGATTTCCTTGAATTTTTCCTCGCCCTTGGGATCCTTGGAAATATCCGGGTGATACTTGTGCGCCAGCTTGCGGTAGGCCTTCTTGATTTCGTCCGCAGTGGCGGTACGCTCGACTCCCAGAGCCTGGTAGTAATCCTTGAATTTCATTTGAACGCTTGGCAGGGATAGGAGAGAAACCGTTTCTGGCGAGTGCCCAGACTAGCGCATGTCGATCCGGCCATATGTGCGGTATCCAACATTGCGAAGAGTTAAACCCATACATTTCACCCGCTCATTTCACGTAGCCGGCGATATATTTCCGGCAGAGGTCAACTGCTCCGACCTCAACGCGTTATTCGAGATGTAAAAGCGTAGTTCCCGTTTCTTGTAGTTACATAACGAAAGGTTACCCAATGAACAAAATGATCGCTGCACTGGTCGCCGGCCTGTTTGCGACCGCCGTATTCGCACAAGCGCCCGCACCGGCGGCACCCGCCGTCGTCAAGGCTGAAGTCAAGGCCGAGAAGGCGGATGCCAAGGCCGTGAAATCCGAAGTCAAGACCGATGCGAAGGCCGATGCCAAGGTTGCCAAAGCGGAAGCCAAAGCCGCCAAAGCCAAAGCCAAGGCCGAAGCCAAAGACGCGAAAGCCAAAGCCAAGGCCGACAAGAAAGCTGCCGCAACCGACACGAAGGTCGACAAGGTAAAGACCGAAGCGAAGACCGAAAAGGCCGCCGCCAAAGCCGATACCGCAGCAGTCAAAGCCGAAGGCAAGGCCGATGTGAAAGCTGCGGCACCCAAGTAATCGACGCTCTGCTGCTGAGAAAAAGACAGGTTCGCCTGTCTTTTTTTTGCGCCAAATTCAGCTTGGCTTCAACGAATCAACACGTCCATGCGGCATCACAGGACGTCGTAATACGCAGGAAAAATTTCACGGGTCGTGCGGATCTCGGGCAACACGTAGACGATGCCATTCGTCCCGGTAAAAGCCGGGTTGACCACATTCGAATAGAACATGGCAGGAACATTGATACAGCCGTAGGAAATCCGGTTGTCGAGTGGCGTCGGCGTGGTCAGACGCTCCAGGCGACGTTCCCTGGGATTGCTGGTTATGACCGGATGCAGGGAAACAGCAGATTCGTAATCCACCCAGAGGATGCCTTTGCCGTGGGAATTGCGATCCAGCGACGCCACGAAACGACCCGCCGGCGTAGTGCGTTCCTCCGGGCGAATGCTCGACAACTTGCGGTCGCCGATGCCGGGAATGGATTCATCGCCCAGCGCCAGTCCGAGCAGTGCCGGGGCGGCACCACGCAACGAGCCATCACCCTGAAACACGAATACCCTGGCGTCAGTCTTGTCGACGATCACGAAGGGCATGCCCTGATTGTCACCTGAGTCGACGACCCAGTCGGCAACGTGCACGGCATCCCGGGATGCCGGTTCACGATGGAAGTTTGCGTGTTTGGCGGTATGAGCCGGGAGCGGTTGCCCAGCCAGTTCTGCCGTGGCCGCCTGATGGCATATCAAGCCGGCGGTCAGCAGGACAAGGGAAAGTCTCATAAGCGCGGCCCCGCTGCATCGAAATTCAGCGGGGCCGCGCCAGCGATCTTAGTTACGATCCTGTTTGCGCGGATGCACAGGTGCCACATAGGCCTTCGGCGGAGCCTCGGCCGGCAATGGGACGATTGCCGGTGGGACCGGCGCGGGTGCGATCGCCGGTGGGCGAGCGGGAACGACCACCAGCGCTACCGGCAGGACCTTGGCGGGCACGATTAGTAACGGAATCACCTGGGCACCGGGCGTTCCCTGTTGTTCGGGCGATAACTCCGCCTGCTCTACGAACGGCATTGCTCCTGCCGCCGCGGGCGCCGACGGAACTGTACCCGGCGGGGTCACTTCCGGCGGTGTTACAACGGGCGGAACTACTTCCGGCGGAATGACGACCGGCGGGATGATGACCGGCGGGATGACATCTGGTGGGATGACAACCGGCGGAATGACAATTGGCGGCACCACGACCGGTGTCACTGCCAGTGCGCCGTCGAGGTAGGTGATCGTATAGTTGGAAGGAGTGAAGGTGCCGCCGGTGGCGGCGCTGGGGGTGATCGCATACGGACCCGGAGCGACTGCGGTTGCCGGTGTGCCCGGGCTCGTTTCGGTGACGCTGCCGACGGTTTCGCCATTCTGCGGCGCCACCGGCGTGGTGAAAGCCGTATTCGATGGAATGAACGTATCGCCGAAGACCTTGGTGGCGTCATTGGCCTTCACCGTCAATGGAGCCGGGGTCACCGTCAACGCACCGTTGACGTAGGTGATGAGGTAATTGGACGGAACGAAGGTGCCGCCAGTGGCCGCGCTTGGGGTGATCGCATACGGACCTCGCACGGCTGCCGTCGCCGGCGTGCCGGCAGGACTGGCCTCGGTGACGCTGCCGACGGTTTCACCGTTCTGCGGGGCCACCGGGGTAGTAAAGGCGGTGCCCGCCGGAGTGAAGGTCTGACCGTACACCTTGGTGGCGTCGTTGGCCTTCACCGTCAGCGGCGCGGGGGTAACGGCCAGTGCACCGTTGAGGTAGGTGATGGTGTAGTTGGACGGCGTGAAGGTGCCGCCGGTGGCGTTGCTGGCTGTAATCGCATATGGACTGCCGATCACGCTGGCGGTTGGCGGCGTACCAGAGGGACTGGCCTCGGTGACGCTGCCGACGGTTTCACCATTTTGCGGGGCCACCGGCGTGGTAAAGGCCGTGCCTGCGGGAGTAAATGTCTGGCCGTAGACCTTGGTGGCGTCGTTGGCCTTCACCGTCATCGGAGCGGGGGTAACAGCCAGTGCGCCGTTGAGGTAAGTGATCGTGTAATTCGACGGAATGAAGGTACCGCCGGTGGCGTTGCTGGGCGTGATTGCATAGGGACTGCCGGCCACGCCCGCGGTTGGCGGTGTACCCGAGCTGGTCTCGGTGACGCTGCCGACGGTTTCACCGGCGACCGGGGGTACCGGGGTCGTAAAGGCAGTGCCGGCCGGAGTGAAGGTCTGGCCGTATACCTTGGTGCCGTCGTTCGCGCGGATGCTCAGCGGTGCCGCGAGGATCGCCGCGCTGGTTCTCCCTGGTCCCGGAATGCAGGAAGCCCAAAGGGAAAATTTGGCGGCGTCCGCACCGCCCAGGGTGTAGCCGCTAAAGCTGATTCCGAGGTTCGGCGCGACGTTCTTGTCGTCGAAAGTGGCGGTACCCTGAACCAGGGTGACGACGTTGCCGCCGACATTCGGGTTGCCCGCGAATGACAGCGTAGCGTTGGTGTTGCCGTCGTATACCTTGTCGTTGCCTTTTACGAACACCAACATGTGTTGCGTCAGCGTGGCGCCGCCGGTCAAGGTGAAGTTCCCGGAATAATCCGTCGGCGTTGTGTATGAGCTTGGTGTGTAATCGAGGGTGACCGCGGCACCCGGGCCGGTGACCGCATACTTCGGGGTGCCCGGCGCAAAGTTCACACTGCCACCCGCGCGTCCCGAGGCGGAACCATCGTTGCCGGCGCGCAGCAGCACGTTGCCGCGGGTCATCGTCATGGCAGCGGTCACGTTGATATCGCGTCCGCAGCACGCCGTAAAGTTTCCGTCGGTCGTTGTGACGGCCGCATTGATGTTGAGATCGCGTCCGGAACTCGAGGTGATGTTGCCCCTGGTCGTGGTGATGGCTGCCTTGAAGTTTGCATCGCGCCCGGCGATCGACACCAGGTTTCCGCCGGTCGCCGTGATGGCCGCATTCACATTCACGTCCTGCACCGCGTTCAAGGTCAGCGTCGTCGCCGCCGTCCAGGTGACCGCCTCGTTGATGTTGACGTTGCCAAGAGTACCGGCGGCGCCGCTGTCGCTGAGTATGGTGACATTGCCTGTGACCAGGTTGCCGCTGAGAGTGCTGCCGGCGATGTCGGCCCCGGCTGCGACGGTGAAGTCCTTGGGGTCGATCAACCAGGTTCCGGATTTGCCGTATTTACCTTCAGCCGCCAGAGTAGTGACGATCGCGCCGTCGGCGACCTTGAGGTGCGCGGCCGATGTCTCAATGAAGCCGCCATCCCCGCCATTCGGCGCCGAGGCGTCGAGTTTGCCGTCCAGGTTCACCACGCCGTTTTGCATATCGCCGAGCAGTCTGATGGTGCCGTTGCGGTTCTCGATGCTCCGCGCCTGGATCACGCCGGTGTTGTTCACGGCGCTTTGCAGGAGATTCCCCGCCGACCGAGCGGTCAGCAACACTTGTCCGCCATCGGCCTGGATCAGTCCGCCATTGTGAACCAGCGCATTCACCGCACCCTGATCCACCAGCACGTTGAGGAGTCCGTCCCCCGCCACGTCCAGCGTAATCGCGTTACCGGCGGCAAGCGCGACCGTGCCGAACTGTGCCGAGATTACGCCTTGATTGCTGACGCTGGCGCCGAGCAAGGCCACATAGCCGCCATCGGCGTTGATCGAGCCCTGGTTGACGATGCTGCCGTTGCCTGCGCCGGCGAACTTGTAGTTGCCGGCCATGAAATCGCCGTCGGTGATATTGAGGGTGGATGCCACCAACCCGCCGACATTCACTTGCGCGCCTTTGCCGAACAGCACGCCGCTGGGGTTTACCAGGAACACTTTGCCGTTGGCGGAAAGGGTGCCCAGGATGCTGGAAGGATCGGCCCCCAACACCCTGTTGAGGGCGACCGAGTTACTGTTGGGTTGCACGAACCGGACCGCTTCGCCGGATCCGATATTGAAACTCTGCCAGTTGATAGCCGTGTTCTGGCTGGCCTGGCTGATCGTCATGCTTCCCGTTGCGGTGGCAATGCTGGCATTGCCCGCGGATACTGCGCCGCCCGTCGGCAAGGCGTAAACGCTTGGCCCGAATGCCAGCATCACTGATAACGCCAGCCATTTCAGTGCAAAGTGCGTGCCCGTCGTGGCCTTGCTCGCCGCCGACGAGGATTTCTTGCCGGCGCCCTTGGCAAGTTCGGATGTCGCCACGAATGTGGCGGTCTTGTCGTTCCAGATTGTTTCGATTCAGATTGTTCGGGGCGGGGAGTGGTACGCACTGGTCCGCAATGGTCCGCAATCAAAAGTATTTGACGAGTTGGATCCAGAAGCGGCCGGACCTGTCAGGGGCCGAGGTAGCCGCTGTGTTTCCGAGCTTGTGGGCGTAATAGGCTCTGACCATGAAATTGTTGTATTCCATCCAGGTGAGCCCGATCCCGGCTCCGCTCAGGTTCCTGCTGTTCTCGCCCACTGTCCACGGATTCTTGTGCATGGTGACGTGGCCTCCATCGACAAAACCGATCAACTGCATCTGGCCGGGCATGTTGGCGGTGAATCGCGGCAGCCGCATTCTGGCTTCCAGGCTCAACACATAGCCCTCGTCCGCGAAAGCCTCGCCTTCCGGATAAGCTCGCACCGCGTTCATACCGCCCAGTTCCATCTTCTCGGAGACGTCCAGGTTCTTCGAGGCCGCTTGACCGTTGAGCGAAATGTAAAAGGAGGTGGCTTGCGTCAGGTTCTGCAAACGCGAGGCATTGAATGAAACCTTGCTGAAATGACCGTTGCTGCGCGCGGTGGCCTGATCGGCTGCCAGCGCTGTCGGCGTCTGGATATCGATGTTGCCGCCGGTCAGGGTGAGGAAATAGCTGTTCAAACCGCCGCCGCCGAATTCGTCGTGGTGGTCGCCTTGAAGGCTGGCCATCAGGACCTGGGCTTTCTTGTCGGTGACGGACGAGGTCGAGTCTATCTTGTCCTGGAAGGTCTTGGCATCGAAAGCCAGGCGGGCGTTCACATCGTTGCGGCGCGTGCGGAACAACGGATAGCTGCCATAGATGCTGGCGATATCCGCGGTGCCATGTGCCTGCAGATCCGCGAACTCCTTGCCCAGCCGGTAGTCCATGTGGGTGTAGGCGACGCCTCCCGTGGCCTTGCCGAATGGCATCTGGTAGGAGCCGCGGAGGTAGTCCAGGCCCGATCCGGAAGTCATGCCGCGGAGCGTGGCGACATCGCCGCGACCCGTTGGGTCGTTGAAGTTCACCGTTGCCCCGATGCGGTTCTCGCCGGTGTAGCGGTTGCCCGCGTTGTCGGCATCGACGCTTCCGGAGACGCGCTGTCCCGGTGTCACGTCTACGATCAGATCGGATGCGCCAACCGACGCGCCCGGAACCAGGGTCGATTTGACGTTGACCCCGGGTATCTCCGAGAGCAGCAGCAGCCGGCGTTCGAGGGGTCGGTTGGTGATGACGTCACCGCTATTCAGCCCGGCAAGAATTCCGTTCGGAATTCCATCCGAGAGGTTCGTCTGATTGCGTACGCTGACCGTGCCGTATTTGCCTTCCGAGACGGCAATCGTCACGACGCCATCCTTGATGTCCTGCACAGGAAGATAGGCTTGGGCGACGAAATACCCGTTTCTGCGGTAATGATCGCCGATCTTCTGGGACATGCCGCGCAGGTCGGTGAGCGTCAATTCGCTTCCCGGCACGAAGTTGGCGACGGCGATCAGTTCGGCTTCCGAATACGCGGTCTGCCCGGTGACATGCAGCGCGTTGACCAGGACTTTAACCGTATCCGGCGCCGTATCGGCCGGCGTTTCGCGTTGTTCGATGCGGATCTCCGGAGCTGGGGTCTGTTGGACCGGGGACGGCGGAATCTGCTGTATCTGGCTGCCGGCGCTGGGGGGCTGCGCGGCAAGGACGCCTTGGCTCAAGGCCAGTATGGCAACGGTGATTAGCTTGGTTTTCAACATGGCTCCTTCACTTGGTAAATATCGGTCAACTGGGGAAACTGGCTTGGGTGACTCGTGGCGCAGCGTTCATGGACGACAGATTGCGCCCGGCGCCGGACCATGTCAGTGCGCTGTCGCACATAAGAAAACAGCCGCGGTTCGCGGCTGTTTTCCTGGCACTACGTGCGCTGCTGCGACGTATTTCAGGCCCTGCCGGCGTCCTTGACGGCTTCCTTGAGGTTGCCGACATGTTGCTGAACCTTGCCTTCGACCTGGTGCATCAGACCCTTGGCTTGCTGTTCCTTGCTGCCGACCAATTTACCGGCCTCTTCCTGTATCTTGCCGCCGATGTCTTTTGCAGCGCCTTTGATTTGATCCTTGTTCATTCTGAGTACCTCGCATAACGGTTAACCATCTGAGTGCCGAACCGGATTAGGTTCGTCCTCGAAGTCGCACGATCAAATCATCGTGTCGATTGGCAAAGATTACCGCCTCAAAGAGATTGCTTCCGTACGCTCGCCAACATATGGGGAAAATTCGTGCAGTTACCGACGGGGTGCGCTAGCCAACAGACAAGATGTCGCCGGGCGGCCACCATGAGCGGACATAACGGAGGAATCCATCATGCTAGGAATAGAGTCAGGCGCGCGCCATGATCACGTTGATCAAACAGGCACCATGAATCTCCAACCCGTGCTTCTCGCGGACATTCCGATCGGTGCGGCGCTGCCGTGGCAACTCTTTGACCGCCACGGGTATATGCTGTTCGCCCGGGGAGAAGTGATAGCGAGCCATCAGCAGTTGGAAGCCCTGGCCACCGATGGCCTGCTCCGCGATGTCGATGCTCCGTCGCAGAACGAATCGGCAACCGAGTGGACGGAATTCAAGGGTCTTCCGCCCGATGAATCCTTCCCGCCGGCCGGCATCATGCCGCAGATCGGCGAGAAGGTGCAACTCCGATTGCTGGGTCAGGATATCCAAGCCTATTACTACGCGCACCTGATCGGCTACATCAAGGGCCAGAGCATCCTCCTGACAATCCCGTTGATGGCGGGACAGCGCATCGACATGAACGAAGGTGAGCGGGTGGAACTGCGGATGCTGACCGGCAGCAACATCTATATCTTTCGGTCTGAAATCCTCAGGGTCTGCACCAGCCCCTCGCACTATATGCACTTGCAATATCCGGTCAAGGTGAAGACGCAGAAACTGCGCAGCGGCTCACGGACCCGGGTGCGCATATCCGCTCAGGTGACCGATGAGCAAGGAGAGGAATTGACCACGCAGATCATCGATCTCAGTCCCGTTGGTGCGCAATTCATCGTGCCGAGGCAAAACAATTTGAAAGGGACGCATTTGCGTCTGTCCTTTCAGGCCGCCGTAGATGAACTGGACACCCTTCTGACGCTGGATTGCCTGGTCCAGCACCAACATCCGGCGGTCCCCGGCGAAGAGTGGGGAGCGGAGATGCTGGAATATGGCGTGGCGTTTTCAAACGTCAGTAATCAACACAAGCTCTGGTTGAAGTGCCTGGTGTATCAGCACATCGCGGAAGGCGGGTTGATTTAGCAGTGCGGCATCAAACATCGCAACACCGACAATGAATTCATTCGTGGGTACGAGAGCGCACAGACGATCTTTCCATGCAAGCGCAGCATGGAAGCATGAGTCATCCCACTTCCACCCGGCAGGCATCGACGCCACCTACACGCAGAGCAGCGAAGGCTGATCGCCGGGGTGACGACAGTGCCCTCATGTGCCGCCTTGCCTTAGGATTGACTCTCATGATCTGGTCCATCGTGTCCATGGGTGTCGAGCTGGAACAGGATGCCCTCGGACCAAGACTTGAACTGCTGAGCATAGACACGGCCTTTGCGCGCGGCGAAAATCCTGGCCGAAGGTCAGGCTTCTACAAGCTCACCGCGAGTGTGGTGCTGGCTCCAGCGCCCGAGGATTTCCACAAAGTTCTTGTCGGCGGCGGGGCTCTTCCAGGTGTGGCGAGATTAGAGCCGAGACAGGGATCCGACGGGATCGAACATAGCGGCTTGCAGTTGATACCCGTGAGAGATCGTCTTTACCTGTCGCCGCTACTCAGCATCGGTTCGCAAGGGCAGAAACTCAACCTCAGACTTCGTCGTCATTCCTTCCTGTTTCAATATCGCCAGGACTTCCATTGACCGGGTCGAAATCGTGATCGAGAAGAATGTGCTGACACAGCACGAACATGATGTGGTCCGGGAACTTCACCGGCGCCGGAATGGGGCAACACCCGTCCTGAGAGAATTTGCGCTGGGCAATATTCTTGTTGCGGATGGCCAGATTACGCCGCATCAACTCGAATGCGCATTGCGCCGTCAGGCCGCAACGGGGCGTCGTCTCGGAGAGGAATTGATCCAGGCGGGTCATGCCAGCCGACGCCAGGTGGAAGGCGGCTTGGCGTTGCAGCGCAACCTCATCGCCTATGCGCTGGTCGCCGCGGTGGGACTTGCGCCCCTCGAAGCTATTACGCCCTCAGCGGAGGCAAGTCAAAATAGCGTAGCCATGACGGTTTCGGTCAGAGTCGTCGCCAATGCCAAAATTCGGGTCGATCAGCAGGCGACGCAACTCGCCATCAGCGACGCCGACGTTGCGCGTGGATACGTCGACATCGCGGCTGGATCGCGTTTTTCGGTTGCCACCAATAGCCGATCGGGCTATGTCATGGAGTTTCATCCGATCGGCAAGCTGTTCCAACTGGTACAAGTCTATGGCTTGGGAAACACGGTCCAATTGGGCCCTGACGGCGGCGCCATCGTGCAGCGCGGGCCGCTGCCACCCAACCTGAGCCACGAATTGAGTTTTCGTTTTGTCCTTGATCCGGATGCACAACCGGGGCTATATCCCTGGCCGTTGCTGCTTTCGGTCCGCCCGCTTTGACGGTGTGCGGCATCAAAAATTCACGATTGCGGTGATGCTGTCGGAGTAGATCCCGACAGCGGCATCCTGTCCGGCGGGAATCTGGCCGAATATGCTCAGCGTGGTGGTGGTGTTCCCGGCTGCGTGCATCGTTTGGCTGACGCCGCTTCCATTGCCCCAGACCACGCTTCGCGCGGCGCTGGTGTAAAGATTGTAGTCGAGAGAATTTGCGCCGCTCCGCATCAACCGTGATACGTAGTTGTTGCTTTGGCCAGTGCTCAGCGTGACATCGAAAGGGCCGCCACCGCCGTTGCAACTGATCCTGAGGCTGCCAACGCCATTGTTGTTGGGCAGCGCGGCAAAGACGTCGTAGGCCCCAAAGTTGACGGGATTGGCGGAGGCGAACGTGCAATTGCGGTCGGCAAATGCCGATGGAGACACGATCGATAGCACTACAGCACATGCGACTAGTGCCCGAGTTTGTTTCTGGGGTGCCAGTGCCCGAAGGCGGTGCCGGATCATGGATGCACTCCTTTGCAGATGAAGATGCCGAGATCCGGCAGGGGATCGGCGCTTGGTGTGAACCGGACGTTGAATTCACAACTTTGTCCGTGCCAGCTTGCGATCAGCCGGGTGGTTGCGCCGAGGCCGGTGATATAGACCTCGCCGGCGTAGCCGACCAGAAAAACTTCATTCCTTCCCACTTGCTGGAGCGCGGCGCCAACCGGCAAGGGTTGACCGTCTTCCAATTGGATCGAGAGCGTTGCGCCGCGCGAGCGCTTGATCGGAAATCTCGTGTCGATGCCGCTATGGAAGTAGGGCACCGCTTCGACCTTGACTGCGCCGATCTCCGCATCCATGGGCAGATCGCGCTGGTCGATCGAGATCACGTTGATGTCGTAGGCCCGCAGACGCGGAATCAGCGCATTGCCATTGGCATCGGTGCGTCCCGCCGGTTGGTTGTCGGCGAGTATGCGCACGTTGGGATAATCCGGAATGCGCACCACGGCGAAACTCTGGTCGATGCGCCGGCTCGGGAATGCGTTGCCGCCAAGAAACGCCACACCGCCCGAAACGCTCAGGCGCGTGGCAGTGCTGCCCTGCGCCTGTGCCGCATCCAGCACATAGGTGCCGACGTTGTTCTGGTACGAATAGGATGCTTCCCGGGCGCCGTCGCTGCGCTGTTGCAGGCGATACCCGGAACCCTCACCCATCGGCAGATTGTGCTGCAAGGTGATGGTGAAATCATTGCTGTTGGCGGTGCTCCCGCCGCGCACGGATTGCGAACTGAAACTCAGGTTGGTCGACGCGTCCAACGGCAGGCTGAGCAGGGCGAAAATCGAAGTGCTCATGTCGCCGGTGAAGCTGCGCAGGGCGGATATCATGAATGTGCCAATAGTTCCCAGCGAGACGCTGTAGCTCAAGGTGGCGATGCGGGTATCGGCCTGGTCACGGTTGTGCTGCCCGACGTAGGCGAAACCGATCGAGCCGCCGCTGCCCGCGGAATAACTCAGGCTGGCGCTGCTCGAATGAACCGGTGGCGGTAACGGCGTAGCCTGTCCGACCTGTGCGAAGCCGCTGCTGGCCCATTGCGTGCGTGCGCCCAGACTCCACGGTAGCGCCTGCCGGTCGATGCCCAGCAGCACCATGCCGCCGTTGCCGGGCTTGCCATGGCTGCCCACCAGGTAGCTGCTGAGCGTACCGATCCGGGTAATCAGATAGTCCCCGCCCGCGCCGACAGTTGCCTGGCCCGGCATGGCTTCGGCATGCGCCTCGGCGGTGAAATTCTCGCTCACGCCACGCCGGTAGGTGCCCGAACCCAGCCAACTGCCATAGTTGTTGCTATCGATGCCGAAGTTGTCACGCACCCGGCCGAACTCGTAGGAAAAAGTCTTCAGGCCTTCGCGCAGCAGCGTCGGGCTGGCGTAAAACGGTCGGGTGACGATTTGCTCGCGCCCCAGGAGATCGCGCACCACCAGTTGAACTTCGCCAGCGCCGTTGACCAGTGGCAGATTGCTGATCGAGAACGGCCCTGGCGGCACACTCTGGCGCGATACGAGGGTGTTGTTGATGAACACGTCGACGGTGGATGGCAACACCGCCTGACCTACGGCGCTCTGCGGTGGGAAGCTGACGAAGCCCGGCTGGGTGGCGAAGTTGGTTCCATACTGGATACCGCCGAAGCGCACCGGGCGGCCCCACGCGCCGGGGGCGTTGACAGCATCGCCCAGGCGCAGCGTTTGCAGCTTTTCCGGGTTGTCGACGGTCCAGGTAGTGTCCAGCCGCGTCAGGCGGGTATGGCTGCCGAGGTTCTCGGCGAGCAGGTTGCTGGTGCCGACGCCGGATCCATTGAAGAAGCCCAGTTCGAACTGCCCCGCACGCTGCGTCGAATCCGCGGAATGCGATGCAGCCAGGTCATAGTTGAAGAATCCGCCGGGACCCGGTTTTACCGGCGGCAGCAAGTGATCATAGCGGGTCGTCAGCCGGGTGCTGTCGAACGCGCCGGGGCGAACTTCGATCAACAGGGTAAGCGCCTTTGAATCGTAAACATGCGATACGTCCGAGAGCGCGCTGAGCGGGAAAAATTTCTCGCCCTGGTACTCGATCGCGGCACTCGCCGCGGGCGGACGAAATCGCCAGCGCAGCAAATCCTGACGCCACAGGTAGAGCGTTCCGGCTGGGTCTTCGAGCACCAGCACGGCCTGGTCCAGTTGCTGCCGGTTGATATCGACGAGCAGCAGCCGCTCATGAAATTGTGAGGTCGAAGTGACCATCCCCGCAGCGGGTATCTGCGCCGTGTGCTCGACTACCTGGCCGGAATCAGGATTGCTTCCGTTCCCTGATTCCGCCGCTGCGCCGGGGACGGAACACGCCCCGATCAGGCATAGCGCGGCGAGATCACGGCTTGCCCAGCACAAGACTTGTTTCAGTGTCGCCAGCATCGGTATAGGCTTTGAGGCGCAACTGACCGCTGGGGAGGATTCCGGGAGTACCGGTCTTCAGCAGCCACTCTTGCGACTGGCCCGCCAGGACGTAGCTTGAGCCTGCCTGAGCGGCGATCGACTGATCGCTACCCGGAATGAATAAGGAAAAATCCGATACCTGCACATGTGCGCTGCCCTGATTCAGCAAGCCGACTTTCAATTGATGATCCGGCATGCGCGTGACGCTCCACGCCATTTTCGGCGCGGCCTGACCTTTTGCCGGCTGGACGAACACCGGCAAGCCGATGCGCAAGGCGACCTGCACTCCGCTGAATCCTGCGACCGGCTGCGCCGGGAGTTCCTGCAGGTTGATGCGGTAGCTCAGCTCGTTGACTGCATCCGCCGGCCGTCGCAAGGCGACGCGGACTACCTGTTCTGTTTTCGGCGCGATGGTGACGATAGGCGGCGACACCAGCAGTTCCCGGGTGGGAGTGTAGACGTCCTTGCCGCCGACTTGCGACCACGCGACCGCCTGGATCTGGATCGACGTCGACTGGTCGGAATCGTTTCTGATGGTAACCGCGCCTGTCTGCTGTTCCGGCGAGAGTTCCACGCGAACCGGATCGACATCCCAGGCCGCCGCCGCGGCAAGTTGCGGGAGGATCAGCGCGGCCGCGCAAAATGCCGTGCGGAGAGCCATGGCGCGTGCCGTTCCCCGCCGGTAACCGGCAGGGGTCATGTCTTCGATGCAAGTTGAGTTTTTCATGGTGGTTGGCACTTTCAGAAGTTGAGTGTCGCGATGACCGTATCCGTGTACGCGCCTGTCGTGGCATCCTGGCCACCGGGGATCGTTCCGCAGACGTTGTATAAGCGGGCTGCCTTGGTCGGTGCGCTGGTGAGCGTCAACACCCCGGCACCCGCCGTAGTGTTCCATGCAATGGTGCCGGGGAAGGTACACGCGACTCCCGCCACGTTGGTGGGCGGTTGGAACAGGTTGTACTGCAGCAGGTCCGCGGCGGTCGTACCCTGCATCTGACGCTGGGTGCCCGAGACGTGGGTGCCGTTATCCATGCCTATCGTCAGGCCGGTCGCGCCCTTGGAACAGGCGACGCTGACCTGGCCGGTGGCGTTCAACGCGGCGCTCGCGTTGGCGCCGATGGGATCGTATGCGCCGAAGGCGAGGGCGGTCGTAGTGCTGATCGAACAGCCTTGCGAAACGGTCGCCGATACCGCGATGTTCGTCGGTGTCGACGCCGCGAGGACGAATCCGGAGGTGGTGAGCAGCGCCGCCGCCAGCGAGAGATGCAAAACGGATTTCTTAAACATGGTATGGCTCCTTTGACGAATCAGCTTTGATTGTCGGTCCATCCAAGGTTTTTCTCTGTTCGCTGGGACACACAGGCGCGGCAGGATGCCGAACAGCCCATGCTGCAAGCCGGCTGGCTTTATGTTCGCCAACGCACAGCGCGCCAGGAATTGAAAGGGAAGAATGCTGAAACGGCGGAATTCACCGTCCCTTACTTCACTGGGTTCTCCGTATGTACAAGGTTCTGACGGAAGCGCTGAAAGCCTGGTTCGACAAACGCGCTGCCAGCAAAGGTGCGGCGCTGGCGTTTTACACCTTGTTCTCCATGACGCCCATCATGGTGTTGGCGGTGGTGGTCGCCGGCTATTTCTTCGGCGCAGATGCGGCTCAAGGTGAAATCATGGCGCAGATGCAGGATCTGGTTGGCCCGAATGGGGCGCTGGCAATCCAGGCTTTGCTGGCGGCGGCGCAAAATCCGCACTCCGGACTCGTCGCAACCATCGTTGCCAGCATCCTGCTGTTGTTGGGCGCCACCAGCGTTTTTGTGGAATTGAAAGGGAGCCTGGATGAGATGTGGGGCATCAATCCACCCACTCGATCGGGATTCAGCCTGCTGTTGAGAACCCAGTTCCTGTCCTTCGTGCTGGTGCTCCTGCTTGCCTTCCTGTTGCTCATTTCGCTGGTGGTCGGTGCTGCGCTGGCGGTGCTCGAGCGTTATGCCGGTGGGATATGGAGCAGTTCCGCCCTGGTTTTTGAGTCGATCTCGGCGCTGATCTCGTTCAGCGTGATCGTCTGCCTGTTCGCGGTGATCTACAAGATGCTCCCGGATGCCCCGTTGTCGTGGCGCGACGTGTGGACCGGCGCCATATTCACCGCGGGCCTGTTCAGCATGGGCAAATACGCCATCGGCCTGTACCTGGGCAGCAGCGCCATCGCCTCCGGTTTTGGTGCCGCCGGATCGGTGGTGGCTTTGCTGCTGTGGATCTATTATTCCGCGCAGATATTCTTTCTCGGTGCGGAATTCACCCGCCAGTATGCCCTCCAGTTCGGCAGTCTCAGCCCGGAAGGCCAGGCTTCGGCGGCGAACGCGATGGCCAGTGACCCGCCCGCCGAAAAAGCTTGAGAACTACATCAGTTGTTCCAGGTAGTAGTAGATGTAGTTCGAACCGCCGTCGACATTGCCGAATAGCTTGGAACTGCCGAAGACCCCGGAGCGGTGCGACACGCCCAGGCCGAGGTAAGTGTTCTTCAGTGTCCTGGAGCCCAACATGTCGCCGACGCTCAAGTCTATGGTCGGATCGAGGTAGTTCAATACTTTCGATGTGCTGCGGCCGCGCTGAATCTGATCGCGCATTTCGACGAAGGGCACGCGTTGCGCCAGCGACAGGCCGACGCCGAATCCAAGCCGGGTCTTCACGCGGTTGTTCCAGGGAAAGCCGTAGTAATAGGCCTTCATGTAGGCGTTGAGCTCCAGGGAGTCGGGTTGCAGCTCGTTCTCGGCGTGCCGCAGCAAGCCTACATAGCCGACGAAATCCAGCGGCCAGCCGTTGACTTCCTGCATGAACGGCCGGCCCAGTTCGATGGCGGCGATCCGCGTGTTATCGACCGTGTTGGTCGAGAAGCAGCGCACGGTCATGGTATTGATCAGGTTGCAGTCGGTGGACCGGCCATAGAGGGCTTTCACATAGATGGGCGAGCCTTGTTCCGGCGGCAGATCGCGGTAGCTGCCGAAGTCGTAGGCAAGTCCCAGGTGGATCTCCGGCTGGCTGCCGTTCTGCACGATCGGACTGTTGCGCACATTGGACGAAAAGCGGTTGGCGCCGACGCCTATCAGTACTCGCCAGCCTTCGCTCAAGTCGTAGTCGCCATACAATCCCATCCATGTGCTGGTGCCGGCGCCGGGCTCGTAGGCGGGACGCAAGGCCGTGGCTTCTTGCGGACGAACTCCGTAGTAGTAATTGTTGAGCGCGGCGCTGCGAGCCGAGACGCTCACGGCCGGCCGGATGTGCATCCTGCCGTTGGCCCAATCCGCGCTGTAACTCAAACGCATCTCGCTGCCCTTGGTTATGCCCAGCGCGTCATGCACGAATTCAATGCCGAATGCTCCCGGGCCTGCGCGATAGCGTGCCGCGATCCCCAGGTCGGCGGTCGGACCGCGCGCCTGCATTCCCGCCAGGCTGGGGGGAATCCGGTCATAGGGAAATCCTTCGAAGCGGTAGTCGAGGAAGACCTCCATGCGGGTATTGCCGTCGTTCATCAGCTTGAGCCCGCCCCGGCTGGCATGCAGGAAGATCCTTTCGCCTTCGTAGAGGTAGAGCGGAACCAGATCGTTACGCTGCCCCGCACCGATATACGGCGACTGGGAGCTGCGCATCACGACGCCGAGTCCCGCGCTTCCGGGTTCCACCAGCAAACCTCTCAAGGGATCGAGCGCCTGAACCAGGGAACTTGCCAGCAGACCGGCGAGCAGTGCGGCAATGCGGCTCGTTCGAGCGGCGTATCGGTTCATGACGGTTCCTTGGCCAAGTTCTGTCCGTCAGTATGAACCTGGCCTGGGCTGCGCGTATGTGCGTTAGCGCACAAATTCAAAATTCGGACCAACGGCACGGAAATCGACCGACCGCATGACTTTCTTAGGCAGTCACTACCGGATTCGATTCATGAAACCTGATCATGTTGCGGCCGGCCTCCTTGGCTTCGTACATCGCCGTGTCGGCCCACTTCAGGATTTCATCCTGACTTCCCTCGTGGTCGACGAACACGACCACGCCGATACTCGTGGTGCAGCGATGTTCGACGGTCGATTCGGCTTTTCCCTCCTTGGTGAATTTCAGGACATAGGGTTTGTCCAGGGCTGCGCGGAGCTTTTCCGCGACCATGCCGGACTCGGTCGCGGACTTGCCCTTATCGGTATTCAATTCATTGAGTATCACTACGAACTCATCGCCACCAAAGCGCGCGACGACGTCCACCACCCGCACGCAACCGGTAATGCGGCGCGCCACCTCGATCAGCAGTAAATCGCCGACGTGATGGCCTTGGGTGTCGTTGAGCGACTTGAAATTATCCAGGTCCAGGAACATCAGCGCGGCATAACGCCCGCTGCGTTGGCTGGCCGCCATCGTTTGTCCCAGGCGCTCGCATAACAGACGGCGATTGGGCAGTTGCGTCAATGAGTCATGCAAAGCCATGTTGAGAATCAGCGCCTCCGCCTGCTTTTGTTCCGTGATGTCGCGCGCCGCGGCGAACACGCCCTGTAGCCGCCGGTCCCGGTCATAGAGGGTAGTGGCGTTGTAGGACACCACGGTTTCCTTTCCATCCCTGTCGCGCGCGACGAGTTCGTAGTTGGTGATCTTCTTCTTCAGCAGCACCAGCTTGATGCCTGCTTCAGCCCGTTCAGGGTCGGTGAAATAGTTCTTGAAGGGCGCTCCAATGAGCTCGTCACGCGTGCAGCCGGTGAGGGCTTCCATCTGTTTGTTGACGTCGGTGATGATTCCCGAGGGATCGGTGATCATCAGCGCATCGATGTTGGATTCGAACAGGGAGCGCGTGTAGAACTGATGGTCGCGCAGGCGCTGGCCTAGCAGTTTTTGTTCTATCTCGATCTGCTTGCGATCGGTGTTGTCGGTGCCGATCAGCAGGTAGCCGATGATTTCATGTTGGTCGTTGTGCAGCGCCGTGACCGAAACGACCGCCGGGAAGCGGCTGCCATCCTTGCGAATATAGGTCAGTTCATAGATGTCCTCGATGCCGCGCGAGGCTTTGAATACCAATGCCTCGAAACCCGGCGTGATCGGGGTATCGAGTTCGAGGCTCAAGCTTGCCGCGCGCGCGATCACTTCCTTGGGGTCGGAGATGTCGGCCGGAGTGATCTTATTCACCACGTCGGCGGCCGCATAGCCCAGCATGCGTTCCGCGCCGACGTTGAAGATCTGGATGACACCTTTCGCATCGGTGGCGATGCTTGAGAAGTTGGCGCTATTGAAAATCGCAGCCTGCAAAGCGCCGGTAATCTGCAAGGCCTCCTGGCGCCGCACTTCGGTCATGCCGCCCGATTTGTCGACATCGCCAGCGGGATCGCTTGCTGATTCGGTCATGGCCGATTATCGTCACCGCCGATGCTTCCGATGACTTGTTTGAGGCCGACATACGAAAGCGGTTCTTCGACGGGTATTTCGACGGTGGGGAGAAGGCGCTCCAGCCTGGCGATGGTTTCCTGCTGGTGGCTGGAGAGGTTTTCCAGTTCCGTCAGGCGTTTGTTCTGCCTGTTCATGGCCCATTGACGCCGCAGTGTGGCTGGCGTTGAAACCAGCGCCACGATGAAGCCTCCCGCCGCAAGGGTCAGCAGCAGCACCGCGGCCAAGGATGCTTCGAAGTGCCAGAGAAGAAATGTCACCGTAGCGGGAGTATCGTTCTGCAGCGCAAAGCTAACCCCGGCTGCGGCGACCAGCATTGCAACGATGGTAATCAACTGCATGGTGTCTTCCTCCGCCTCCATCGGCAGTCGCTGTCGTCCACGCGACTTTCGAACTTCCAATTGTCACGGTTCATGATGAACCTCACGCTGCATCCGGTCTGTGCGCCATCGCACGCAGATCGCATGGTGCATTCTGATCAGCCGCCGATGGTGCTACCGATCCGCCGCCCCTGATTGTAGTGCGTTCCGACCGTCGCATCGAACTCGACTTTGCCGGCCTCGAATAGGGTCACGATATCGGAACCGCCAAACGAGAAAAATCCGAACTCCTCTCCTTTGGTGATCGTTGCGCCAACTTCCGCCGTCAAGGTTACCGATGAGACTTGTGCCATGCCTATCGGCAATACCGCCACCAATCCCAGCGGGGACTCGATGACGATGAGTCCCCGGTCCTGAGTGAATTGGTAGCCGGTCCCGTCGACAGCATGGAGAGATCCATCGGGATGTTTGACCACGTCCATGGTCACGTTGCCCGGAATCTTGCGAACCTCCTTGACCACACCGCGCACCGGAACGTGGTACCGATGGTAATCGTTGACGTCCAGAAAACTATGCGTGAATACGCCACCCTTGAACTTGTCCTGGTAGGGGCTACCAGCCAGGAGATCGATTACGGACCAGGTCAGGTCCTTCACGGTAATTCTCGAGTCGCTCCGGATCGGCCAGTGCCCCTGAAAGACGCTATCGGCGGGAGAAACGACCACGCTGTCGTCGCACAGGCCGTCCACCGGCCGTTTGCCGGGCCGAACCTGCCTGGCAAAGAATTGGTTGAACGTCAGCCACCCGCTCGGTGAACGGAAATAGTCGCCCATGTTATAGCTGGGGTTGGAAAAGAAGCTGTCTATGCCCGCGGCGGATTCGGTGGTGTCGAGAAAGGCTCCCAACTCCGCGGCAAACTTGCGCACCCATCGCTGAAACGGCTCGTCCTTCAGCAGCACGTCATCGGGCGACAAGTCGATGAGATAATAGAACTTCAGGAGAACCGGATTCAGGTTCCTGACCGTCGGGATCAGCGTGACTACCCGATCCAGAAGATCATAGTATTGAGGGAGCGTCACCACATCTGGAAAGTCCGCCTTGCGGATCGATTCCTTGAGAGCGTCCGACAAGTCCGGCCGCGTCTTAAGAAGTGCAATCAACTCGCCGACAATCGGCTCATGTGGTGCCATGGTTTGCTCCTTCGGGCGGAATGTTGCATAGGTCGTCTCGATCGCGGGTTCCGCGACGGAGACGAAGATTCACGATTGCCCGATGATTCTAGGGCGAGCGCTAGCGAGGCGTCTGTGCGTTGTCGAACATGAGTAGTGGAAACACTCAGTGGCTGCGAGGCCTTCCACAAATTTACGCAGTGGTTTGGACAGTCCACGCCGAGGCTAATGTCACCTACTTCAACCCCGGCTATACTGAACTGCTTACGGTGGATTCAAAGCAACGAAGTTCCGGCGCCGCATACCTGTTTCAGCGTTCTTGGACACGACTATGAATATTTTGAGCGAACGTCCGCAAAGCTTCGGCGAGGAAATCGCCAACAGCGTGAGTCACGCCGTGGCGCTGCTTGCGGCCATCGTGGCCGCCCCGTTCCTGATCGTCGAGGCCAGTCGGCTTGGCGCCGCCAACCTCGTCGGAGCGGGCGTTTTTGCCGGCGCGATGGTATTGCTGTATCTGACGTCTACGCTATACCACGCCTTTCCGCCTGGCCGCGCCAAGCGAATATTCAGGAAACTCGATCACAGCGCAATCTACCTCCTGATTGCGGGCAGCTACACGCCTTTCACACTGGGGGCGTTGAGCGGCCGCTGGGGTTGGACATTGTTCGGGCTGGTGTGGTTTCTTGCGGCGACCGGCATCATACTCAAGCTGTTCGACCGCTTGTCGCATCCATGGTTGTCGACAGGACTCTATCTGGTCATGGGATGGCTGGTGCTGATCGCCGTAGTACCTCTGATCGAACGCGTAGCCCTGCCAGGTATCGTGTTGCTGGTGGCAGGGGGGCTGGCATATTCCGCGGGCGTGGTGTTCTTCGTTCTGGATGCCCGCTTACGCTATGCGCACGCCGTTTGGCATGGCTTCGTCGGCGCGGGTACTGCCTGCCACTTTTTCGCGGTGCTGGGCTACGCCGCGTGATGCCTCGGCACGGATGGCCGCAGGTATCCTAGACCATGCGTTCCGGCCGCACCCATTCGTCGAATTGCGCCTCGGTCACCTGACCGAGCGTCACCGCGGCTTCACGTAATGTAGTTCCGCGTTCATTCGCGTGTTTTGCGATCGCAGCGGCACGATCGTAGCCGATATGCGGGCTCAGCGCGGTGACCAGCATCAACGAGTGGGCGAGCTGCTCGGCGATCTTCCTTCTGTCAGGCTCCATGCCGCGAGCGCAATACTCGTTGAAACTTGTCATGGCGTCCGCCAGCAGACGGACGCTTTGCAGGAAATTGTGCGCGATCAGCGGTTTGAAAACGTTGAGTTCGAAGTTCCCCGATGCACCGCCGATGCTTATCGCCACATCGTTGCCGATCACCTGGAAGCAGACCATGGTGAGCGCCTCGCATTGCGTCGGGTTCACCTTTCCCGGCATGATGGAACTGCCCGGCTCGTTTTCCGGCAAATGCAATTCGCCAAGTCCGCAGCGCGGACCTGAGGCGAGCCAACGGACATCGTTGGCGATTTTTATCAAGGCCACGGCCAGAGTCTTGAGAGCCCCGTGCGAACTCACCAGCGGATCGTGCGAGGCCAGGGCGGCAAACCGGTTCGCGGCACAGCGGAAGGGTTGCCCGGTTTCGTCCGCCAGCCTGGCCGCGACGCGTTCGCCGAATTGCGGATGGGTGTTCAAGCCCGTGCCTACCGCGGTTCCGCCCACGGCAAGTTCATGGAGTGCGTCGAGACTCGCTGCGATGGTCCTGTCCGCGTGTTCGAGTTGCGCCACCCAGCCGGATATCTCCTGTCCCAGCGTGAGGGGTGTGGCATCCTGCAGATGAGTGCGGCCGATCTTCACGATGTCGGCAAAGCGGGTCGATTTATCGCTGAGCGTCGCACGCAAGGCCCGCAGCGCCGGCAGAAGATTCCGGGTGATGTCGCACACCGCCGCGACATGCATCGCGGTCGGGAAGATATCGTTGGAGGACTGGCCGAGATTGACGTGATCGTTTGGATGGACGAGGCGCGCCTCCCCCCGTCCGCCACCCATCAGTTCGGATGCCCGGTTCGCCAGTACCTCGTTCATGTTCATATTGGTCTGGGTGCCGGATCCGGTTTGCCAGACAGCGAGAGGAAAAGCAGCGGGATGGAGACCTGCCAGCACTTCGTCAGCGGCCTTGGCAATGACTCCGGCAAGCGCCGCATCGAGCAAACCCAGTTCGCAGTTGACCAGTGCGCCGCTCCGTTTGATTCTTGCCAGCGCCATCAGCAGCGACTCGGGCATGCGCTCCGTGGAGATGCGGAAGTGGACCAGCGAACGCTGCGTCTGAGCGCCCCACAATTGGTCGGCGGGCACCTCGATTGTGCCGAAGGAATCGCGCTCCACCCTGGTTGCAGTACTCATGGTCGTTACCTCGCTCGCTTAGACAGCCGATCCGAATAAGCTACCCACTCCCGCGGTGATCGCCATGGCGAGAGCACCCCAGAAAGTGACCCGCCACGCGCCTGTCAATACCCCGGCACCCCCGACGCGGGCGGCCACGGCGCCCAGCAAGGCCAGGAAGCACAGGGAAGAGCCGGAGACCCATGGAAGCAGTCCTTGCACCGGTGCAAGGACTGCCACTGCCAAAGGCAACATGGCACCGACCGCGAAGCTTGCGGCCGAAGCCAATGCCGCCTGGATCGGCCGCGCACTGAGGGTTTCGGAAATCCCGAGTTCGTCGCGCGCGTGGGCGCCGAGGGCGTCGGCCGCGGTCAATTGCTCGGCGACTTGCTGAGCCAGTCCCGCTTCGATCCCGCGATTCACATAAATCGCCGTCAGCTCGCGGAGTTCCGCGGCAGGGTCCGATTCGAGCTCCCTGCGCTCGCGCGCCAGGTCGGCGCGTTCGGTGTCGGCTTGCGAGTGAACCGAAACATATTCACCCGCAGCCATAGACATCGCCCCGGCTACCAACCCGGCAACACCGGCAACCAGGATGCTCGCCTGGCTGGCGCCCGCCGCCGCGACACCGACCACCAGGCTGGCAGTCGCTACGACGCCGTCATTGGCACCGAGCACGGCGGCGCGCAGCCAGCCGATGCGGTCGGTGCGGTGATGCTCAGTGTGTCGGCGGGAAAATTTCATCGGCCAAGCTCGTTATCAGTCAATGGATATCTTAGCCGAGTCCTGGCATTCCGGCTTTTCGTCAGCCAGCCGTTCGACTTCCGAACGACCGGGTAGTTTCAAATCAGGCGCCCGGCCCGCAATCCATGCAACGCGGTATCAATTCGGACCCCATGTGCAGCTCATGCTGGAGATCCCGCAGGGCGGTGCGCAAGCCTTCTTCAATGACCGGATGGTAGAAAGGCATCTCCAGCATTTCGGCGACCGTCATGCGCTGTTGCGCGGCCCAAGCCAGCAGATGCCCGATATGTTCTGCGGCGGGGCCGAACATTTCCGCCCCCAGGAACAAGCCGCTGCCTTGCTCGGCATAGACTTTCAAAATCCCTTTGTTGCGCAACATGACCCGGCTGCGTCCCTGGTCCTCGAAGGACACCAGTCCCACCGCGTAGCGGCCTTTGAAGTGCTGCTCGATCTGGTCCAGGTGGAGTCCGACCGACATCACTTGCGGTTCGGTGAACACCACAGCCAGCGGTGTGCGGCGCAATCCCGAAAGAACGTCGGGATACAGTCCGGCATTCTCGCCTGCGATGCGACCCTGGTCGGCGGCTTCATGCAATAAGGGAATGTCGTTGCTGGCGTCGCCGGCAATGAAGATCGAGCTGTTGCCGCACCTCAAGGTGTAGCGGTCGAACACCGGTACGCCGCGTTTGTCCAACTCTAGTCCGGTATTCTTCAATTCCAAGCCGGCGACGTAGGGAGCACGGCCGGTCGCCGCCAGCACATAGTCGAAATGCTCGGTTTTCCAGTTGCCGTCCTTATGCAGGTAATGGACTTCGACTCCGGTGGCGGTTTCGCTGACGGATTTCACCTGGGCCGATGCATCCAGATAGAACTCTTCGTTAAAGGCCTGGTTGGCGTAGTCGCGAATCGCCGGATCGCGAATGCCGGCAATGCCGCCGCCTACGCCGAACATTTTGACGCTCACCCCCAGGCGGTTCATCGCCTGTCCCAGCTCCATCCCCAGCACGCCCGGGCCGAATACCGCCAGGCTCTTCGGTAGCGCAGGCAATTCAAAAATGTTTTCATTGGTCAGCAAGTGTTGGTGCAATTCCTTTAGCAGCGGCGGCAGCACCGGAACGCTGCCGGTGGCTACCACGATGCGCTGGGAGTGAATCGACTGTCCCTGCGCCGTGACCAGGGTATTGGCATCCTGAAACGCGACCCTGGCCGTCAACCGCTCGGCTTGCGGTATGGACTCGATTGACTCCAGTACGAATTCGACGAAACGGTCCCGTTCGCGCCGCACTCGGGCCATCACAGCGGCACCGTCGATCGACACGCCCTGGACATGCACTCCGAATGGCTCGGCATGACGCGCCTGATGAGCGGCTTCGGCTGCCGCGATCAGCAGTTTGCTGGGCATGCAACCGACACGCGCGCAGGTAGTGCCGTAAGCGCCGGCTTCGATCAGTAAAACGGCATCCGTATGGGCACGGGCAGCCCGATAGGCACCCATGCCGGCGGTACCTGAACCGATGATGGCGACGTCGACGTGAATCGGGGTCATGTGAGCTTGCTCCAGTTCGAGGGTCAGTAGATAGAGTCGCGTGGCGGGGAAGAACCCACCTCAGGCAGACTTACTTGGCCAGCCAGGTCGCCAGCTCGTCGGCCCCGCCGATGTGCTGGCCGTCGATATACACCTGTGGCGTTGTGCCACGTCCGGTCACCGCTTGCAGCGAGCTGTAGCTGACGCCGTGGCTGCCCAATTCGATCTCCTCGAAACGATAGCCCTTGTCGTTGAGCATCTTGCGGGCGCGCGCGCAGTGCGGGCAGCCGGGCTTGCAGAACAGGGTGATGCGGGCCGGGGGATTGGCCTTGGGATTGACATATTTCAACATGCTATGCGCGTCCGACACCTTGAACGGGTCGCCCGGTTCTTCCGGCTCGATGAACATTTTCTCGATCAAGCCATCCTTCACCAGCATCGAATAACGCCAGCTTCTCTTGCCCAAGCCGATCTCGGATTTGTCCACCAACATACCCATGCCTTGGGTGAACTCTCCATTGCCGTCTGGCAGGAAATAGATGCCTTCGGCGTGTTGGGCTTGCTTCCAGGTTTCCATCACGAAGGGATCGTTGACCGAAAGGCAGATAACGCTGTCTATCCCGTACTCCTTGAATACACCGGCCAATTCGGTGTAGCCCGGCAGGTGGGTGCTGGAGCAGGTCGGCGTGAAGGCGCCCGGTAGCGCGAACAGCACCACTGTCTTGCCTTTGAACAATGAGTCGGTACTGGCTTTCTGCCATTCGTCATTGACCCGGATCGGGAAAGTGACTTGGGGAACTATTTGGCCTTCTCGCGACTTGAGCATGATTTCATCTACCCGGATGGTGGTTCAAGATTCCAAGCGTACGCAACGTCGTAGGGGAAGTCGGTTCGCCAGCGTACCGAAGTTGACTATCGCTGCGCCACACCGTCGGCATCGCCAGGTGACAGGATCAGCCCAGTTCGCCCATGATGTCCGGTCATCGACTTCCAGCCTGCGAACGACCCCGGGACCCGGGGAACGAATAGCGGAGAAACAGGTGGCTGCCGCCACGCCGTACATCGGTCAAAGTCCCCCAACGAGCATCACCCGGCGCAAATGCATTCCCCATGACCAGGCTGGGCCGCCGGTCGCCATCGTCACGTCCGGCAACTTGGGGCGCAATCGTCAGGAACTGCTCGTCGATCAGGCGCTCGGCGTAGAAGTCACCCAGCAATCGTGGCCCCCCTTCGACGAGAATCAACCGGTTGGAACGCAACCGGCATACCTCGTCGAGGATGGCGCGCGGCGAGATCGCGCGGCGGTTGGTGCCGATCGCGCGAATCTCGACCGAGTCGGACGCCGCTTCACGGCGTAAGCGCCGCTCCCCTGCGGTCGTAGTAAGGATCAATGCGTTGACTTTTCCGGAGGCGAAGATAGGCAGGCGCAGATCCACCGCACCGCTTCCGCTGACGACCACGTTCAGGGGTGTCTCGGCTTTTTCAAGATACTTGCGTAGCCGCCGGTATTCGTCCGCCAGCTCGGGAAAAATCGCGTCGGCGGTCCAAACGTGCCGGCTGTCGGCACCCAATGTACCGGCGCCGATGATGACCACGTCGGCGACGGCGCGCAACAAGCCCATCACCATCCGGTCTTGTGCGCTGAAGCCGCTGATGTCCCCTCCGCTGGCGTGTTTCGGCGAGCTGAGCGAGACGACGCCATCCAGCGTGGTTACGAAATTGCTGAAGACATGAGGAGGGCCGTGTTTCGAAGGTATGCGCAAGTTGCCGTACCGGCGCGCCAGTCTTGGTGGCAGCGACACTGCGGTTCCGCGCCTGGTTTCGAAGAGTGTCTGTAGTGAAGTCAACCTTGCTTTCTTATCAGTCATGGTGTGGCTCCCGTCATTCTGTTCGGTGTAGGTATGACGAATTCAATTACTTCGGGGAGCCGCAGTGCGGAAAAACCAGTCCCAAAACCCGGTCAATGTCCCAAACGCGGCGCCTTCGTCGCGACGATGGTGAAAATCGTGTTCATTCCATTGAAGCATAAGCCAGCCGCCAGGCGGGCGCGCCGAACTGTGGAGACGATGATGAACGACTTCCTGCAAAAAAAGTCCGACGCTCAGGCCGCACGAAAACGCAATGGCAAGACTTGCGACCGCGCCGATGAATACGGCCGGAATCACGATAGCGCCCACCAACATCAAGCTGAATGCCAGCGGGATTCTCATCGGCCGATCCGGATGCAGATGGTGTTCCAGGTGCCAACGCTTGAAAGGCTCCACGCAATGCAGCACAAAGCGGTGAAGCAGGTATTCGAGCAAGGTCCACGAGGCCAATCCCGCCAGCATCAGCATGAACCAGTTCGCCCAGCCGATCGGCGCCAGTATCGATAAGCCCACCGTCGCGCCAGCGGCGACTAGCGGCATTGCCAGAGATTGTGGATAGGCTAGTGAGTACAAATAGTTACGCTTCGAGCGAGGACGAGAATCGAGGCGCGGGCCGACTTCGGTCCCGGCTTTCCGGTCCTGATCACGTGCTTTCCCGGTCATGAGTGCGGTCCTATTCACCTCGCGCAAACGTGCATCGGGGACCAACGTCCAATCTAACGCGTCTCGCGCAAAGCCTCGTTGAGGCGCTCAACCACAACTGCCCAGGCAGTGTCTTGATCGACCTCCCGGCGCAGGAATTCGGCTTGGGATGGATTCCAAAAAGCCGCATCTGCAAGCATTATTGTCTCAGGCAGGGGATTGTGTAAGGCGATGAAAGCGTCGATGGTCGGAGTATCGGAGCTCAGCCCCAACTGATCAAATAGCCGCGTCATGCTGGGAATTGAAACTTCCACCGATGATGTCTCCAGAGAACGATCGTTTCACGATCCTGGTCGAAGCTTATCCACTCACTGGAACATTCTCTGTTCGGCAACGAACAAAGCGCGAGAACTTCGATATCCCTTGTCGTGTGCGGGACAATCCGTCGAGCTTGGTTTCCGGAAAACATCCAATCCGTCGAAAACCTTGGGTAGAAAATAGCGGATCTTGAACCGGTTCCCTGCATATGTGCGACAGCGCACATTACATTCCGTCCGCATGGAATAGTCTTGCACTTGCGCACGCGGCGGCAATCGCGATCTGGCAACAGTTGTTATCCCGCCATGCGATACGCATTCGGCGGTGCGGTAATCGGCGTTTGCCGGACTTGGAGAGCATGATGAGAAGCGACACCCTGGCAACGATCACCGCATACCAGCATCGAAAGTCCATCGACTCTGTTGTCGGCCCGAGGTCTGCCGTCATCGCGCTGCACTCTTCCGGATGCTCGACCTGCAACCTGCGCGGGCTATGCACACCCTGTTGCGGCTTGACTCGTGCCGAGATTGATGTTGCTGACCGACTGGCTTTTCATCGCGTACATGTGAGACGAGGTGAATACCTATACCGCAGCGGTGATCCATTCACCTGCCTGTTCGCCGTGCGTAGCGGTTTCTTCAAGTCATTTGCATTGAGCCCGAATACCTGCTGTCAGGTGCTCGGATTCTCAATGACAGGCGAGGTACTTGGCATGGAGGGCATCGGACCGGCTCAGCATACCTGCAATGCCATCGCGCTCGAAGATAGCGATGTTTGCGCGATTCCCTTTGCCGAACTACAAGGGTTGGCCCGCGGAATTCCCTGCTTGCAGCGCCAGTTATACAAGACGATGAGTCGTGAGATTGTCCGCAGGCACGGGGAGATGCTATTGCTCGGCAGTATGAATTCCGAAGAGCGCCTGGCGACGTTCCTGATCGATATCTCGCGGCGTCTCGCGGCACGCGGCTACTCATGTTCGGAATTCAACCTACGCATGACGCGCAAGGACATCGGCAGCTACCTCGGCCAGAAGCTGGAGACGGTGAGCCGCACTTTCTCCAAGCTTCAGCAGGAAGGACTGATCAGGGTCGAGCAGAAGTTTGTGCGTATCCTCGATAGAGTCGGTCTTGAGCAGCTGATGAACCGGGATTGTGTGCTGGCGCACGGAACCTGCGGATAAGTCGCGCGAGAATACCTATGGGCTGGCTGCTTCACCGTCCACATCTTCGGCTGAGAAATTCACAGGCGGGTTCCACTTCGGTCGAAGGATTCGGCTGACTTAAAGGATGAATATCATGATCAAGTTCCAGCGACAAGAAGTGGTTCGCGTCGACTGCCCCGGTTTCATTGTGTCTTCGAGTCATAAGGCTTGCCGCTATGAAACATCCGACGGCGAACCGCTGGCGCCCGGCTACTATCTGGCTCTATGGCGATCCAGCGATGCAAGCGCATTCTATGACGATCAGATTCGCTATATCGGTCCGTTCTCGAACCACACCGAAGCGCAGCTTCTGCGAGCCAGTGCCGTGGCGCTGAAGATCGTGGCGTTGAACATCGACAAGCCTGTGACCTCCATTCCCGTTGAATCGAACCATCGGGATTGGTTACTTTCGCACAGCGGTTTGGTGCAGGCGGAAGGATAGGCATAGTTGCAGAGATTAAACGGGCACGTTCCCGCAGCGCCCGCCCGAGAATGCCTTTGAGCGACGCGATAGCCTGCATTCTTAGCATGACTCGGAAGCACGCCGTCTGATCGGGACGGTCAGTTGCTCATGCCAGCGCCGCAACCCCCTTCAGAACATCCTCGAATTGCGACACGAAGTAATCCGGAGCCACATCGTTATGGGATTTGGCGCCCTGGTTCGAGTCGATGAAGATCGTCTTGATGCCGAGTTGCCTGGCCCCGTGGATATCCCGGAACATGTCGTTGCCTATGTAAATCACTTCGGCCGGGGTCAGCTTCATGTGTTCGAGCGCTTTTTCAAAAATCCGCCTGTCGGGTTTCCTGTATCCCAGTGGCGCGGAAATGACGACCGGGTCGAAGTAGCCGTCCAGTCCGACGGCCCGGATCTCCGGCAGAGCGAAACAAGGCTGGGCGTCCGAGACGAGACCCAGGGCGTAGCGCTTCCGCAACTCATCCAGCACCGCTTCGACACCGGGGTAGAGCTGGAGACGCTTGCGTGAAATGCCCCGGTAAAGATGGGCGAGAACCTTGGCCAAATGCGCGCGTTGCTCGGCGGCTTGGATGCCTTCCTGCTTGAGGAAGGCGTTCCAGATCGCCTTGACGTCTATTTCCGGATATTCCTCACCGGACGCTTCCTTTTGCTGTTTCATGATCTGGTAATAGCTATGCTGTACCCGCCCCCGATGCAGATACACCCCGTGATAGGTCAGGTAGTGGGCGATACCACGGTAAATCTCTTCCATGGATTCGTCGGTCTCGATATCGATCAAGGTGCCGTAGAGGTCGAACAGGATGCCTTTGATGGTCATGAAATCGCTACCTCAATGTTCTCTTGGCTTCGATCAGCAACTGCTGTCGGTGGGATGGACTGATCCATGAATTGCGGGCAATGCGCAATAACGTCAACCCCATGTGGAAGGGAATGCGACGGGTGATGGCATCGAATGCCCTGTGACGGTCGGGAAAGTGACATGAATACTCCCACAGAAAGTGCCTGATGAACGGCTCCGCCAGCCATTTGTCGCCGGTATATTGGATGAAGAAGTGCTTGATCTCTCCGGCTAACCTGCCCACATCGAAGACCCGGTCGGCGGTCTTCATGCGCTCCAGGTCGATGGCAATGACCCAGGGACCGTCGCCGAAAAGGATATTGGCCGGCGTCACGTCGCCATGCACCAATACCTGCTGATCTTCCCACATATAGCCCTTTTCATGCCAATGATCCTTGAGCCGGTAATATTCTTCGGCCTCGCCCCATCCCAAGTGCCCATCGCTTTTCAGTTGCTCCATGAGCCGGTCGAAGTAGACGCAATCGCGATTGAAGTCAACTTTGTTGCCGTTGGCCGTGCGGTTGTGCATCGAGGCGAGAAACCAGGCCAGCGCCGTCAGTTTTTGGAAGAGCGCCTCCCGTGCCCCGTCGCGGATTGCGCCGAGAATGAAATGAGTGAGAGGAGTACCGTAACAGAACTCTTCGATCAGCACGCAATCGAGACTGGCATTCACCCCCAGTGGCCGTGCGACATAGTGAGGATAACCGGCAAAATTGATGCTGCGCAGGTAATTCAGGTTGTTGAACTCCCGCTCCATGCGCAGGCGCGCCGACTCGGGTGAGCGTCCCTTGACGCCGTTATAGAACTTGCCGATGAAGCTGGCCTGGGAACGGTGATCCTCGTAGAAATAGACATGGTTGGAGGCCGGAATCCGGTATACCCGGAAATCTGGAGTGGAGCCGTTTACCCCGACCTGCGGAAGAATGTCGTATCGCAGGTAATGGTAAAGCGGGTCGTTCTTGGGGAGGTGTCCCTGGTAGATCATGAGCGTCCTAATTCAGCGGGTAATGATTCCTGTCGGAGGACAGGAACTCGGTGTCCGGATTGATTTGCGAACTGCGTGCGAAGTGGAACGTTTCTAGGTCCGCGCCTGCCATAGCCGAGTGCTTGTGCTTTGGTCCTGGAGCGAAAATTACGCACTGGTGCGAGTGCCGTCTGTTCGCCAACGAACCAACCGCCACACGCGTCGATGAGCAGCGCGTCACCCGTGAACAAGGGATCGATCAATATCGCGTGACCGGTTTCCTCGCAACCGAGCAAATAGGTATAGGTGCTTGATAGCGGCTCGAACAGTTGACGGAATATCATCAGGACTCCTGGTTCTGATTGGTGACGGGCAGGCTGGATCTGCGGCCGGGTACGGGAATGATCATGGGTACTTCATTTCGGTACCGCGCGAAGGCACCACCTTGCGATGCGGCGAGATCGCGCTCCTCGAAGAAGATTCCGGTGAAGATGTAAGCCGACATGGCGAGCGCAAAGAATAGATGTCCCAGCGTCATATGCGGAGTTGCCCAGAGGGCGATCAGGTAGCCCAACATCATGGGATGGCGCACATAGCGGTATAGGGCGTTCGCCTTGAATGGAACCGGCGTGTATTCGATACGCCGAAGATGCAAATAAACCTGACGCAGGCCGAACAAATCGAAATGGTCAATCATGAATGTCGACCATATGACGATCAACCATCCCGACCAGAAAAGGACCATCAGGCCGATACGGCCGACTTGGCTCTCGACGCGCCAGATCGTGCCGGATTGAGGCTGCCATTGCCAGCAGAGGAGGGCGAGAAAGATGCTGGAAATCAGCACATAGACGCTGCGTTCCAGCGAGGCGGGCACAATCTTCGACCACCATCGCTTGAATACCGGACGGGCCATCACGCTATGTTGAACGGCGAAGAGGCCGAGCAATACCGCGTTGACGATCAGGGCGTAGCCGAGCGGCCCGGACGGCCCCGAATCGATCGATTTCGGCACCAGCAGGTTTCCGACAAAGCCTATGGCATACAGAGAGCTGGCGAGGAATGTCCCGTAGCTGACGATACCGAAGAAAAATCCTATCATAGGCATGCGTTCGTCATTCCAGGTTGTTGGGTCGTGGTTACGATCCCTTGCGCCGGCAACAAGGCGACGAGATCCGGTTTGCGCGGGGTATCTTTTTCTGGCGCTACAGGTCGAGTGGAAAATAGGACATCGTCGCTGGAAGCGTCTGTTCGCCAGCGAACCAAGGCCGGAAAATGGTCGTCGAGATGGCCTGCTCGAGGTTGGCGCCAGCGGCAGCTTGCTGGTACAAAATTCGTTTTGTGCGAAGCAGCAAATGGCGGCGAAAAGTTGTGATAGAGTAAGTCGTAGTGCGGATCGTCGAATAACTTTATTGCGGGAACGCAATTCAGGATTGCCGAGATGTTCTCACTGCATGATCCTTTCCAGAACCATCTGCTCGCCGCGTTGCCTACGGCAGAGTTTGGCCGTTTGGCGCCACACCTGGAGTTGGTTTCGATGCCGCTGGGCGAAGCGCTCTATGAGTCGGGCGGCCACTTGCAATACGTCTACTTCCCGACCGATTCCATCGTGTCGCTGCTGTATGTGCTGGAGGACGGCGCATCGGCGGAGATCGCCGTGGTCGGCAACGAGGGCATCCTCGGCATTTCCCTGTTCATGGGCGGCGAAACCACGCCAAACCGCGCCGTGGTGCAGAGCGCCGGCCACGGTTATCGCCTCAGCGCGCGGTATCTGAAGCGGGAATTCAACCGCAACGGACCGGTGCTGCACCTGCTGCTGCGCTACACCCAGGCGCTGATCACGCAGATGGCTCAGACCGCCGTGTGCAACCGGCACCATACGCTGGAGCAGCAATTGTGCCGCTGGCTGTTGTTGAGCCTCGACCGCCTGGCTTCGGATTCCCTGGTCATGACGCAGGAACTCATCGCCAACATGCTCGGTGTCCGCCGCGAAGGAGTGACCGAGGCCGCCGGGCATTTGCAGCGCGCCGGACTGATCCGCTATAGCCGTGGCCACATCGAAGTGCTGGACCGGCCCGGACTGGAAAAGACCGTGTGTGAATGCTATGCGGTGGTCAAACTGGAATTCGATCGCCTGCTCGCCGACATTCCGCCCGGTGATCCATTCCACGTCCTCGGCAAGTCCAGCTCTTAAAGCTGATTATGTGTCCTACCGCACAGAGCTTGTCGGCATGATCCGCTACATTTGCATGGTGGAGGTTAGCTGCGAGCCTGACTTGTCTCCTGATATTCGCCGTCCGCTAAGCATACCGGTGGCGAAATAGGCGCGATCCTGCGCAGGGTGTGCTTACGATTGCACGAAGATCAATTGCCCGATGGTAAGCCATGACCAAGACAATCAGCGATCCTGCCATTCACAAGCCCCCGCCTGACAGCACCGCGGGCGCTACGGGGATCATCCGTTCGGAGCTCTTCCTTAAAGCCGGCGCTCTACAGGATGCGATTTTCAACAGCGCGAATTTCTCGTGCATTGCCACCGACGAGAAGGGCGTCATCCAGATATTCAATGTCGGCGCCGAACGGATGCTCGGTTATGCGGCCGCCGAGGTTCTTAACAAATTCACTCCGGCCGATATCTCCGATCCGCAAGAAGTGATTGCGCGCGCGGAAGCGCTCAGCGTCGACCTTGAAACCAGGGTTGCGCCGGGCGTCGAGGCCCTTGTGTTCAAGGCCTCGCGCAGAATCGAGGACGTCTACGAGCTGACCTATATCCGCAAGGATGGCAGCCGCTTCCCGGCGGTGGTGTCGGTCACGGCGCTGCGCGATGCCGACGATGGAATCATCGGCTATCTGTTGATCGGTACGGACAATACCGCTCGCAAGCAGATCGAAGCGGAGAAACAACGTTTTCTTGCAGTTCAGGAGGAGATGAACGCCCGCCTGCAGCAGACCAACCTCACGCTGAAAGTCAGTGAGGAAAAACTCACCGTTACGCTCAACTCGATTGGCGATGCGGTGATAACCACCGACGCCGACGCCCGCGTCACGCTCCTGAATCCACTGGCCGAACGGCTAACCGGCTGGACGCAGATGGAAGCCATCGGTCGCCCGGTGGTCGAGGTGGTTGACATCATCAACAAGGAAACTCGCCAACACTCGGCGATTCCGGTCATGGCCACCCTGGCGCACGGCATGATCAAGGGACTGGCCAATCACACCATACTGATTGCGCGCGACGGCAGCGAACACGATATCGCCGACAGTTGCGCACCGATTCGCGACCATACCGGTCAGGTGATCGGTGCAGTCATGGTATTTCGAGACGTCACCGATGACTATGCGGCGCAGCAGGCCTTACAGGACAAGAACGTCGATCTGGAGAACGCCCGTGCGATGGCGGAAAAAGCCAGTCTCGCGAAATCGACTTTTCTGTCCAGCATCAGCCACGAGTTGCGCACCCCACTCAACGCGATTCTCGGCTTCGCCCAATTGCTGGAATCCGGTTCCCCCTCGCCCACCGAGCAACAGCTCGAGCGGCTGCATCAAATCACCAAAGCAGGATGGTACCTGCTGGAGCTGATCAACGAAATCCTTGACCTGGCGGTAATCGAATCCGGCAAGCTGTCCCTGTCACGGGAGTCGGTGTCCTTGTCGGAAATCATGCGCGAATGCCAGACCATGATCGAACCGCAGGCGCAAATGCGCGGCATTCGAATGGGGTTTATGTCGTTCGATAGTAGCTGGCATGCCAATGTCGATCGCACCCGGGCCACCCAGGTTCTGATCAACCTGCTGTCCAACGCAATTAAATACAATCGCGAAAATGGCACGGTCGAAGTGAAGTGTAGCTGCACGCCGGAACGCTTGCGCATCAGCATCAAGGACAGCGGTGCGGGATTGTCGCCGGAGCAACTGTTGCAGTTGTTTCTGCCGTTCAATCGCCTCGGGCAGGAGAATGGCACGGAGGAAGGGACCGGCATCGGTCTGGCGTTCACCAAACAACTGATCGAACTGATGGGCGGCAGCATCAGCGTGGAAAGCACCGTCGGCGTGGGTAGCGAATTTGTGATCGAACTGATCCGGGATGTGATGCCGCGGCTTGCCGCCGGAAACACCATGCCCACCGAATCCGCCAAGCATTCTCTGGGTAGCGGCGGCGCGACGCGGCGCACCCTGCTCTATGTGGAAGACAATCCGGCCAACCTGATGCTGGTCGAGCAGATCATCGAGGGCCAACCGAATATTCGGATGCTGAGCGCACGCGACGGCAATAGCGGCGTAGCCTTTGCTCGCGCCCATCTCCCGGACGTAATCCTGATGGACATCAACCTGCCCGGCATCAGCGGAATTGAAGCCATGAATATCCTCAGAAAAGACCCGGCAACCAGACACATCCCCATCATCGCCCTCAGCGCCAACGCCATGCTGCGCGATATCACCAAGGGACTGGAGGCCGGATTCTTCAGGTATCTCACCAAGCCGATCAAGATCAATGAATTCATGAACGCTTTGGATGACGCACTGAAGTTTACCGCTGGCAACGATAGCGCGACCGGACTAGCGCGTCTCGCCTGAATCCTGATTCCCGTTTCGGCTTGCCTGGTCCGTTTCGTCGCTGCGGGCGCGGTGTGGCGGTGTGTGTGCCAGCGCACGGAAGATTCGCGGACGCTCGTCTATCCTCATCACTAGAGCCAGCGTCGGTTCCCCGGGAGTCATCTCCGTGCGGAATCAAACTGGAATCCGGAATCTCATCACCCTTGCCGGACCTAGCCATGAAAAGCATCGCACACAGGTATCCCACCCACTCCGCACCGGATATGGGGGTGAGACATGTCTAAGCACCAGCTCGACGGTGTTGGCCTCGACGAGGCCGTCGGCGCGACGGACATCATTGTCGAGAGCCGGCGCCAGGAGGCATTGCTCAGGGCAGGAGCCTTGCAGACGGCGATCTTCAACAGCGCCAACTTCTCCAGCATCGCGACCGATGCGAAAGGGGTGATCCAGATTTTCAACGTCGGCGCCGAGCGCATGCTGGGCTATGCGGCGGCGGATGTGATGAACAAGATCACGCCGGCCGACATTTCCGATCCGCAGGAAGTGATCGCCCGCGCCAAGGCGTTGAGCGCCGAACTCGGCACCCCGATTACACCGGGCTTCGAGGCCTTGGTGTTGCTTAAGGCGGGCGCCCTGCAAAGCGCGATTTTCAACAGCGCCAATTTCTCCAGTATCGCCACTGACGCGAAGGGCGTCATTCAAATATTCAACGTCGGTGCCGAGCGCATGCTGGGCTATGCGGCGGCGGATGTGATGAACAAGATTACGCCGGCCGACATTTCCGATCCGCAGGAAGTAATCGCGCGCGCCAAGGCGCTGAGCGTGGAACTCGAAACGCCGATCACGCCGGGCTTCGAAGCCCTGGTATTCAAGGCCTCGCGCGGCATCGAGGATATTTACGAGCTGACCTATATCCGCAAGGACGGCAGCCGCTTCCCGGCGGTGGTGTCGGTGACGGCGCTGCGTGACGAGCAGGGGGCGATCATCGGCTATCTGCTGATCGGCACCGACAACACGGCGCGCAAGAAAGCCGAGGAGGCACTGCTCAGGGCAGGGGCTCTACAAACGGCAATCTTCAACAGCGCCAACTTCTCCAGCATCGCCACCGATGCCAAGGGTGTAATCCAGATTTTCAACGTTGGCGCCGACGCTCTTCCGATCTCGCGATCATGACCACCGATCCGCAAGGCATTATCACCGACTCCAACAAGCAGATGGAGGCACTCACCGGCTGTACGCGCGACGAGCTGATTGGCGCGCCGTTCAAGAGCTATTTCACGGATCCGGAGCGCGCCGAGGCGGCCATCAAGCGGGTTCTGACCGAAGGCAAGGTTACCAACTACGAGCTCACTGCACGCGCCAGGGACGGCAAGCAGACAGTGGTGTCCTACAACGCGACCAATTTCTACGACCGGAACAGGACGCTACAGGGCGTGTTCGCGGCGGCACGCGACGTCACCGAGCGCAAACACCTGGACCACGCGCTGGAGGAGGCGAAGGAAGCGGCCGAGGACTCCAATCGCGCCAAGAGCGTATTTCTTTCCACCATGAGTCACGAGATCCGAACGCCCATGAATGGCGTGCTCGGCATGCTCGAGTTGCTCAGCCTGACCAAGCTCGACGCGGCCCAACGCGCGACACTCGAAGTGGTGCGCGAATCCGGAACGTCCCTACAGCGGATCATCGACGACATCCTGGATTTCTCCAAGATCGAGGCGGGCAAGCTGGAAGTGCGTCCCGAGGCGGCTTCGATCTCCAAGGCGCTCGAGGCGGTGCGCAACATCTATTCCGGCAACGCCAGCAGCAAGGGGGTGTTGCTCAAGTGCAGCGTCGATCCGAAAATCAGCCCGGCACTAATCGTCGATCCGTTGCGCTTGCGCCAGATACTCAATAATCTGGTCAGCAATGCGCTCAAATTCACCGATAAGGGTCATATCGAGATCAATGCGGAACTAATGAATCGTGTCGGTGGTGAGGATAAGGTGCGATTTTCGGTGAGGGATACCGGCATCGGCATTTCGCCGGACAATCAGGCCCGCCTGTTCAAGCCCTTCGTTCAGGTTGGAGACGAAAAAACGCACAACTCCGGTGGCACCGGCCTCGGGCTGACCATCTGCCAGCGGCTGGCAAAATTGATGGGCGGCTCGATCAAGATGGGAAGCGAGCTGGGCGCCGGTACGACCATGATACTCGAACTGTCATTGCCGATTGCCGATCCCAAGTCGCTGGTGGAATCCGATCCAGATGGCGACAAGAATAGGTTGAGCTCTTCCACCAGGACACGTCGCAAGGCACCGGACATTGCTCAGGCCCGGGCCGAGGGCAGCTTGGTGCTGCTGGTCGACGACCACCCGACCAACCGCTCGCTCCTGTTGCGTCAGGTGAATATGCTGGGCTACGCCGCCGAATGTGCCGAAGACGGCGTCAAGGCGCTCGCCCAGTGGAAGTCGGGCCGGTTCGGGATTGTGATTACCGACTGCAATATGCCTGAGATGAACGGCTATGAACTCGCACGGGCCATCCGGGACATCGAGCGTGGGAATGGAGGCAAGCACACCCCCGTTGTCGCTTGTACGGCAATCGCATTCGAAGGCGAGGCTGAAAACTGCTTCAACGCCGGCATGGATGATTATCTCGCCAAGCCGGTCGGGCTCATGGACCTGGCCAAGAAGCTCGATCAATGGCTGCCACTCCCACTATCGATCACTCCTGTCGACCGCTCGGTGCTCGCCGCTATTACCGGCGGAGATGCGGCTGTCGAACACGAGATCCTGATGGAGTTCCGACGCATCAACGACAATGACGCCGCCATGCTCAAGCTCGCGGTAAGTGACCACGACATCAAGCGGGTCACGCACGCCTCTCACCGGATCAAGGGCGCGAGCGGCACGGTCGGGGCCACAGCGCTGGCAGCAATCTGCGCCCGCCTGGAGAGTTCCGGCAGAGCAGGCGACTGGAAGGCGATCGAGGCCGGCATGGAGGAATTTCACCGGGAACTGGACAGCTTGAACGCGCATTGCGAGGCTGAAACATGCACATCGCCGAGCTGAACTTCCTGGCGGTTGAAGATCACGAATTTCAACGCGGGATATTGCTGAGAATACTGGCGGGACTCGGTGCGACCAAAGTGGCGGTCGCCGCTGACGGACGGGAAGCACTGAAAATCGTGATGTCGCCGGATACGCCGATCGATATCATCATCAGCGACCTCGACATGCCGGGCATGGATGGCATCGAATTCATGCGGCATCTGGGCAAGGCCGGTATTCCGGTTGCGATCATCCTCGCCAGCGGGCTGGAAGAGTTGCTGCTCGACTCGGCCGAGAAGTTGACCCGGGACTGCGGCGTCAGGGTTCTCGGTGTGATCGAAAAGCCCATTACGCCGTCAAAGCTGGATGTGCTGATCAAGAACCATACCCTGGTGCTGTCAAGTCTGGCCAGGCGAAGGACGGCTGCCCCGTCGTTCAGTCTTGAGCGGATGGCGGAGGGACTGAAGAAAACCTTGCATCGATTGTTGCAGATTGCGCAACCGGCGCCGGCGGTCGATCGGTCAGTGCTCGCCTTGGTGTCCGGTGACGATGCGGCGGTCGAACGAGAGATCCTGACCGAGTTCCGGCGCATCAACGACAATGATGCGGTCATGCTCAAGCATGCCGTGGACAAGCGCGAAATTCGACAGGTCACCAACGCGTCCGAGCGTATCAAGGGTGCCTGCCGAACGGTCGGTGCAACCGCACTAGCCACCGTGTGCGAGCGCCTGGAGCGCGCCAGCGGCGCCGGCGACTGGAGGGCGATCGAGGCCAACATGGAAGCGTTCGGACGCGAGTTGGAGCGCCTGAATACCTATTGCGAGGCGGCTACGGCGCCGGCCTGAGGTGGCTTGCGGCCGACGATCATGTGTCGCCGCCCACGCAATGACCCTGCGTGCGCCAGCGCACCGATGAAACCCCGTCGCTGGCGCAAGCTGCTCTATGAGAACCGCGTTTCATGTCGTCCGGAATCGGACCCCATCTTTAAATCCCACTGAATCGGGTGGCAGCGCTGGTCGGTTCGTCGGCAATTGCCGGGAACTGCTAAGCAAATGAGGAATGAAATGAACATCCATCAGAGTTACACCAAATGTCTTGTAGCCTTGCTGTTGACCGCTTTGAGTATTACCGCTGGAACAGCTTACGCGGCAGGGCCCGCGGCGGTGAACCTCGGAACGGCGGGCAACTATGTGATCCTGGCAAAATCGGCGGTTTCCACCACTGGAACGACCTCGGTGGTTGGAGATATCGGCATCAGCCCGGCAGCGGCGAGTTATATCACCGGGTTTTCCCTGACACTGGACAGCACCGGCCAGTTTTCGACGTCACCTCTGGTCACCGGTAGACTGTATGCCGCCGACTACAACACGAATGCGCCGAATCCCACTTCCGCCAATCTGACCACGGCGGTGAGCGATATGCAGACCGCGTATACCGACGCCGCCGGACGATCCTTGCCTGATTTTACCGAGCTGGGCGCCGGTAATATCAGCGGGATGACTCTCGCGCCCGGCCTGTACAAATGGGGAACCGGGCTGATGATCAGTTCAGTCGGGGTGACGCTCTCGGGTGGGCCGAATGATGTATGGATTTTCCAAATAGCGCAAACGCTCACCGTGGCAAACGGCGCAATTGTGACCCTGAGCGGAGGCGCACAGGCCAAGAATATATTCTGGCAGACCGGCGGGCAGGCGACCCTGGGAACTACGTCTGACTTCAAGGGAATTATCCTGAGCCAGACGGCGATTGTGCTACAGACCGGGGCAGTGTTGAACGGCAGGGCATTGGCACAGACAGCGGTAAGCTTGAACGCCAATTCCGTCGTCGCGCCCGCGAGCGGTTCCACAGGCGGCACAACCACCACGACGAGCACGAGCACCACGAGTTCGAGTACCACGAGCACCAGCGCTGCCAACACCACGACCACGAGCACCAGCACAACGACGTCCACGACACTACCGCCGAGTACATCGATCACGTTGTCCGGATCGGCACCGATAACGGCAGGCATCGGCAGTACCGTGACGGTTCCCGCTGGAAACACGGCCATCGGCGCCCTGATCACGTTGCCGCCGGCACCCGCAGGAACGGCTACACAAGCCCCGGTGACAGTGGTGATTGGCGGTCAGTCCCTGACCATGGTCAGCGGCTCGGCCAATGCCGTCGTCAAAGTGAATACAGTCACCATCAACGGCGTCGCGACCACGGTTCTGCAACCGACAGCCGGCACCGTGACCGTCACCGCGACGGGAGCATTCCAGCCGCTGTTTGCCGTGGGTAACGGCGTCGTCATCGCCGACTCGGCAAATACCACCGCGGTTTCCTCGCTCAATGCGACCACCGGCAACACCAATGTGGTCGTCACTCAAGGCTCCGTCACTCTGTCCGCGGCGACGGCTGCCGGCGGAAAGATCTATGCCGGGGAAAACGTCGTCGTCAATGCCGCGGGCACGGTCACCGGCATTACGCTGGGGTCGGCGAGCGGCGCGGGTTCGGCGGGAGATCCGCTGGTGATTGCCAATCAGCCGGCAAACCTGGTCAACAGCGTCATCATTCCCAATCTCAAGGGCAGCGTTGCGCGCCTGGGTGGCGGTACGCAAAACCTGGAACAAATGATTTTGACCGTGGCGCCCGGCATATCGCTGGGCTCGGGGGGGCAGTCCGCATCCGGGGCAATACCGATCACCGCCGGCAATTTGAAAGCCTACATCCAGCCGGTCGGATCGGTGGTGATCGACGCCACCAAGCCGGATGGCATCTCGATCAATGACGACGGAATGATCCAACTGGTCAAGAGTGGTGTCGTGGTGAGTTTTGCTCCGACTGTTCCGGACACACGCCAATTCGCCACCGATTCCGGTACGGCAGTGACGGGCGCCACTACCAGAGTTTCAGCCAATGGGGCGATTGTCGCCAGTGTCGGGGGAAGTCAGTATGTATTGCAACCCGGCCTCGCTGTGACACCTGGCGTCGCCAGTGGAACAGCCGGCTTCGAACTGGACAGCAGGAGCCGCCTTGTCTATCGCGACAGCAATGGCGGTCGCCAGACCCTATACCCGATGTTCATGGATACCAAGACCCTGGGTAATGTCCTCAAAGCCAATCTCGGTGCCGGTACCAGCGTCGCGACCGATTTCGCGGGTTCGGTGAGTGTCCGTGCCGGGGGAGTCCAGGCCTTCACGCTGACACCGGATTACTTGCTGACGAATGTTCCAACAGCGCAGACAGGAAAGACCTGGTGGTCCGATGCTGCCACAGGCAAACTCTTTATTGTCAATGCCGACGGAACCGCACAGGGATTTACAGCAAAATAGCCGCACTTCTCCCGCCAGCGGCCCGATTCGCCGCTCGGGGCGCACCATAAGGGGTTAGGTCCAAGGATCTGACCCCTTTTCCTTTCGGCACTACTGGTTCATCCTTAAAACCCGGCAATCCTGCCGTTAATCAGCTACTCTTTCAATAAGTCAGGTGCTTCCAGCGCCGCCGAAAATTCGCCGAACGCGACGATTAGCAACCCACACGGGATTGCCAATTGTGGCCTGGCATCCGAACGGGTTGTCTGGAATTGCCGCAAGATTGACGAGGGCGTGTGAGGAAATGCCCGGCGGAACTAAAGCCGCTGTGGACAAGATGCCCCGAGGCTGATTAAATTGATATAAATAACCCCAGCATGAGAATGTCGATGATTTGCTAATGCGCGCACCCTTCCGGGCAGCGCCTTTTTGATCGGGGATGCCTCCATGTTCCTTCCAAACCGCTTGAAATTCGTTCCAGGATTGCTCGGCATCCTGACTGCCCTGGCGATGAACGCTGCCTGCGCCTATGACGCCGAAGTTGTCTATGTGGTCGGCAAAGGGGAATTCCGGGAGAAAGTCGAATGGGAACCGGTTACGCCCAACCAGAAACTCAACGCCGGGGCCTATGTTCGAACGGCGGACTTCGGACAGATGGCCCTGCTGCTGCGTGACAACACCCAGGTCAGAGTCAACCAGAACAGCGTCCTTCAGATCAAGGAAATCTCTCTCGAGGAAACCAGCACGCTGGACCTTGTCCAAGGGCGTATCTGGGCGCAAGCCAAGCGTTTCTTTCGCGGAGTCACATCGGTGGCGAGCGCCGCAAGACCAGCAGTGGTCGTCAAGGCATCGACCGCGACGATCGGTATTCGCGGCACGGATTGGGACGTCAATCTCACCAAGGACGGCACTGCCACCGTCACCGTCCTTTCAGGAGAAGTGGATCTTTCGAATGACTTCGGCTCCCTCAAGGTGCTGCCGAATGAACAGGGCCAAGCCCAGCCCGGCAAGGCACCCACCAAGATCCTGCTCACCAATGCCAAGGAGCGCGTGCAATGGGTGACGGCCTATCAGCCGCAGCCGCGCCGCTGGGTGGCGCGCCAGAACGACGAGTTTGAGCGCCATATCCAGGCAATCGAAGCCGGCGACTATAGTGCGGCCGTTCCCTACCTTGAGAAATCGGCCGGAAGTTCCGAACCGGCAGCCATCGTTCTGGCGGATATCTACATTTCCCTGGGTAGGTTGAGCGATGCCGTCACGCTGCTCAAAGGGCGCAGCGATCCTTCCGCCTCGGCCTTGCTGACCCATGCCTACATCATCGACGACAACGCCATGCTGGCACGGGAAACTGTCGATCGTGCCCTCGGAATATATCCCGCCAACACCGAATTGCTCATCGCGCGCGGCGAACTTGCGCGCTTCGAAGGCGACGCGCCCCGCGCGTTGCGCTCATACCAAGGGGCGATTGCCGCCAACGAACAGAATGCGGAAGGCTGGTTCGGGCTCGGACGGGTGGACGCCGAACGCGAAGCGGTCAAGCCCGCCCGCAGCGAATTGCAACGTGCCTTGGCGCTCAATCCCAAGGGATCGGGTTATTCCGGCGAACTGGGGACGCTGGAAACTTTCGCCAACGCCTTCGCGACCGCTGAGCAGGCGTTCACTGCTGCCTTGGCGCTGCAACCCGCTGACTACAATTCCCTCACCGGCCTGGGCATCCTCAAACTCAAGACCGGCCAGCCGGAAGAGGCGCTGCAAGCCTTCCTCAAGGCGGGTGTGCTGGAATCGCATTTCGCCCGGGCGGCGCTGTGGACCGGAGTGGCCTACTACCAGTTGGGCGGCCATGCGCGGGCCATGGAAATGTTCAAGCACGCGGCGGAACTGGATCCGAAGGATCCCATGCCGCACATGATGATGAGCATGGCGGCGGCCGACCGCCTCGATCTGGGCGAAGCGGTCAATGCGGCGCGGCGGGCCTCCGCCCTGATGCCTTACCTGAAATCCATGAACCAGTTGCTCAACAACCAGAAAGGCAACGCCAACCTGGGCGCATCGCTGGCTCAATTCGGCATGGAGGACTGGGCGCAGGCCTATGCCTACAACGCCTATTCGCCTTACTGGGCGGGCAGCCATCTGTTTCTCGCCGACCGCTACAGCGGAACCTTCAACAAGAACTCCGAACTGTTCCAGGGCTTTCTCTCCGATCCCACGGTCTTCGGCGCGTCGAACCGCTTCAACACCCTGATCGCCAGCCCGGGCCACTATGGCACCGTGAGCGGCCGGTTGGTCGAACAGGACGTGCATGACCGCGGGGTGACCCTCAGCGCCAACGGCTATAGCGTGGGGGCTATACCCTTCAGCTATTTCGCCTCGGCGGACGTGTCGCGCGTCCGGCCCGATTTCAACGATTTGCGTGTGGATGGCGACAACTACACCGCCGGTTTCGGACTCAAGCCCAGCCACGAACTCGGGCTGTTCTTGTTTTCCAACAGCGTCGCCATCGACGGCAAGTCCACCGCCATTGATAAAGGGCTCTCCGATACCACCCTCAATCTGAACAACCGACGCATCGATGCAGGCATCAACTACAAGTTTTCGCCGACATCGCATCTCTGGTTCAAATTGGGTACCGGAAAAGAAGAGACGCGTTTTGGCGGCAACTTCTACTCTCCCGGCACGTCCGATGTGCTGAACATGATATTTGGAGGTGGTTTCTCGCCCAAGGGCCGCATCGAAAATTACCTGACTGTAGCCGATCAACGTGATGTCCAGCTACGCCACACCGTCGACGCCAATTCGAACTGGCAGATTTCCTGGGGACTCGAATCCGCTCGCCAGGAAAAGCAGATCGATGCTCGCCTCGATTTCTCTCCAATCAAGCCAGCGCTGACCGGGCGTGATGACCGAGAATCGAAGGAGGTCTACTTGTCGAATCGCTACAAGACCAGTGACACGTTGCTGCTTCAGGCCGATCTATCCCGTATGCGACTTACCAAGCTCCAGGGATCCGAGGATTCGATGCGCGTCGGTGTGGCCGACTTCAGCGTCAGTCAGCAACGCGACGATCGCGATATCAGTGAATGGAATCCGCGGGTGGGATTGGCATGGAATCCGGTCAGCAACCAGACCCTGCGTCTGGCCGCCCAGAAATGGCGTCGGCCGTCATCGGTGAGTACCTTGGGAGGCGTCGATACGGCGGGCATCCCGGTGGACGACCGATTGGTCAGCCTCGGTGGCGAGTTGAAACGAGTGCGCGCCCAATACGAATGGGAAACCGGCACGAGTTCGTTCATCCAGGCGTATGCAGATAGCAAGCGGGTGCGCAACCTGGCCAACGTCAACAGCACCCTGGTAGGCGACATCAACCTGGAAGACCTGGAGCGCCTGCGCAACCGCAGCCGGCTCTCGCAGCAAGCGCTCGACTTGTGGGAAGCCACCCCGGTGTTTGGTTCCGCCAATGTCGATACCGTGGGTTTTGCGGTCAACCGCCTGTTCTCCGATCGCCTGACAGGCACTCTGCGCTATCAATTCAACCGCAGTCGCAACACCGGCCCCGGCCTTGAAGGCAACTTGGTGCCCTGGCTGCCGCGCAACCTGTTGAGCGCAGGCGCCAACTGGTTGCCGGTGGCACGCTGGCAACTCGGTACGACCCTTACCTATCGCAGCCAGCGCTATATGGACGAGGCGAATAGCCAGCTCCTTAAGGCCGGCTGGAATCTGGGCTTGCGCAGCTACTGGGAAAGTCTGGACAAGAAGGTTTCGTTCGAAGTCATTGCCGAGAACCTGCATTCGGATAAGAACGCCGCTTCGGTTCATTCCCCGGTTCTGGGCGCGCAGCTTATTTGTCGTTTCTGATCAGCGCTGGGGCAACAGGCATTCAGGATGGCCGCGACTTGCCGGTCGGCGTGGTCAGTGGGTATGCCCAAGAGCGCCAGGTAACGGGTGAGACTGGCCGCCGTGGCAACTCTTGGCGACCATGGGCGGATCTTCAGCGGCAAGGTTTGCGCGGTATCCGCCAACACGCGCTGCTCCAGGTACTCCAGGTCGAGTTCCAGCGCACCAATACGTTTCCGGAGTTGCATGGCCCAGTCGGCCGGCAGGCCGTCCGGCGGATTCTTTAAGACCCGTCGAGCCTGCCGAATTGGCTGGATGACCTCGGCCTGCCAGCGGGATACTTTGGCGATAACCGCCCGCAGCGAGCGCTTGTCCAGCGCGCGACCGGTCTGGCCGAGCCAGCAGCAATAGAGCAGCAGATTGACGTCCGCTCCCCAGCGCTCCTGTAGCCTCAGGC
>JAPLQT010000051.1:0-4564 GCA_026399515.1 Pseudomonadota bacterium | reverse complement strand
GCCTCAGGCAAGCGTCGGCGACGTCGGGGACGCGATAAATCTGCAGAGAAAAGCTCCAGAAGGCGTTTGGCTCGCGGCGCATCGGTTCTGAATCCGTCTCGGTTCAGGTTTGCAGGAAAGAGCGTGTCGCGCCGTCGAGCACCAGGCAGGTGAGCACGCCACTGTCGTATGCGCCGGTATCGATGCCGATGCGGTTATGCTTTAGTTCGGGCTGTTCGCAGATGCTGTGACCATGTACCACCACGGCCCCATGCTCCGCCTGCGAATTCAGAAACGATCCGCGTATCCACATGCAATCGTGGGCGCCCTGCTGATCGAGCGGGACGCCTGGCCGTACCCCGCCATGAACGAAGTAGTAGCCGCCGGCCTGATAGCTGATCTGCAACGAGCGAAAGAAATCCAGGTGCGACTGCGGCAGCGCCACCTCCAAACGCTGGCGCAGCAAGCTCATATTGGCATCGTCGCGCGCTTGTGGGTCGGGTATCTCGACACCGTAGTCTGCCAGGGTATCTTGTCCATCGAAGTTGAACCAGTGCTGCCCGGCATCCAGTTCGCCAGCCAGATAGCGCAAGAGCAAATCTTCGTGATTACCTTTCAATGTCACTCGCTCGAATCCTTCCGGCGGCGGGTCCAGCATCATCTCAATCACTCGGCGGGAGTCGGCGCCGCGGTCGAGGTAATCTCCCAGGAAAACCAGGATGCGCCGCCGTGCCGTTCGCTGCGCGGCATCGGCGACAATTTGCGCGGTGATCAATTCCAGCAGGTCGCGGCGTCCGTGGATATCGCCGACGGCATAAATCACCGTGTCCGGCGGGGTCAGGCTATCCCCGGTGAGAACGCTCATTTTGCGACGCGCAGCGTCTCCTTGCCCTGGTCATCGTGGCCATGGCCGGTCCAACGCTTGAACAGCTTATGTTCGATGCCCACCTGATCGAGCGCCTTGCCGATGCTCTGGTGGATGAGGTCCATGATGGTTTGCGGCTGGTGATAGAAGGCGGGCATCGGCGGCAGAATCACCGCGCCATAGTCCGCCGCACGCGACATCAGGTCGAGATGTCCCTTGTGCAGCGGAGTTTCCCGCACCATCAGCACCAGCGTGCGCCGCTCCTTGAGAGTCACGTCGGCGGCGCGCACCACCAGGTTGTAGGTGAACGAATTGGCGATCGCCGAGAGCGTCTTGATGGTGCAGGGCGCGACGATCATCCCTCGGGTACGGAAGGAACCGCTGGCGACGGCGGCGCCGACATCCTTGTTGGGATAGACCACGCTCGCCAGCGACCTGACTTCGTCGAGCGAGCAATCCGTCTCGATGGCGAGGTTCATGCCGGCGGCCTCGCTCAGGATCAGGTGGGTTTCCTGGCCCAGATCCTTCAGGACGCGCAGCATTTCCACGCCGTAAATCACGCCCGTGGCACCGGTAATCGCCACCACCAATGGCAAACTCATGTTCCTTCTCCTGTTGTTTCCAGCCGGATTACCGGGCGTCGCCGGCGTGGTCGGCGAATTATTGCATTCTAGCGCCCGCCGTTGTTTCCCGGGTAGCGGACTCTCGCGCCACGGCGGATTCGAGTACCGGAAAACCAGCCCGGGTCAGCGCGGCGACGACCTCGTCGACCTCCTTGGCGTGAAAACGCAGGATCACGGTCTTTTCCGGAAGGCCTTCATCATCCGCCTTCTCGTGCCGGCCTACCGGGTAGATGGCTTGCAGTTCGGCGCCCGCCGCCACGGCAACGTCGGCGATCCGGCCCAGCACGCCGGGGCCGAGTTTGAGCGGCGCCAGGGTCACGCCGCTGCGGCGTTCCCAAGCCCCCATGCAGTGCGCGGCAAGCTGAAATATCTCGTTGGCGGAAATGATGCCGACCACCTCGTCTCCATCCATGACGGGGAACTGGGCCACACCCCGTTCCTGGCCCTTGAGCAGGCAATGTTCCATGGTGTCGTCGATCAGCACCGTGGCCGGATTGCGCACCATGACGTCACGCACCTTGAGGCGATTGACGAAGAAATTGAATTCGTCCGTGCTCTGGGTGCGCAAGACGAAGTGCCCCATGCGCAACATGTTGGCGCGCGTCACCAGTCCGCGCAAGCGCCCCCGGTCTACGACGGGCAGGGCGTGCAGATTGTTGTCGCTGAGCAGACGCTTGGCCTCCGAGACCAGGGTATCGCTCGGAATAGTCATCGGATTGGTTTGCATCCAGTGTCGCACGATCATTGTGACTCCTCCTACAGTTGACCGGCGAAGGACGCCAGTGCAAGCGCGGCAACGGTCATGGCATTATTGATTTCGCCACTGGCGATGCGTGCGTTGATTTCTTGGATATCCAGCAACACCACCTCGATGTCCTCGCCAGCATCGAGTTCCGGTGCTGCCGTCGCGCGCACTCCCCGGGCGAGATAAATCCAGGCGCGGTTCGAGAGCAGGGCGGGTTGTGGCCGCAGGCGTCCGAGAAAGCTCCAGGTCCCACCTCCATAGCCGGTTTCCTCCGCCAGCTCGCGCGCCGCGCCTCGTTCAGCGGTCTCCGCGTTGCCATCGTGCAGTCCGCCCGGCACCTCCAGGCTCTCCTCGCGCGAACCGTGCCGATATTGCCTGACCATCACCAGTTTATGGTCCACGGTCAGCGCGACGGCCATCAGCCAATCAACCATCCGGATGACATGGAAGTCGCGCTCGCTGCCGGTGCGCGGAGAGCGAACGCGATCACGCGTCACCTGGAGCAAACCTGCATCGAACACCGGCTCCGAGGCCAGCAGCGGCCAGGGACGGATCATGGCGTCGCAGCCATAGCCTTGGGCGGCGCCGCTGGCGACAGCTTCGCCTGGGCGTAAAGCCGCACAAATTCGTCGACGGCAACTCTGGCAAACTCCGGCGTATAAAGATGCAGGTCGACTTCCTTCACCCGCTCCGGAGAGGCGAGCTTTTCCTTCAAGCGGGCGACGAAGGCGGCATCGGCAACGGGATCGAAGATTGGCCGCCCTTCCTTGTCCAGCGACGACCAGCCTTGCAACGGAACCAGGAAAGTCCACGGACCCTTGGCCCGGTTGAGCCGCTCGGCGATCACGTCGGCGGCCAGTCGCAGCTCCTCGGCGGTGGTACGCACCTGGACGCGCAAGGCGTCCTGGACGTACTGGACGCGATCTTTGGTTTTCTCCAGCATGTCGGGGCGGCCGCCGTAGGAGAGGATATCCAGGCCGCAGGGCGCCAGCACCATGGGAATGCCGGTGTCCACGGCCGCCATCAATCGCTCCGGTCCCGGATCGCGGTTGCCTTTGAAGAGATTTTCCATGATCCCGCCGATGCAAATATCGACGACGCCGTGGAAGGCGCCGGCGCGGATCATTTCCTCCATCGCCTTGTCGCCCTTGCCCTGCGCGTGGCAGACGATGGGCGTGAAGCCGGCCTCTTCCAGCATGCCCAGCGCGGCCTGCACGGCCATCTCGCCGAAGCCGAAGGACGAGACGGCCACGCAGGGCTTGTCGAAAACGAAATTCGTGCCCAGGGTCATCTCCACCATGCCGCAGATGGCGCCGACCGCGTTGATGATCTGTGCCTTCAACAGCGGATTCATTTTCACGATATCCAGCACCGTGTGATGCATGGTGATGTCATGTGTGCCGACATATTTGTCGATATAGGCCGGGTGCGCCGCCATCGGCGAGGCCATCAGCTTGGGCATGCCGAAAGGCAGGCGCTTCATGATCGAGGTGGCGACCAGGGTCGAGGTGCCGCCGCCGATGCCGATGATGCCTTGCACCCGGCCCTGTTTGACCAGTTCATCGACGATCAAAGCCGCGCCGCGGATCTGGTTATTGGTGGCGGTGTCCCGGTCGGAGCGGTATTTCTCGCGCACCGCTTCGATAGTCAAGCCACCGCGCAAGGCCACTGCCTCGGTGGTGATGTCGCCGGCAAACGGCGGCGGCTCCTCCATGCTGAAATCCAGCAGGATGGGCTCGTGGCCACGGTCGGCTATCAATTGCTTGACGAAGACGATGTCCTCGCCACGCGTGTCCAGATTGCAGACGATGACGATGCCTTTCTTGCCCATGCTGCCGGCTCCGGCTTACTTGGCGGCTTTCTTCACTTCGGGCCGGGTCAGCCGGTTGATCATGCCGGCCACCGGGCTGGTGCCGGTAAAGCCATACTCATTCCAGCGGTCGGAGACTTTTTGCAACACGGCCCGGTCCATGAAAATCTCGTTGGGCTTGTTGGTCCACTCGTAAGGTGTGCAGGCATCCAGGATGATGCGGCTGGTGATGTCGCGCGCCTCGATCGGCAGGCCCGGGTCGAGCGGGGTGGAGCGGCCGCGGTCGATGATCTGGGCCGAACGCTTCGGGTCGAAGCGCGTCGCCAGCGCCCACCAGACACGGTCCCAGTCGTCGGCCTCGATGTCGTGGTCGACGACGATCACGCCTTTCACGCCGTAGTGGCCGGTGGTGGTGGAGATCACTGCGTTGCCGACATGATTGGAGTGGCCGGGATACATCTGCTTGACCGACACCACCACCCAGAAGCGGCCGCAGGCTTCGGGCGGGATATACACGCTCTGGATGCCGGGCACCTTCATGG
>JAPLQT010000014.1 GCA_026399515.1 Pseudomonadota bacterium | reverse complement strand
GCTGGCAAGCGCGGCCTCGGCAGTGCCGAGCCGGATGCCGGGGGCGCGGTCGAGCACGCGCAGAGCAGGACCGCCGAGGCAAGGGCGATTGCGAGTAGCAGTCTTGAGCGCATGTTGTGTCTCCTGGAGTTTTCTTTCGAGGGTTGCGGTGCGGATTGCGGCGGCCTTGTCGATACTGTCCACCAGATCCTCAGACGCCTTCAGCTTCAACCCGGCGTCTTCAGCCGCCTCGCGAGATGCCTTTTCGTGCTGGGTGGTGAGGTCGGCGACGCGTGCGTCGGCGCGCGAGCCCTGCCAGCTCCAGCCGGCGCCGAAGCCGAGGGCGATAGCTACCATGATGGCGAGGAGATCGTTCATGGCCTAAACCCCGCGCCCCCAGCTCATATAAAGCGGCTGGAGCGTGACGATGATGCGTTTCGGATAGCCGAGGTTTTCCGGGCAGTGTTTCGGCGATCTGCTCGCCCGACCGCAGGCGGCATCCACCGCTTCCCTCACAGTAGGGTTCGCGACCAGGCGTGCCTCTTTGAGCCAATGCCCGGCGCCGCCGTTGTAGCAGCGCAGCGAAGCCCACATGCGGTTGAACTCGCCGCCCGCCATAGCCAAGCGGTCGAACAGCCAAAGGTCATAGCGGACCAGGGCGCGAATTGCCCACACCGGATTGCCCGGCTGCGGACCCATCTGCGCCAGCTCGGGGTCGATGTTGCCGATCCATTCGGCGGTGTCCGGCGTGAACTGCGACAGGCCGGAAGCAAAGGCGGACTTGGCATCCTTGCGCCAGCCGCTTTCCTGGTGGATCTGCGCGGCGAAGGTGGCTACCGGCGCATCCAGACCCCAAATCATGCGGGCGTTGCGCACCAGGTCGCGGCGATACTGCTGGGCTTCGCGGGGCAGCTCCGCGCCGCTGACATAGCCTGCGGCCAGGAACAGTAACCCGATCGCCACCGCGACCATGTTGAGGCGCACGCTATGCACCCATTCCAACGGCGTGCATCGTGCCGACCACGATGATTGCCCGGCGCAGCATCGAGGCGGCAAAGGCCAGCTCGCGGCCGGCGATGGAAGTGGACTCATTCATCGATGCCACCAGAAAGATATCCGGCCGGGCATAGGGGAATAGCTCGCGATCGAGGTAGTAGCCGCCGACGCCGGCGCCGGTGACCAGGGCGAATTTGTAGAGCGCGACCATTGCCTGCTGGGGCGCCGCGATCATCACCAGGACGGCGAGCAGGATGAAGAGGAGAAGGGACAGGGACATACGGGGCGCGTTCATTTGGCCTCCAGGAAGCGGGACGGGTGGAAGAAACAAGGTGCGCACTTCGATCTGAATTCCCACGCCGGGCGATGCGCGCAGCGGCCATAGCCGCAGGCCGTCATACGGTTGGCGGGATCAAGGTGGAAGGATTTGCAGGCGGAGCACATGAGGTGCGAAGTTACGCGCCTGCGCGATGGGAAAACCGCTGGCAGGCGCCAGCAGTAATGCAAGAGCCCGCGCGGGGCGGGCTCTTTTTTAGACTACGCCTGGTTGAGGGCGGAGGTCAATCGGATTGCGGATCGGCCGTATCGCCGTTCTCGCTGAATGGCATAGGAAGTTGCGCCATTCCGCGCCGGTGCTTAATGACCTTCAAGACCTCGTATTCGGACTTCATGACATCGGCCTCAAGCCACTGCCGCTTGCGTAGAGAGACGTTCAGGATGTCGCCTGCCGCAAAGTTTTCCTCAGACATTTGCACCTTATGGACGAATTGATCATCGGAGATCAGGGCATAGAATGAGTTCGTGCCGTCAAAGAAGCGCCATTTGTTGTCACCTTTGAACGAAACGCTTACCAACTGAAGGTTCGCGTTAACGGTTTCATCGGCAAGCTCCTCTTCATCGGCAGGCGGCGCGACAAAGTACTGCCTCTCATTTCTTCCAATGACAATGAAGCCGTCCTCGGGCTTGGTCGAGATTGCGACTGAGTCAAATCCGTCTTTTTCCAACGGCTCGGTGATCGCCTTTTGCAGCGCCTGGCGCAGCTTGAAGTTACGCAGCAATTCGATAGTGATGCGCTCGGTCTCGATCGAGTCGCCATCAACCTCGATTCGCGCGCGTCCGTTGTCGAGCAGCACAACTTTCTTGATCTTCCGGTTACGCAGCCACTTAATAATGCCGAGAAGGCCAAGTCCCACTGCGGCAACCTTCTCGTAAACAAAGCCAAGCTCCTCGGCCAATTCCTTTGCGCTGACCACGCCAGGCTCTTTAAACAGGGAGAGAGCCTGGTCAACCAGGCTTTGAACGACCGAGAAGTCAATCCCGAAGCAACCAGATTTGAATGACGCATTCACCCGGAGTGCCACACTCGCCCTACCCGAGTTCAGAGTTATGTTGGCTTGCTCAATCAGATCGCCGAACGCGAGCAACGCGGGGGCAAGCTCCCGCACGTCAATCGTGCTCCCGGATAAGGCCGGTCCATCATAAACTACTTGGAAGCTGGTGCTGCTCATGGTTGGGGTCTCCTCGGGCAAATTGTCTCACTTTTGCCAAATCCATGAGCAGGAATATGAGCCGTTTCCACCCCTCAAAACAACCCCGCCTGTCGATCGTCCGTCGCCTTGATCGGCGCGGCCATGTCGCCCAGCGGCCGCTTGAGGATCTCCCAGACGGTGCTTTCGTCGATGGGACCAAACTCGCCGACCAGGATGGCCACCGCCGGGCGGGC
>JAPLQT010000076.1 GCA_026399515.1 Pseudomonadota bacterium | reverse complement strand
TACTTGGTCTTCTCCGGCGCGTTCTTGGTGGTCTCCCATTTCGAGCCGGCCGGGAAGCCGCCGCCGCCGCGGCCCCGCAGGTTGGCCTTCTTCACCTCATCGAGAACTTGATCCGGCGTCATCGTCGATAGCGCCTTTACCAGGGCGGCATAGCCACCGACCGCCAGATAATCGTCGATCTTCATCGGGTCTATCTTCGGGTTGTCGCCGATCAAGAGACGCATCTGGTGCTTGTAGAACGGCACCTCGTTCATGTGCACGGCCTTGGCGCCGGTGTTCGGATCCTTGTACACCAGGCGCTCGACCACCTCACCCTTGAGCGTGGCGGCGATAATTTCCTTCACGTCCGTGGGCTGGACCTCGAAATAGCAGATCTCGCCAGGGGTGACCACGACGTTCGGGCCTTTCTCGCAGTAGCCGTGGCAGCCGGTGGTCCTCACCTCCAACTTGCCGTCGAGTTTCTGCTTGGCGGCCTCGAACAGGAAGGCGGCGGCGACCGCCGCCGAGTCCATGCCGTCGCAGGCGGCACCGGCGCAGACGGCGATGCAGGGTTGGGCGCGATCACGAGCCGCGAGGATTTCCGCTCGGTACTTTTCCAGTTCGGCCGCTGATTGGAGCTTAGGCATGGTCTGTTCCTACTCGTATTGTTTCAGGAGTTCCGGCCCGATGCTGCAGCTACCCAGGCAGGCGCCGGTCTCGACGGTGAACTTGGACTCGGAGTCCGTCTCCCCCGCCTTGAGTCCGGTGAGCTCCTCGACCTTCTCCAGCAACTTGGCCGCTCCGCGCAAGTGGCAGGTCATGCCGGTGCACACGTGCACCTCGTTGCGTCCTTTCGGCGTCAGGCTGAAGGTCTTGTAGAAGCTGGCGATCTGCATCACCTGGGCGAAGGGCACTTGCAGGGCGTCGGCCACTTTGTGCATCACCTCCCTGGGCAGCCAGTGGTTCTCGTGCTGGATCTCCACCAGCGCATGGATCAGCGAGCTCGGTTGGCCGCGGTACTTCTCGATGATCTCGTCGATTTTTTGTTCACACATTATGCTTATCTCGCTCAAGTGATTGGTTTCAGGCAGCGACCGCGACCTGCGCCTCGCTCCCGTTCATCCGGACCACGCCCTGCTGCGACAGCAGATGGAGATGCCGGGCGACTTCCGCGGCATCGAGGCGCAACTTCTTCGCAATGTCCCCGGCAGACGACTCGCCGGCGCGCAGCGCGCCCATGACGCGGCCCATGGTCAGTTTGTCGATGACCAGTTCTTTGAACAGCGGCTCGAAATCGGGCCGGGAAAAGAATTCGTGGTAGCCGTCTTCCGTCCTCTTCGGCACCCGGAACCTTTCGCGCTCGACCAGCTTGAAATAAGGCACCAGTTGCGTGGCCGCTTCCAGGCCCGCCTGTAGGTCGGGAATCTCGCGGCCTTCGCTTGATCCCAGCGGCCCCAGGCTCTTGATCTTCGCCCCGAACTCGTTCATGACTTCGGCGAAACGTATGCCCTCGCCCGCCGACACCCATTCCAGGCGCAGCCGATCTGGATTGACGCCGACGTTTTCGAGGATGCGCTTGGCGACCAGGCTGTTGCCCAGGGCGTCGTAGTTGCCCTCGGGGTTGTAGTGGCAGTCGCCGAGATGGCAGCCACCGATGAACACGCCGTCGGCCTTCTTGGCGAAGGCGCGGAATATGAACTCGAGGTCGACCCGGCCCGAGCACATCAGGCGGATCACGCGCAGATAAGGCGGATACTGAAAGCGCGAGACGCCGCACAAGTCGGCGCCGCCGTAACAGCACCAGTTGCAGAGAAAGCCGACGATGATGGGTTTGAAATCGGATGGGGCTGCCATATTCTTACCTTATCGGTTGCGTTGCGATTTTTTGTATTTCATCGGCACGCTTCAGACCAGTTCCAGCGCGGCGTCAATCTGGTTGAACACTTCGCCGTCCGTGTAGTGGGAAAGCGTGATTGCCCCGGTCGGGCACTTGGCGTTGCATAGCCCGTCGCCCTTGCACAGCACCGCATTCACCACCGCCTTCTTGCCGCGCGGCGTATCGAGGAAATCGATGGCGCCGTAGGTGCACACCGAGATGCAGGCGCCGCACGAGACGCAATCTCTGGCCGTCACCGCGCAGACCGCGCCCGAGGCGACCACGGTGTCGCGCGATAGCAGGGTCAGGGCCCGGCCCGCCGCGCCGTAGGCCTGGGTGATGGTCTCCGACAGGTGCTTGGGATACTGCGCCGTGCCGCAGAGGAACACGCCTTCGGCGGCGAAGTCCACCGGTCGCAGCTTGGCGTGGGCTTCCTGGAAGAAGCCATCCGGCCCCAGGGGCACCTTGAACTGGCGTGCCAGTTCGTTTGATCCCGGGGTGGGGATCACCGCCGCCGCCAGGACAATGGCATCTACGTCCAGCTCCAGCCTCTTGCCGAGGATCGGATCGGCCGCCGTCACGCGGATGAAACTGCGGCCGCCCTCGTCCTTCGCTTCCAGTTGGGGCAGGTCTTGCGGTTCATAGCGGATGAACTTGACATCCTGGTTCGAGGCCGCGCGGTAGTAGTCCTCGCGGAAGCCATAAGTGCGGATGTCGCGGAAGAGCACATAGATGTCCACGTCCGGCTTCAGCGCCTTCATCTTCAGGGCGTTCTTCATGGCGCCGCTACAGCAGACACGGGCGCAGTAGTTGCGATCTTCGTTACGGCAGCCGACGCACTGGATCATCACCACGCTTTCGGCAGCCAGCAGCTTTTCGTCCTGCTTGGCAAGCTTGCCTTCCATCTCCAGAAGGGTCATGACTTTGTCATTCTGGCCATACAGATACTCGGTCGGCTTGTATTCGACCGCACCTGTGGCGATGATGGCCGCACCGTGCTTGATGGTACGCACGCGTCCCTTCGATGCGACCGTGGTGGTGAAATTGCCGACATAGCCATCGACGTGGGTGATGGTCGCATCGGTGATGGCGTGGATCTTCGGATGCCGGTAGACCTTTTTCTTCTGATCCTTGAGGAAGCTCTGCACATCCATGCCTTCGAGCGTGTAGTGCAGGCGGCTGGCCATGCCTCCGAGGTCGGAGGCCTTCTCGATCAGATAGGTCTCATAGCCCTGCTCGGCCAGGGTGTGGGCGCTGGTCATGCCGGCCACACCGCCGCCGACTACCAGCGCCGTCTTGTCCACCGGCAGCGAGAACTCTTCCAGCGGCTCCAGCTTGCCGGCCCGCGCCACCGACATGCGCACGATGTCCTTGGCCTTCTGCGTCGCCGCTTCCTGCTCCTTGGAGTGCACCCAGGTGCAGTGCTCGCGGATGTTGGCCATGTCGAAGTAGTACTGATTGACGCCAGCCTCGCGCAGGGTGTCACGAAACAGCGGTTCATGCGTGCGCGGCGTGCAGGCGGCGACCACCACCCGGTTCAGTCCCTTGTCGCGGATGGTGTCGGAGATGGCCTTGGCGGTGTTGGTGGCACAGGCGAACAGGCTCTCCTCGACATGCACTACGCCAGGCAGGGTCTTGGCGTACTCGGCGATGCCTGGCACGTCGACCACGCGGCCGATGTTGGCGCCGCAACGGCAGACGAAGACGCCGACCTTGGCTTCTTCCTCGGAGGTGTCCTTCTCTTCCGGGTACACCCGGTCTTCGGAGAGCTGGCCGCGTCGCGATTTGAGCAGGTAGGAGGCCTGGGCGCCTGCACCGCTGGCGCCCATCACCGACTCGGGAATATCCATCGGGCCCTGGAAGGCGCCACTGGTGTAGATGCCGGGACGGCTAGTCTGCAAGGGATTGAAGGGATCGACCTTGCAGAAGCCGTGGTGGTTGAGTTCGATGCCGAACACCTTGGAGAAGCGCTGCGCGTCCTTGGGTGGCGCCAGGCCCACCGATAGCACCACCAGTTCGAAGAATTCCTCGACCACGCCGTCAGGCGTGGTGTAGCGGATGGAGACGTCGCCGGTCACCGGGTCTTCGCTGCCGACCGAGACGTAGCTGCGGATGAAATGCACGTCGGGCAGCTTCTGCGCTCGCTGATAGAAGCGCTCGAAGTCCTTGCCGTAGGAACGGATGTCGTTGTGGAAGATCTTGGCGTGCATGTCGGGCAGATGGTCCTTGGCCAGGATCACCTGTTTCTGCGTATAGGAGCAACACACCGAGGAGCAATAGCTGTTGCCGCCCGGGGTCACCTGGCGACTACCAACGCAGTGAATCCAGGCGATCTTCTGCGGATGCTTCTTGTCCGAGGGGCGCAGGATCTGGCCTTCGTGCGGACCCGTGGAACACAGCAGGCGCTCGAAGTCCATGCTGGTGACGACGTTCTTGAACTGGCCGTAGCCATAGTCGTTGCGCGGCAGGGGATCGAAGGTCTCGTAGCCGGGCGAGAGCAGGATGGCGCCGACCTTGACCTTGACCTTCTCCGCCTTCTGGCCGAAGTCGATGGCGTCATTCTCGCAGACGGTCTGGCAGATCGAGCAGGTCTTGTCCTTGAGGAACAGGCAACTGTCGTCGATGTAGGTGACCAGGGGCACGGCTTGCGAGAAGTAGATGTGCACCGCCTTGTTCAGCGACAGGTTCTGGTTGAACGGGTCGGGGATCTTGGCCGGACAGTACTCGACGCAGACCGTGCAGCCGGTGCACTTGTCTTCGATGATGTAGCGCGGCTTCTTCAGTAGCGTGACGGTGAAGTCGCCGGGCTCGCCCTCGACCGAATCGACGTCGGTATAGGTCATCAACTCGATATTCGGCTGGCGGTCGGTTTCGATGAACTTCGGCGACTCGATGCACATCGAGCAGTCGTTGGTGGGGAAGGTCTTGTCCAACTGCGACATCTTGCCACCGATGGTCGGCGACTTCTCCACCAGGTAGACCTTGTAACCGGACGCCGACAGGTCCAGCGCGGCCTGAATGCCGCTGATGCCTCCGCCGACGACCATGATGTCGCCCATATTGTCATCCGCGCCACGCAAGACGCGCTGCGTGTCCATTTGCTGTTGCAGGAGTCCGAATGTCACTTTATTGTCCTCGCCTAGATTGCTTCGCGGATGATTTCGGTGATGTCCTTGACTTCGATGGAGGCACCTCCATCCGGCCGGTTCAAGCGGCTGTCTTCAAAATTGGTCGTGCAGTAGGGGCAGGCCGTCGCCAGCACCTGAGCGCCGGTACCGACCGCCTGCTCCAGACGCAGGTCGGAGAAGCGCTCGCCCTTGGGGGTTTCCATCCAGATGCGGCCGCCGCCGCCGCCGCAGCAGAAGCTATTCTTGCGCGACTCGGCCATCTCCATGAGTTTCAAACCGGGCACGGCCTTCAGCGCTTCGCGCGGCTGCTCGTAAACGCCGTTGTGGCGTCCCAGGTAGCAAGGGTCATGGTAGGTGACCGTCTGGACGACTTCCTTCGTGAGCTTGAGCCGGCCCGACTCGATCAACTGAAAGACGAACTCGGTGATGTGCAGCACCTCGAAATTCACCCGGAACTCGGCGTATTCGTTCTTGAAGCTGTGATAACAGTGTGGCGAGGACACCAGAATCTTGGTGACGCCGTTATCCACGAAGTTCCTGATGTTCTGGCGTGCCAGGCTCTTGAACAGCTTCTCGTCGCCGGTCTTGCGGATGCTCTCGCCGCAGCAGCTTTCGTCGGTGCCCAGTATCCCGAAGTTCACGCCGGCCGCTTGCAGGATTTCCACCGTGGCCTTGGCGATCTTCCTGCCGCGTGGAGCATAGGACAGGTAACAGCCCGGGGAGTAGAGAATCTCCATGCCCTCCTCGAAGCGCTTGACGTTAAGATCCTTGGCCCAGTCGGCCCGCTTGGAGCGCGCTTCGCCGAAGGGGTTGCCCTCGGCCTTGAGACTGGCGGCCACGCCTGGGATGGGTGAGGCGGCACCCGCAAACACATCGTACTCGGTGGCGATGCGGCGCAGCGCCACGCCGGATTCGATCTGCTTGACGTCGCGAGGACAGACCTGAGGGCACTTGCCGCAGGTCGTGCCTCGCGCACGATCTTGCGCATGCTGAATTTGCTGACCCGGTTCCAGGGGCAAACGGTATCGCACATGCCGCACTGGTAGCAGGACTTGAAAGCGTCGCCGCCGCTCGCCTTGATCGCGGCAATGATCTCTTTTTCCGGGGCTACGATGTCCATGCTTTCTTACCTTGTCGTTTGGTCGGATGTCCTACGGCTTCGCCATTCGGGCGGCCGTATCCAGCACCTGCTGTAAGCCATACTTGTCAATCAGCGAGCCGAGACCGATCTCGACGTCGCCCAACTTCACCTGGTCTTCCTCGACTTCCTCTTCGCGCTCGACATAGACCAGCGCGTCCGCGAGGCACCATTCGACGCATTTGGGCTTCTCCAGCGCCGGTGTTTCCTCGCACATGTCACACTTCAGCGGCAAGCCGGAATCGGGCTCTTTGAACAGGTCGCGCGAGGGGCAGGAGGCGCGGCAGAAATCGCACTCGTTATATTCCTTGCCGTCGATGATGTACTTGTCGCGGCCGGTGCACTCGGCCACCGTGTACTCGCCGGCGTAGACCGGCAGGTAAATGTCGCGCAGCGGCAGGCGCACGATGCGGATGCGCGAGCGCGCCGGGTTGTTGCTACTGTAGCGCGGCGTCGCATGCCACGAAGAGCAGATCACTTCGCAAGCCTTGCAGCCGTTGCACTTGTCGGCATCGATGGTGATCGACTTGACGATTTTCTTTACCTTAGCCATGGGCGTATATCCCCTTCTGCTCGAATTCCTCGGCGACGAAATCCATTTCCAGCTCGTGCAGGGATTCCTTGGTCGGAATGCCCTGGTCGTTGAAACCCTTCAGCTTGTAATACTGATCGAGCAACTGTTTCTCAAGGTCGGGGAAGCGTTTTTTCCAATGGTCTTCCGGTGGCTTGTCATCGGCCCGGCGCATGCCGCGGCGGACGTTGAGAGCGCGCATGAGGGTGCGGGTGCGCGTCGCCGACTGCCACACGTCGTCCTTGTCCATCTTGATGCCGGTCGCCGCCGTGACGAACTCTGGATAGTTGTGGATGTGGTAGGGCGGCTTCAACGGAAAGGACGACAGGCCGGCACACATGCCCAAGGCATCGTCGATGTAGTGCATCTTCTCCATCCAGTCCACGATCTCGCTGGCCATCTCGGGCGTCGGATAGTGGGGGTTCGACATTTCGCCGCGCGGCTCCCAGTCTACGTAATACTTCTTGAACTTCTCGTCGGGCACCTGGAACCAATCCTTGACGAACTCCTCGCGCGCCTCCCTGGTCGCGAACGGCTCCTGCGGGAACTGGCCTTCGATCTGGGTGATGTTGATCTTTTCGCCGGTCGAGTACATCAGGTAATAGACCGGATTGAGCATGCCCAGCTTGAGCGGCAGTTGCTCGTGCTTCTTGATGGTGTTGTGGTCGAACTTCTCGGCGCCCTTGCCGATACGCCGGGCCGCCCAGTAGGTGCCGTCGGCGAGATAATCGCCGATGCCTTCACGGCGGACGATTTTCTCCAGCAGATAGAAGAAGCGCCCTTCCGTGTCTTCAGGCATGCCGGGGAAGTCGGCCTCCGTGAGGATACCCGCCTCCAACAATTCAAGACCGAAGGCCATGGCCTGCGGCGCCGAGAAGCCATCGAGGCCGTATTCGGTGGCCTTCTGGGCGATCTTGAAGCCGAAGTCCAGGTCCGCAAAAGCGGCCATGGTATACGTCAGTTTCGAGTAGCACTTCATCATGTAAGTGGGCAGCCCCGGTACCGAGATGGTCGCGCCGCACTTCATCGGGCAGTTGTGGCAGCTGATCAGGCGGGTGCGCACGTTCTCCTGGGTCTCGCGCCACTTCTCCTCGATTTGATGCGTCCAGAAGTCCTTGCGACGGGTGCGCGAGTTGCCCCACATGAAGTTGGTGGTGTGCCATTGTTCGTCGACAATGGCCATTTCCTGCGGCGAGCCGAGTCCCTGCAAAATCGGTGGCACGCCCTTGATCGGATTGTCTTCGCGGAACTTGATGTACTTCAGCACATCGTTGCACAGGTCCATGTACTTGGCGGGGTCGGCGACATTGATGTCCTTGGTGCCGCGTACGGCGATCGCCTTGAGACCCTTGTCACCCATCACTGCGCCGATGCCGCCGCGGCTGGCGCTGGAGCGGCCTTGCTCAACGGAAGCGTATAGGACCCGGTTCTCGCCGGCCAGGCCGATGGCTGCCACCTGGATGTCGGGATCCTTCAGTTCCTTGCGGATCGCTTCCGATGTCTCGGTCGCGCCCAGACCCTTCAGATGCGATGCGTCGCGGATCTCCACCTTGTCGTTGTTGATCCAGAGATAGACCAGTTGTTCCGACTTGCCGCTGATGATCAACTTGTCGTAGCCGGCGTACTTCAATTCCGGCGCCCAGAAGCCGCCCATCATCGAATAGGCCATCAGCTTGGTCTGCGGCGAAATGGTCGAGACGATGGTGCGGTTGCAGCCGGGCGCCCCGGTACCGCAGAGCAAGCCGCTGCTGAAAATCAGCAGGTTGTCCTCGGAAAATGCCTCCGTCTCCGGCGGCACCCTGTCCCACATGATCTTGGCATTGGTGCCGAGGCCACCCAGATAAAGCTTGGTGTCCCTCGGATCGGTCTCCACCCGGTCTATGCTGCCGCGGGAGAGATCAATTTCCAGATCGAACCCTATTTCTCCGTACCGCATTTCTCTGGTCCTCTCTAAGACTGTGTTCTGTACGTAGGTTTCGCGCGCTTACACGCGTTTGCTGTTCTTTTCTGCCGACGACAATTGCTTCAGGGATGCTGCTGTTCTCCGACCGGTCCTGCCGATGACTGGCGACTGGCGGACGGCGCCGAGACGATGCCGCAAATTCTCTTCTGCCGGGCGGTGCGGGCATTGCGCCACGAGGCCGCACACGGCCAGTGCATGCATGCTCCGGGCGACATCCTCGGGACTGCCGTGATGACGGGGCTCGTACCAACCGTAGCTCCAGTTGAGCATGCCGAACATGCTGTAGGTCATGCGCTCGACCTCGATCGGGTCCAGGCTGGCGCCGCCGCAGGCGCCGGGTGTGTTGCAGCCGTCGGCGAGTATGGCGGCGACGATGTCCCGGCAGATCTTGAAGTAGCCTTCCTTGAGCAGGCGCACCGTCTTGCGCCGCCCGGCCGGCAAGGCGGCGGCTTCGCTGACCAGCACCCGCATCTCCGAGCCGTGCTCGGCTAGATAGCGCAGGTGGTTCAAGATGAAGACGTACAGCCTGTCGGCGGGTTCCGCAACCTCCGTAAGCGCCTCATGTACCGAGTCGGTCATGGTTTCGAAGGCTTCGGTTTGCAGCGAGAAAAGCACGTCTTCCTTGCAGGAAAAGTAGTTGTAGAAGGTGGCCAGGCCCCTTCCCGTCGCGCGGGCAAGGCCGCGCATGGTCATGCCGTGGAAGCCGTGCTCTGCAATGGCCGCCGCTGCCGCCGCAAGAATCTCGAGGCGTTGTCCCTCGTGCCGGAGCTGCCTCGAGCGCTCGGCGGAGACGGGGCTTACCACCGCTTTTCCCTGGGGAAGGACCGACGCTGCTCATAAGCGGATCGATGGTAATGCTCAACGAGCAGTGAATCACCGGTGCGCAAGATGGCACTAGGGGAAATCGAGTGAAGTGTGAAAAACATTTGTCCTCCAGCTTATCCTCGCAGATTGTTCCAGCCGACAACCCGCAACATATGACCGCCTTTTCATATCCACTATGCTGACAATGCTATCCGAACGATCGTTCGTAGTCTAGTACCGTGGCCATGCTATCCGAACGATCGTTCGTAGACTTGATCTAGGTCAACTTCGGTTGCCGCTGTCGGGGACGCATGGGTGGAAGGTCGGACCGACCGGGAGCGATGGCTGACAGCCATCCTGCAAGTAGCGGCCGCAGCGTCAGAGACCGAGGCGGCGAGGAACGTGGGCAAGCAGCACTATTCAACCGTCGATATAGGACATCTCAAAAACGGCGGCCCGGATCGAAACGGAAGGAACGGCTTACTTCGACACTGCGAGTTTTTGGAAGGTTTTTAACAATCCGATAACGGCGTTTTGTTCGACTCGCGTGACTTTTCGATCATGCACAGGCTCCCGTCACGCACAAGTGCTCGATGATCTTGCGGACTTTGACCATGGCCACCTGTAGCACCGTTTCGAGGTTCTCGAAATGGATCGCGTGAGCGCTGTCGGCGCGGCCGGCAGCCCAGTTGGCAACGACGGTCAGGGCGGCATAAGGGACGCCGGCTTCCCTTGCCAACGCCGCCTCGGGCATGCCTGTCATGCCGATGATATGCGCGCCGTCGCGTTCAAAGCGATTGATTTCTGCCGCAGTCTCGAGCCGGGGACCTTGCGAGGCGGCATAGACGGCACCATTCGCAACTGGTTCATCGACGCCTGCCGCGGCCTCGCAGAGTTGCTGGCGCAATGCCTGGTCATAAGGCTCGGTGAAGTCCGTATGTACTACCTGCGCCTCGCGGCTGTCATGAAAAGTCATTTGCCGTCCCCAGGTGTAATCGATGATCTGGTCGGGGATCACCAGGGTGCCGGGACCGAGGTCGGCTCTAATCCCGCCGACCGAAGCCACCGAGACAATGTAACTGGCGCCTGCCTCCCGCGCCAGCGCCCAGATATTGGCGCGATAATTGACCAGATGCGGCGGGATGGTATGCCCATAACCGTGCCGGGCTATAAATACCACTTCCCGTCCGCCGATGCGGCCGAAAGTCAAAGCCCCGGAGGGCTCGCCAAAAGGCGTGCGCACCACTTGCTGTCTCGATACTTCGAGGCTGGCGAGTTGGGTCAAGCCGCTGCCACCGATGATTGCCAACATGTCAGGACTCTCAGGCTGGAAATGAGGGAATTCTAACATGGCATCAAAAGCTTAATTGGTCATCTGGCTTGTCCGTGATACAATCCCGGCCCTTTCTTGTGCACCGCAAACCCATGTCCCGTTCCATACGCAACATCGCCATCATCGCCCACGTTGACCACGGCAAGACCACCCTGGTGGATCAAATGCTGCGCCAGTCAGGCACGTTTGCCGCTCACCAGCACATCACCGAACGCGTCATGGACTCGAACGACCTGGAGAAGGAACGCGGCATTACGATCCTGGCAAAGAATTGCGCCATCGACTACCTGGGAACCCACATCAACATCGTCGACACCCCGGGCCACGCCGATTTCGGCGGCGAGGTCGAGCGCGTCTTGTCGATGGTGGATGGCGCGTTGCTGCTGGTAGACGCCGTCGAAGGCCCGATGCCGCAGACGCGCTTCGTTACGCGTAAGGCTCTCGCACTGGGACTGAAGCCCATCGTGGTCATCAACAAGATCGACCGTCCCGGCGCGCGCCCGGACTGGGTCATCAACCACACCTTCGACTTGTTCGACAAACTCGGCGCCAGCGAAGAGCAGATGGATTTTCCGGTGGTGTTCGCTTCGGCACTCAACGGTTACGCGATGCTGGATGCGAAGCAGCCCGGCAGCGACATGAAACCGCTGTTCGAAGCCATACTGAAGCATGTGGCCCAGCCCAACGTGGATGTCGACGGACCATTGCAGCTACAAATTTGCTCACTGGATTATTCGAGCTACATCGGCCGCATCGGCATCGGCCGAATCACCCATGGCCGCATCAAGCCGGGACAGGAAGTGGCGGTGATGTATGGCGACGAGGCCAAGGGCCGTTCCAAGGTCAATCAGATTTTCGTCTTCCAGGGACTGGAGCGGGAACAGGCGCAGGAAGCCGAGGCCGGTGACATCGTGCTGGTCACCGGCATCGAGCAAGTCGGCATCGGCGTCACATTGTGCGACCTGGAGAATCCGGTCGGCCTGCCGCCCTTGAAAGTAGACGAGCCGACGCTGACCATGAACTTCCAGGTCAACACCTCACCGTTCGCCGGCAAGGAAGGCAAATATGTCACCAGCCGCCAGATCCGCGAGCGACTACAGAAGGAACTGCTCGCCAATGTGGCACTGCGCGTCGAGGACACTGCGGATGCGGACGTATTCCTGGTCTCCGGCCGCGGCGAACTTCATCTGACGATACTCCTCGAAAACATGCGCCGCGAAGGCTACGAGCTGGCCGTATCGCGGCCACGCGTGATCATGAAGGAAGTCAATGGCGAGAAGCTGGAACCCTATGAGCTGCTCACTGTCGATGTCGAAGAAACCAATCAGGGCGGTGTCATGGAAGAACTCGGCCGCCGTCGCGGCGACTTGCAGGACATGCAACCTGACGGCAAGGGCCGCGTGCGTTTGGAATACCGTATTCCGGCGCGCGGGTTGATCGGCTTCCAGGGAGAATTCATGACCCTGACACGCGGCACCGGCATGGCCAGCCACGTCTTCGACGACTACGGTCCGGTGGCGGGCATCATGGCGGAACGCCGCAATGGCGTGCTGATTTCGGCGGAGAACGGCATGGCCGTCGCCTATGCATTATGGAAGCTACAGGATCGCGGCCGCATGTTCGCCTCCCATGGCGATCCGCTCTACGAAGGCATGGTCATCGGCGTGCATAGCCGCGACAATGATCTGGTGGTCAATCCGATCAAGGGCAAGCAACTCACCAACGTCCGCTCTTCGGGCACCGACGAAGCCGTTCGCCTGGTGCCGCCGATCCAGGTCACGTTGGAAAGTGCGGTGGAATTCATCGCCGACGACGAGCTGGTGGAAATCACCCCAAAATCCATCCGCATCCGCAAGCGTTACCTGTCGGAAAACGACCGCAAGCGGGCCAGCCGCGCCGCTGCGTAATTACTGCTTCAGAGCATTCCTCAAGGGTCCCGGTTATTCAGGTAAGCCTCAAAGTCGGCGCCGACCTCGGGGTGGCGCAGTCCAAACTCGACCATGGCCTGTAGGTAACCCAGCTTGGACCCGCAATCGAAGCGCGTGCCGGCATACCGATAGGCCAGTACCTGCTGCTCGGCCAGCAGCGCTGCGATGCCGTCGGTGAGTTGGATCTCGCCTCCGGAACCTGGCTGGACCTGTTCCAGGTGGTGGAAGATGCGCGGTGTCAGAATATAGCGCCCGACTACGGCCAAGGTCGATGGCGCGTCTTCGGGCCGAGGTTTCTCGACGATGGCAGTGATCCGCTCCAGGCGTTCTGCAAGCGGTTGGGCAGCGACTATGCCGTAGCTGCGGGTATCGGCGCGCGGGACTTCCTGCACGGCGAGTATCGAACATTGATGGGTGTTGTAAACATCGACCATCTGCCGCATCACCGGCGGCTCGCCGTCCAGCAAGTCGTCGGCCAGCAGCACGGCGAATGGCGCATCTCCCACCACCGGCTTGGCGCAAAGGATCGCATGGCCCAGGCCGAGAGCTTCGGCCTGGCGGATATAGATGCAATTGATGTCCTTGGGCAGCAGGGTGCGGACAAACTCCAACGTCTCGAGCTTGCCGCGTATTTCCAGCTCGCTTTCCAGCTCATAGGCCTTGTCGAAGTGGTCTTCGATGGAACGTTTGCTGCGACCGGTGACGAAAATCATGTCGGTGATGCCGGCGGCGACGGCCTCCTCCACCGCAAACTGGATCAGCGGCTTGTCGACGATCGGCATCATTTCCTTGGGGCTGGCCTTGGTCGCCGGCAGGAAGCGGGTGCCCAGGCCCGCGACGGGGAACACGGCTTTGGTGATTTTTTTCATGGATGTTCCACTTTTCCTCTAAGCGCCATCTCCAGATTCCGCTTTGCCAATTCTAAAGCACGTTTCACTCTGACCAAGTCTTGTTCAGCAGCACTAAACGCTCTCAACAGCGCCAATATCTCGGTATCCTGAAGCATGTCGCACACAGACACGCGATCACTGTCAAGCACAACAACTTGTTTATCCTCGATACATTCAGTCAGCACCTGAAGCTTGTGCTTGCAGAGCTTTCCATATGTACCAGCAGGGCACGAGCAGGTTACCAGTACGCCCGCCTCATCGTTACAAATCGTGACCAGATAATCGGAATCACTGCTACTACTCGGCACTTTGAATTCAATGTTCATCGTCAAAACTCAGTGTCTGCTGTCCTGCCCCTTCAACAATACGAAGCAATTCGTCCTTGGAAAGAGTCCTGATGCCAAGCTCCAACGCCTCTTGATATTTTTGCCCGGGATCATCGCCAACAACAACATAGTCCGTCTTTGGTGAAACGCTCCCAGTTACTCGTCCTCCCGCAGCTTCAATCATCTGCTTCGCGGCATCCCGGCTCAAGCTCGATAGCGTTCCTGTAAGAACAAGCGTCTTGCCAACCAAAGCGCCGCCAGGAGCACGAACCGCTGTTGCAGGCTGGTTAGTCCAATGCATCCCAAAGTCAATTAACTGCGCCTCAACATCCAATAGTCTCTGCCTTACTCCAATCTCAGAGATGTGCTCTGAAACACTTCTTGCAGCCGTTTCGGAATCCAAAGTTCTTGTTAGTTCCGACAGGTCCGCATCGACCAACCTTGAAATAGTCTGAAAATGGGAAGCTAGTTGCTCAGCTCGCTTAGCTCCAATCTTCTTTATATCGAGGCGAGCTATTAGCTCCGCAAACGAGGCTCGGATCGTAATTGGGGATTCGACCCAATTGACACCGGCCTGTCTCAAGCGATCAACAACTTGCCGATTGTGACCATCTGAGAAGAAGGCGTATACGGGGGTAGCAGTATCTTTACCGACATTCGGCACGAACACTAGCACTTCTGGCCTAGCATCAATGATGAAGTCAAGACGTCCAAACGCCTTAACAATATCCTTCGCAGTCTCCTCTCCAACATTCGGAATACCGAGAGCAAAGATGAGCCGACTTAGCGATGAATTCTTACTGGTTTCAATTGACTTGACCAGATTCGAAGCTGATATTTCGCCCATCCTGTCCAGCCTGCTCAGTTCGGAGCCTTTCAGAGAATAAAGATCAGCAGGGTTCTTGGCTAATCCTTGATCAACCAATTGGTCAATCAACTTTTCGCCGAGTCCATCAATGTCCATCGCTCGTCGCGACGCGAAATGGATTAACGCTTCTTTGGCTTGCGCCGGGCAAGCAAGGCCACCAATACATCGCAGGACAGCCTCTTCCTTTTGCCTCGATTCTTTTGTCTTGAGTCTCTGCTCTTTAACTACCTTGATAACCTTTGATCCACAAATCGGGCACGTCGATGGCATTTGAAATTGCTTAGTACCAGGGGGGCGCCGATCAAGCACCACTGCGACGACCTCTGGAATGACGTCGCCAGCTCGGCGGACAATTACAGTATCTCCCTTTCGAATATCCTTTCGTCGTATCTGATCTTCGTTGTGAAGTGTCGCATTCGAGACCTCAACACCTCCGACAATAACTGGCGCCAATCGCGCGACAGGAGTAAGAGCGCCGGTGCGTCCGACTTGCACCTCGATATCCTCAACCTTGGTTGAGACTTCTTGGGGCAGAAACTTATGCGCAGCCGCCCAGTCTGGATGTTTCTTTGTGTTATCAACATCAAGAGCTGTCTGAATTGCTAGACTATTAACCTTATAGACAACGCCATCGACATCGAAACCGAGAGTGGGACGCTTCCCAGCAATTTCTCGATAAAACGACATTAACCCTTTGACTCCGACTACAACTTTTCGACAAGAGGAAACGGGCAAACCAAATGAAGCCAAAGCATCAAGTAGATCGCTATGGTTAGATGGGACTACCCAGCCTTGGGATGAACCAATGCCGTAGGCAAAAAACCGTAACGAGCGCCGAGCAGAAATTGACGGGTCAAGCTGACGAATTCCCCCCGCCGCTGCGTTACGAGGATTCATCAAAGTATCTTCACCTCTAAGCCGAGCGCTCGTGTTGTATTTCTCAAAGTCGGCCCACAGCATGTAGACCTCGCCGCGAACATCGAGAACAAACGGAATATTCCTTCCGACTAACCGAAGAGGAATATCTCGAATAGTTCTTGCGTTGAGGGTCACGTCCTCCCCGGTCATGCCATCGCCACGCGTAGCTGCTCTGACAAGCACACCTTGCTCATATCGAAGACTAATTGCCAGTCCATCAAACTTAAGCTCGGCGGTATACTCCACTGGCAAATCTCGGTCGGTTAGTTTGAGTTTTTTCCGGATATCAGCATCGAATTGAATTGCTGCACGTTCGTCATAGAGATTGGCCTTACTTCCCGGTTCGACATAAGCGATATTCCTAATCGATCCCATCGGCACATCATGCCGAATTGTCGCGAATCCAGAAAGTGGTTTACCTCCAACACGCTGTGTCGGCGAATCGAGCGAGGCAAGTTCGGGATATTCCTCCTCTAACGCCTCCAACTCTCGGAACAACCGATCGTATTCGGCATCCGGGATCGTATGCTGGTCATGGACGTAGTAGGCGGAACTGTGACGCTCGATCTCTTTGCGCAAAGCTTCGGCACGCTCGGCGGCAGCGCGGGAGGCTGTCATGACGGAATCAGGAGTAAAGCCGCAGGGCGCGCCGGCCGCCGGCGGGAATCTGGTGTGCGGACATCTTTGCCTGGAACTCCTCGATCTTGCCACGGATCGTGGCGAGCATCTCGTCCGAAAGCGGTGTGCGTCGGTCATCCACCAGCGTGCCGTCAAACGACGTCATCAGCTTGCGGGCAGCATCCAGCAGGCGATCGAAAGCCTGGCTGCCGTCAGCCACACGCGGAACATCGACGCTGAGGGTGACGCCGTTCAAGCTCAGCGATCCGAGGCCATCGGCGAACGGTTTTCCGCCCAGATCGCTCAGGGTAAACACCGTCTGCCCGGCGGCGTCTTCGGCATGGAATACCCCGTCATCCTTGAGCCACAGGCTGGTCTCCGTCGCCAGATCGATCAATCGGGCGGCCGCCACGGTCTGGCCGGCGAGATTCACCACATTTACGCTGATGCGCCAGTCCACCGAGGCGCAAAACTCATCGAGCGCACGGGCATGCGCGAGGACAACCGATGCCGCCGAATACTCGGCCGCCACCTGGAAATTCTCGGCCAGTTGCCCGACACCGTCGTAGAAGCGGGCCAGTTCGGCCTCGCCGATCGGACCGTTGCGGTCGGCGACTTGCAGGGCAGCACGCAAGTGCCGGTAGCTCGTCGCATCGTGCGCGCGAATCTGTCGCCATTGTCCGCTGTTCTCGTCCAATCCGCTCCAGCGAAGGTGGTCCTCCAGGGCGCCGAATATCTGGCGCTGTGCCGCCCAGAACAGCGGCGCGGCCACCATTTCCGCCGCTTCTAGGCGCACGATGCAATCGATGAAGTCGTCCGCCAGTTCGGCCGGCGGCTCGCTATCGCCGGGCTCAGTTGCGGTGTCAATCTCATTGGATTCGTTGGATTCGTCGGATGAGGCAAATACCGGCTCGATGCGCCGGGGAGCGGTTGCAAATTCATCGCCAGTAATTGGTGCGGATTCCTTGCCTGCCGAATCCCCCTGCATCAGGACGTCTTCCTGTTCCGCACCGACGATCCGCTCCGCCAGTTTGCGCTGACGGTAACCCTGCCAGGAGTTATAGCCCCATACCCCGGCCACGGCAGTCAATCCGGCGCCGATCAGGGTGATTTGCAATTCACTCAGCATACCGAATGTCCCGGGTAGTCACTACACACTACACTAGAGGGCAACCGCTTCAGGCACTTCGCTGATGCGCAGCGCCTCTTCCATGTCGACCTCGACCACGCGCGACACGCCCTGCTCCTGCATGGTGACGCCGACCAGTTGCTGGGCCATTTCATTTCCATGGCGATCTTGTTGTGGCTGATGAACAGGAACTGGGTCTGTTGCGACATGCGCTTGACCATGGCGCAAAATCTCTCGGTATTGGTATCGTCGAGCGGGGCATCGACCTCGTCGAGCAGGCAGAACGGCGCCGGATTGAGCTGGAACAGCGCGAACACCAGTGCGGTGGCGGTCAGAGCCTTTTCGCCGCCCGACAGGAGATGAATGCTGCTGTTCTTCTTGCCGGGCGGCTGCGCCAGCACCTGGATGCCGGCGTCGAGAATCTCGTCCCCGGTGAGTATCAGCCGCGCTTCCCCACCGCCGAACAACTGGGGAAACAATGTGCCGAAATGGCCGTTGACGGTGTCATAAGTCTGCTGCAACTGTTCGCGGGTTTCATAGTCGATGCGGCGGATCGCGTCTTCCAGCGTGCCGATCGCCTGGTTCAGGTCTTCCGACTGGGCATCGAGGTAACCCTTGCGCTCGCGCGCGGTTTCCAGTTCCTCCAGCGCCGCGAGATTGACTGGGCCAAGCGCCTCGATCTCCTCGGTGAAACGCAGGATGTCGGCTTGCAGGGCGGCTTCCTTGAGGCCGGGCACCAGTTCCGCCAGCAATGGCGCCTCGTCGGCTTCACTTTGGATATGCACCTCGGCGAGGCGCTCGACGAATTGTTCTTCGTTGAGTTGCGCCGCCTGTTCCTTCATGCGCAGGTCGTTGATGCGTTCGCGCAGCGGATTCAGGCTCTGCTCGATGCGCAGACGGTCTTCATCGAGCGTCCGCAGGATCGCCGCGGCCTCTTCCAGCGCATTGCGGCGGGTGGCCAACAAGTTCTCGCGCTCCTGGCGCGCCGTCAGCGCCGCTTGCAAACGTTCTTGCAGTGCCGCGTCGCTGATGCCGTTCCTTTCGGCTTCGGCAGCCGCCTTGTCGGTGGCGACGCGCTCCAGTTGCCCGCGCGCGGTAGCGCTGGCGCGGGCGTTGTCTTCCAGCTTGCCGACGCATTCGCGCTCGGTAAAACGCACTTCCTGGGCTTCGCGAGCCAGCGCCTGCTCCTGGCTGCGCGCTTCGCGCAGGGCCGTATCGCTATTGCGCTGGATTTCCATGACCTGGTCCAGACTGGCGCGCGCCGCTTCGAGCTGTTGGCGAAAACCTCGCGCTTCGTCTTCCGCACGCTGCAACTCGATGCGTTCATTGGCTTCGCCTTCCGCGATCTCTTCGAGGTCGCGGCTGATCTGAGCGCTGCGCTCGTCGCAGCGGGCCTGTTCCTGCTTGAGCTTGAGCGCCTCGACCTGGGCGGCATGAAGCTGTTGCTGCAAGGCCTGAACCGCGCTCCGGGCGCCGGCCAATTGCGCCTGATGGTCCGACAATAGTCTTTCGGCTTGCTGATGCGCCTGGCGCGCGGTTTCCTCGTCCAACGCATGCCGGGCCAGATCCGCTTCGAGTTCTTCGATCTCGCGCTGGCGCTCGATCACGCCGTGGGTGCTGGCATCGGGCACATACAGCAGCAAGCCGTGAGCGCTGAGCAGATGGCCGTCGCGATTGACCCAACTGCACCCTGCCTCGACTTGTGAAATCCGCGAGCCCAGATCTTCGGTGACGGACACGCCGGCCAACCATTCATCCAACACCGAGGCCCAACGAGCATCGTCGCAGCGCACCTTGGCGCGCAAGGCGTCCGCGCCCAGCACCTGACCCGTCGCCTCGTTGTGCAGGGCCAGGGCGAACATCGTGGGCGGAGGTTCGACCAAAGCCTGGGCAGCGACTTCCGGCGTGGCGGCGAGTGCCGTCAGACGCTCCCGCAGCACCGCTTCAAGCGCAGTTTCCCAACCCTGGTCGACGTGAATCGCCCGCCACAAGGGCGTTTCATTTGCCAGGCCACGCCGCTCCAGCCACGCGCCGAGCTTGTCGGCGCCACCATGCTGCAGGACGCGGCTTTGCAGTTGCTGCAAGGCATCCCGCCGGGCGCGCGTCTCCGTCAAGCTGCGATGCACCGCCTGTAGGTGTTCGCGGGCGGCAGCCAGCTGGCCTTCGACGACCGGCAGACGCTCCTGGGTTTCGATCTGGCGTTGCTGCTGTAGTTCGAGATCGCCCTCCGCCTTCGCCAAGACTGCCTGGTTGGCTTCAAGCAAGGCTGGGCATGAATCCGGTTGGCTTCGCCGAGCCGGGTGCCTTGTTCAGCTTCATTGACGGCGCGGCGCGCGGCGGCGGTAGCCGCTTCGGCCGTTCGCACGGCCTCTTCGGCCTGCGGCAGGCGCGCCGCGGCTTCCTCGTGGCGGGCCACGCTGGTCTCGGCGCGCAGCCGGGCATTCTCCAGCAGCGCCTGCCAGCGCACGGCCTCGCGTTCCAGTTCGAGGCTCTGGGCGCTCCAGTGAGTGTCTTCGGTGGCCAGTTGCGCCAGCCGGGTTTCCAGTTTCTGCCGGGCGTCATGCAGGTGATGGATTTCCGATTCCAGCCGGCTCACCTCGGCCTTGGCGCCGACCATCTCGCTCTGCCCGGCATGCAGTCCGTCGCTGGCGGCGAAGTGGGCTTCGCGCGCCTGCTCCACCTTGGCTTCCAGTTCGCGCAACTGGGCGGTTTCGGCGTCGAGGCGCAGCGCACTTTTCTCCACCTCGCGCGCCATGCGTTCGCGGTCGGCACGTGCGGCGTTGCGCTTTTTCAGCCATAACAATTGCTGGCGTCTATCATGTTGCGCCTGCAAGTCGCGGTATTGGCGGGCGACCTCGGCCTGACCTTCGAGCCTGACCACTTGGCCTGCCAGTTCATTGCGGATATCCTCGACGCGCAGCAGATTCTCGCGCGCGTCGGCCAGGCGATTCTCCGTCTCCTTGCGTCGTTCCTTGTACTTGGTGACGCCGGCCGCCTCTTCCAGGAACAGGCGCAACTCCTCCGGCTTGGCCTCGATGATGCGCGAGATCATGCCCTGCTCGATGATGGCGTAGGCACGCGGGCCGAGGCCGGTGCCGAGGAAGACGTCGATCACGTCGCGGCGGCGGACATGCAGGTTGTTGATGTAGTAGCTGGAGTTGCCTTCGCGGTCGAGCACGCGCTTGACGGCGATCTCCGCATACTGCGACCACTGGCCGCTGGCGCGGCCCAGGGCATTGTCGAAAATCAGCTCCACGCTGGCGCGGCTGACCGGCTTGCGCGTTCCCGAGCCGTTGAATATCACGTCCTGCATCGATTCGCCGCGCAGCGCGGTAGCCTTGGATTCGCCCAGCACCCAACGCACGGCATCGATGATGTTGGATTTGCCGCAGCCGTTGGGTCCGACGACGCCGACCAGTTGGCCGGGAAACAGGACGGTGGTGGGGTCCACGAAGGACTTGAAGCCGGCGAGTTTGAGCTTGGTCAGGCGCACGTCAGAGGGCTATTCGAAATAATGTCTA
>JAPLQT010000095.1:764-1847 GCA_026399515.1 Pseudomonadota bacterium | reverse complement strand
CTGCTGAGCCTGCTGCCGGCGCCGAAGAACGTCGAGCGGCTGGTCGGCCACTCCAAGGAATCCGGCTTCATCAACAAATTCCTCAATACTGCACTGACCGGCATGGCGAAGCTGAGCACCGGCAAGAACGCCAGGATCACCGGCGGCGTGTTCATCGTGCTGACCATCATCTCGCTGGCGCTGCTGACCCGCCTGCAAGTCGGCAACCCGGTCGAAGGCAGCAACCTGCTGCGCTACGACTCCGACTTCAACACCTCGGTACGCGCCATCAACCAGAACTTCCCCGGCGTGATGACCCTGGAAGTCATCTTCGAAGGCAAGGAAGGGCGCATCGTGCGCCAGTCCGACACCCTGGTGACCATGCGGGCACTGCAGCGCTGCCTCGAAAGCGAGTCGCATCCGCCGACCGCGACCCTGTCGTTTGCCGACTACGCGCCCGAAGCCAACCGGCTGTTCAACGGCGGCAACCCCAAGTGGTCGCCGATCGACCGCGACGACGCCTCCGCCTCGGCGGCCTCCAGCGCCCTGATGCTGGGCACGAGTCCCGTGGCCTTCCTGCACATCGCCGACTTCGAACAGAAGAACGCCACCGTCTCGCTGTGGTATGCCAACAACAAACAGGACACGGTGGACGCGGCCCTGACCGATGCGCGCAAATGCATCGACGGGGTTGGCATCGAACACGAGAAATTCAGAATCCGCCTGGCCTCGGGATCGATCGCGCTGCAGCAATCGATCAACGACACCGTGGACAAATACCAGTGGTACATCATGGCCGGCATCAACCTGGTGATTTCCATCGGCTGCACGCTGGTGTATCGCTCGTTCGCGGCGGCCTTGATCCTGCTGGTGCCGGTGAACCTCGCCAACATCATGCTGACCGCCTACATGGTGCTGGCCGGGATGGGGCTGGACGTCAACAGCCTGCCGATCCTGGCGATCGGCATCGGGGTGGGCATCGACTACGGCATCTACATGCTGAGCCGGCTCTGCGAGGAATACAAGGACACCAAACACATGGGCGATGCCATCAAGCTGTCGATGGTGACCTGCGGCAAGGCGATCCTGTTCACGGCGCTCTTG
>JAPLQT010000095.1:0-738 GCA_026399515.1 Pseudomonadota bacterium | reverse complement strand
CAAGGCGATCCTGTTCACGGCGCTCTTGATGACCATCGGCATCATCCCCTGGTACTTCCTGTCCGAACTCAAGTTCCTGTCGGACATGGGTCTGCTGCTGGTGGTGGTGATGACCATCAACATGTTCCTGGCCCTGATCCTGGTGCCGCTGCTGGTTTATGTGTTCCAACCGAAGTTCGTATCCTCCGAGCACCAGCTCTTGTCGGAATCCGTGGAAGGGTTACTGGATGCGCCTGTCCATGAAGCAGCAAATAAGTTAGATGTATGAATAATCGGGAATTAATGTATATTTATCCAGCACCAACCATAAAATAGGAGAGAGCACCATGCATATACGCAAATTTGATCACGATTACAGCCGTCGGGCGTTTCTGGCCAAGGCCGGCACGCTGGCTGGTGCAGGCGTTCTGGCCCCCTTGTGGCCTGAGATTGCCAAGTCGGCGGACATCAGCAAAGTCTATCCGGACGAACTGATGTCGGTCGATGCCTATACCAAGGGCAAAGTCAAGACCGGTGACATGATCACCGCCGCCAATGTGGATTTCGTCAAGGACTTGCTGCCGCCGATCACCTACAAGCAGATCAAGGAAATGGGACGCAAGATCAAGATTGTGCCCACTACCCGCGACGTGACGCGGATGTTCCCCGCCGATTATCTTGAAGCCACTCTGAGAAACGCCGGCAAGGCGAAGCTGGACAAGGACAACAATATCGTCAACGCCGACGGCAAGCCCTGGA
>JAPLQT010000127.1 GCA_026399515.1 Pseudomonadota bacterium | reverse complement strand
GCGACAAGAGTGCCCGCGGCTACTCCACCGAAGCGGTGGTGGACACCATCCTGCGGCGCATGCCGGACTATGTGAATTACATCACCCCGCAGTTCTCGCAGACCCACATCAACTTCCAGCGCGTGCCGACGGTCGACACTTCCAACCCCTTCATCACCATGGACATCCCGACGCTGGACGAATCCTTCTTGGTGATCCGCTTCCGCAACCCCAAGGGCATCGATTTTCCCTACCTGCTGAACATGGTTCATGACTCCTTCATGTCACGCCCGAACATCATCGTGGTTCCCGGCGGCAAGATGGAATTGGCGATGCAGTTGATCTTCACTCCCTTGCTGCTGCGCCTGATCGAAAATCGCCAGAGAGCCTAAGGAAACAGCGCGGAGCGGGCCGAACATCGCCGCCCTGCGCTGAGCACACGTCCAAATTATTCCGTTTCCAGATCATTTGTGACGCGAAGACGAGCCGAAGACAGTGCAAATAGCACGGCAAGGCGAAGTCGACAAAGTCACGGATGATCTGGAAACGGAATAAGTAGCCAAACCCACCCGGTTTCGCCGATAATTAACGGTTTCCGCCGGGGCTGACCGACCGAGGAACCATAATGTCATCATCAACCTGTAGAGAATTAGCACCCCCCGTGTTCAAACCCCTCACCAACGCCATCCGCGCCCTGGCCATGGACGCCGTGCAGAAAGCCAACTCCGGCCATCCGGGCGCCCCCATGGGCATGGCCGAGATCGCCGAAGCGCTGTGGAACCACCATCTGCGCCATAACCCGACTAATCCCAAGTGGATAAACCGCGACCGCTTCGTGCTGTCGAACGGCCACGGCTCGATGCTGCTCTACGCGCTGCTGCATCTGACCGGCTACGAGCTCGGCATCGACGACTTGAAACAGTTTCGCCAGTTGCACAGCAAAACCCCCGGGCACCCCGAGTATGGCTACGCCGCGGGCGTGGAGACCACCACCGGGCCGCTCGGCCAGGGTATCGCCAATGCCGTCGGCATGGCCATGGCGGAGAAGATCCTGGCAGACGAGTTCAACCGTCCCGGCCATGCCATCGTCGACCATCACACCTATGCCTTCCTCGGCGACGGCTGCCTGATGGAAGGCGTTTCCCACGAGGCCTGCGCGCTGGCGGGCACCTGGGGGCTGTCCAAGCTGATCGCCTTCTGGGACGACAACGGCATCTCCATCGACGGCCATGTCGAGGGCTGGTTCACCGACGACACTCCTAAACGCTTCGAAGCCTATGGCTGGAAGGTCATCGCCAAGGTCAACGGCCATGACCCGCAGGCGCTGCAAGCCGCCATTGCGGCGGCGAAGGCAAACCAGGATGGTCCAACGCTGATTTGCTGCCAGACGGTGATCGGCGCAGGCAGTCCCAACAAGGCCGGCAGCCACGACGTCCATGGGGCGCCGCTGGGCGACGCGGAGATCGCCGCGGTCCGCGCCAAGATCGGCTGGAGCCATGCGCCTTTCGACATCCCGCAGGAGGTCTACCAGGCCTGGGATGCCCGGAAGAAGGGCGCTGCCTGGGAAGCCGAGTGGAACCAGAAATTCGAAAAGTATGCTCAGGCCTATCCGCAACTCGCAGCCGAATTCAAGCGGCGCATGGCCAACGAGTTGCCCGCCGACTGGACGCAACAGGCGCAGCAGGCCATCGCCGCGGTGAACGCCAAGGCCGAAACGGTCGCCACCCGCAAGGCCTCGCAGATCGCCATCAACGCATTGGCCCCGGCGCTGCCCGAATTCGTCGGCGGCTCGGCCGACCTGACGGGGTCCAATCTCACCAACTGGACAGGTTGCAAACACGTCAGCGGCCGGAGTTCAGGCAACTACATTTCCTACGGCGTGCGCGAATTCGGCATGTGTGCCATCATGAACGGCATGGCGCTGCACGGCGGCATCCTGCCTTTCGGCGGCACCTTCCTGATGTTCTCGGAATACGCCCGCAATGCCTTGCGCATGGCGGCGCTGATGAAGCAGCGGGTGATCTACGTATTCACCCATGACTCCATCGGCCTCGGCGAGGACGGACCGACCCATCAACCGGTCGAGCAGACCGCGACGCTGCGCATGATCCCCAACATGGACGTGTGGCGCCCTTGCGATACCTTGGAAACCATGGTGGCGTGGACCCAGGCCGTGGAAAAACTCAGCGGACCGACGTCCCTGTGTCTGTCGCGCCAGAACCTGCCCTTCGTGCCGCGTGATGCGGCGACCATCGCCAACGTCGCCAAGGGCGGCTATGTCCTCTCCGAGCCAACCAACGGCAAGCCCAGGGCCATCATCATCGCCACCGGCTCGGAAGTAGACCTGGCCTTGAAGGCACAAGCCGCGTTGGCAAATGAAATTCCGCTGCGCGTCGTTTCGATGCCCAGCACCAACGTGTTCGACCGCCAGGATACGAGCTATAAAGATAGCGTGCTCCCCAAGGGATTGCCGCGCGTGGCCATCGAAGCCGGCGTCAGCGATGGCTGGTACAAATATGTGGGCGCAGTTGACGGCGGACACGGCGCAATCATCGGCCTCGACCGTTTTGGGGAGTCCGCCCCGGCCGGCCAGTTGTTCAAGGAGTTTGGCTTTACGGTGGAGCATGTGGTCGCCACTGTGAAATCGGTGTTGTAATTTATCTGGAGAAATGAAATGACTATCAGAGTCGGTATCAATGGGTTTGGTCGCATCGGGCGCATGGTGCTGCGCGCAGCGGTGCAGGATTTCGCGGACATCGAGATCGTCGGCATCAACGATCTGCTCGAACCCGATTACCTGGCTTACATGCTGAGCTACGACTCGGTGCATGGCCGCTTCAAGGGCAAGGTCTCGGTCGACGGCAACACCCTCATCGTCAACGGCAAAAAGATCCGCCTGACGGCCGTCAAGGACCCCGCCGAACTGAAATGGAACGAAATCGGCGCCGACATCGTCATCGAGTCCACCGGCCTGTTCCTCACCAAGGAAACCGCCGCCAAGCACCTTGCCGCCGGCGCCAAAAAAGTCATCATGTCGGCTCCTTCCAAGGACGATACGCCGATGTATGTGTTCGGCGTGAATGACAAGACCTATGCCGGCCAGACCATAGTTTCAAACGCGTCATGTACCACGAACTGCCTTGCGCCAGTTGCCAAGGTGCTGAACGACAACTGGGGCATCAAGCGCGGCCTGATGACCACGGTGCATGCGGCCACGGCCACCCAGAAGACTGTCGATGGCCCCTCCAACAAGGACTGGCGCGGCGGCCGCGGCATCCTCGAAAACATCATCCCTTCCTCGACTGGCGCCGCCAAGGCCGTCGGCGTGGTCATCCCCGAGCTGAACAAGAAGCTCACCGGCATGTCCTTCCGCGTTCCGACCTCCGACGTGTCGGTGGTCGACCTGACGGTGGAACTCAACAAGCCGGCGACCTACGCCGAAATCTGCGCCGCCATGAAGGCTGCCTCCGAAGGCCCCATGAAAGGCGTGCTCGGGTATACCACCGACAAGGTCGTCTCCACCGACTTCCGCGATGAACCTTGCACCTCGGTGTTCGACGCCGACGCCGGCATTGCGTTGGACAGCACCTTCGTCAAGGTCGTCGCCTGGTACGACAACGAGTGGGGCTACTCCTGCAAGGTGCTGGAGATGGTCCGGGTAATGGCGAAATAACTCGCACGGTCGTCATGCCACCCCCCGTGCAGTAAAATCGTTCAAAACAAGATGTACGCCCCCACCCCCAACCCCCGCCCCGGGCGGGGGCTACAAATTGCTCGCTGCGCTCGTGGGTCACGGGGCGCTTCGTAACCGTTACGCTGCCATCACAACTCGACAGGTGCTGATATGCAATTCAAACGTCTCACCGATCTCGATCTCAACGGCAAGCGCGTCTTCATCCGCGCCGACTTCAATGTGCCGCAGGACGATGCCGGCAATATCACCGAGGACACCCGCATCCGCGCCTCGGTGCCGGCCATCGCATTCGCCTTGAAAGCCGGCGCAGCGGTGATGGTCACCTCGCATCTCGGCCGTCCGACCGAAGGCGAGTTCAAGCCGGAGGATTCCCTGGCGCCGGTCGCCAAACGCCTGTCCGAGCTGCTCGGCCGCGAAGTGAAGCTGATCGCCAACTGGGTGGATGGCGTGTCCGTGGCGCCGGGCGAGGTCGTCATGCTGGAGAATTGCCGCGTCAATAAGGGCGAGAAGAAGAACAACGACGAGTTGGCGCAGAAGATGGCCAAGCTCTGCGATGTCTATGCCAATGACGCCTTCGGCACCGCGCATCGCGCCGAGGCCACCACTTATGGCATCGCCAAATACGCCCCGGTCGCCTGTGCCGGGCCGCTGCTGGCGGCGGAACTCGACGCGCTGGGCAAGGCGCTGCATGCGCCGGCCCGCCCGCTGGTGGCGATCGTCGCCGGCTCGAAAGTGTCGACCAAGCTGACCATCCTCGAAGCTCTCGCCGACAAGGTCGATCAGTTGATCGTCGGCGGTGGGATCGCCAACACTTTTCTGCTCGCCGCCGGCAAGAAGATCGGCAAGTCGCTCGCCGAGCCGGATCTGGTCGAGGACGCCAAGCGGGTGATGCTCAAAGTCAAAGTACCGCTGCCCACCGACGTGGTGTGCGCCAAGGAATTCTCCGCCACGGCGGCTGCCACGGTGAAAAGCGTAGACGCGGTCAGCGACGACGATCTGATCCTCGACGTCGGTCCCGACACGGCACGAGCGTTGGCCGCGGTGGCCGGCACGGCCGGCACTATCGTCTGGAACGGCCCGGTCGGCGTATTCGAGTTCGCCGCCTTCAGCAACGGCACCGAAACGCTGGCGCGCGCCATCGCCGCTTCAAAGGCGTTTTCCATCGCCGGCGGCGGCGACACCCTGGCGGCCATCGCCAAGTACGGCATCACTAAAGACATCAGCTACATTTCCACCGGCGGCGGCGCCTTCCTCGAATTCCTGGAAGGCAAGACCTTGCCGGCCGTCGAGATACTCGAGCAGCGCGCCAACAACTAGCTCGCAAGAGCGCGCAGACCACTCCCGTGCCATGAAATTGTTCAAAGACAAGATTTACGCCCCCACCCCCAACCCCCGCCCGGGCGGGGGCTACAAATTGCTCGCTGCGCTCGTCGGTGACGGGGCGCTTCGTAACTGCATTTCACCCTAACTCACATGGTCGCCAATCCCACCCCTGTCCCATGAAATCGTTCAAAGCAATAAACACCCGCCCCTCCCATCCTCCCCTCGCGGGGAGGCGACTGACTTGCTCGCTACGCTCGTCGGGTTACTCGGCGCTAAATTTCGTTGTTTCACGTTAACCAATCCTGGGAACAGCCATGCGCAGCACCAAGATAGTCGCGACACTGGGGCCGTCCTCCAGCGACGAAGCGGTATTACGCCGGATGGTGGCGGCCGGCGTGGATATCGTCCGCTTGAATTTTTCGCACGGCACGCCGGACGACCACCGTGCCCGCGTCGCCTTGTTGCGCGCCATCACCCGCGATACCGGCCGCACCGTGGGCATCATGGCAGACCTGCAAGGCCCGAAGATTCGCGTCGGAAAATTCGAGAACGGCAAGATCGAGCTCGCCGCAGGCGATACCTTCATACTCGACGTGACCTGCAAGCTGGGCAACCAGGAGCGTGTCGGGCTCGACTATCCGGAACTGATCGATGACATCGACGTGGGCGCCGTGTTGCTGCTGGACGACGGCCGCATCGTCCTCGACATCGTCGAGCTCCGGAGCCAGGCTATCGTTACCACGGTGCGCGTGGGCGGGACGCTTTCCAACAACAAGGGCATCAACCGCCAGGGCGGCGGCCTGACCGCGCCGGCGCTGACCAGCAAGGACCGGCTGGACATTCGCACCGCCGCGGATATCGGAGTGGATTTCATCGCGGTTTCATTCCCCAAGACCGGCGAGGACATGCGCCAGGCCAGGAAACTCGTCAGCCGCGCCGGCTCGAATGCGCTGCTGATCGCCAAGATCGAGCGCGCCGAGGCCATCGATGCGCTGGTCGACATCATCGAAGCCTCCGACGCCGTGATGGTCGCGCGCGGCGACCTGGCGGTGGAAGTCGGCGATGCAGCGGTTCCCGCCTTGCAAAAGAAAATCATCCGCGTGGCGCGCGCCCACAACAAGCTGACCATCACCGCGACGCAGATGATGGAATCCATGATCACCAGCCCGGTGCCCACCCGCGCGGAGGTTTCCGACGTCGCCAATGCCGTGCTGGACGGCACCGACGCGGTGATGCTCTCGGCCGAAACCGCCTCCGGAAAATATCCGGTGGAAACCATCGAGTCGATGGCGCGCATCTGCCTGGAAGCCGAGAAATCCGCCGAAGTGACGCTCGACAACGATTTCCTCGACCGGGTATTTACCCGCATCGACCAGTCGGTCGCCATGGCGGCGATCTGGACCGCGCATCATCTCAAGGTCAAGGCCATCGCGGCGATGACCCAGTCCGGCTCGACTGCGCTGTGGATGAGCCGGCTGAATTCCGGTTTGCCAATCTACGCGCTGACGCCGGAAATAGCCTCCCGTTACCGGATGAGTCTTTACCGCAATGTGTTCCCGCTCCTCATGAAGCAGAACCACACCAACCGCGATCACCTGCTGTGGGAAGCCGAGCAACTGCTGATCGAGCAGGGCGCCGTCGTGCCAGGCGACCTGATCGTGATCACCATCGGCGAACCCATCGGGTCGCCCGGCGGCACCAACACGCTGAAAATCGTCCGCGTCGGCGACCATCCGAATCCTAATGCGGTCATCACTGAGTGAAAGTGGTGAACTCCGTGATGACCGCAAGACCAGGTATACGAACAAGGGGAGAACTCCCCTTGTTTATCCCCCGAGTACGAACAAGGGGGCAAACCCCCTTCTATGTCCCCAAGAGCGTCTAACCTTCAGCCCCCTGTCTTAGGAGTCCATCATGCCCCTAGTATCCATGCGCCAACTGCTCGATCATGCCGCCGAAAACGGCTACGGCCTGCCCGCCTTCAACGTCAATAACCTGGAGCAGATCCAGGCCATCATGGAGGCCGCCGCGGAAACCAACAGTCCGGTGATCATGCAAGGCTCTGCTGGCGCACGCAAGTATGCCGGTGAGCCCTACCTGCGCCACCTCATCGAAGCCGCCATCGAGACGCACCCCGACATTCCCATCGTCATGCACCAGGATCATGGCGCCAGCCCGTCGATCTGCATCCAGTCGATGCGATCGGGTTTCTCCAGCGTGATGATGGACGGCTCCCTCCAGGAAGATGCCAAGACGCCGTCCTCCTTCGACTACAACGTCCAGGTCAGCAAGCACGTGGTGGACATCGCCCATGCCATCGGCGTCTCCGTCGAAGGCGAGCTGGGCTGTCTCGGCTCCCTCGAGTCCGGCATGGGCGAGAAGGAAGACGGCCACGGCGCGGAAGGCAAGCTCTCGCAGGACCAGTTGCTCACCGATCCCAACGAGGCCGCCGAGTTCGTCAAGGCCACCCGCGTCGATGCGTTGGCCATCGCCATCGGCACTTCGCACGGCGCCTACAAGTTTACCCGGCCGCCGACCGGCGCGGTGCTGCGCATCGACCGCATCAAGGAAATCCACGCACGAATTTACCCCAGGACTGGCTCAAGATCATCAATCAGTACGGCGGCACCATGGGGGAAACCTATGGCGTGCCGGTCGCCGAAATCGTCGAGGGAATCAAGCACGGCGTGCGCAAGGTGAACATCGACACCGACCTGCGCCTGGCGTCCACTGGCGCGCTCCGCAAGTATATGGCGGAAAACACCAAGGACTTCGATCCACGCAAGTACCTCGCCGCCGCCCGCAAGGCCATGAAGGAGATCTGCGTGGCCCGCTACCAGGCCTTCGGCTGCGCCGGCATGGCCGGCAAGATCAAGGTAATCAGCATGGACAAAATGGCCGAACGCTACAAGAAGGGTGAATTGAATCCCGTGGTGAAGTCCTGAGGCACCACCCGCCGGCCTGATTTGATCGGGCCGGCAATTCATAGCGGGCCTATTCATGGACCTCCAATCGCATACCTTCGACCGGCTGCGCCGGTTCTTCGGCAACGGTCTCACCGTGGTCGAATATCTCGGCCTGCTGGTGATCGCCTTCGCCACCACCGTCGCCATGTACGACGAAGTCATGGTGATGGTGGCGATGCGCAAGGTCCATCTCTCCGATCTGCTGATGATGTTCCTCTACCTCGAAGTGCTGGCGATGATCGGCCAGTATTTCAAATTCGGCCAGTTGCCGGTGCGCTTCCCGCTCTACATAGCGATGGTGGCGCTGGCGCGCTACCTGATCATCGACCTGAAGGAAATCACCGAGTGGCGCATGCTCGCCGTGGCCGCGGCGATTTTCCTGTTGACGCTGGCGGTGCTGGCGATCCGCTACGGTCATGTAAAATTCCCTTACCGCGAGGATGCGGCCGACAAGGCCAAGTCCTACGTGAGTGAATAGCGAGCGCCTTTACCCAAGACAACCTTCTCCTGTTAGGCAATCCCATGAGCCAAGATCCCTTGTTCGAATCCACCCTCACCAGCCTGCCACTGCTGGGCCGTGGCAAGGTCCGCGACATCTATGCCGTGGACGATGACAATCTGCTGATCGTGACCAGCGACCGATTGTCCGCCTTCGACGTGATCCTGCCGGATCCTATCCCGGGCAAGGGCGAAGTACTCACCGCGGTGGCCAACTTCTGGTTCGGCAAGCTGGCCCACATCATCCCCAACCAACTGACCGGCATCGACCCGGAATCGGTGGTCAAGGGCGAGGCCGAGCGCGCCCAGGTGCGCGGCCGCAGCCTGGTGGTGAAACGCCTCAAGCCGCTGCCCATCGAAGCCGTGGCGCGCGGCTACCTAATCGGTTCGGGCTGGAAGGATTACCAGGACAGCGGCGCCGTGTGCGGCATCCAGTTGCCGGCGGGCCTGCGTCAGGCGGAGCAACTGCCACAAGCCCTGTTTACGCCCGCCACCAAGGCCGAGGCCGGGGAACACGACGAGAACATCGATTTCGCCCGGGTGGAAAAAATGCTCGGTTCCGCGCTGGCGGCCCAGGTACGCGACGTCACGCTGCGCCTCTATCGCGAAGCGGCCGGCCATGCGCGGGTGCGCGGCATCATCATTGCCGACACCAAATTCGAATTCGGCCAGGATGCGGCGGGCCGGCTCTACCTGATCGACGAAGTGCTGACCCCCGATTCATCACGCTTCTGGCCGGTGGACCAGTACAAGGTTGGCATCAGCCCGCCCAGTTTCGACAAGCAGTTCGTGCGCGACTACCTGGAAACCCTGGACTGGAACAAGACAGCACCCGCGCCCAAGCTACCGCCCGAAATCCTCGCCAAGACGGCCGCCAAGTATCGCGAGGCGCTGACCAGATTGACTGGCCAGGCGTAATACAGCCGCTTCTTGTTTGTCCGCCACGGGCACTCCGAAGCGGCCGAAAACCTGCAAGGTTACGAACAAACGAGTAGGATCCCTTTCCCACGGCCGGCTTTGCACAGCCGGCCGGCTGCGGCAGCGCGGAGCAGTGCTCCGCGAAACCCTGCCTCGCCCCCCGACAACCGATGCTCTGCATTGATCTGCTCGGACAATGTAGAGAACCTAGATACCTATGACCATGAACCCATTGCTCGATTTCTCCGGCCTGCCGCGCTTCGACGCGATCGCTCCCGAACATGTCGCACCTGCGATCAATGCCTTGCTTGCCGAGAATCGCGCGCTGGTGGAACTACTCGCCGCCCCCGCGACACCGGCGACCTGGAGCGGCTTTGTCGCGCCGCTGACCGATGGCGGCGAACGCCTCAGCCGCGCCTGGGGCATCGTCGGCCACCTGCACTCGGTCAATGACATTCCGCCCTGGCGTGAGGCCTACAACGCCCTGCTGCCCGAGGTCACGCGCTTTTATTCTGAAATCGGCCAGAACCTCGCCCTGTTCGCCAAGTTCAAGGCGCTGCGGGCCAGCCCCGAGTATGCAACGCTGAACGCCACGCAACGCCGCATCATCGACAACGACATCCGCGACTTTCTCCGAGACCCTGCTCGACGCGACCAACGCGTACGGCGAATATATCGAGGACGAGAACTCTCTCGCCGGCATCCCCGACGACGCCCGCCAGACGGCGCGCGAAGCGGCGCAAAAGGAAGGGAAGGCCGGATGGAAATTCACCTTGCACGCGCCTTCCTACCAACCGGTGATGCAATATGCCGACGACCGCACGTTGCGCGCCCGCCTCTACCGCGCCTATGCCACTCGCGCCTCGGAACTGGGCAAGAGCGATTTCGACAATTCGACTCTGATCACGAAAATTCTCCGGCTGCGCGCCGAGGAAGCGCAGTTGCTCGGCTATGCGAATTTCGCGGAAGTGTCGCTGGTGCCGAAAATGGCCGAATCGCCGCCGCAGGTCGCCGCCTTCCTGCGCGAAATCGCCGCCAAGGCGCGGGCTTTTGCCGAGCGGGATATCGCTGAGTTGCGCGCCTTCGCGCGTGACGAACTGGGTCTGGCTCAGCTCGAAAGTTGGGATTTGACTTGGGCCTCGGAAAAGCTCAAGCAGGCGCGCTACGCCTTCTCCGACGAGGAAGTGAAACACTACCTGCCCGAACCGCAAGTGCTCGCCGGACTGTTTCGCATCATCGAAACCCTGTTCGGCGTCCATCTGGAGCCAGACGCGGCGCCGACATGGCATCCCGATGTGCGCTTCTTCCGCATCATGAGGAACGGCGCGCTGATCGGCCAGTTCTACCTCGACCTGTATGCCCGCGAAGAGAAGAACGGCGGCGCCTGGATGGACGAGGCGATCTCGCGTCGCCGGCTGGCGCAGGCCGATGGTATCCAGACCCCGGTGGCCTACCTCAACTGCAATTTCTCCGGGCCCGTGGGCGGCAAGCCGGCCTGCTTCACCCATGACGACGTCATCACGTTGTTCCACGAGTGCGGCCATGGCCTGCACCATCTGCTGAGCCAGGTCGAGGAACTGCCGGTCTCGGGCATCCATGGCGTCGAGTGGGACGCGGTCGAGTTGCCGAGCCAGTTCATGGAGAATTTCTGCTGGGAATGGGGCGTGCTCTCAGCCATGACGGCCCATGTCGACACGCGGCAGCCGCTGCCACGCGCGCTCTACGACAAGATGCTGGCGGCCAAGAATTTCCAGAGCGGCATGCAGGCATTGCGCCAGGTCGAGCTCGGTCTGTTCGACCTTCGTCTACATAGCGAACTTGAACCGGACGGCAATGTGCTCGAACTGCTGGCACAAGTTCGGCGCGAGGTGGCGGTGGTCACGCCACCCGATTGGGCGCGCCTGCCGCACAGCTTTTCGCACATCTTCGCCGGCGGATACGCGGCGGGATATTACAGCTACAAATGGGCCGAGGTGCTTTCCGCCGACGCCTTCGCCGCCTTCGAGGAAGGCGCCGTCTCATCCGGCAGCGTGCTCGACCCGGTGATCGGCGAAAAGTTCTGGCGCGAGATACTCGCGGTCGGCGGTTCGCGCCCCGCCCTCGACTCGTTCCGCGCCTTCCGCAGACGCGAGCCGAGCATCGATGCGCTTCTCCGTCACAATGGTATGATTTCCCATCATGCGGACATTGACACCACTCGCCCAACTCCCGCGTAGCGCCCTGCTTGCGGCTCTGTGCCTCGCCACGCTGGCGGTACAGGCGCAAACCACTTATCGCTGGATCGGCCAGGACGGCAAGGTGCATTACTCCGACCAGCCGCCGCCCCCATCCGACACCAAGGAAGTCCAGAAGAAGAAACTCGGAGCCAATGTCGTGGATACCAGCGGCCCGAGCTACGAGTCCCAGGTTGCAAGGAAGAAGTCGCCGCTGACCCTCTACACCAGCGCCAACTGCATCCAGAATTGCAAGATCGCCCGCGACTTCCTAAAGCGGCGCGGCGTTGCCTACACCGAAAAGGAAATCAAGACGCAGGAGGATGCGGACGATTTCAGGAAAGCCACGGGCATCGAGGAACTCAGCGTGCCGGTGTTGCAGGCGGGAAGCAAGGCGGAAAAAGGCTATGAGGAAAATGCCTGGCACGCCTTGCTCGACGCGGCCGGCCACCCGCGCGGCCAGAGCAAGGCGCCGCCGCCTCGTTAAACAGGCAGGCCCGCTTCAGCTTCTATCTTCGCGCAGCAGCGCGGGCAATTCGCGTTCGAGCAGCCCGGGGTCGCCGGAATTCAATTCAACGAGGCGGCGCAGATGAGTGATGCTGTCGAGGCTGAGATTGTCGCAACGCACGCCCATCTTGGTACCTTCCAGATGGGCGACGGTGGCATGCATCAGGATGGCCACGCCGTGGCCGAGATCGAGACGCAGCTGGCATTTCGCGCCAAGCACACCGGGCCAGTCTTCCGACATGTTGAGCAATGCCCCCTTGAGGGAAATGTCGAGTAACTCACCTTCCCAGGTTCCCGTGGCATCGACCAGATGCACCACGGCATGGAAGGGGGCACGCCAAAAAGATCGATGCTCAGGCTGGTCTTTCATTTGGTATCCTGTCCTTATCCGGGCTGGAGAAATCATAGCCGCTGAAGCAGCGTTCCAGCGGGCAGATGACGGTCTTGCGACAGCGGTGTTCAGCGGCGCACTCGCGACGGGTCTGGTCCAGCAGCACCATCTCCTTGCATACCGGGCAGTAGTCGATCGGGGAATCGAACATGGCTTGCTCCGCTGAAACGGATGAATTCATTATAGCTTGCCGCCGGAATATGTTGAGTTATGATCTGTCACCGTCAACCCGCTTCATCACCGTCGCCCACAAGGAGGCCTCTTGATACTCGCCACCTGGAACGTCAATTCACTCATGGTCAGGCTGCCGCAGGTACTCGACTGGCTGGCGGCGCAACGCCCGGACGCCTTGTGCCTGCAGGAACTCAAGCTGGAGGACAAAGCCTTCCCGCTGGCGGAGATCGAGGCGGCCGGATATCGGGCCGCCTTCAGCGGACAGAAGACCTATAACGGCGTCGCCATCCTGTCGCGCGGCGAACCTCAAGACATCCAGCGCGGCATCGCCGGCTTCGACGACCCTCAGCAGCGGGTCATCAGCGCCAGCGTCGCCGACACCAATAATTCCTCGGGCCCCTTGCGCGTCGTCTGCGCCTATTTCCCCAACGGCCAGAGCATAGACTCGGACAAGTACCAGTACAAGCTGCGCTGGCTCGCCGCGCTGACCGACTGGCTGCGCGGCGAATTGGAAAAATATCCGCGCCTGGTGCTGCTGGGCGATTACAACATCGCGCCCGAGGACCGCGATGTGCATGATCCCGTCGCCTGGAAAGACCAGGTGCTGTGCAGCGCACCGGAACGCGACGCCTTCCGCGGCCTGATCGGCCTGGGTTTCCACGACGCCTTCCGGCGCTTCGATCAAGCGGAGAAAAGTTATAGCTGGTGGGATTACCGGATGATGGGCTTCAGGCGCAACATGGGCTTGCGCATCGACCATATCCTGATCTCGACAGTGCTGGCGGATCGCTGCACCGCCTGTAGCATCGACAAGGCACCGAGAAAGCTGGAGCGCCCGTCCGATCACGCCCCGGTGATCGCCGTGCTGGAATAGCACCCGGAAACCAAAGGCGGGCATCAATACCCCAGAACCAACAACGGGCACTAGTACCCTAGAAACAACTGCGGGCATCAATACCCTAGAAGCAACTGCGGGTACTAGAAATTCAGCGCCCCGGTCAACGATGCGACTTCCTCCGCCGATTCCTTGAGGATGAGGATCAGGGTTTCTTCGCCGATCACCATGTCGATGCTGGCTTTCATGCCCTCGCCGTGCTGATCGCCACCTATCGGATGCAGCGGGGAAGGCACCGGCGCCAGTTCGTCGGCAAGCAGCAGCGTGTCACCCAGCGTGGTCGGCGGCATCGCCAGGTAACCGTCCCAGAACCCCTCGATCGCTTTCGTGACAGGCTCGGGAACGGACAAGACCTTGAGCACGGCGCGGCCGAGCTCGGCTTCGCCGCTCTCGATCCAGTCCGCCGGATCACCTTCCAGCAGACCCGGAAAGTCATGGGCGCGGGAGAGCAAATAGAACCCGCCAACCTCATGGACGATACCGGCAAACATGGCGGTCTCCGGATCCTGGTGGGTCACCCGGCGCGCAATCACGTGCGCCAGCGAGGCAACATGGGCGGTATGCTCCCACAAGGCCGCGGCCAATTTCCGGTCGGCCTCGACGCTGGGTGCGCCCGCCAGTTGGCGCGCCACCACCGCCGTCGCCAGGGCCCTCACGGTGACGAATCCAAGGCGAGCCACCGCGCTGCGGACGTCGGTAATCTCGCGGCCGGAACGATTGAACGCGATGGAGTTGGCGATCGCCACCACCCGCGCCGACAGCAGGGGCTCGGCCTGAACCAGGCGGGCTGCGGCGTCGATGTGGCAACCGGGATTGTCCAGCGCCTGTCGCACCCGCATGGCGACCTGTGCGCTGGTGGGAAAAGACAATTCGCCATGCGACACTTCGGCGGCGATGGATTTGAATATCTCGCGTCGGTCCATAATCGGGATCATACCCGCATTCATCGTGGTGTTTAAGCGGCGGGAATGAGCCCTACCGGTTCGTCGCTCGGGCGAGGTAGAATCCGATTCCGATATTTGATCACCGCTGATTCGTGACTGATATTTCGCAACTGACAGGCAAGGATTTCGAGAAGCTCGCCCGCAACATCAACCCGGGCGGATGGGCAATCGAAACCGAACGGCCCATCGCCACCTTGTTGGGATCCTGCGTGGCGGTCTGCCTGTTCGATCCGAAGCTGAAGCTGGGCGGCATGAATCATTTCCTGCTGCCCAGCCGGACCAGCGCCGCCAACACCGATACCGACATCATCCTGAATGGCGACTACTCCATGGAGGTGCTGGTTAACGGCTTGATCAACAAGGGCGCCAACAAAGCACGGATAACCGCCAAGGCTTTCGGCGGCGGCACCATCGTCAGCTCGATCCGCATGGCGATCGGCGAGCGCAACGCGGACTTCGCCCGGGAATGGCTGGAGCGCGAGAATATTCCCCTCGTCGCCTCGGATTTCAGCGGCCCCTGGTCGCGCAAAGTGATCTTCGTGCCGCAGACCGGCGACACTTTCTGCCGCCGCATGCCAGTCACCCAGGCCAATGTAATGGATGTGGTCAATGCCGAGCAAGCCTATGAACAGTCGCTGATCCTGCCGAAGAAAACAGTCGGGAAGAAGATCGAGCTGTTCTGAGCAGCACCGAAACAACCCCGGAGACAATCACCCCATGGAATCCACTCGCGCTTATTTTGCCCGGCTCAACCGCGACTACCTGAAGGTCCACAAAACCAAGGAAGATCTGTTCTGGGATACCTACATGGCGGTCAGCGATGATCACGCCGGCTTTGCCCAGGCGGAACAGGCGTTCAAGGCGTTCATCGCTGATCCGGATCGGCTGGCCGAGGTCCGCGCCCACCTGGCCGGGCTGGACAAGCTTCCCGAGAGCGAGGAAAAGCGCGCGCTGCAACACGGCCTGCGGGGATGGCAAGCGCTGTTCGAGTGCAACATCATCGACAACGACACCGCCCGCCGGCACATGCACGAGTTGATCGAGCAGGAGTCCGCGCTGTTCGCCAAGCGCCGTGAGTACGTGATGACGCATGTGAATGAACAAGGCCAGCGCGAGGAAGCCTCGCTCGGCACGCTCAGCACCAACATGGGCACCAATCCCGACGAGGCCGCACGCAAGAGCTCGCACGACGCGCTGCTGGGCCTGGAGCGCTGGGTGCTGGCCAACGGCTATCTCGACATCGTCAGAAAACGCAACGAGTTGGCGCAGTCGCTCGGCTATCCCAACTATTTCGACTACAAGGTGCATAAGAACGAACGGATGAGCGCCGCGCAACTGTCCGCGATCCTGGACGACTTCGAACTGCGCACGCGCGACGCCAATCAGCGCACTCTGGACAAGCTGGTGGCCGACAAGGGCGAAGACGCGCTCAAGCCCTACAACTTGCGTACCACATGAGCGGCGACGTGACCCGCCAACTCGATCCTTACCTGCCGTTCGCCAAGGGTCTGCAACGCTGGATGGAGAGCTTCCGGCGGCTGGGCATCCGCTATCGCGGCGCGCTGTTGCAGCTCGACTTGCTGGAGCGCAAGGGCAAGTACCAGAACGGTTTCTGCCACGGCCCGGTGCCAAGCTTCTTCGACGAGCAAGGACGCTGGATTGCCGGGCAGATCAACTTTACCTCCGAAGCCAAGCCGGACCAGGTCGGCAGCGGCGCTCGTGCGTTGGCCACGCTGTTTCACGAAGGCGGCCACGCGGCGCACTTCACCAACGTGACCCAGAATTCGCCGTGCTTTTCGCAGGAATATCCGCCGACCTCGATGGCCTACGCGGAGACCCAGTCGATGTTCTGCGACAGTCTGCTGGAGGACGCCGACTGGCTCAAACGTTACGCCACCAACGACGCCGGCGAGGCCTTGCCGGACGAGTTGATCCGGCTCAGGATCGCCACCACCCAGCCTTTTTCAGCGTATGCCGAGCGTTCGCTGCTGGTCGTCTCCTACTTCGAGTCGGCGCTGTACCGCATGCCGGACGCCGAGCGCAACCCGGAATCTGTGCTGGCGCTGGCGCGGGAGTGCGAGCAGCGCATCTTGGGCGTGGCGGTGAGCCCGCGACCGGTGCTGTCGATCCCGCACCTGCTCAACCAGGAGTCGGCGGCGTCCTACCATGGCTATCTGCTCGCCAACATGGCGGTGTATCAAACCCGCGCCTGGTTCCAGAAAGAGTTCGGCTACCTCACCGACAACCCGGCCATCGGCCCCTTGCTGGCCCGGCACTATTGGGCGCCGGGAAATAGCGTCAGCCACGATGCGACCTTGCGCAGCCTGACCGGGGAGGGATTTTCCGCGCGTTACCTGGCCGACGCCTGCAACCAGTCGGTCGATGAAGCCTGGAAGGAAGCGCAGCAGCTCGTCGCGGCGGCCGCACAGCGCGATTACCCGGCGACCGACCTGAATCCGGTTCCGGATGCCCTGGATGCCCGGATCCGCATCGTGCATGGCGCCGAAATAATCGCCGACAACAGCACCTCGGACGCCGCGATGTACCTGCAATTTGAAAACTGGGTGGGCCAGCATTATTCCAGAACCAACGGCGGACACCGGCACTCGGCAGTCAGTCCAAACGCGCAGGTCTGACCGGCGATCGAGGACAGCGGGATAGGCTGACCCGAAGCCGTCACGCAGGGCCGACTTCGCTCACCGCCGGATCAACCGGAATCCCTGATCTTACGCATGGATTCAATTGTCGAATTGGGGTACCCTCAAGCATCAACTTTATACCCTGGTCTGGATCGACAAGGAGTGCATCTTTATGAAAACCATCCTGCTGGTGGACGACTCGGCCACCATCCTTCTGTCCATATCGAACATCCTCGGCAAGGCGGGGTATGCCGTGGAGAAGGCCAACTGCGCGGCTGATGGTCTCAAGAAGTTCAGCGGCGGGACCAAGATAGATCTGTTGATTACCGACCTCAATATGCCCGGCATGAACGGCATTGAATTCATCAAGGAAGTACGCAAGCTGCCGAACTACAAGTTCATGCCGATCCTGTTCCTCACCACCGAATCGCAGCAGGCCAAGCGCCTCGAGGCCAAGGCTGCGGGAGCCTCCGGCTGGCTGGTCAAACCGGCGACGGCGGACGAACTGCTCGATACCATCAAGCTGGTGTTGCATTGACTCACAGGATAGCGTCCCCCATGGCAAATCCGGAACCCATCCTCTGGCGTAACGAATATTCGGTCGGTGTCGCCGACATCGATGCGCAACACCAGCGCTTGCTCGAACTGTTGAACAAGGTGAACGCAATGAATCCCGAAGGACTCGCCCCGATGGCCCGAACCGGCGAAGTCATGAAATTGCTGGAGAGCTTCAATGAATATGCCGCATACCACTTCCTCAGCGAGGAAGCGCTGATGCGGGAGCACATCGAGGCCAACGAAGATACCGTTAAACACATCGTAGCCCACCGTTCCTACTGGTCGATCATCTCGACCTTCAAGAAACGCTTCCAGGAAGGCGACGAGAAGGTCAATGGCGAACTTGTCGAATACCTGAACCGCTGGTGGATCAACCACATCCTCGAGACCGATCAGCAACTGGGGCGGGAACTCAATCGCCGCGGGGTTCGCTAGCACAGGGGAGGGGCAACCCATTCTCCTGTTAAGTCCTACCTTAATATATCGAATGCAATGATGGTCGATCGCTGGAAGGAAAATGCCCTGCTCCAACCGGGGGTCCGCAGGGACTTCGCGCTGATCTTCATTGTCTACGCCTTGCTCGGCGTCATCGCCACGATCGCTTTCAGCAACGCCATCGATCGCCATATCGCGTACACCCACCTGATCGACGACGCGGGCCGCTTGCGGATGCTGTCCCAACGCATTGCCTATCAGGCCCATCATGTGGATGCGGAGACGATCACCGCCCGGCTGAAACTCCGGCAACTGGTCGATAGTTTCGACGAGAGCCTGGAGAAGCTGAGCGTTCAATTCGATGCGGTCGATCGTCTTGGTGGCGGGCAAGCGGCTCCCGACACGGCGCTGGCCACCGTCAGGCGGCAGTGGAAAAACTACCGGGAAGCCGCCATCGTCGCCGCCGATCAGCGCGCCGGATCAACGCAGTCGATACAGGCGCTGAAATTCATCGACGAAAACGCCGAAGACTTGCTCGTTTCGGCCGACCAGAATGTCAAGAGCATATTGGCCAGAAGCGTTGTCGATTACCGGCAAGTGCAAAGACTGCTCCCCCTGGCGCTGGTCCTGGGAGTGCTCTTCGCCGTCGGCGCCTATCTATACATCACGAAACGTTTCCTGGTGCCGTTTACCCTGATCAAGCGCATGTCGCAGAAATTGGCCCTGGGCGAATTCGATGCCAGGGTCGAACATGAAGCGCCGGGCGATGTCGGCAAGCTGATCAAGACGCTAAACCTCGCCGCTGACGCCATGCAGGAAATGTTTCACGAGCGGATTCGCGCCGAGGAAGCCGTCAAGAAGATGCTGGAAGATTTCCGCCTGCGCGATCGTGCGATCGAGTCGGCCAGTGAGGCCATCATGATCAGCGATGCGCTCGCGTACGATCATCCGACCATCTACGTCAACCCGGCATTCGAACGTCTGACCGGTTACGCCAAGGATGAATCGCTGGGCCGCAATGCCCGTATCCTGCTGGGTAACGAACTGGCGCAGCAACAGACCGACGCCTTGAAACATCTGTTGAAGGAAGGCCGGGAAGGCACGGTGGTGCTGAAGTGTTTCCGGAAGAACGGTGAAGTCTTCTGGAATGAGCTGTCCGTATCGCCGGTGCGCGACGGCGACGGCAGGGTGACGCACTCCATCAGTATTTTCAAGGATGTCACGGAGCGCAAGCGCGAGGAAGAAAACCTGATCCGCAATGCCCAATACGACACCCTCACCGGATTGCCCAACGGCGTCCTGTTCCTCGATCGGCTCGAACATTCCGTTTCGTCCGCGATTCGCCACGAGCGCATGGTCGGGGTACTGTTCATCGACATCGATCATTTCAAGATCGTAAACGATACATTCGGCAGGGCGGTCGGCGATACCGTGCTGGTCGAGGCCTCGCAGAGGCTTCTCGGCTGCCTGCGCGACGGCGATACCGTGGCCCGGCTGGGGAGCGACGAGTTCGTCCTGCTGCTCGATGAACTGGAACGTGAAGACGACATCGAACCCCTGGCGGAACGGATCATGGCCGGCATGGTCAAGGCCTTCCTGATTGAAGGGCACGAGATCTATGTCAGCGCAAGTATCGGCGCCAGCATATTCCCGCGGGATGGCGAAGATGGCCCGGCGTTGATACGCAACGCGGACATGGCCATGTACCGTGCCAAGCAATACGGCAGAAATATCTTCCAGGTCTTTTCCGAGGAGATGCAATCCAATATCGCGCATCGAATGACGCTGGAAGCCAACCTGAGGCGGGCGCTGGAGCGGGATGAATTCGTCCTGCACTTCCAACCCCAGCTAAGCCTGACCAATGGACGGATTGTCGGCGCGGAGGCCCTGATCCGCTGGAGGCACCCCGAACTGGGCGTGGTGCCGCCCGCCCAGTTCATCCCGCTGGCGGAGGAATCCGGGTTGATCGAGGCGATCGGCGAATGGGTCATCGATACCGCCTGCCGCCAGGTAAAGCTTTGGCAGGACGAAGGCTTGAGGGTGCCACGCGTCGCGGTCAACATTTCGGCGCGCCAGTTCCGCCAGAAGAATTTGCTGAATACCGTCGAGCGGAGCCTGCGCCTCCACGGACAGGCGGCCTCGGTATTGGAGATCGAACTGACCGAAAGCATGGTCATGCACGATCCCGACAGAACCATCCAGATCCTGCGCCAGATGAAGGAAATGGGCTTGCACATATCGCTGGACGACTTCGGCACCGGATATTCCAGCTTGAGCTATCTGCGGCGCTTTCCCATCGACGTGTTGAAAGTCGACCAGTCTTTTGTCCGGGATGTCACCACCAACCAGGACGATGCCGCCATCGCGGCGTCGATCATTGCCCTGGCGCATAGCCTGAATCTGGTCACGGTGGCCGAGGGCGTGGAAACCGCAGGCCAGATGGAATACCTGACGCGACAAAAATGTGACGTCATGCAAGGCTACTTCTTCAGCAAACCTTTGCCCGCGGCGAGCTTTTCGATGATGCTGCGATCCGGACAAAGCATTGAGTGAGGACCACATCACCATGATCGAGAGTCCCAACATCACCAACGCGGAATTCGCGCAATTCCAGAAGCTCATTTACAAGATCGCCGGCATCAGCCTGGCCGATTCGAAACAGGTGTTGCTGGTCGGCCGCCTCGGGCGCAGGCTCAAGCATTATGGGCTGTCGACTTTCAGCGAGTATTACCGGATCGTTTCCGGTCCCGGAGCGGAAGAGGAATTGCAGCACATGGTGGACCTGCTCACCACCAATGAAACCTATTTCTTTCGCGAAGAAAAGCATTTTGAATTTCTCGCCAACAGCATCCTGGCCAAGCATCCTCCCGGCCAGCCGTTCGATGTATGGAGCGCGGCCAGCTCCACCGGGGAGGAGATCTACACCATCGCCATGGTGCTGGCCGACAAGCTTGGCGCCCACGCGACCTGGTCGGTCACCGGCTCCGACATCAGCCAGTCGGTCCTGGCGGTGGCCAAGCGCGGCCTCTACTGGCTGGACCGGACGCGTGGCCTGCCCAAGGAATATCTGCGCAAATACTGCCTGAAAGGAGTGAGGGAGAACGAGGGCAGTTTCCTGATCGCGCCGGAACTGCGCAGCCATACCCATTTCATGCAGGTGAACCTGAACACCACCCTCCCCAAACTGGGAAAGTTCAACGTGATTTTCCTGCGCAATGTGATGATCTACTTCGATGCCGATACCAAGCGGCAGGTGGTCGAACGGCTGGCGCGGCAATTGCTGCCCGGCGGTTACCTGATCATCGGCCATTCGGAAAGCCTCAACGGCATCACCGACTGCGTGAAGTCGGTACAACCGACGATTTACAAGTTGCCATGAGCCGCCTTGAGACCGGCCGGCGGCCGCTGGCCGGCAACCCGCCACCGGCGCCGATCTTCCTCAATGCCGGGGATTTCTATTTCGGCGCGGCTCCGTTGAAGCTTGCCACGCTGCTCGGTTCCTGCGTGACGGTGACGCTCTGGCAGCCGCGCCGGCAGATCGGCGGGATGTGCCATTTCCTGGTCCCGAGTCGGTCAAATCCGCCGAGTCGGTCAAATCCGCCGAGGTGGCCAGGGACGGCGCTGGACGGCCATTACGCCGAGGAAGCCTTCGCCCTGTTCGATCAGGCCATGTTGGAGAACGGCTGCCGGCCGGAACAATTTCAAGCCAAGCTGTTCGGCGGCGGCGACATGTTTCCCGAAGCGTACCCCCACGCCAATGTGGGAGAGCAAAACATCGCGGCGGCACGCGCGCTGCTCAAGCTGCGCGGCATTCCGCTGCTGGCCGAGCATGCCGGCGGCGCCGGCCATCGCAAACTGACATTCGACCTTGCCACGGGGGAAGTGCAGATGCGCTTTGCCGACAAAACGAAAGAGTATGACCATGGCTAAAATTCGCGTAATGATCGTGGACGATTCGGCCGTGGTGCGCCAGGTGATCCGGGAAAACCTGGAAAGGGAGGCCGACATCGAAGTGATCGGCGCCGCCGCCGATCCTCTGTTCGCGCTGGAACGCATGAAGAATAACTGGCCCGACGTAATCACGCTGGATGTCGAAATGCCGCGCATGGACGGCATCACTTTCCTGCGCAAGATCATGTCGGAGCATCCGACGCCGGTGGTGATCTGCTCGTCGCTGGCGGAAAAAGGCGCCGAGACCACCATGGAAGCCCTCGCCGCCGGCGCCGTGGCGATCATCACCAAGCCGAAGATGGGGGTGAAGCAGTTTCTCCAGGACGCCTCCAACGATCTGGTCACGGCAGTCCGCTCGGCCGCCCGTTCCAACGTGCGGAATATTCACCCCAGCGCGAGAACAGCGGCGTCGCTGACCCCGTCGCCCAAGTTGACCGCCGACGCGGTGCTGGCGGCGCGCGCGGCGGCGTCAACCGCCATGTCCAAGACCACCGAAAGCATCATCGCCATCGGCACCTCGACCGGCGGCACGCAAGCCCTGGAAGTCGTCCTGACCATGCTGCCGGCAGTCTCTCCGGGCATCGTCGTGGTCCAGCACATGCCGGAAAAATTCACCGCGCTGTTTGCCGAGCGGCTGAATACGCTATGCAAGGTGGAAGTACGCGAAGCGCAAAACAACGACCGGGTGATTCCCGGCCGGGTGTTGATCGCCCCCGGCGGCCGCCACATGATGTTGCGCCGCAGCGGCGCCCAATACATCGTCGAGGTGGTCGACGGCCCCCTGGTCAACCGGCATAAACCCTCGGTCGACGTGCTGTTCCGCTCCGTCGCCCAGGTCGCCGGCAAGAATGCGCTGGGCATCATCATGACCGGCATGGGCGACGACGGGGCGCGCGGCATGAATGAAATGCACGAAGCCGGGGCCTTCACCGTGGCGCAGGACGAAGCCACCTGCGTGGTCTTCGGCATGCCCAAGGAAGCGATCAAGCTCGGCGGCGTGGACAAGATCGTTCCGCTCGAATTCATCGCCCGGGAAATCATCACTTACGAATGAACCCGCCTGACTCGTCCAGCAAGGATATCGAACAGAAGGCCAGGAACATCCACCCGGGCCAGTGGGCGGTGGAAGAACGCCAGCCGATCGCCACGCTGCTCGGCTCCTGCGTCGCGGTGTGCCTGTTCGACCCGAAACTGCGCTTTGGCGGCCTCAACCATTTCATGCTGCCGATCCGTACCCGGGCGAGCGACAGCGAGTATGACGCGCTGTTGCGCGGCGATTATGCGATGGAAGTGTTGGTCAATGCCATGCTCGGCAAAGGCGCCCAAAAACAACGCATGACCGCCAAGGCCTTCGGCGGCGGCAACGTCGTCAGTTCGCTGCGCAAGTCGATCGGTGATGGTAACATCAGCTTTACACGATCCTGGCTCGAACGCGAGGGGATTGACCTGGTTGCATCGGACTTCGGCGGTCCCTGGGCGCGCAAGGTCATTTTCGAGCCGGACACGGGGGATGCGTACTGCAAGCGGATTCAATCTTCGCAGGCGATCACGTCGCAGGTGACGCAGGAAGAAGTGGCTTACGAAAACAGCTTGCTTGGCCCAAGCAAGCCCCGCGAGAAGAAGATCGAGCTGTTTTGAGATGATCTGCCGCGGGCACGCTCGAATGAGCATGCAGGCCTGGGAACGGAATCGACTCAGGAGGGGAGCAAGGAAGTGTCAGGGGAAACGACGTGCCTCCAATGAGGGGCCAGCGTTGGCGGACGCTCAGGTTGTGGCTGCTGTTCGCTTTGCTGTGCGCTCTCGGCCTGGGCATCTGGTTGCTACAGCAATCCGGCCCCGCCTCGCCTGCACCCGCCAGCCTGCTGACGAATGCGGAACGCGAATGGCTCAACGAGCATCCGGTTTTGCGGCTGGCGCCGGATCCCAACTTCCCGCCGATCGAGTATTTCGACGAGACCGGGCACTACCGCGGGCTGATCGCCGACTACTACCCGCTGATCGAGGCCCGCCTCGGGCTGCATTTCCAACTCGTCCGTGCCGCCACTTGGGACGAAGTGCTCGCCATGGCGAAGCGGCGTGAAGTCGATATCCTCGGCGCGGCCCAACAGACCCCGGCGCGCAACGAGTACCTGAATTTCAGCCAGACCATTATCGACATTCCCAATGTCATCATCGTGCCCAAGCAAACGGAGGGCGTTGTCGATTTTTCAAAACTTTCCGGCAAGAAACTCGCCATCACCCGCGGCAACGCGCTGGATGAGTATGTGCGCGCAAACTTCCCCGCCATCCGGGTCGTTTCGGTTGCCGATGACCTGGCAGGTTTGCAGGAAGTCGCTTTCGGCCGCTCGGATGCGACGGTCGTCAATCTGGCCATTGCCTCTTATCTGATCGGCAAACATGGCATTGCCAATCTGCGCGTGGCGGGCGATTCCGGCCGCTCGAACGCATTGCATATCGCCTCGCGCAACGACTGGCCGATATTGAACCAGATACTGGCGAAAGGCTTGGCGTCGATCACCGAAGCCGAACACCAGGATATCTACCGCCGCTGGATAAAACTCGACGACCGCGTGAACACACGCCAGAACTTGATTACATTGTTGGGGACGGGCGCATTGTTCACCCTGGTGGTAATCGTCATCCTGCTGTTCAACCGCTCACTGCGGCGACAAGTGGACGCACGGACTGCCGCCCTGAATCGGGAGTTGACTGAACGCACACAGGCGGAAAATGCCTTGCGGCAAGGCATGGAAGTATTCCAGGCGATTCAACTCTCCATCACCGAAACGATATTGCTCACCGATTTGCGGGGCAACATCATCAGCGCCAATCCCACTGCCGCGGAGCGTCTCGGAAAGTCACTGAAGGAAGCCGTCGGGAGCAACATATTTGAATTGTTACCCCCGAAGACAGCCCAGGAAAGACGCGCCTATTTCGACGCCGTCATCCGCTCCAAAAAGCCTTTCACCACCGACGACGACAGAAACGGCCGGTCTTATTTCGCCACCTATTTTCCCGTGATCGATAGCCAGGGTGACGTCTCGGAGATCGCCGTAATCGCCACCGACGTCACCGAGAGAAAGCAGGCGGAGAACCTGCAACTGGCGCTGCACAGCATTTCCGAAGCCTCCCATTCCGCCCTCGATCTGCCCACACTGCTGCAGCAAATCCACCAGATCATCGGCGGCCTGATGCCGGCCAAGAATTTCTTCGTGGCGCTGTACGACGAGACCACCGAGGAAATCAGCTTCCCGTACTTCGTGGACGAACAGGATCCGGCTCCCTTACCGCGCAAGTTTGGCGCCGGCGGCCTGACGGAGACGGTGCTGAGGACCGGGGAAGCCCTGCTGTTAACCCCTGAGACTCTGGTAGCCGCGGCCAAGGAAGCCAATGCCGTACTGGGCAGCCATTTCGTCGACTGGCTGGGCGTGCCGCTCAAGACCGAAAAGCGCACCGTCGGCGTGCTCGCGGTTCAAACTTATTCGGGACAGGTTCGTTACACCAGCCGGGACAAGGCGCTGCTTCAATTCGTGTCGGAACAGGTGGCCATGTCCATCGAACGGGCGCAGGCGGAGAAGGCCCGGTTCGATAGCACCGAGGAACTGCGGCTGATTTACGACACGGCCAGCGTCGCCATTTTCGAGGGGGATATGCAGGGTAACCTGATTCATGCCAACCGGCGCATGGCTGAAATGTTCTTGTGTCCGATGGAAAAGCTGATCGGCAGTGAATATGTGACGCACGTGCACCCTTCCGAACGGGAAGTCGGCCGGCAAAAGTTGCTGGCGCTGTTGGCCAGTGACATCCGGAACGTCGATCTGGAGCGGCGCTATTGGCGAGAAGACGGCAGCGAGTTCTGGGGCCATTTGACCGCCAGCCAGCGGATGGGCGCTGACGGGGAAATGATCGGCCTGGTCGGCGTGATCATGGACATTACCGAGCGCAAGCAGGCCGAAGCCCATCTTCAATTGGCAGCCAACGTGTTCACCTATGCCCAGGAAGGCATCACCATCACCGACGCCGAGGGCACCATCATCGACGTCAATGACACCTTCACGCGCATCACCGGCTACAGCCGTGAGGAAGCGATCGGGCAGAACCCGCGCATCCTCAAGTCAGGCCGCCAGGATCCGGAATTCTATGTAGCCATGTGGGACGATTTGAAGACCAAAGGACATTGGTCCGGTGAAATCTGGAATCGGCGCAAGACCGGCGAGCTGTATGTGGAAATGCTCAATATCAGCGCCGTGAAAGATGCCGAAGGCTTGCTGCAAAACTATGTCGCGCTGTTCTCCGACATCTCTTCCCTCAAGGAGCATCAAGACCAGTTGGAGCGGATCGCCCACTACGATGCGCTCACCGGCCTGCCCAACCGGGTCGTGCTGGCCGACCGCCTGAGGCAGGCCACTGCGCAGACGCGGCGGCGGGAAAATCTAATGGCGCTGGTCTATCTCGACCTCGACGGCTTCAAGGAAGTCAATGACAACCACGGCCACGAAACCGGGGACGCATTGCTGATCGTCTTGTCGCAACGCTTGAAGGAGGCCTTGCGTGAGGGCGACACCCTGGCCCGGATCGGCGGCGCCAGCCTAGGGGTAACGCTTTTCCCCTTGGACAGCGGCGACCCGGACACCTTGCTGCGCCATGCCGACCAGGCCATGTATCAGGCCAAGCAAGCCGGGAAAAACCGTTACCACCTGTTTGACCAGGAACGCGACAAGCTGACGAGATCCCATCAAGAGAGCTACCAGCGCATCGCCCAGGCGCTGGAACAAGAAGAGTTCGTGCTTTACTACCAGCCCAAGGTCAATATGCGCGAGGGCAAGGTGATCGGGGCGGAAGCGCTGATCCGCTGGCAGCATCCCGAGCGAGGTGTGGTGGCACCGGGAGAGTTTCTGCCCTTGATCGAGGGCAGCGAATTGATCTCCAAGCTCGGCGACTGGGTGCTGAATACCGCGTTGGGCCAGATGGCTGCCTGGGCCAAGGACGGCTTCGAGATTGCGGTCAGCGTCAACATCGCGGCGTTCCATTTGCAGCAGCATGATTTCCTGCATGGCCTGAAAGAGAAACTGGATCTCCACCAATCGGTCAAGGCGCAAAACCTGGAACTGGAGTTGCTGGAAACGGCCGCCCTGGAAGACATACTCCATGTCTCCCAGGTCATCAGGGAATGCCAGGCGCTGGGATTGAGCATCTCCCTGGATGATTTCGGCACCGGCTACTCATCGCTGACCTACCTCAAGCGCCTGCCGGCGAATATCCTCAAGATCGACCAGAGCTTCGTCCAGGACATGTTGTGGGACACGGAAGATCTATCGATCGTCGAGGGTGTCATCGGTCTCGCCGCTGCCTTCCATCGTATCGTGATCGCCGAGGGGGTGGAAACCGTGGAGCATGGACAAATGCTGCTCAAGCTGGGCTGCGATCATGGCCAGGGTTATGGCATTGCCCGCCCCATGCCCGCGGAAAAGCTGGCCCAGTGGACTCGGCAGTGGCAACCGAACCCGAGTTGGGTTGCATACAGCGACCTGGTCTTGAATCGCAATGAACTGCCTTTGGTGTATGCCGAGGTCGATCATCGCTACTGGGTGAGATGGATGGGAAACTGGCTATCGGGCATCTCCGACAGACCTCCCCCCTTCGACTCCCATCTCTGCCGCTTCGGCGTCTGGTACCACGGCGAAGGCAAGATACACTTTGGACACGTTCCCGAGTTCCAGGATCTCGACGCTATTCATGAAGAGGTGCACCAGTTGGGCCAGGAACTCGTCGCCCACAAGTTGGCGGATCGCCTGGGCCAAGCCCTGGATCGCCTGATCGATCTCAACACCCTGCGCGACAAATTGATCGGCAAGCTCCTGGCGCTGTCGGCGGCCTTGAGTGAAGCGCGCAACAAGTAAGGGCAGTCGTCGGGTGCGCTAACAGCCGCGCCGGTTTGGTGCATAGGGCAATTCGACGCACCATCATCGCTCTTACCAGTGTTTCCTCCCGCCAACAAGAAACTCCCCGGCATCTCCTAAAGCCTTGCTGCACTTCGCTTGCGCGGCATCCGCCGATTGCCGGCCAAGCCCTGGCACGCTATTCGCTGATTGAGGTTTGCCGCGTCACATCGCGCACCGGTTTGGCCCATTTCTCAACTACCAGGGAGTTCATCCATGAAACGTCGCAATTTCATCAAGGCACTGACGCTTTCCGCTTCTATCGCCGCCATCGGCGCAACTTCATTCTCTGTTCATGCCGCCGACACCATCAAGGTCGGCATTCTGCATTCCCTCTCCGGCACCATGGCCATATCGGAAACGGCGCTGAAGGAAACCGCCCTGATGACCATCGCCGAGATCAATGCCAAGGGCGGCGTGCTGGGCAAGCAACTCGAAGCGGTGGTGGTCGACCCGGCCTCGAACTGGCCGCTGTTCGCCGAGAAGGCCCGGCAACTGATCAGCCAGGACAAGGTCGCCGTCGTCTTCGGTTGCTGGACCTCGGTATCGCGCAAGTCGGTGAACCCGGTGTTCAAGGAACTCAACAGCCTGCTCTTTTATCCCGTGCAATATGAAGGCGAGGAGTTGGAAAAGAACGTCTTCTACACCGGCGCCGCGCCCAACCAGCAGGCCATCCCGGCGGTCGAGTACCTGATGAGCAAGGACGGCGGTTCCGCCAAGCGTTGGGTGCTGCTCGGCACTGACTACGTCTATCCGCGCACCACCAACAAGATCCTGCGCGCCTTCCTCAAGAGCAAGGGCGTGGCCGATGCCGACATCATGGAAGACTACACGCCCTTCGGCCATTCGGATTACCAGACCATCATCGCCAAGATCAAGAAATTCGCTTCCGAAGGCAAGAAGACGGCGGTGGTGTCCACCATCAACGGCGACTCCAATGTGCCGTTCTACAAAGAGCTCGGCAATGCCGGCCTGAAGGCGACCGATGTGCCCGTCGTGGCCTTCTCGGTGGGCGAAGAGGAATTGCGCGGCGTCGATACGAAACCGTTGGTGGGACATCTCGCCGCCTGGAACTACTTCGAATCGATCAAGAATCCGCAGAACGACGCCTTCATCAAGCTCTATCGCGACTGGGCCAAGAAACAGAAACTGCCCAAGGCCGAGAGCGTCGTCACCAACGACCCGATGGAAGCCACCTATGTCGGCATCCACATGTGGGCGCAGGCGGTGGAGAAGGCCAAGACCACCGACGTTGACAAGGTCATCGCCGCCGTCGGTGGGCAGAAATTCAAGGCGCCATCGGGCTTCGAGATCCAGATGGACCCGAAGAACCACCACCTCCACAAGCCAGTGTTCATCGGCGAAGTGAAGGCCGACGGCCAGTTCAACGTCGTCTGGAAGACCAAGGGCCCGGTCAAGGCCCAGCCCTGGAGCCCCTTCATCGCCGGCAACGACAAGAAGAAGGACGAGCCGGATAGCAAATAACCAAGCCTGATGCAGCAGATCCTCCGGCCGAGGCCGGAGGGTATTCCGGTCCAATAGAAACATGAAACCCATCTTCCTCGCCCTGCTGCTCTGGCTCTTCACGTTGCCGACATTCGCGGCGCTGGATCGCGCCGTAGTGACCCAGCTCGGCGACGAGGATTCAGACGTAAAGATCGCCGCCATCCAGAAACTCGCCCAGTCCGCGGAGCCTGAGGCACTGGGAATATTGCAGGCACTGGTCGATGGCACGCTGCAAGGCGCAGACGGGGAAGCCATCACCATCAACAACCGGGTTCGGCGCGAGATCGACGGTGCACTCGCGGCGCTCAAGCTGTTTCATCCCGACCGCAAGATCCGCCTCGCCGCCGCCAAGGAGTTGACGGTGAATCTCGCCAACGAGGCCGATCCCGGCATGGCGCCCATGCTGGCGCGCGCCCGCGATAAGGAGACCGACGACAAGGTGAAGGCGGCCATCGCCCAGGCCTATGCCCTGGCCACCCTCAAGCATGCCGATGCCGCGGTGCGCCTCACCGCGGTCAAGGCTTTGGCGGGCAGCGGTGACCCGAATATCAAGCTGCTGTTGCTGGCGATGACCGACCCCGCCAATGAATCCGAGGTAACGGTGCGCCGCGCCGCCATCGCCGCCCACGCCGAAGTCAAGTCGCGGCTGGCGCTCGGCGAGACGGTCGGGCGGATTTTTTCCGGCCTGTCGCTGGGCAGCATCTTGCTGCTGGCCGCGCTGGGCCTCGCCATCACCTATGGCGTGATGGGCGTCATCAACATGGCTCACGGCGAGTTGCTGATGATAGGCGCCTACGCCACCTACTTCATGCAGGCCCAGTTCCGCACCTACCTGCCGGGCTGGCTGGACTGGTATGTGCTGGCGGCGATTCCCCTCGCCTTCGCCGCAGCCGCGGCGGTCGGCGTGCTGCTGGAACGCACGGTGATCCGCTGGCTCTACGGCCGGCCGCTGGAAACCCTGCTCGCCACCTGGGGCCTGTCGCTGATCCTGATCCAGGCGGCGCGCGTGCTGTTCGGCGCGCAGAACGTCGAGGTCGCCAACCCGTCCTGGATGTCCGGCGGCATCGAACTGATGCCGAGCATCGTGCTGCCGCTCAACCGCATCGTCATCGTAGGCTTTGCGCTGTTCGTGCTGGCTCTCGTCTGGGTGTTGATGAACCGCACCCGGCTCGGCCTGTTCGTCCGCGCCGTGACGCAGAACCGCGCCATGGCCGGCTGCGTCGGCGTGCCGACGGCGCAGATCGACAGCGTCGCTTTCGCGCTCGGCGCCGGCATCGCCGGCCTGGGCGGGGTGGCGCTGTCGCAGATCGCCAACGTCGGTCCGGACATGGGCCAAGGCTATATCGTCGACTCCTTCATGGTGGTGGTGCTGGGCGGCGTCGGCCAGCTCGCCGGCGCGGTATGGGCCGCCCTCGGCCTCGGCGTGGTCAGCAAATTCCTGGAAGGCTGGGCCGGCGCGGTGATAGCCAAGATCGTGGTGCTGGTGTTCATCATCATGTTCATCCAGAAACGTCCTCAGGGGCTGTTCGCCCTCAAGGGCAGGTTCGTCGAATCATGAGAACGCCATTCGTGGTTCGCTTCTTCTCCGCCACTTCGACGAAGGGCTGGCTGGCGCTGGCCGCCTTCGCCGTGCTCACCCTGGTGCTGCTGCCGCTGTTGCACCTGGCCGTGGCGCCTGACCACCCGCTGCATGTATCCGCCTACGTCATCGCGGTGGGCGGCAAGATCATGTGCTACGCCATCGTCGCGGTGGCGATGGATCTGATCTGGGGTTATGCGGGAATACTCAGCCTCGGCCACGGAGTGTTCTTCGCGCTCGGCGGCTACGCCTTCGGCCAGTACCTGATGCGCCAGATCGGCCGCGACGGCGCCTATCACGCCGACCTGCCGGACTTCATGGTGTTCCTCGACTGGAAGTCGTTGCCCTGGTACTGGTTCGGCAGCGACAGCTTCGGCATCGCGCTGTTCAAGGTGGTGGCGATCCCGGCGCTGCTGGCCCTGGTGTTCGGCTTCTTCGCTTTCCGCTCGCGCATCAAGGGAGTCTACTTCTCCATCATCACCCAGGCCATGACCTACGCCTTCATGCTGTTGTTCTTCCGCAACGAGACCGGCTTCGGCGGCAACAACGGATTCACCGATTTCAAGCGCATCGCAGGTCTGCCGATCACCGCGCCGGAGATGCGCGTGGCGTTGTTCGCACTCTCGGCGCTGATGTTGATGTTCACCCTGCTGCTGGGACGCTACCTAGTCAGCTCCAAGTTCGGCCGTGTGCTGACCGCCATCCGCGATGCCGAGAGCCGCGTCATGTTCATCGGCTACAACCCGTTGCACTACAAGCTGTTCATCTGGACCGTGTCGGCCATGCTGTGCGGCATCGCCGGCGCGCTGTACGTGCCGCAGGTGGGCATCATCAACCCGGGCGAGATGTCGCCCGCAAACTCCATCGAGATCGCCATCTGGGTGGCTGTGGGCGGGCGCGCCACCCTGATCGGGCCGGTGATAGGCGCGGCCATCGTGAATCTGTCCAAGAGCTTTTTCACCCAGGCCTTTCCCGACTACTGGCTGTTCTTCCTCGGCGCGTTGTTCGTCCTCGTCACCCTCTACCTGCCTGACGGCGTGGTGGGCTTGTGGAAACGACTGCGGCAGAAAGCGGGCAGGACATGAGCACGATCCCACAGGGACTTCCTCCGGTCGCGGAGCTCGTCGACGGACGTCCCGACCAGGATCAGGCTGGCCTGAGTCATCTGGTCGAGGGTGATGAGCTAGACCTCTCGCACAACGTGATCCTCTACCTCGAAGGCATCACCGTATCCTTCGACGGCTTCAAGGCGCTCAACAAGTTGGCGCTGACCATAGACGCCGGCGAACTGCGCTGCATCATCGGTCCCAATGGCGCCGGGAAGACCACCATGATGGACGTCATCACCGGCAAGACGCGGCCCGACCGCGGCAAGGCCTTCTTCGGCCAGACCCTCGACCTGACGCGCATGTCGGAGCCAGAGATCGCCCACGCCGGCATCGGCCGCAAGTTCCAGAAGCCGACCATCTTCGAGAACCACTCGGTCTTCGACAATCTCGAACTGGCGATGAAGATCGACAAGCGCGTGCGCCGCAGCCTGTTCTCCGCCATCGACGACGAGACGCGCGATCGCATCGCCGACACGCTCACACAGATCCGCCTGCAGGATGCCGCCGACCGCCCCGCTGGCCTGCTCTCGCACGGCCAGAAACAGTGGCTGGAAATCGGCATGCTGCTGATGCAGGACCCGCGCCTGCTGCTGCTCGACGAGCCGGTGGCCGGCATGACCGACGACGAGACCGCGCGCACCGGCGAGCTGTTCAAGTCGCTGGCCGGCAAGCACTCGCTGGTCGTCGTCGAACACGACATGGCCTTCATCGAGCAGCTCGGCGGTACGGTGACGGTCCTGCACGAAGGCTCGGTGCTGGCCGAAGGTGATCTCGCCACGGTGCAGAACGACCAGCGCGTCATTGAAGTTTATCTAGGCCGATGACATGTTGACAGTCGACCATCTCAACCAGTATTACGGCGGCAGCCACATCCTCCGGGATATCGCTTTCGACGCGCCCACCGGCAAGGTCACCACGCTGCTCGGCCGCAACGGCGTCGGCAAGAGCACGCCGCTGAAATGCCTGATGGGCCTCGTCCCCACCAGGAGCGGGGCTATCCGTTTCGGCGAACAGGACATCACCCACGCGCCTTCGCATGAGCGCGTCCGGGCCGGCATCGGCTACGTGCCGCAAGGCCGAGAAATCTTCCCGCGCCTGACCGTCGAGGAGAACCTGCGCATGGGCCTCGCCACCCGTCCCGGCGGCACCAAAATCCCCGAACAAATCTTCGACATGTTTCCGGTCCTCAAACAGATGCTGCGGCGTCGTGGCGGCGATCTCTCCGGCGGCCAGCAACAGCAACTGGCCATCGGCCGCGCCCTGGTCTTCGGCCCAAAGTTGCTGATCCTCGACGAACCGACCGAGGGCATCCAGCCTTCCATCATCAAGGACATCGAGCGGGTGATTCGCGCCCTCGCCGCCGAAGGCAGCATGGCCATCCTGCTGGTCGAGCAATACTACGACTTCGCCCAGTCGCTGGCCGACCAGTACCTGGTTATGGAGCGCGGCGAGATCGTCCGGCGCGGTGCGGGTTCGGACATGGAAAAGGACGGCGTGCTGGAGTTGCTTTCGGTATGATCTTGAGCCTATGCTCCGCGAACCAGCATTTGACACTATCGCCGGAACCGGCTGGCAAGCCCGCCTCGGCCTGCGTTTCGCCCGCCGCGAGGATGCGACCATCCTCGCCGAGCGCCGCCATCGCGGTCCGCTGCGTGTGCAGAAAGCGCTGCACCCGGAAGGACCGGGCGTCTGCCATGCCATCGTCCTGCATCCGCCGTCGGGCATCGCCGGGGGCGACGAATTGGAGATATCGGTTGATGTCGGAGCGGAAGCGCATGCACTGTTGACCACCCCCGGTGCCGGCAAATGGTATCGCTCCGCCGCGCCTTGGGCCAGCCAGACACTGAGCTTCGAAGTGGGCGCAAACGCGATGCTGGAGTGGCTGCCGCAGGAGACCATCATTTTCGATGGTGCGTTGGCGGACTTGCGCAGCCACATCCGGCTGGCAACAGGGTCGCGCTATCTGGGCTGGGAGGTGCTGTGTCTGGGCCGGCGCGCGTCGAATGAATGTTTTGCAAATGGCGACTTGAAAATGAGCACCCGCATCGAGCAGGACGGCAAACTGTTGTGGCTCGAACAGGGCCGCTTGACGGGCGGTTCGCCCTTGCTGGATTCGCCGGTCGGGCTGGCCGGGTCCAGCGTCTGCGGAACGCTGATTGCGGCCGGCGAAAAAATGTCGCCGGCATTGCTGGCGGCCTGTCGCGCTGTCGCAGCGTCAGAGAACGGCGCGCAGCTGGGACTCACCACCTTGCCGCAACTGCTGGTGGCTCGCTACCTGGGCCATTCGTCGGAAGCGGCGCGCGCTTGGTTCGTCGCACTGTGGCGGGTGCTGCGGCCCGCGCTGCTCGGACGCGAGGTGCAAACGCCACGCATCTGGAATACGTGAAGCACCCCGGAGAAATGCAATGGAACTGACACCGCGAGAAAAAGACAAGCTGCTGATCTTCACCGCCGGCCTGCTCGCCGAACGGCGCAAGGGGCGCGGCCTCAAGCTCAACTACCCGGAGGCGGTGGCCTTAATCAGCGCCGCCATCATGGAAGGCGCCCGCGATGGACGCAGCGTCGCCGAACTGATGAGCACCGGCACGACGCTCTTGAAGCGCGACGAAGTCATGGAAGGCGTGGCGGAAATGATCCCCGAGATTCAGGTCGAGGCGACCTTTCCCGACGGCACCAAGCTTGTCACCGTGCACAACCCGATCGTTTGAGGAGGTGAACTCATGATCCCAGGCGAAATGCAGATCGAACCCGGTGAGATCGAACTCAACGCCGGCCGCGACACGGTGACGCTCAGCGTCGCCAATACCGGCGACCGGCCGATCCAGGTTGGTTCCCACTACCATTTCTTCGAGACCAACGCCGCCCTCGCCTTCGACCGCAAGCAAGCACGCGGCTTCCGCCTCGACATCGCCGCAGGCACCGCGGTGCGCTTCGAGCCCGGCCAGACGCGCACGGTGCAACTCGTGGCCATGGGCGGCGAACGCAAGATCTACGGATTCCAAGGGAAGGTGCAAGGAAAACTCAAATGAGCACGAAAATTTCGAGGCAAGCCTATGCCGAAATGTTCGGACCCACGGTGGGCGACCGCGTGCGCCTGGCCGACACCGAACTATGGATCGAGGTCGAGCATGACTTCACGATTCCAGGCGAGGAAGTGAAATTCGGCGGCGGCAAGGTGATCCGCGACGGCATGGGTCAGGGCCAGCGCATGTCGAAAGACGTGGCAGACACGGTGATCACCAACGCACTGATCGTCGACGCAGTGGCCGGCATCGTCAAGGCCGACATCGGCCTGAAGAACGGCCACATCTCGGCCATCGGCAAGGCAGGCAATCCGGACATCCAGCCCGGAGTCACCATCCCCATCGGCGCCGGCACCGAGATCATCGCCGGCGAAGGCATGATCGTCACCGCCGGCGGCATCGACAGCCACATCCACTTCATCTGTCCCCAGCAGATCGAGGAGGCGCTGATGTCCGGCGTCACCACCATGCTCGGCGGCGGCACCGGGCCGGCCACCGGCACTTTCGCCACCACCTGTACGCCTGGGCCATGGCACATCCACGCCATGCTCTCGGCCGCCGATGCTTTTCCGATGAACCTCGGTTTTCTCGGCAAGGGCAATGTCTCGCTGCCCGGCCCGGCGCGCGAGCAAGTCGAGGCCGGCGCCATCGGCCTCAAGCTGCACGAGGACTGGGGTACCACGCCGGCCGCCATCGACAACTGCCTGAAGGTGGCCGAGGAGATGGATGTGCAGGTGGCGATCCATAGCGACACGCTTAACGAGTCCGGCTTCGTCGAGACCACCCTGGCGGCCTTCAAGGGACGCACCATCCACACTTTCCATACCGAAGGCGCCGGCGGCGGCCATGCGCCCGACATCATCAAGGCGGTCGGCCTGCCCAATGTCCTGCCCAGTTCCACCAATCCGACCATGCCGTACACGGTGAATACCATCGACGAGCATCTCGACATGCTGATGGTCTGCCACCACCTCGACCCGGCCATCGCCGAGGACATCGCCTTCGCCGAAAGCCGCATCCGCCGCGAGACGATTGCGGCCGAGGACATCCTCCATGACCTCGGCGCCTTCTCGATGATGTCCTCGGATTCGCAGGCGATGGGCCGCGTCGGTGAAGTAGTGATCCGCACCTGGCAGACGGCGCACAAGATGAAAGTGCAGCGCGGCGCGTTGCAACCGGACACGGCACGCAACGACAACTTCCGCGTCAAGCGCTACATCGCCAAATACACCATCAACCCGGCCATTACCCACGGCATCGCGCACGTGGTCGGCTCCATCGAAGCCGGCAAGCTGGCCGACCTGGTGCTATGGAAGCCGGCCTTCTTCGGCGTCAAGCCGTCGCTGATCCTCAAGGGCGGCATGATCTCCGCCGCCGCCATGGGCGATCCCAATGCCTCGATCCCGACGCCGCAGCCGGTGCATTACCGACCCATGTTCGGCGCCTACGGCAAGGCGCTGAAGACCTCGCTGACCTTCGTCTCGCAGGCGGCGCTGGCAAATCGCGCCGTGCATGCGCTGGGCCTGACGAAGCCGCTGGAAGCCGTGCGCAATACCCGCAAGCTCACCAAGCGCGACATGCTGCACAACGCCACCCTGCCGCATATCGACGTCGATCCGGAAACCTATGTGGTGCGCGCCGACGGCGAGCTGTTGGTGTGCGAACCCGCCAGCGTGCTGCCGCTGGCGCAGCGCTATTTCCTGTTCTGATGCTCAGCATCGAGAAATTCGCCGGTCCCGGGACGTCTTCCAACGATCAGTTGGTACTGGGTTTCGATGCCCGCTCGAAAAGCCGTCTGCGCACGCGGCTGGCGAGCGGCGAAGAGGCCGGCCTGTTTCTCGAACGCGGCCGGGTGCTACGCGGCGGCGACCGGCTGCTCGCCAATGACGGACGGATTGTCGAAGTCGTCGCGGCGGACGAGGCCTTGCTGGAAGGGCGCAGCAGCGATCCGCTACTGTTGGCGCGTGCCGCCTACCATCTGGGTAATCGCCATGTCGCCGTGCAACTGGGATTCGATGCGGACGTGGGCTGGCTACGCTTCGCCGCCGATCATGTGCTGGGCGAGATGGTTGCCGGACTCGGTTTGCCGGTGACCGAGATCGTCGCGCCGTTCGAGCCGGAGGCCGGGGCATATTCTGGCCACAACCACGGCGAAGTCACCACGCCCGGCGGGAAGCTCCACCAATATCGGCAGCGCGCATGAAGCTGATGCAGTTGTCGCGCCTGCTGCAACTCGCCAGTCCGGCCCTGCCGGTCGGCGCCTACACCTACTCGCAGGGACTGGAGTGGGCGGTGGAATCCGGTGTCATCCGCGACGAAGCCAGCGCCCTGCAATGGATCGCCGACCTGCTCGAATGGAACCTCGGACGCTTCGAGGCGCCGCTGCTGGCGCGCCTGCTCGCCGCTGCCCGCGCCGCGGAAGATCTGGCGCCGCTCAACGAGACGTTTCTTGCCAGCCGCGAGACATCTGAACTGCGCGCCGAGACGGTGCAGATGGGCTACTCGATGACGCGGTTGCTCGGCGAACTGGAGGATTTTCCGCGTTCGGCACTCGACGCCTTGCGTTCGCTCGATCAGCCGAGTTTTCCCGCAGCCTGGGCCTGCGCCGCAGTCGCCTGGGAAATCGACGACGAGTCCGCGCTGACCGCCTATCTGTGGTCCTGGGCCGAGAACCAGGTGATGGCCGCGCTCAAGGCCGGCCCGCTCGGCCAGGCCGCGGGCCAGCGCGTGCTGCTGGCGCTGGGCGAACGCATCCCGCCCGTGGTCGAACACGCGCTGGCACTCGACGCGACGGAGTTTTCCAACTTCGCCCCGGGTTTCGCCATCGCCTGTAGCCGGCACGAAACCCAGTATTCACGACTCTTCAGGTCATGACATGAACAATAAGTCACAAGCCTTGCGCGTCGGCATCGGCGGCCCGGTCGGCTCCGGCAAGACCGCCCTGACGCTGGCACTGTGCAAGGCATTGCGCGACAAGTACAACATCGCCGTGGTCACCAACGACATCTACACCGAGGAAGACGCCCAGTTCCTGGTGCGCAATGAAGCATTGGCGCCGGAGCGCATCATCGGCGTCGAGACGGGAGGCTGCCCGCATACGGCGATCCGCGAGGACGCCTCGATCAACCTCGAAGCGGTGGCGCGATTGTCCGAAATGTTCCCCGGCCTGGACATGATTTTCATCGAGAGCGGCGGCGACAATCTCGCCGCCACCTTCAGCCCCGAACTATCCGACCTGACGCTCTACGTCATCGACGTCGCCGCCGGCGACAAGATCCCGCGCAAGGGCGGGCCGGGCATCGTCAAGTCGGACCTGCTGATCATCAACAAGATCGACCTGGCGCCTATGGTCGGCGCTTCGCTGGAAGTCATGGACCGCGACGCCAGGAAGATGCGCGGCGAGCGGCCGTTCGTGTTTTCCAACCTGAAGACCGGGCAAGGCCTGGATGAGATCATCGCGTTCGTCGAACGGCAAGGGCTGATGCAGGGGTGAAACGGTACGTCACTTACTGAAATAGCGCCGGCTGCATTTCCACACTTGGCTCCGCCAAGCGCACGCCCACGCCAAGCAGGCGCACCGGCTGGTTGCCACGCCGGTAGCCGGTCTCCAGCAGGGCGTGGCATTGTTCCGCATCGATGCGCGTGCTGACGCATTCCGCGGTGGTGCCGCGAAAGTCGGCGAAGCGCAGCTTGACGTAAAGTTTGTGGATGGCCTCCTCCGCCCCGGCGCGCTTCACCCGTGCGACGAGCATGTCCAGCAGTGGCACCAGTTCCCGGCGACAGGCGGCGAGATCCGGAAGATCGCGCGCATAGGTCTCTTCCACGCTCACCGACTTGCGCTCCTGGGACGGGCAGACCTCGCGGCGGTCGTTGCCACGGCACAGCTCGAACAGGCGCTGGCCGAAACTGCCGAAGCTGCTGAGCAGATCGGCCAGCGTCCAGGCGCGCAGGTCGCCGCAGGTGTGGGCGCCGAGATTTTGCAGCTTGCGCGCCGTCACCTTGCCGACGCCGAACAGCTTGCCCACCGGCAGGGCGGCGACGAAGGCGTCGACTTCTTCCGGGCGCACCACGAACTGGCCGTCCGGCTTGTTCCAGTCGCTGGCGATTTTCGCCACGAACTTGTTCGGCGCGATGCCGGCCGAGGCGGTAATGCCCACGTCCCGGGCGATGCGGGCGCGGATTTCCTGGGCCATAAGCGTGGCGCTGCCTAGGCATCGGTCGATGCCAGTGACGTCGAGATAGGCCTCGTCGAGCGATAGCGGTTCCACTAGCTCGGTGTAATCGCGATAGATGGCGAGGATCCGCCGCGAGGCGACGCGATATTTCTCCATCGCCGGCGGCAGGATGATCAGTTCCGGACAGCGTTTCAGCGCCTGTGCCGAGGCCATCGCCGAATGGATGCCGAAGCGGCGTGCCTCGTAGTTGCAGGTGGCGACCACCCCGCGCGTATCCGGCCGTCCGCCCACCGCCAGCGGTTTGCCGCGCAATCCGGGATCGTCGCGCATCTCCACCGCGGCATAGAAACAATCGCAGTCGCAATGGATGATCTTGCGCGCGGATTTCCGATTTAGATCCTTCGCTGTCACGGGCCGTGCGGTTCAGGAATTTTGCCGGCGTCGAGCGCTCCGGACCGGATGGCGGATGACGGTCCCGGCCTTCCGGATCCGTTCACGGGTCTTCGCCAGGAGCGAGGGTGAGTGGCCCGCCTGGCCATGTCGCCATTCCCACGGAGGCATGGGCGCCGGCGCCGCCCACAAGCCGCCGTGCCTGGCGCGCGCCGCATTCTCGGCCAGCGCGTAGCGCGATTTTTCTTCATGGGTCAACTCGCGCGACTCGCTGCGATACCACCAGGCATATCCCGCCGAAATCTGCGCCAGCCCGGCATCGCGGATTTTGTCGCAGGCGGGGCAGTTGCCGGGCGCGACCAGCACTTGGCCGATGACGCGGCCGTAAATATCGCGCTTGTCCCATTCCACGTCCACCGCCTTGCCGAGCACCAGCGACGCAAGGTGCGCCTTGGCTTCGCGACCGTATGGCTGATCCTTCTCGGGCGCATCGATGCCGACGAGGCGCACCTTGATTTTGCGATGCCGACCATCGGCAACCGTGAGGGTATCGCCATCCGCGACCCTTACCACCTGGCCGTGCAGGACGGCCGCGAGCGAGGCGCCGGCCGGCATGCCGAGCAGGAGTGCCACCAGCCACGGTCGGACGCTTGCCGGGGTCATCTGGTCATCGGTACCTGCGGAAACTGCCCGTCACCACGCCGTAGATTTCAAGCTGTCCCTTCGGCCGGATCGTCGGATAGGCCGGGTTGCCGGGTTTCAGATGAAAACCGCGCTTGTCCTGGGCCAGGTACTTGACCGTGAATTCGTTGTCGACGATGGCCACCACGATGTCGCCGGCCCGGGCTGGCTGGCCCCGGTCGACCACGATATGGTCGCCCTCGAAAATACCGGCATCGATCATCGAGTCGCCTTTCACCACCAGCAGCACCGTGCGGCTAGGCTTGGCCACCAGATAGTCGTCGATGGCGAGCACTTCCTGATAGGGGTCGTTGGCGGCTTGCGGTAGGCCGGCACGCACCGTATCCACAACCGGACGCTCGAAGAACCGCGCCCCGGGTATCCACGCGTCGTCATCGGGGGTGCGATCGACGAAGCCAACGTCAGCCAAGCGGTCGAGCAGCTTGCGCGACGCAGCCTTGGATGCGAAGCCGAACAGGTCCGCCAGGCGCTGGTAGGAAGGGATGCGCCGGTTCTGGGCGTAGTAGTCCTGGAGGCGGGCGAGGTGCTCGGGATCCTTGTTGGGAGAAGACACGGTTTGCTCCGGTAGCCGATCGATCACCGAACGATAGTGGTCGAACGGCTACTTGTCAAGCCTGTCGCGCCAGTTCCGGCAAGGTTTGAAAGACGTAACCGAGGTCGCTCAAGCCCTGGCGCAACTGGCGCGCGATGGCGACGGCCTCCGCTCCATCGCCATGGACGCAGATGCTCTCGACTCGGGCAGGCAGGCGTTTGCCGCTGACGCTGGTGATGGCCTGGTCTTCTAGCATGCGCCTGACGTGGGCAAGCGACGCGGTGGCGCCGTGGATCATCGCGTCTGGGCGACTGCGCGGCACCAGTTGTCCGTCGTCCAGATAGGCGCGATCGGCGAAGACCTCCTCGACGACCCGCAGGCCGGCTTCGCGCCCGGCTTCGACCAACTTGGAAAGCGCGGGAGCCAGCAATATGAGTTGGCGGTCTACGGCCTTGATGGCGCGGCAGACCGTTCTCGCCACATCGATGTCCGCACAGGCGCTGTTGTTGAGCGCGCCGTGGGGCTTGACGTGGGTAACGGCCGTCGCTTCGGCGCTGGCGAGTCCCGCCAGTGCGCCGATCTGGTAGATGATGGCCGCTTCCAGTTCCGCCGGTGCCATGGTCATCGGACGTCGACCGAAGCCTTGCAGATCCGGGTAGGAAGGATGAGCGCCGACGCTGACGCCGCGCGCATGCGCCATCCGCAAGGTCTGGCGCATCACCGCCGGGTCGCCCGCATGAAAGCCGCAGGCGATGTTAGCGGAGGCGATGACGTCGAGCAGCGCCTCGTCGTCGCCCATTTTCCACGCGCCGAAACTTTCGCCCAAATCCGCGTTGAGGTTGATTCGCCGGTTCATGCTGCCTCCGCATCGATCATGCCGCTGATGAGATTGCTGTTGTAGAGGGCGGCCTCATCGACGCCACCGGCCGGGCCACAGGCGACCAGTTCGGATATCCACGCCGACAAGGCATCGCGCTGTGCCCGCAAAGCCAGCCAGGCTTCCTGGCGCGTCACCGCACTGAATCTTACCGCCTGCCCTGGCATTAGATGCGCCAGGCGCGGCAGATCGGCCTGGATGACCGTGGCGATCTTGGGATATCCGCCCACGGTCTGGCAATCCGCCAGCAGGAGTATCGGCTGGCCGTCGGCCGGAACCTGGATCGCGCCGGGAGTCACGCCGTCCGAGACGATGTCCGCGCCCTTGTCAGGTTGGTGCGTCAATGGCTGGCCGGAGAGGCGGATGCCCATCCGGTCGAGGTCGCGGGTCACCCGGTACTCCGACGACCGGAAATCGATCAGCGCCGCGGCGGTAAAGTAGTCCTCCTGCGGACCGAGAATCACGCGGATGTTTCCGCCGGCGTGTTCGAAACCGCGAGCATGCATCAAGTCCCCTCGCCTTGTGGCGCTTGTGTCGCCGACCGGGAGCACATCGCCGCGACGCAAACTGCGTCCTTCGATTCCACCGATGCCGGCCCTGGCGTAGGTCGAGCAACTGCCCAGTTGCGGTAACAGGGCTATCCCCCCGGACACGGCCAGATAGGCCACGCCGCCGCGTATGCTGCCGACCTCGAAAATGTCGCCTTGATCAAGCACCACGCTGCGCCAGCCGGAAATCGATTGTTCTTTGCCATCCGCGCGGACGACGCGCACATCCGCGTCGCCTGCCCATCCCACGCATACGCTTCCTCGCGTGGCTTCCAGGCTGGCGCCGGTGTAGCGCATTTCAAGCGCGGGCCTGTCGGGCGGATTGCCGGCCAGGCTGTTCGCGCAGCCCAGCCAAACACTGTCCAGCGCGCCCGACAGGGGCACGCCCAGGCTGCGATAGCCACGGCGCCCGGCATCCTGGACGGTGGTGGCGAACCCGCCGTCGATGACGCTCAGCGCGCCGGCCAAGATGCGTCCGCCGCCAGTTGAAATTGCTCCCACGCCAGGTCGCCGCGAGCCGCTTGTTCGTCCATGCGCAGGAAGGTATCGGCGTCGATCGGCAGCCACATCGCCTCGTCGCCGGGACCGAACAGCGCGGGGCTGGCCTGCGCGCCGGGGTCGAAAAGCCGTACCGGCGTGCGTCCGAGCAGGCGCCAGCCGCCGGGACTTTCCCAGGGGTAGATCGCGCACATGGTGCCGGTGACCGCCAGGCTACGCTCGGGCACCACTTTGCGCGGCGTCGCCAGGCGCGGCAGGGACAATTCGGGAGTCAGACCGCCCATGTAGGGAAAGCCCGGCATGAAGCCGAGCAGGTAAACCCGAAACACCGTCGCGGCGATGCACGCGATCACCTCGGCGGCGCTGAGTCCGACCGTAGTCGCCATGTCATCGAGGTCCGGCCCGGCGTCGCCACCGAAACACACCGGAATCAACCAGCGGCGTCCCTTGCCCAGCGTGCGGACTTCGCCTCCGCTGAGCCGAAATAGGGTGGCTCCCAGCGCGTCGGCGTCGGTCAGCAGCGGGTCGAAATGCACGGTCAATGACCGAAAGCTCGGCACCCATTCGCTCACTCCCAAAAGGTCCGGGGACGAACGCAACTCCTCCAGCGCGCCCGCCAAGCCCATCACCCTGGCGTGCAGCGTCATGTCGATGCTCGCGCCGAATTCCACGGTCCAAGCCGCATCGCCGAGCGGCAGCAGGCGCGGAGCGGCGTAGGCCGCGGATGGCTTCATGCACAACTCATGGAAGACACGGGGTCAGAACGAGGTCGCCGCACGCGCCGCCTGATCGTAGCGGCCGGACAGGGTACGCAGCAGCCGGGCCACCTCGCCCAGTCGGTCGTTCTCGTTTTCGGCTCCGGAAAATCCCGGCATCAGGCAGGCTTCGCGCACCTCGCGATAGCGCTGGCAGAGCTCGCTCCCTTTTTCCGTAGTCGCAAAAAAGACCTCCTTGCCGCGCCTGCTGTTCTGCATCAGCCCCATGCCCACCGACTTCTTGAGCGAGTAGGAAACGACATGGGTGTCCTCGATGTTGAGGGCGAACCCGATGTCGGCGAGTTTCTTCTCGGTTCCCCTGTGATTGACGTGGTGCAGGATCAGGATGTCGATGGGCGTCATGTCCTTGACGCCGGCTGCCGCCATGCAGCGCACCATCCAGCGCGAGAAAGCGTGGCTGGCGATGATCAGGCCGAATTCGAACTCGGACAATTCCGGCGACTTTTCCGAGACCAGGTGCAGCGACGAAACGATGCGCGGCCCCTTGGCGGAAACGGCTGGGAGCGCGGGAAGGTTCCGCTTGGGCTTGCTGGGCTTGGTTTTTCCGCTCATCTGACGCTCCTCGAAGGAGACTCCTGAGTAACTACTTATGTACACTATATCAACAAATTATTGACAATCTGTCAATCTGATTGTAACGTCTTGCATGTGCAGCCTGTCGCGGGCCATCTTGCAAGCAGAAAAACTTCCGCGATCCGGCGCCACTGCCGGGGCTGGTCGGCCCTTGGCAATTCGCTTCGACTTTCTAGTGGAGGAGGGAACGATGATGCTGAATAAACTGCGGGCCGTGGCCTTGTTAGCGGCGGTCCTGATCATGGGTCTGACGCTGTCGGGAAACGTGCTTGCCGAGAATGAAATCAAGATCGGGGCCATCTACCCGTTGACCGGCGCTGCCGCATCGACGGGCCTGGAAATGAAGAACGCCCTCGAATTGGCGGTGGAGATCATCAACAACGAGACGAAGGGCCTGAACCTGCCGCTCGCCGCCACCGCCGGCCTGCCCAATCTGAAGAACGCCAAGATCAAGCTGATCTTCGCCGACCATCAGGGCAACCCGCAAGTGGGCGCCACCGAGGCAGAGCGTTTGATCACCCAGGAGAAGGTAGTGGCCATCATCGGCGCCTACTTCAGTAACGTCACGGCGACCGCATCCCAAGTCGCCGAACGCTACGGCATCCCCTTCATGAATCCGGAATCCTCCTCGGCCACCCTGACCCAGCGCGGCTTCAAGTGGTTCTTCCGCACCACGCCGCACGACGACCTGTTCGTGCACAACTTCTTCGACTTCCTCAAGGCCGTCGAACAGAAGAAAGGCGTCAAGCCCAAGCGCATCGCCCGGATGAACGAGAACACCCTGTGGGGCACGGAGACCACCAAGCTCGAAGACAAGCTGGCCAAGGAGCGCGGCTACAACATCGTCGAGAAGATCACCTACCCGGCGAAGAGCACCCAGCTTACCTCGGAAGTGCAGCGCCTCAAGGCTTCCAACGCCGACCTGATCATGCAGTCCTCCTACCTGGGCGACGCCATCCTGGCCATGAAGACCTATAAGGAGCAAGGCTTCACGCCCGAGGCCATCCTCGCCAACAATGCCGGCTTCAACGACTCGGAGTTCCTCAAGACCCTTGGAAAGGACGGCAACTTCATCCTCTCGCGCGAAGTCTGGGCGCTCGACCTGACCAGCCGCAATCCGCTGATCAAGCAGGTCAACGATCTGTACTCGCAGAAGTACAAGGTCAATTTCAACGGCAACTCGGCGCGCTCCTTCACCGGCCTGTTTGTCCTGGCGGATGCGATCAACCGCGCCAAGTCCACCGAACCTGAAGCCATACGCAAGGCGCTTTCCGAGACCAACGTCCCCGGCAACCAGTTGATCATGCCCTGGGGCGGCGTCAAGTTCGACGCAGCCGGCCAGAATACGCTGGGGTCGGGCATCATCGTCCAGGTGCAGGACGGCAAGTACGTGACGGTGTGGCCGTTCGAGCTGGCCAGCAAGGACATCATCTGGCCGATGCCGGGCTGGGACAAGCGCTGATCCGCACTACCGGGCCGCGATTTCCAGCGGCCCGTTTTTCCTGGGGAACAAGATGAGCGGAGAAATCCTCCTGCAAACCATACTCTCGGGCGTGCTGATCGGGCTTATCTATGCCCTGGTCGCGGTGGGCCTGACGATGATTTACGGCGTCATGGACATCGTCAACTTCGCCCACGGCGAGTTCCTGATGTTCGGCATGTATTCGAGTTTCTGGCTGTTCGCGCTGTTCGGGCTCGACCCCCTGGTCACCCTGCCGCTGACCGTGCTGATGCTTTTCGCCCTGGGCCTGGCGGTGTACCAGGTGGTGATCAAGCGCATCACCAACGCCCCGATGCTGTCGCAGATCTTCGCCACCTTCGGCCTGATGATATTGTTCCGCGGGATCGCGCAATTCCTCTGGAAGCCTGACTTCCGCACTGTCGAGAATTCGCTGTCCTCGGGCAAGGTGATATTTTCCGGCCTGCACTTCGGCCTGCCGCAAATCATCGCCGCGCTCGGCGCCGTGCTGGCCACCGGGGCCACCTGGTGGTTCATCAATCGCACCCGCCTGGGCGCGGCCCTGGAGGCCACCGCGCAGGACAAGGAGGCGGCGCAGTTGATGGGCATCCCCTCCCAGCGGATGTTCGCCCTTGCCTGGGGCATAGGCGCCGCCTGCGCCGGAGTGGCCGGCGTGCTGCTCTCGACTTTCTTTCCCATCTTTCCCGAGGTGGGCGCCAACTTCATCCTGATCGCTTTCGTGGTGGTGGCGCTGGGCGGATTCGGCAGCGTCAGCGGGGCCTTTTGGGCCGGCATCATCGTCGGCGTAGTGGAAGTCCTTGGCGGTTTTCTGCTGGGACCGGAGTACAAACTCGCCATCGTCCTGGCCCTCTTCCTGGCAGTGATCCTGGTGCGGCCGCAGGGCTTGATGGGGAGGGCCCAGACATGACGGCACGGCGACGCAACATACAGGTGGTGGCTGCCCTCGCCGCCGCCTGTGCCCTGCCCCTGGCGGTGACGAATCCCGGCCACCAGAACTTTCTGATCCTGATCCTGATGTTCGCGCAGGTCGGGGTCGCCTGGAACATTCTCGGTGGCTATGCCGGGCAGGTATCTCTTGGCCACGCCGCCTTCTTCGGCATCGGCGCTTACACCTCGACGGTGCTGTTGACGCATGCGGGCCTGACTCCCTGGATCGGCATGCTGGTCGGCGGCCTGGTCGCCTCCGCCTTTGCGGTGCTGATCGGCTGGCCCTGCTTTCGCCTGAAAGGCCACTACTTCTCGATGGCCACCATCGCCGTGGCGGAGATCATGCAGGTGATGTTCACCAACTGGGAAGGCGTCGGCGGCGCCGTCGGGCTCTATGTGCCACTAAAGGATCAAGGCTGGGAAGCGATGGTGTTCAATACCTCGAAGCTTCCCTACTACTACATCGCCCTGGGTCTACTGGTGGCGACGCTGGCTGCCAACTGGGCGATCGAGAAGAGCTTCCTCGGCTACTACTTCCGGGCCATCAAGGATGAGCCGGAAGCCGCGCGCAGCCTGGGGATCAGCCTGACGCGCTACAAGCTGGTGGCGATCGCGATATCCAGTTTCTTCACGGCGCTGGGAGGTTCCTTTTATGCCCAGAAGGAATTGTTCATCGATCCGGGCTCGGTGCTGACGACCGCCCTATCCATCAAGATGGCCTTGGTGACCATACTGGGCGGCGTCGGCAGCCTGTTCGGTCCGGTGGTGGGTTCGCTGCTGCTCACCGGCATCGAGGAGGTCACCCGCCAGGTCTTCGGCGGCAGCGGACAGGGCACAGACCTGATTCTCTATGCGCTGATCATCATCGGAGTTGCAGTGTTCTATCCCACGGGCATCATGGGCTGGCTGAAGCAGCGGCGTTTCCTTGTCGCCGAGGTGAAGAAATGAATCCGCTACTCGAGGTAGACAACCTGGGAAAACGCTTCGGCGGACTGGTGGCGAACGAGGGAATTTCCTTCCGCCTCGACGACAGCCAGATCGTCGGCCTGATCGGCCCGAACGGCGCCGGCAAGACCACGCTGTTCAATTGCATCGCCGGTTTCTATCCGCCTTCCGAAGGCAGCATCCGTTTTCGCGGCAACGCGGTGGCCGGACTGACTCCTCCCGAAATGGCCCGGCTGGGCGTGGCGCGCACCTTCCAGATCGTGCGCATCTTCGCTTCGATGACGGTGCTCGAGAACGCCATGGTAGGCACCATGCTGCGCAACAAACGGGTGCCGGTGGCGCGGCAGCGTGCCCGCGATGCCCTGGAGTTCTGCGGCCTGGGAGGGCGCCTGGATTTGCCCGCAGTCAACCTGACGGTAGCCGAGCAGCGCCGTCTGGAAGTCGCTCGGGCGCTGGCGACCGAACCCAAGTTGTTGTTGCTGGATGAAACCATGGCCGGCTTGACCCCGTCGGAAGTCCAGGAGGCGGTGCGCCTAGTCAAGGCGATCCAGGCCAGGGGAATCGCCTGTCTGATCGTCGAGCATGTGATGGAGGGCATCATGCCGATTGCCGACCACATGGTGGTGCTCGACTACGGGCGCAAGATCGCCGAGGGCACGCCCGCTGAAATCAGCCGGAACCCCGCGGTGCTGGCGGCCTACCTGGGGGAATGAGCATGCTCTCCTTGCAGAATATCGCGATTCACTACAACAAGGTTCCGGCGGTTCATGACGTCAGTCTCGAGGTCAACGAAGGCGAGATCGTGGCGATGGTCGGCGGCAACGGCAACGGCAAGTCATCGACCTTGAGAGCCATCGCCGGGCTCAATCCATTGTCGCGGGGCAGCATCTTCTTCGACGGGCAGGACGTGACGCGGATGGCCGCCCATGTGCGTACCGGCCTGGGTCTTTCCCTGGTGCCGGAAGGCCGCCGCCTGTTTCCCAAGCTCAGCGTGGAGAAGAATCTTCGCCTTGGGGCATTCACCCGGCGCGACGCCATCGAGATAGAGCAGTCCCTGGACCACGTCTTCGAGCTGTTTCCGATTCTCAAGGATCGCCGGCTGCAGATCGCCGGCACCTTGAGCGGCGGCCAGCAGCAGATGCTGGCGATAGGCCGGGGCCTGATGGCCAAGCCGCGCCTGCTGATGCTCGACGAACCCTCCTGGGGGATCGCACCCAAACTGGTGACGAAGATTCTGGACACCATCCAGCAGATCAATGCCGACGGCATCACCATCCTGCTGGTCGAGCAGAACGTCAAGCGCGCCCTGGAAATCGCCCACCGCGGCTATGTGCTACAGACCGGGCGCATCGTCCTCGCCGGCAGCGGCAGAGAGCTGCTGGATAATCCGGAAATCCAAAAGGCCTACCTGGGGATCTGATATGACCGCAACGCGTCGTCAATACCGGCCCGAGGAACTGCGCCTGCTGTGCCGCTCGGGAAGCTACTCGGGCCAAACGGCAGGGGTGGTGGACGGTTACGTGCAGGCCAACCTGGCGATACTGCCGCTGGAATTCGCCTTCGAATTCCTGCTTTTCTGTCAGCGCAACCCACGGCCTTGCCCCCTGGTCGAAGTGTTGGAACCGGGACTGGTCGCGCCCAAGTGCGCGCCGAACGCCGATCTGCGCACCGATCTGCCCGGCTATCGGGTGTTCAGAAATGGCCAACTCGTCGAGGAAGTCGGCGACATCCGCAACTACTGGCGCGCCGACCTGGTTTCCTTCCTGATCGGTTGCAGCTTTTCCTTCGAGGAGGCATTGATGCATGGCGGCATACGCCTTCGGCACGTGGACCTGGGCCGCAATGTGGCGATGTACCGGACCAAGCGGCTATGCGAACCTGCGGGCAGATTTCACGGCCCGATGGTGGTGAGCATGCGCCCGATTCCAATGCATCAGGTTGAACTGGCCAGAACCATCACCGCCGAATTTCCCGGTTCGCACGGTGCACCGGTGCATGTCGGCGATCCCGCATCGCTGGGAATCGTCAATCTCGAAAAGCCCGACTATGGCGATGCGGTGCCAATTCTAGACGGAGAAGTGCCGGTATTCTGGGCCTGCGGCGTCACCCCCCAAGCGGTGGCGCTGGAGTCGAAGCCGCCGTTCTGCATCACCCACGCACCGGGCAAAATGTTCGTTTCCGATTTGCGCGCCGCTGGTTCTGGTGGGGCAAGTCCGAATCGGTAGCAGTCTGCAAACATTGTTCATGTGTTTCCGGGCATACCAGTCTAGATAACGGGCAGGATTTGATTGTCGATGTCCGCCAGTAACCCAGGGTAAAGGAAATTTTCAAACTCCGGAACGCTTTGAAAGAAATCGACCTATTTCTTTCAAAGCCTATGGTCATTTGAAAGCGCGAGTTCAAATTCGAAGTGCAACCGAGTAGCCTACCGAAACGGCCTTCCCGTACATATCAGAACTTGTATAATCGCTATGATCGTCAAACCCGTCGAGTTTCGTGGTAGTGCGCTGAACGACTTGCGCAGCTTTCCGCAGGTTGCACGCCGGATAGCCGGTCATCAGATCGACCGAGTACAACGCGGTTATGATCCTGAAGACTGGAAGCCGATGCCATCGATCGGCAAAGGCGTGAGAGAGATTCGGGTTCGGGAGGAAAACGGGGCGTTTCGGGTAATCTACTTGGCCAGGCTTGAAGACGCTATCTATGTGCTTCACTGCTTCCAGAAGAAAACCCCGAAGACCGCGACCAGCGACGTCGAACTGGCGCGCAATCGCTACAAGGAATTGATGAGGATAAAATCATGAGCAAGCAAAGATTCCAAAGCGTCTGGGATGCTATCGAGGACACTCCGCAGCAAGCGGCGAGTATGCGCGCCCGCTCCGAACTGGTCATCGAATTGACCGAACTCATCAAGAAGCGCGGCATGACCCAGACTGACGCCGCCAAACTGTTTGGCGTCACCCAGCCGCGTATCTCCGATCTCATGCGCGGCAAGCTTGAACTATTCTCGCTCGATGCCTTGGTCGACATGGCGGCGGTCGCAGGTCTTGCGCCACACGTGAAAATCAAGAAGGCGGCATGAACAAAACGCCACATCAAGTCGAAGGCGACGAAAATGAATACGTTCCGTTTGTCCTCGCCGACTACATCCACAATCCGGTTAGCCTCGCGCGCATCGAAAACCGACTGACCAGGAAACAATTGGCTGAGCGTCTTGGCATTACTGTCGGCTATCTCGGAAAGATCGAACGCCAGGACGAGGTAAAGCCTGCACTGGTTGATCGTGTCAGTGAAGCCATACGACGCAAGTCAGCATGAGTATGGGTCAAGACAAGCTACCGGTATGACAACATCGCCACTCACATCGCTGGTGGAACGCATTCGTTGCGAGCAGAACCTTTCCCGCGAAGTTCCTAGCTTCGATCCTGCGAATGGAAATGAAAGAGCGCGCTTCCTGTTCATACTTGAAGCACCTGGCCCCCAAGCTGTAGCCAGTGGCTTAATCTCACTAAATAACAACGATCAAACAGCGAAGAACTTTCGTTCCCAACTTGCGAAGGCTGTCATCAGCTCGGCCGACATTGCGTTATGGAATGTAGTTCCTTGGTATCTCGGTAACCCGGAGAAAACGAAGATTCGAGGAGCACTAGCCTCAGACGTCAAGCAAGGGCTGAACTACCTCACCGAGGTAGTGTCCGCAATAGAAGCTCTAAAGTGCATCATGCTAGTGGGCGGAGCAGCAAGACAAGCACATGTCCATCTGTCTCACACCACAAGCGCACGCATCCTTAGCTGCCATCATCCTTCGCCAAAGGTCCAAAACACAGTCGCCGGCGCAGTAGAGGAAAATGTGGCTGTATTTCGCTACATGCTGAGCAGCTCACATGAGAGATAAACCCTAATTGGGTGCTTCTAGGGGCCGGGAATTGACGGCATATTCCCGGCGGTGTACCAAAAGTGTGCTAATACCCAGACGTAAAAAAGCCCCGCATCGCTGCGAGGCTTGGTTTTATTGGTGGGCCCACCTGGACTCGAACCAGGGACCAAAGGATTATGAGTCCTCTGCTCTAACCAACTGAGCTATAGGCCCGCGCGGCCCGGATCACGGGCCGCGGAAAGAAGATCAGGTCTCCGAATCGAGGAAGCTGCGCAGTTTCTCCGAACGCGAGGGATGGCGCAACTTGCGCAAGGCCTTGGCCTCGATCTGGCGGATGCGCTCGCGGGTCACGTCGAACTGCTTGCCGACTTCCTCCAGGGTGTGGTCGGTGTTCATCTCGATGCCGAAACGCATGCGCAACACCTTAGCTTCTCGCGGCGTCAGCGAATCGAGGATTTCCTTGGTCACTTCGCGCAGGCCGGTGTACAGGGCCGCATCGGCGGGTGCCAGGGTGGCGGAGTCCTCAATGAAATCGCCGAGGTGGGAATCGTCGTCGTCGCCGATCGGCGTTTCCATGGAAATCGG
>JAPLQT010000126.1 GCA_026399515.1 Pseudomonadota bacterium | reverse complement strand
AGATCGATCCCAACTGTAACAATGCTCATTGACTTCCCCTTTCGTGGTTTTGATGAGATGCGAAAACTCCATCATGGCACTCGATGCCGTACGCGGCTTCCGCCGCAACCTCGGGACGGGGAAGTCCCTTTCATTCGTTAGACATCCACGGAGACTTCATGGCGCGCAAAGTCGTATTTGATTCGAACACATGGCGCAAAGTGGCCAGTCCATCAAAATTCCCCAATGATCAAGATATCGCGGTCTATCAAAAGATCCATGCGGCGTGTCAAGCGGGCACCATCACAGGTCTCTTATCGGAGACAACTTTCACCCTTGAACAGATTAAACGTGACGATCGACTGAGCTGGATTAAATCCGGAACTCAAGTTGCCATAACTGAAACCACTGACATTCCCGGCGTAATAGGGATTCGAATCGTCCTGATGCCAAGCAAGACAATTGCCCCGGCCAACATAAATATGGTCAAGGAGCACCTCAACGATGCATTGCAAATTGGGATTCGAATTCTAAGAAGCAAACGGATCGCTGGGCCAAAGAGCCCCATTCTTACAGACCAATTTATGTTTGTCGGGTACGCGTCAGACGAGGAATTCCATCAGTTCAACAATCAATCCGGAGAGGTCGCAAGAGACCTTGAACGTCTTGGTGTGGGCATCGCGAATATTAAGAGTCTTGGCAACACACACACATCCGATGAAGTCGGCATTCACTGGACCGACGGCATAGCCTCGCTTCCAGAGACCGACGAGAACAAACGAAAGGTCGCGGAAATGGTCGCTGAATGGGCAGACACAGACGCCTTGGCTGCTTCCATTGCACATGGGGCAGAGTTCTTCTGCACAAATGACATGGCAACAGGATCAACAAACAAAGGTGTTCGGAGCATCATGCTTTCGACAAACGTAGCCGCCGTCACGCAGAAGTATGGAATCCAATTTGTTAACCCTCAAGAGCTTGCTACCAAGCTCGCACTCTGAGGATGTCTAACAACTCGTTGCAGGGGACGCTTCGCCTATCGGCGGCCGCCCTTGAACTAGAACGCTAGGTCTCATACACCAATGGACTCAATCGTAAAAGCATTCTCCATCAGTTTCCTCCTTCGGAGCGTCTTCTCCGGAATATTCTTTGTGATTTCCTACTACGTGGCTTTGCATAATTCACTGGAGTTCTCGGAGATAAAAGAATCGAATATGCTTTTTGGTTTGTTGGTAGCACTGTTTGCTGGCGTGAGTGCTTATGGCATACATCGCTCACTACTCTACCCATGGATCGAGTATTGGTTCGATTCCGACCGCGGGAAGGATTGGCGAAAACGCATGCCATTCATAAGCTCCTCGACGATAGGCACGCTCCAATGGCGGTGGGACTCTGGTGCAGACGTCACGAGGCTTGATCCCGAACAGATTAACCGTATTAACGAGCATCTCAATGTATGGGGTGACCTGATACATCTTCAGTACACTTCTGCGATTTGTATTGGCCTTGGGGCGATTGTTGGAGAAATTATCGTTCCAAGCAGACTTAGCCCTTATTGGCCGTTAATCGCTCTTGCGGGGCTGTTCATTCTGGCTGCCTTCGTATCAAACTGGCGGCATCATTCAGTCTTAGATCGCTTTAGAAATCCGACCAGACACATCCCCAAATGAGACCTGACCCATCCATCAACACGGACGCTGCGCGATGAAGCCGCGCAGCGCCGGTGACTTCTACGTTGGAGCACATTGTGGCCTCTGCTTGAACGAGCGATTACAAATAGGAGAAATACGACATGGCTAGATGCACAGCACCAGTACTTGGTCATCGCTCAGCGAGCGCTGCGGCGGCCTGCCCTGCATGTGCTGGCCGCTATGGCCGCAACAGTGGCTACAGCAGCTACGGGTCATACTCGTCTCCGTCCTACTCCTCGCTGGGCGGCAGCGGTGGTAGATCCAGCAGCAGTGCAAGGCCACACTGGTCGCGAGCTGGTTCGGCTGTCTCGTACACACTGGCCCAAGTGCAGTCACTGACGCCAGTCCGCAATGCCGTTGAAACGAAAGCGGCGGAGCAGCCTGACCTTCGCGACGTATTCCTGTGCCACGCATGGGACGACCGACAAGGGGCAGCCAAGCAGTTGCATGATTTGCTCGAGGCGGCGGGTGTCAAAGTCTGGTTCAGCGAGAAGGACCTTGGCCTAGGCGTGCCGATGATGCGAGCCATCGACAAGGGGTTGGCGGCTTCGCGCATCGGCCTCGTCCTGGTAACCCCTGCGCTGCTAGCCCGCCTCCCCAAGGAGAGCGTCGCCGATAAGGAGCTTTCGGCCCTCCTGGCGGGCAATAGGCTTGTTCCCATCGTGCACAACACGACGTATGAAGCTCTCCGCAATGTCAGTCCCTTGCTCGCCTCCCGAAGCGGCCTGGACACTGCAGAAGACTCAATGGCAGTTATTGCCACCAAAATTTCCGAGCTAGTCGCAGTGTAGCTCTAGCACAAATGCGCTCTAACAATTCGCTGCAGGCGCGACGGCCCTAGCGGGCCGCGGCCTGAGCTCAAACGTTCGCCGTCACTCAACGTCATCGTCACTATGAGCAAGAACATCTACAAATACGTTGCCTCAGAACACCTCGACAAGGTACTTGGGGCAAGTGGCCAAGTCACGCTCAAATGCTCCTATCCAAGGGGTTTCAATGACCCCTATGAGCTCTTCCTGACAATCGACTTCAAGGAACAGCCTGACGCCCTAGCGTTCTACGCAGAGGTAGTAGGAGATATTCCTCAATTGCCTACTACGTGCTTCTCACGCTCACCAATCGTCGTTCCCATGTGGGCCCACTATGCGCAGAGCCAACAAGGTTTCGTAATCGAGTTTAGCGAGGCGATGCTTGCACAGTCCTTTCCAAAAAGTGGATTTGGTGATGTCGACTATCGGGATGCGCCGGACGAAGACCTTACGGACATGCTTCATCGTGCATCAGTGATTGGTAAGCCACGATACTTGTACCTTCTCCAAAAGGGAGTTTTTAGTGCCGCTTACTATACAAAGACAACGTGCTGGAGCTATGAGCACGAGCGAAGAATGATCGTCCGCGAAAGCGAAACACGACGGACTGATGACTTGATCCTTATGGATGTGCCTAAGGAGTGTGTGACGGCATTGTTCTGCGGATCGCGTGCGTCCCCCGACACGGTACGGGCGATACGCGCTAAGGCAGACCAACTTGGCTGTAAATACTATGAGTTGAAAATTGGAAGGAGTTCGGCCGTTCCGTTCTTCGTGAATTTTGGCGGCGAAACTTTCCTCTTCAACGGCACAGACATTGAGCAGACTTCTTACATCTGCGTCTCCTGTAAGGAGCCAACAGCCGCCGGATCAGAGCAGTGCTCTTTGTGCCAGATTGAGGATTCCGACAGGATCGCGGCAGCCGACCGCAACGTCTTTCGTGCGTTGGCTCATCACGGATTACTTGACGAATACATCGCAGGAATGAACGACATCAGTCGTGGGGTGACAGAACGTGACGGGTAACCCGTCGTTGCAGGGGACACTCCGCCTATCGGCGGCGCGCCGCTGAACTTGGACGTAGGCGCCTGACATAGACATGATCGACCTGGGCTCCACTGATTTTTTGATACAAGTGCCAAGCCTTCCTGAGGCTAAGCTTGCGAGCCTATCGACTTCACTGTTCGATTCCTGGGAGTCCTATGTCGAAGGCTCTCTGTCGATTCCTGACTACTCGCTATTTCTCCAGGTCGAGGAAGGCTCGATTAAAGGTTTGGCGAAGATGGGGGCAGTTCTCTATGCCGTATATCTTGGCATTGGAAACTACGGAGACTTCATCTCAGCCATCAAAACCATTAACGAGCAATTGAATGCCACTCGCGAATATCTGGCCGAGGAAGCAGCTCGCACCTTTCCATGCCAAGAATCGAACACAACAACAAGAAAGCGAGGCGGGTCACTCGCCGCACTACAGCGCCTCTTTGTTAAGGTACAGAGGGGGGAACTGACGCCAAATGACGCAATGGCTCAGGCTGAGACTCTCCTTGGGAATGAGGCCGCAACCGTACCGGGGTTCCAACGTGACCTTGAGAACGCTCTTCGTACCTGCCCCCGATTCCCCGAGCAATTGTCTCTTCCTCTTAGCGATCTTCCAGAAGACGAATTGCAGACGCTTCTCGATTCGAAGCGTCCAAGCCGAACGCCACGCCCCAAACCAGTCCTCGGTCCCACATTGCAGTTGCGCGTCGAAGTATGGCGCGAGTCGAAAAGTAAGCGCAAGGAAACGAGGATTATCCGACTGTAAGGGCCACTCGATGAACACGGCGCCCAACATAACGTTCAACATGGACGCTTCGCCGCTGCGCAGCTCGCGCCGGTTACCTTCACGTTCGGCGTCACCGAAACTGGTGAGCCACCCACCTGTAGAGAGGAGAAAGACGAAATCCGGCCGAGCGCAGCGAGCAATTGGAGGAATGACATGAACTCGATCAACTCGACAGCGCGGCGAGCAGGAGTGCTGTACGCATATTCACGCGACGCCCCTGGCCTTGCACGTGGAGCATCGTGAGAACTCAGACCGGTCCTTATTGCTGTTCAACCACCACGAGGGAGGCGAACAAAAATGCGAAGCTCGCAAATGAAAACCTTACTGCTGATGCGCGGCAACACCGATCCAAAAGTCGCCGACCTCAAACAAGCCTTGCGCAAGACCCTGGACAAGGCTACGGCAGCAGCCTACCCCGGCTTGTCCGGCGGCAACAAATTCGATGCCGACACCGAGGACGCGCTGCGGGCCTGGCAAGCCGGTGTTGGCTTGGTGGCCGACGGTATTGCCGGGCCGCGCACGCTGTCCGCCTTGGGCATTTTGCCGCCCGCGAAGCTGGATGTAGCGGTGGATACCGCCATGGTGAGCAAGTTGTTTCCCTTCACCCGCGCATCCAGCATCGCCGCCAATCTGCCTTATGTGACGGCGGCGCTGGCGGCTTTCGGCCTGACCGGCAAGGACATGATCTGCGTTGCGCTGGGTACGATACGCGCCGAGACCGAGGGCTTTGCGCCGATTGCCGAATTGCCTTCGCACTTCAACACGCTGCCCGGCCAGGCCGCTTTCAGCGCCTATGAACGCAGGCTTGGCAACAAGCATCCCGGCGATGGCGCGCGCTATCGCGGGCGGGGCTATGTGCAGTTGACCGGCCTTGGCAATTACATCGCATACGGCGGCATTCTCGCAATACCGCTGGCGGACAACCCGGATAGCGCTTGCGCGCCGGAAGTCGCCGCCTGTCTGCTGGCCGCCTTTCTCAACGAGAACAAGATAAAGCTGCAAGCCGCGCTTGCGAAGGAAGACCTTAAAGCCGCGCGCAAACTTGTCAATGGCGGCAGCTACGGGCTGGATCGTTTTACTGATGCATTCGACGCAGGCCAGAAAGTGTGGGCTGTCGCACCGCCGCTGGCCGGTGCGGCACGCCAGGCGGCTCCCGCTCCCATCGCGGCGCGGCGTGCCGCGCTCAATGTGACGAGCGACCCGAAGGATTTGCGCGACCGCTCGTACACGCCGCCGCCAAACTCGCTGTCGCCGATGTACCCGACAAATGACGACATCAAGAAATTCATGGGAGCCTATACCAAGGCCGGTCTCATTCTGGACCAGGGACAGGAAGGCGCATGCACCGGGTTCGGCCTGGCTTGCGTCATCAACCACCTGCGCTGGCATGCCGCCGGAATGCCAGCAAAGTTCGAATCCGTCAGCCCGCGCATGCTCTACCACTTCGCCCGCCGCTTCGACGAATACGAGGGTGAAGACTACGCTGGCTCGAGCTGCCGGGGCGCGCTCAAGGGCTGGTATTACAACGGCGTTTGCGTCAACTCGAAATGGCCTTACGCGGCGGGAGGCGACACTCTGCCCAAGCCGGGCTGGGACAGCGACGCCGTCGAGCGGACGCTGGGCGTGTATTACCGGATCGACCTCCAGACCATCACCGACTTGCAGGCAGCCATTCAGGAAGTCGGCGCGATTTACGTTTCGTCCTATACCCACAAGGGTTGGGATGCGGTAACGACCAGCACCACGCCACCCGCATCCCATGACGATCTGCCGGTGATCCCCTACGATGGCAAGCCGTCGCGCAAAGGTGGCCACTCATTCGCCCTGGTGGGGTTTAACCGCAGCGGCTTCGTGATGCAGAATTCGTGGGGCAACAACTGGGGCGCGGGCGGCTTTGCGGTCATCAGCTATGCGGACTGGCTGGCGCATGCGATGGATGCATGGATCGCCGCCATGGGCGTGCCGGGCGTGGTATCGGGGCGCCTCGCGTCGGGTGGCGGCAAGCAGACAGCCGCAGCCGCCGGCGCCGCGCACACCAACTGGTGGGACGAAGAAAAGGCCTACCGGCACAGCATCGTGCTGGGCAACAACGGACACGTCAATCACTTCGACAAGCTGGACGAAGCGACGCGCACGCTGCAGCACCAGGCCTGTGTCATGCCGGGCGATTGGTTCCGGGAAAATCGGCGGCAAAAGAAACGCATCGTCATCTATGCCCACGGCGGCCTCAACAGCGAAGCCAGCGCCATCCAGCGCGCCCAGGCGATGGGGCGGTATTTCATGGGCAACGGCTGCTACCCGCTGTTCCTGGTGTGGAAGAGCGGCCTGCTCGAATCCATAGGCGACGTGCTGGCGGACAAATTCGAATCCGGCACCGCGGAAAAAGCCGGCGGCATCCGCGACTGGATAAACGACAAAATCACCGACCCCATCGTCGAAAAAACCATCGGCCGCCCCTTCGCGCGCCCCCTGTGGACCGAGATGAAAGAAAACGCCGAACTGGCCTCGGAAAGCGGGCGCGGCGGCGACCTGCTCACCGACGCACTGCGCGCGCTGGCCGGCACCTGGGGCAGCGAATTCGAAATACATCTCATCGGCCATTCCGCCGGTTCCATCATGTTGGGCAGACTGCTGAACAACCTCGCGCAAAAAAACCTGACCGGCCACGTCAAAACGGTACACCTGTACGCCCCAGCCTGCACCGTCGCGTTTGCCAACCGCTACTACGCCCCGCATAAGGAGATCATGAACAACCTGTACCTGGACATCCTGGCGGATCAGAAAGAGCAAGACGACAACGTGGCGACCCTCTACCAGAAATCCCTGCTCTACTTCATTTCCAATGCGCTGGAGGCCGACTCGCAAATCCCCATCCTGGGGCTGGCGAATGTCTACGATCCGAAATTCAACGGCTGGGATGGCACCCCAAGCACCGCCGAAGCGCTCATCAACTGGCGCACCGCCATGGAAAACGCCGGGCTGGTAAAGCGCAGAACCATCCACGACGAAGAAAGATTCACCACCCGCAGCGGAAACGGCGCCGAGATACCACAGCAGACCGAAAGCCCCTCGCACGGCGGCTTCGACAACAATATCGAAGTCATCGGCGAGACCTTGAAGCGGATCGTCGGAGCAGCGGCGCTCGATATGCCGGTCGATGATCTGGTTGGGTTTTAGAGCGTGGTTGAAGAACGGCGGAACTCGGATAACGCAAATCGAGGAATGTCTGGCGTGGCGATCGAGAGGGACGCCGCAATGCTCGTGTGGGCAGCGTCGCTAAACGGATAGTTTGCGCCGAACCGTTTCTGCGTCTACGCCTTCGATGTGCACCCGCTTGGCTCGCGAACTTGCGCCGCTGACCAGCTCGATACCACTCTTGGCGATCCCCAGCGTCTGGGCTAGAAACGCTATCAGGCATTCGTTGGCCTTGCCATCCACCGGCGGCGCGGCGAGGCGGATTTTGAGCGCCTCGCCATGCAGCCCGACGATTTCGGTCTTCTTGGCTCCCGGCTGGATATGCAGGGTCAGCACCAAGGCGGCGCCGCCGCCGCGCAGCCAGGCTTCGCTCATCAGAGAAGGAACAGGGATCGCTGTGCCGCCGCAAGCACCGTCAGCAAGATTTCGATGACTAGCAACAGCGCCATCGGCGACAAGTCGATACCGCCGATGAGGGGGATCAGGCGCTGGAAAGGGCGCAGGAAGGGGCGGGAGATGAGGTTGAAGAGCGGCGCCAGCGGTGCATGGGGATTGACCCACGACAGCAGCGCCGAGACGATGACCACGCCCATCAGCAGATACAGGGCGATACGTATAACCGCGACCAACGCCAGCATCGCTACCGAGCCTATTACCGCCGGCATCAAGCTTGTGGAACCGCTGAGGAGCATCAGCAGCCCTTGCAGGATCGCCTGCGTCAGCCAGGCCAGCAGCAGGCTGGGCAGATCCACGCCGAAGGCGCTGGGGATGATGCGCCGCGCCGGTTTCACGGCCCAGTCGGTGACGGCGAAGATGAACTCGCCCAGGGGATTGCGGAACGGCGCGCGCGCCCATTGCATCAAGCATCGAGCCAGCAGGGCCAGGGTGATGAAGCCGAAGATCCAGTCGAGGATTTGGTATAGCAGTTGGGCCAGCATGGCTCAGTCCCTGCCGATCTCGTCGCCGAGTTCGCGGCCGCGTTCCGCCGCGGCCTTGACGCCGCGCAGGATCGCGTCATGGATGCCGCTGGTGTCGAATGAATTGAGCGCGGCCTCGGTGGTGCCGCCCTTGGAGGTGACGCGCTGGCGCAGTACCGACACCTGCTCGGGGGTTTGTTCCGCCAGCCGCGCCGCCCCGACGAAGGTATCGATGGCCAGGATGCGCGCCGCATCCGGGCTGAAACCCAGCGTCTGCGCGGCTTGTTGCAGCGCCTCGATGAAATAGAAGACATAGGCCGGGCCGCTGCCGGAGACCGCCGTCACCGCATCCATCTGCGCCTCGTCGGCGACCCACAGCGTGTTGCCAACGGCGCGCATGATCTTTTCCGCGGTATCGCGCCCTTCGTGATCGACCGTCGGGTCGGCGTACAGCCCGGTGATGCTGGCGCCGATCAGTGCCGGGGTGTTCGGCATGCAGCGCACCAATTGGCGATAGCCGCCCAGCCAGCGCGAGATGTCCGCCATGCGCAGCCCCGCGGCGATGCTGACGACGAGCTGGTTGGTCAAGTGTTCCTTGAACGGACCGGTTATCGGCGCCAACGCTTTTCTGGCCTGCTGCGGCTTGACCGCCAGCACCAGGATTTCGCAGTTCAACGCCGCCTTGTCGATTTCCGGGCAGCAGCGCACACCGAATTCCTCGGTGAGACTCTCGCGCAATGCTTCGATCGGTTCGACCACTTGCATGGCGGCGGCGGAATAGTGCTGCTTGCGCAAGCCGCCGATCAGGGCGGTTGCCATATTGCCGCCGCCCACGAAGGTAATTTTCATCTGATCCCTTTCTTTTCCCGTAGTCCGAAAATAGCCGTGCCGACACGCACGATGGTCGCACCTTCGGCGATGGCGACTTCAAAATCGTCGGACATGCCCATCGACAGCACGTCCACTTGCATTCCCTCGGCATTCAAGCGCGCCAGCAATTCGCGCAGCAAGGCGAAACGGCCGCGCAGCAGATTCACATCGTCGCTCGGTTCGGGAATCGCCATCAGGCCGCGCAGGCGCAGCCTGGGCAGTTTCGCCACCGCGCGCGCCAGTTCCGCAACTTCATCGGGTTTGACACCACCCTTGCTGGCTTCACCACTGACGTTGACCTGCAAGCACACCTGCAAGGGCGGCGCTCCCGCCGGACGTTGCGCGGACAGCCGCTCGGCGATTTTCATCCGATCGATGCCGTGCACCCAGTCGAAATGTTCAGCCACCTCGCGCGTCTTGTTGCTTTGCAGCGGGCCGATGAAATGCCATTCGAGATCGAGGTCGTCCAGCGCCAGTATCTTCGCCACGCCTTCCTGCACATAGTTTTCACCGAAGGCGCGCTGTCCGGCGGCGAACGCCGAGCGCACGCTGGCGGCCGGCCAGCTCTTGGAAACCGCCAGCAGGCGCGCGGCGCCGGCATCGCGCCCGGCCGACTGGGCGGCGGCACGGATGCGGCTTTTCACGGCTTGCAAGTTGGCGGAAATTGTTGTCATAATGCCCGGACAGTATACAGCGCCCTGCATATCCCACCCAACCAGCGCCAGGAAAACTCCCTCATGGATATCACCGAACTGCTTGCTTTTGTGGTCAAGAACAAGGCTTCAGACCTGCACCTGTCCGCCGGCCTGCCGCCGATGATCCGCGTCCATGGCGACATCCGCCGTATCAACCTGCCGGCCATGGAGCACAAGGACGTGCATGCGATGATCTACGACATCATGAATGACGGTCAGCGCAAGCACTATGAAGAGAATCTCGAGCTCGACTTCTCTTTCGCGATTCCGGAACTGGCCCGTTTCCGCGTCAATGCCTATGTCCAGCACCGCGGTGCCGCCGCGGTGCTGCGCACCATCCCGTCGAAGATCCTGTCGCTGGAGCAGCTCAACTGCCCGAAGATATTCTCCGAGATCGCCAAGACGCCGCGCGGCCTGGTGCTGGTGACCGGCCCGACGGGCTCGGGAAAATCCACCACCTTGGCGGCGATGGTCAATGACGTCAACGAGAACGATTACGGCCATATCCTGACCGTCGAGGATCCGATCGAATTCGTCCATGACTCCAAGAAATGCCTGATCAACCAGCGCGAGGTCGGTCCGCACACGCTGTCTTTCGCCAATGCGCTGCGCTCGGCGCTGCGGGAAGATCCGGACGTGATCCTGGTCGGCGAAATGCGCGACCTGGAAACCATCCGGCTGGCCATGTCAGCCGCCGAAACCGGCCACCTGGTGTTCGGGACGCTACACACCTCATCGGCGGCCAAGACCGTCGACCGCATCATCGACGTCTTCCCGGGCGACGAAAAGGAAATGGTGCGGGCGATGCTGTCCGAGTCCTTGCGGGCGGTGATCTCCCAGAACCTCCTGAAGACCAAGGACGGCTCGGGCCGCGTGGCGGCGCACGAAATCATGATCGGCACCCCGGCCATCCGCAACCTGATCCGCGAAGCCAAGATCGCCCAGATGTATTCGGCGATCCAGACCGGCCAGAACCTGGGGATGCAGACGCTGGACCAGAACCTGACCGACTTGGTGCGGCGTAACATCGTGTCGTCCGGAGAGGCGCGCTCCAAGGCGGCGAACAAGGACAGTTTTGCCGCCTGACTTAGCAATACGTCATTGAGGAAATGCCATGGAACGAGACGAAGGACTGAAGTTCATGTACCAATTGCTGAGCATGATGCTAACCAAGAGGGGTTCGGATCTGTTTATCACCGCCGGTTTTCCGCCGGCGATGAAAGTCGACGGCAGAATGACGCCGGTGACGCAGCAGGCATTGACGCCGCAGCACACCCAGGAACTGGCACGCGCCATCATGAACGACAAGCAGGCGGCGGAGTTCGAAGCGACCAAGGAATGCAACTTCGCCATCAATCCCGCCGGCATCGGCCGTTTCCGCGTCAATGCCTTTGTGCAACAGAGCAATACCGGCATCGTTCTGCGCACCATTACCACCTCGATCCCGAAATTCGACGACCTAAAACTGCCGGCGGTGCTGAAGGACGTGGCGATGACCAAGCGCGGTCTGGTGCTGTTCGTCGGCGGAACGGGTTCCGGCAAGTCCACCTCGCTGGCGGCGATGATCGGTCATCGCAACGAAAACAGCTACGGCCACATCATCACCATCGAGGATCCGGTCGAATACGTCCACCCTCACATCAACTGCGTGATTACGCAGCGCGAGGTTGGCGTCGATACTGCATCCTGGGAAGCGGCGCTGAAGAACACCTTGCGCCAGGCGCCGGACGTGATCCTCATCGGCGAGATCCGCGACCGCGAGGTCATGGAGCACGCCATCGCCTTCGCCGAAACCGGCCATCTGGCGCTGGGCACGCTGCACGCCAACAGCGCCAACCAGGCGCTGGACCGCATCATCAACTTCTTCCCCGAGGAGCGCCGCCAGCAGTTGCTGATGGACCTCTCGCTGAACCTGCGCGCGCTGGTGGCGCAGCGCCTGATCCCGCTCAAGGAAGGCAAGGGGCGCGCGGCGGCCATCGAGGTCATGCTGAATTCTCCGTTGATCGCCGACCTGATTTTCAAGGGCGAAGTGCAAGGCATCAAGGAAATCATGAAGAAGTCCAAGGAACTCGGCATGCAGACTTTCGACATGTGCCTGTTCGACCTTTACGAAGAGGGGCGCATCAGCTACGAGGATGCGCTGCGCAACGCCGATTCGGTGAACGACCTGCGTCTGCAGGTGAAGCTGCACGGCAAGGAGTCGAAGGATCGCGACATGAATGCCGGCATCCAGCACCTCGATATCGTGTGAGTTCCCGCATGCCGGCATAGGAAACCCTGATTGGCCCGGCTTGCCGCCAGTGATACACTCATCGCCATCCTTATCGAACTGCACATCGAATTGGGCACACCTATTCGGTGAGCATTCACATTCTTCCTTCCTCCACGTCAATGAATCAGCCCAAGAATCCCATCCAAATTGCGCGGGAAACACTCAAGCGCCTGGCGGCCAGCCATCAGGCGCCGACACCGGAAAACTTTCAAGCCTGTTACAACGAAATCGCCGATATACCCACCAAGGCGCCGTTTCCAGAGCCGCAACTGCGGCATCTTGCCGCGGAGTTGCAAGCCGGCGACGACGTCCAGAGGCAGCAACTGGCGAGTCTCGATGCCGCCATCACCCGGCATAGCTGGCAAGGGGTGGAGAAGGCGTTGGTCGCCTTCCTGAGTTCCGCCGAGACGCCGTTGAGCAGAGGCGATGCGGAACCCTCCATAGTATCGAGACTGCCGACCGAATTCGCCGAAAAACTTACTCGCTTCATCGAAAGTACCTTGGCTCACCTGGGTGACGAGAAGGTCCTGGAATCCGAATTGGCGGGCATGTTGATACGAGCGCTGCGCCAACCACTGACCGATTTTGAATTGGTTCAGCATCTTCTGTCCAACCTCGGTCATCAGGCGCTGGTTACCGCGGAAGAGCAGGCCCAGATCAAGAATTCCCTGCTGAAGCTATTGCAGTTGATCATCGAGAATATCGGCGAGCTGACCCTGGATGAAAGTTGGCTCAAGGGACAGGTCGACGGATTGCTGGCTTCGATTCAGCCGCCTATCACACTGCGCCAGCTCGACGAAACAGAGCGTCGCCTGCGCGCGGTGATCCTCAAGCAAAGCGAGGCCAAACGCCAGTCTATCCAGGCGCAGGAGGAAATGCGCAAGATGCTTGCGGCCTTCGTAGTGAGCCTGGCGACCATCAACGAGTCCAGCACCACTTTCCAGTTGAAGATCGAAGACAGCGCGAGGAAGATCACCGGGGTCAAGAGGATTGAGGATCTGGCCCCGCTGCTGAAAGATGTCATCGAGGCAACCCGCTCCATGGCCGAGGAAACTTCGCAGACCCGGTATAAGTTGAAAGGCATGCAGGAAAAGGTCGAGGCGACCGAGGCGACGCTGGTCCGCTTGTACGAGGAGCTCGACCATGCCAGCGCCCAGGCCCGACACGACCCTTTGACCGATGCACTGAACCGCAAGGGTCTGGATGATGCGCTGGCGCGTGAAATCGCCAGCGTTCGTCGCAGAAACGTGCCGCTGTCGATCTCAATGCTGGATATCGACAACTTCAAGCGGCTCAACGACCGGCTTGGCCACGAGGCCGGCGACCAGGCGTTGGTCCACCTGGCCAATGTCGCCCGCCATTGCATGCGCCCGAACGATACCTTGGCGCGTTATGGTGGAGAAGAGTTCGTCATCCTGATGCCCGATACCACGCTTGAGGATGGCATCGAGGCAATGACCCGTTTGCAGCGCGAGTTGACCAAGACGTTCTTCCTGACCGACGCGGAAAAAATCCTGATCACCTTCAGCGCCGGGGTGGCGCAGTTGGCGACGGATGAGAGCGGGCTGGACGCCGTCAAACGCGCCGATCGCGCCATGTATCTGGCGAAACGTGCCGGTAAGAACCGGGTGATCGGCGGCTGATGAACCCGCGGGTTGTGGTGGCGGAACCCGGATCAAGAGTTTCGCCACGGTATACATGAACCAGGGAACACCCAAACAGGCGTTTCGACTGCTATACATCTAATAAGTGCGAAGTGTGCTTTGCGCGCGACTTATTTGCCGATGGATGGTGGAACCATGAAACTGCTCAAGCCCGGCGCGGGAGACTTCTGGGGCGGTCTGGCCGCGATGCTGGTCGCGCTGCCCTCGGCGATTGCCTTCGGCGTCACCATCTATTCGCCGCTGGGCGCCGCCTACGCCGCCCAGGGTGCCCTGGCCGGTATCCTCGGCGTAACCGCTCTCGGTCTGATCGCCCCGGCGCTGGGCGGTACCAATCGGCTGATTACCGCCCCGTGCGCTCCGGCGGCGGCGGTGTTGTCGGCTTTTGCCATCGAGTTCATGAACGGCGGCGGCAAGCTCGAAGCCACCTTATTGATGCTGGCCATGCTGGGACTACTGGCCGGCCTGCTACAGATCCTGTTCGGCACGCTGCGTCTCGGACGGCTGATCGAATACATGCCTTATCCCGTGGTCAGCGGTTACCTGTCCGGCGTCGGCCTCTACATCATCGCCGGCCAGATGCCGAAATTCCTCGGCGCTCCCAAGGGCGCGCATTTCTGGGAATCGCTCGCCGCACCGGGACTGTGGAAGTGGCAGAGCATGGCCGTAGGCGCAGTGACAATAGCCGTGATGCTCGCCGCACCGCGTGTGACAAAGGCCGTGCCGGCGGCAATACTTGCGCTGTTGGCGGGCGTGCTGGCCTATTTCGGGCTGGGGCTGTCGGATCCGGCCCTGCTCACGCTTGAAGGAAATTCCTTCGTCGTCGGTTCGCTCGGCGGCGGCGGCGGTTTTACCGACGCCATGGGGGGTCGTTGGCGCGCCATGGGCGATGTAGGCCTCGACCAGATCAAGTACCTCGCCGTCCCCGCGCTGACGCTGGCGGTGCTGTTGTCCATCGACACGCTGAAGACCTGCGTGGTGCTCGACGCCTTGACCCGCTCGCGGCATAACTCGAACCGGGAACTGATCGGCCAAGGTCTCGGCAATGTCGTTTCCGCCGTGGTCGGCGGCATTCCCGGCGCCGGCACCATGGGTGCGACCCTGGTCAATATCTCCAGCGGCGCGGTGAGCCGCTACTCGGGTGTCTTCGAAGGCGCGCTGGCGCTGGCCGCCTTCCTGGTGCTGGGCGCCTTGATCTCCTGGGTGCCGGTGGCGGCGCTCGCCGCGATCCTGATGGTCATCGGCGTGCGCATGATCGACAAGGACAGTTTCCATTTCCTCAAGCAGCGATCGACCATGCTCGACTTCGCCGTCATCGCCGCCGTCATCGCCACGGCGCTGACCGTCAGCCTGATCGCGGCGTCCGGCGTCGGCATCGTGCTGGCGGTGGTGCTGTTCGTCCGCGAGCAGATCGGCGGCGCCATCGTCCGCCGCAAGCTCGGCTGCAACGAGACTTTTTCGAAGCGCGTGCGGACCCAGGAGGAAATGGAAATTCTCGTGGCGAGCGGCGAGCGCGGCGTCGTCGTCGAGCTTCAGGGCAGCCTGTTCTTCGGCACCACCAATCAGCTCTATACCGCGCTGGAGCCGGAACTGAAGACCCGGGATTACCTGATCCTCGACATGCGCCGCGTGCAATCCGTCGACGTCACTGCAGCCCACATGCTGGACCAGGTCAAGGACATGCTGGCGGAGCGCCACGGTTTCCTGATCTTCAGCCAGTTGCCGCAGAACCTGCCTTCGGGCCGCGACATGCAGCAGTATTTCGATCAGGTCGGCCTGGTTCGGCCAGAGAGCCCGGTGCGGGTGTTCGGCGAACTCGACGAGGCGCTCGAATGGGTCGAGGACCGTATTCTTGAAGAAGCGGTCTGCGCGGTAGGCGAGCAGGAGGCGCTAGCACTCAACGAGATCGAGCTGTTCAAGGGACGCAAGGCGGAAACCCTGGCCGCGCTGGAGCAGTGCATGGACAAGCGTTCCTACAAAGCCGGCGACAAGATCTTCGCACGCGGCGACAGTGGCGACGAACTGCTCTTGATCCGCAAGGGGGCGGTGCGCATCATGCTGCCGATCACCGCGAAGCAGAGTCACCATCTCGGCACGTTCGGGCGGGGGTCTTTCTTCGGTGAAATGGCTTTCCTCGATGGCGACGTGCGTTCGGCGGACGCCGTGGCATTTTCCGATACCGAACTCTATGCGCTTTCGCGCAAAACTTTCGATTCGGTGGCCGAGGAGCACAAGAAGCTGGCCCTGGGACTCATGGAAGGCCTCGCCAGCGTGCTGGCGAGCCGCTTGCGCTATACCAATGCGGAATTGCGGGCGCTCGAATCCTAGCGCGGCGGGCGATTGCCGCCGGCCACCATAGGGAAGCGGTACAAGCGGCATTCGAGCGGGCCGTTGAACAGCGGGATGCGGCGTTTCACCGCGAGGCCGATCAGCTTGGGCAGCGCCACGTCGGCGGAGAAAAACCAGCAATCCCATCCGGCATATTGACGCTTCAGCGCATCGCCGAGGCGTGGGTAGAAAGCCGCCAGCTCCGACACCTCGCCGAGACGTTCGCCATAGGGCGGGTTGGCGACCATCACGCCGGCGGTCGACGGGGCGGGGAGGGCGAGGATGTCGCCCTGGCGTACCTCGACTAGATCGCCGATCCCGGCAAAGTCGAGGTTCTGGCGTGCCCGCGTCACCGCGTCCGCCGAGATGTCGGCGCCCCAGATCGGCAGGCTGGCCGGCGCCGTCGCGCGGCCTTGCGCGGCCTTCCTGCACAGACCCCGCCAGAGTTCCGCGTCGAAATTGCGCAGCCGCTCAAAACCGAATTCGCCCGGCTCGCGCGACAAGCCCGGCGCGTCGCCGAGGCTCATGTGCGCCGCTTCGATGAGGAAGGTGCCGCTGCCGCACATCGGGTCGTAGAGCGGCATGCCGGGCTGCCAGCCGATCAGGCGCAGGATGCCGGCGGCGAGGTTCTCCTTGAGCGGCGCCTCGACCTTGGCGATCTTGTGGCCGCGCTGCCACAGCGGCTCGCCCGAGGTATCGAGATAGAGCGTGGCCTCGTCGGTGGTGAGGAACATATGGATGCGCACTTCCGGGTGCGCCGTATCGACGCTGGGGCGCTCGCCGCAGGCTTCGCGGAAGCGGTCACACACGGCGTCCTTGACGCGCAAGGTTATGAACTCCAGGCTCTTCAGGGGTGACTTCACGGCCGTCACATAGACCCTCAGCGTCCGCTCGACCTTGAAGCGCGCCGGCCAGTCGACCGCCTGGGCGAGCCGGTAGATATCCTCTTCCTTGCGGTAGCTGCCCTTGGCGACGCGCCACAGCACCCGGCTGGCAATGCGCGATTCGAGATTGACGCGATAGCAGGTCTCCCAGTCTCCGGAGAATTGCACGCCTCCCGGCACGCTACGGATGCTGGCCGCAGGTGCGCCGGCGGCGTTCAAATCCTCCGCCAGCAAGGGTTCCAGGCCGCGCGGGCAAGGCGCAAAGTAGTCTTCGAGGGTTTTCAAGATGTTTTCACGATCGTCAGGATGGTGGGCCGGGGCATGTCAGGTATCCTCGCGAGCCGCACGGATTCTCGCCAGACCGACGGTCACATCGGGGTAGTCCAGACGCACCCGCAATTCCTGCTTGATGCGGGTGTTGTCGAGGCGGCGCGACTCGCTCATGAATGACAGCGTCAGCGGCGCCAGTTGGGTTGCCGCCTCCGCGCGGCTGATGCGGCGCGGGCGCGGCAGCGCGTAGGCGGCGGCGACCGCATCAAACCAGTCGGCCATTTTCAGGCCGGGCAGCACGGAATCGTCGCTGGCGTGATAGACGCGGTTCGGCCCGCCGTGGCGCAGCGCGGCCAGGGCGCAGCGCGCCAGGTCGTCGGCGTGGATGTGGTTGGTGAACACGTCGTCCTCGCTACGCAGTACCGGATCGCCGCGCCGGATGCGATCCACCGGCAGGCGCTCGGCGGCATAGATGCCGGGCGCGCGCAGGATGCTGACGACGGGTCCGCCGCGCTTGCCCCAGCGCCGCAGCTGGCATTCGGCGTCGATGCGCCGCCTGGCCCTGGACGTGTGCGGGGAAGTGCGGCGTGTTTCGCTCACCCAGGCGCCGCCGCAATCGCCATAGACGCCGCTGGTACTGATGTAAATGAGCCGGCGTGGTAAAATTTTTCCGCGTTGCAAGGCTGCGATCAAGTGTCGCGTTCGCGTGTCCAGGTTGCCGCGCTCCGGTGGCGGCGCAAAATGCAGCACCAGATCGGCCAGGCCGGCGAGCCGCTGCAATGTTGCCGGCCGGTCGAGGTCACCGAGGATAGTGGTGACCCCCAAAGCAGCAAACTCGGCGGCCTGCGCAACGTCCGTCGAGCGCACCAGTGCGTACAAGCGGTAACGCGGCGCAAGTCGCGGCAAAGCGCGGCGTGCCACGTCGCCGCAGCCTATGATCAATAATCTTTCCACCCGTCGATTATCTCATGCCCTTCCAGATCAGTATCCAACCCAGCGGTCACACCTTCATCGCCTATGGCTGCCGCAACGGCGCCTGCGGCGCCTGCAAGGGCAAGATCATTTCCGGCCAGGTGGATCTTGGTTTGGCGTCCGACGGGGCGCTCAGCGAGGAAGATAAAGCTGCCGGCCTGGCCTTGTTCTGTTGTGCCAAACCGCTTTCCGATATTGTCATCGAGAGCCATGAATTGAGCAGTGCCGACGACTTCCCGGTGAAAAAGCTGCCCTGCCGGGTGCACAAGCTGGAGCGGCTGGCACTCGACGTGATGGTGCTCCATCTCAAGCTGCCAGTGAATGAACGGCTCCAATTCCTGGCCGGCCAATACATCGAGATCCTGCTCAAGGACGGCAAGCGCCGTGCCTTCTCCCTGGCCAACGCGCCGGAAGACGACGAACTTCTCCAGTTGCATATCCGGCTGGTGCCCGGCGGACAATTTACCGAGCACGTATTCGGCGCCATGAAGGAACGCGACATCCTGCGCTTCGAAGGCCCGCGCGGCAGCTTCTTCCTGCGCGAGGGTTCGGCTAACCCGATCATTCTGCTGGCCGGCGGCACTGGTTTCGCGCCGATCAAGAGCATCGTCGAGCACGCCATCCACGCCAAGATCGAGCGACCTATGACCTTGTATTGGGGCGCGCGGGACCGCGCCGGTTTATATCTGGCGGAACTGCCCTTGCGTTGGATGGTGGAGCATCCGCAATTCAAGTGCGTGCCGGTGCTCTCGGACGCCGCCGCAGGCGATGCCTGGACGGGTCGCGTCGGCCTGGTGCATCAGGCGGTGCTGGACGATTACGCCGACCTGTCCGGCCATCAGGTGTATGCTTGCGGCGCGCCGGCGATGATCGATGCCGCGCGGCACGATTTCATTTCACGCGGCCTTCCGGCGGAGGAATTCTTCGCGGATGCGTTCACCTTTGCCGGCGATGCCGGCTGAGTTCTTATCGGAGTCCGATCATGACCGTCCTCATCGCCGGCTTGTTGATTTTCCTGGGAGCACATTCGCTGCGGATCTTCGCCGATGACTGGCGGACTCGCCAGATGGCACAGCTCGGCGAAGCGCGCTGGAAAGGACTGTATTCGCTGGCCTCGGCGCTGGGGCTGGGGCTGATCGTGTGGGGCGTGGGACTCGCGCGCATGGAACCGTCGATGGTGTGGCTGCCGCCCGCCGGCATGCGCCATGTCGCAGCCCTGCTGACCCTGCCAGCCTTCATTCTGTTGGTGGCGGCCTATGTTCCCGGCAACCGCATCAAACGCGTCGTCGGCCAACCGATGGCGGCGGGCGTGGTGCTCTGGGCCGTTGCCCACCTGCTGTCAAACGGGCGCTTGTCGGATGTATGGCTGTTCGGCGGATTTCTCGCCTGGTCGCTGCTGTCCTTTGATGCGGCGCAACGACGCGATCGCGCGGCCGGTGTGGTTCATGTCGTCGGCGGCGTATCGCGCGATGTAATGACCGTGATCGTCGGCGTGGTGGCCTGGGCGGTGTTTGCCGGGTTTCTGCACGCCTGGATGATAGGCTTGCGGCCGTTCTGATCGGGGAAGGCCGAGTTCTGCGGGTTCACTGCCCGCGAAATTTTGGTTTACGTTTTTCCTTGAAAGCGCTGATGCCTTCCGAATAGTCGTGGCTGCTATACACTACCCGGCGCAGTCCCTGTATGCGCTCGAAATCCTGGGGCGACATGGTGTGAGCGGCCGCCAGGATGCGCAATTGTTCCTTCATCACCGAGATCGATAGCGGCGCATTCTCCGGTGCCGCCACGACATGATTGATGATGCCCATGCGCTCCAGCCGGCTGGCGGGAATCGGCTGGGCGGTAAATAGCATTTCCTTGGCGATATGGATATGCGCGGCGTTCAGGAAAGTGAGCAGGCCGGAGACGTTGTAAGGCACGCTGTGCCTGGCCGGCGTTGCGGCGAAAGTCGCTTCCGGCGTGGCGACGATGAGGTCGCACGCCAGGACCGTTTCGCACGCGCCGCCCCAGACGCTGCCCTCGATCATGGCGATGACGGGCGCCGGGAAGTTTTCCAGTTCGCGGATCAGGTGGCGCAGTGGATCGCGCCAGCCGAGCGGATCGTAGCCGCCCTCGGGCAGTTCCGAAACATCATGGCCGGCCGACCATACCTTGACGCCGGGCGCTGCCCGCAAGACTGCACAGCGCACTTCCCGACGGGTGAATTCACCCAGCGCGGCAACCACCTCGTCGACCAGAGTTTCAGAAAGTGCGTTGCGTTTGGCTTGGTGGTTCAGGGTGATGGTACCGATGGCACCTTCGACTCGACTGATGATCATGAAGTGGGGGAGAAAATGAAGAATGACGATTCTATGCCGGCCCGTCCGTTCATGCGAACGAGCGACCGAAGCCCTGCGTCAGCGAATCTTCAGGCATGATCATGTCGATATGCCCGCGGTTGACGTCCATGAAACCGCTTGCCAACAGCTTGCGACCCTCCAGATTCCAGACTTCGGCATCCGTGACGGCCATGAATTCCCTGCATTCCGTGAGGTAGTCGGAAATGCGAACCCCGGGGAGCAGGTCTATGCTCCCGGTGATCCGAATATTGTTCATCAGGATAATGATTCTTGTCTTGGCTTCCGAGTTCATCGCTTCACCCCGTCTATGTAAGAGGACAATGAATTAAGTATAGTGAGGATTAACCAAACTGCTGCGCGGCGGCCAAGTTCAGGTGCGTGCGGATAAGCAGGGACTGTACATAGCTGCATGCCATAATGATTTTGCGGCATATCCCCGACAGGCGCGCGATGGCACCCTATTGATGAACCACATGGCGAAGAGAACCCGATATTCCGCATGGAACCTGCTGGCGGCCAGCCCAAGCCATGCCGACTGGGCGCCGGTCTGGCTCGATGCAGAGCCGAAGTCGCGCTATGACGTGGTCATCATCGGCGGCGGCGGCCACGGTCTGGCCACCGCTTACTACCTGGCCAAGAATCACGGCATGACGAACATCGCCGTGCTCGACAAGGGCTGGATCGGTGGCGGCAACACCGGGCGCAACACCACCATCGTGCGCTCGAACTACCTCTACCCCGAGAGCGCGCGCCTGTATGACTTCTCCGTCAAGCTCTACGAAGATCTGTCGCGCGAACTGAACTTCAACATCATGTTCAGCCAGCGCGGCCTGATCACGCTCGCCCATACACGCCACGATCTGGACAACATCTCGCGCTGGGCGAATGCGATGCGGTTCAACGGCATTGACGCCGAGATACTCGATGCCGAGAAAGTGCGCGAACTGGCGCCCCGCCTTAACTTCGATTCTGGCGCGCGTTTCCCTATACTGGGCGGCTTCACCCAGCGCCGCGCGGGCTCGGTGCGGCACGATGCAGTGGCCTGGGGCTATGCGCGCGGCGCATCCCGACTGGGCGTCGACATCATCCAGAATTGTGCCGTCACCGGCTTCATCCGGCAGGGCGAGCGGGTGGTCGGCGTGCACACCAATCGCGGCGGCGTCGCCGGCGAGATTCGCGCCGACAAAGTGGCCGCCGCGGTGGCCGGCCACTCCAGCCAAATTGCCGCGATGGCCGGTTTTCGGCTGCCGGTGACGAGCTACGCACTGCAAGCCATGGTGAGCGAGCCGGTCAAGCCGGTACTCGACACCGTGGTCCTGTCGCCCGCGGTGGGCGCCTACTGGAGCCAGTCCGGCAAGGGCGAGGTGGTTATCGGCGGCGGACTGGATCTGTTCCCGTCCTACGCCCAACGCGGCAGCTTTGCCACCAGCCAGATGGTGCTGGCCGCCACAGCCGAGATGTTCCCGTCCTTCGGCCGGCTGCGCCTTATGCGCCAGTGGGCCGGCATTGTCGACGTGGTCCAGGACTCCGGCCCGATCATCGGCGCCACGCCGGCGCCGGGCCTGTACCTCAACTGCGGCTGGGGCACCGGCGGGTTCAAGGCGATTCCGGTGGGTGGCTGGACGCTGGCGCATCTGCTGGCGACCGGCCGCAACCATGAGCTGGCCGAGCCGTTCCAACTGGCGCGCTTTCATACCGGCCGCCTGATCGACGAAGCCGCCGCCGCCGGCATCGCACATTAACTCGCATGGTCGCCAAACCCACCCCTGTGCCATGAAATTGCTAAGAGACAGGACATACGCCCCGAAGGAAGTGGCCTTGGGCCACGTCCCCACCCCCAAACCCCGCCCGGGCGGGGGCTACAAATTGCTCGCTGCGCTCGTGGGTGACGGGGCGCTTCGTAACTGTATTTCACGTTAACCATGATGACGATAGCTTGCCCCTGGTGCGGCGCCCGGCCGGAAAACGAGTTCCACTGCGGCGGCACCTCGCACATTCAGCGGCCGCCGCTGGACTGCAGCGACGCGACTTGGGGCGACTACCTGTTCGTCCGCGCCAATCCCTGCGGCCTGCACGCGGAACGCTGGCGCCACAGCTATGGCTGCGGTCAGTGGTTCAACCTGCTGCGCGACACCGGCACGCACGAGATCAAGGCGGTCTACGCGATGACCGCGCCGATGCCGGAGCCGGCGCCGGAGGCCGGTCCATGAGCGGCTACCGCCTGCCGCCGCCGCATGGGGCGTGGCTTGATCGCAGCCAGCCCGTGCGTTTTTCCTTCAATGGCCAGTCGATCGAAGGCTTTGCTGGTGACACGGTGGCTGCGGCGCTGCTGGCGCAAGGCCTTATGCACATCGGGCGCAGCTACAAGCTGCACCGGCCACGCGGCATCTTCTCTTGCGGGGTGGAAGAGCCGACCGGCCTGCTCGACATCGGTCTCGGCCCGCTGCGCACACCCGACACCCGCGCCACCGACATCCTGGCGCGCGACGGCCTGGTCTGCGCCAGCGGCAACTGCTGGCCCAGCCTGAATTTCGACCTTGCCGCCGTCAATCAAAAACTGGCCGCCTTCCTGCCGGCCGGCTTTTATTACAAGACCTTCATGTGGCCGCACTGGCATCTGTTCGAGCCGCTGATCCGCCGCCTGGCCGGTCTTGGCACGGCGGGCGACGGGCCGGACCCCGAGCGCTACGATGAAGTCTCGGTGAATACCGAAGTACTGGTGGTTGGCGCCGGTCTGGCCGGCATGCAGGCTGCAGTGTCGGCCGCTGGCGCCGGTCGGCAGGTGATGCTGCTCGAAGCGGACGTGCAACCTGGCGGCTGGGCGGCCAGCCAGACACTGCGGCCTGGGAGCGAGGCGGCGGCCCGGCTGGCCGCCGCCCGCTGCGACCTGGCCCGGGCGGGCGTCGAGGTGCAGGCCCGCACCACCGTCGTTGCGCTGTATGACCACCAACTGGCGACTGCGATTGAATCGCTTGAAGGCGCGGCGGCGCCCGGCCGCATCCGGGAACGGCTGTGGAAGATACGCGCGCGTCAAATCATTCTGGCCACCGGCAGCTTCGAGCGCCCGATGCTGTTCCCCGACAACGACCGCCCCGGCGTGATGCTGGCCGGTGCGGTGGAGCGCTATGCCACCCACTACGGCGTGGCCTGCGGCGAGCGCGTCGTCATCAGCGCCGCCTGCGACAGTGCTTATGGCGTGGCGCAATCGCTGGTGGCGGCCGGCATTGAAGTGGCGGCGATAGTCGAGCGGCGCCCGGAGCGCGAGCTGGGCGGCGAGGCACAAGCGCCTCATGGCGTGCCGGTGCTGCACAGCAGCGTGCTTGTCGGTATAGCCGGCAAACGCGCAGTGCGGGGCGTGCAGGTGGCAGGCGTCGGTGGCGGTGCCTTGCAAGCGATCAAGGCCGACCTGGTGGCCAGTGCCGGTGGCTGCACACCGAACGTCAGCCTCTATTCGCAGGCCGGTGGCAGCTTGAGATGGCTGGACGCTGAGTCGATGTTCGTGCCCGAGCGCCTGCTGCCAGGCGTCGCCGTGGTTGGTGCTTGTGCCGGTGTGTTCGACTTGGAGGCCGCGCTGACACATGCCGGGCAGGTGGGCCGCAGCGCGCCAGGCGGCCTGATGCCGACGGCGCCGGTCGGTGGTACGGGCTGGGTGCCGGCCGACAACCAGCCCACGTTGGCAGCACTGTCGGCACTGTCCACGCGAGGGGGCAAGCCCGGCAAGCAGTTTGTCGACTTGCAGAACGACGTCACGGCCAGCGACGTGGAACTGGCGGCGCGCGAGAATTACCGCTCGGTCGAGCATCTGAAACGCTACACCACCATCGGCATGGCGAGCGACCAGGGCAAGACCAGCAACATCAATGCGCTGGTGCTGATGGGCAAGGCCACCGAGCGACGCCCCGACCAGGTGGGCAGTACGAAGTTCCGCCCGCCGTTCAAGCCGGTGACGATCAACGCACTCGCGGGCGGGCGCAGCGGTGAGCGCTATCGCCCGCTCAAACGTCTGTCGGCACGCGATTTTCACCATGCCCGTGGCGCCTTGTTCGAGGAATTCGGCGGCTGGGAACGCCCGGCGGCCTACCCCTTGCCAGGCGAAGGCCTGATCGCCGCCGCAGAGCGCGAGTCAGCGGAAGTGCGGCGTGGCGTCGGCCTGTTCGACAACTCACCGCTCGGCAAGATCGAGGTCTACGGCCCCGATGCGGCCGCTTTCCTCGACCTGATGTACGTGGGCACCATGTCGACCCTGGCGGTGGGTAGCGCCCGCTACGGCGTTCTACTGAATGAGAACGGCATCGTCATGGACGACGGCATCGTCGCGCGGCTGGCGCCCCATCATTTCTGGGTCAACACCACCTCGGGCGGTGTCGAGCGCGTGGCGTCGGCGTTCGAGGAATGGCTGCAGTGCGAGTACGTCGACCTGCGCGTCTTCATCGTGCCGGTGACCTCGCAATGGGGCAACGTCACGGTCGCGGGGCCGAACGCCTGGCGCCTGCTCGACCAGCTCGGCTTCGATGCCGCCATGGCGCCAGCGCGGATGAAGCACATGACGCTACGCGAATCCACTTATGCAGGGCAGCCGATCCGCGTGTTGCGCGCCAGCTTCAACGGCGAGCTGGGCTATGAGATCAATCTCCCGGCGTCGCAGACCGAAACCCTGCTGGCACGGCTGTGGGAAGCCGGGCAGGATCTGGAGATCTGTGCCTACGGCGTGGAAGCGCTGATGATCATGCGCATCGAGAAAGGTTTCATCCACGTCGGCGCCGACACCGACGGCACCACGCTGCCGGGCGATGTTGGCCTGGCGCGCGGCGTCGACAAGAAGCCGGCCAACTTCGTCGGTCGCCGTTCGCTGACGCGGCCGGCGGGCAAGGATCCTGAGCGCATGCAACTGGTCGGCCTGCAAGCGGTGGATAGTCGCACCCGGCTGGCGGTCGGCGCGCACCTGTCGCTGCGACCGCCGCCGACTCAGGCCGAGGGCTGGGTCACCAGCAGTTGTTTCAGCCCGGCGCTGCAGCAGCCCATCGCCTTGGCGATGCTCAAACGCGGCACGCAGCGCATTGGCGAGCGCCTGAGCGCGTGGCATCTGGGCACCTCGATTGCGGTGGAAGTCGTCAAGACGCCATTTTTTGATCCGACCGGGGAGCGTCTCCATGGCTGACCTGATCAAGGCCAAAGCGGGTCAACCGGGCTGTCGGCAATTGAGCGGCTTTACGGCATTAACGATTCGCTATTTTGCGGGCGACCGCAGCGCCAGCGAGGCGGTGCAGGCGCAGGGGCTGATCTGGCCCAACGTGCCCGGCGAACTCACGGGCCATGATCCCTGGCTGGCCTGGTGCGGCCCTCAGGAGACGCTGGCACTCGGCGTCCAGTCCGCACCGCTGCACGCGCTGTTACATGCCTTGGCGCCAGGGCACAGCGAAACCGCGATGGCCGTCGATGCGTCGCAAGCGCTCGCCGTGTTCGAGCTGCACGGACAGCTGCTCGATGCCTGGCTGTCGCACCTGGTGGATGCCGCAGCCATCCCGCGCCAGGCGGGCCGCGTCTGCCGATGCCGTCTTGCCGATGTACCAGTGCTGCTGCTGCGCCTGGACCCGGAACGCGTGTACCTGATCGCCGACAGGCCAATCGATTCATACGTCAGCAACTGGTTGTCATATTCGCACACCGGTGCGTTCGACGCCGAGCACTGATGCCACTATGGAGCAAACCGGCATGAATCATCTCTCGAACATTTCCCGACCCCTGGTGCTTGGCCTCGGCTTGGCATTCGGCGGCTTGTGCGCCCCCGCATTCGCGCAGAAGGTGGTCAAGATCGGCGTTGCCGGTCCCTACACCGGCCCTGTGGCGGCCTATGGCAAGGACTTCGAGTCGGCGGTACGGCTGGCCATCGACGATGCCAACGCGGCAGGCATCAAGTTCGGTAGCGAAGCAGTGCGCTTCGAATTGCTATCCGAAGACGATGCGGCCGATCCGAAACAGGCGGTCACCGTCGCCACTCGTTTGGTGGATATGCACGTGGCCGGCGTGGTGGGCCACCTGACCTCGGGTGCCACCATTCCCGCAGCCAAAGTCTATAGCGATGCAGGTATTCCACAGATTGCACCGGCGGCGACCAACCCGACCCTGACCCGCCAAGGCTACAAGACGACGTTCCGCGTCATCGGCGATGACTTGCAGGTCGGCGCCGCGATGGCGAACTATCTGGTGAGCAAGCTCGGCTTCAAGTCCGTGGCCGTGATCGACGACCGAAGCGCCTTCGGCCAGGGCCTGGCTGATGTTGTGGCCAAGACCGTGCGGACGCTGGGAGGCAAGGTCGTGGCGCACGAGTACACCACCGACAAGGCCACCGACTTCAAGGCCATCCTCACCTCCCTCAAGGCCAAGAATGTGCAGGCCGTGTTCTACGGCGGCGTCAACGCCCAGGCAGGTCCCTTGAGGCGCCAGATGCGCGACCTGGGCATGAACACGCCGCTGTTCGGCTCGGCGATTTCGTCGGATGAATTCATTTCGTTCGCCGGGGCGGAAGCCGCCGAAGGCACGATTTCGGCCGACTCCGGCCAGGCCATCGAGAAAATGCCGGGCGGCCCTGGCTTCGTCAAGAAATTCACCGCCAAGTACGGCAAGGTGGTGATGTACGCGCCGTATGGCTATGACGCCACCAACGTGCTGATCAACGCGATGAGGGCTGCCAACTCGGCCGACCCGGCGAAATACCTGCCGGAGATCGGCAAACTCAGCTTCAATGGTGTCACCGGCCCGATCTCGTTCAATGACAAAGGCGACCTGCGCTCGGCTACCGTGACCTTCTCTCGTGTCAAAGCTGGCAAGTGGGAGACTCTGGAGACCGTGGCAACCCAGTGAGTGTAAGCTCCGCGGGCCGACCTGCAAGCCTGACTGCTGCCGGCGGAGGATTGCCGTAAATACACAAAAAAAAGAGCGCCGCTGACTGTCGCCAGCGGCGCCGTTGGACGATGTTGCTTTAGAACGATTTACGCAGTGTCACGCCGATAGTGCGTGGCTGGTTGGTTGCGAAGCCCAGCCGCGCGCGGCCGCCCCGTTCCCGGTCGAAGGAAAGCAGCGCCTTCTCGTCGGTCAGGTTGTTGATGTAGACGATCGCCGAGAGTCCGCGTTCGAAGTCCATTCCGGCATTGAGGTTGACGAGGTGATAGCTGGGCAACTCAAGATTGAGTGTCGTCGCCGCACTCGCCGGGGCACCCAGGAAAGGCAGGTTAGCCACGAAGGTGCGCGGGTTGTTCTCCTGGTCCGAGGGCTGCGTGTAGCGGCTGCCAACCTGTTGCACCGAGGCGCTGACATAAGATTCGCGTCCTGCCAGGCTGAAGTTGTAGGTGACGCTGGCTGTGAGTTGCAGCTTCGGTACCGAAGGCAGGCGGTTGCCGTCGCGGATGCCACCGAGCACTGCCCCGGTGCCGTCCTTGACCGTCGAATCGAATACCGATTTCACCGCGATGCCGGAAAGCCCGAACTCGAGGCCGTCGGTTGGCCGCGCCGTCATCTCCAGTTCGATACCGGCCGAATGTGCCTTCGGCACGTTGAACACCACGCGCGACGAGCAGGAGCCTGCATCCAGCGTGACCTGCAGATCCTTCATCTGGGTATAGAAAGTTGCCGCGTTGAAGCTCAGGCCACGCGTCTGCATCTTCATGCCGGCCTCGTAGTTCCACAGCGATTCGTCGCTGAAGCGCTGATAGCCGCCAAAAATGGCGCGGTCAACGGGCGTACACAGCGGCACATTCAGCGGATCATTGACGCCGCCGAGGCGGAAACCGCGCGAAGCCTGGGCATTTAAAGTCATGCTATCCGACGCCTTGTAGGCAAACAGCAAGCGCGGGTTGAAGCCGTTCGATTTCGTGCGATCGAACTGGTTGTTGTCGTCGGAGAACACGCCGCCCGACTTGAAGCTGCGCTCTTCCTTGTAATCGTAGTAGCGCCCCCCGGCCGTCGCCGTCAGCCGGTCGTTCAAGTCATAGCTGACCTCTCCAAACAATGCAGTCTGCTTCAACTTGTAGGGCATATCGGAGTTATACGGCGAATCCGCGGGGAAGCCGTTGGCCGTGGCCGCGGTCGTGCCTTTGCCAAGCGTCGCGTCGGTGAAGGCGTCGTAGCCCGGCGTTGGCAGGCGCTGATGGTAGGTGCGGTCGGTGTCGGCATAGAAGGCGCCGACCAGCCATTGCAGCGGACCCTTGCCGTTCGAACTCAAGCGCAATTCTTGCGTGAAGCTCTTGAGGTCGGTGGTGTCGTTCAGGCGCGAGGGCAGCATCACGCCCGCGCTCGGAAAGCCGAGACTGACCGAGACCGAACCGCTCAGCGCGCTGGCATCGCGGCTGGCCAGGATGTTGCGGTCAATGTGGGTGGTCACCGATGTCAAGTCCCAACTACCGAATCCGACCTTGATCGTCGCGTCGGCGATCGTCGTTTTGTCTTCGAACTTCTCGCGCTGCAATAGGTATTGCTGGTTATCCTGGAAGGTCACCGGCGGTACCGTCGTGGTGAACCGGTTGGCGTATAGGTTAAAGACGTCCTGACGGTTGAAGCCGTCCGCGGTGACCTTCTGATAGATCACCCGCGGCGTGATCGTTACGTCCTTCGTCGGCTGGAGGGTGAAGGTCATTCGGCCGCCTTCGCGTGCGCCGCTATTGACGTCCTTGCCGCCGCCGGGGCCGATGGCGTCGATCCAGCCACCGAAGTGGCTGGCATAGCCGACCACGCGCGCGGCCGCGGCGTCGCTCAGGGGCACATTCACCGCAGCCTTTATGCCACCGCCGCTGCTGCCGCCGGCAATCGTGTTCAAGTTGGCTTCGACGGTGCCTTCGGTGACGCCCAGCTTCGCCGCATTGGTGATGTAGCGTATCGTGCCGCCGATGTTGCCGGCGCCGTAGAGCGTGCCTTGCGGGCCGCGCAGCGTCTCGACGCGCTTGAGATCAAACAGATCGAGATCGGGAGTGAAGAGCGACAGCGAAATCGGCGTTTCGTCGAGATAGACGCCGACTTGTTCCTTGACGCCGGGTTGGTCGCGGACGATCTGCCCGGAGGAAACGCCGCGGATCGCCACCTGGCTCTGTCCCGGCCCCAGATTCTGGATGGCGAGACCGGCGACGTTGCGCGACAGATCCTCGAGCGATACCGCGCCGGACCGCCGGATGTCCTCGGCGGTCTGCGCGTTGATCGAGAACGGCACATCCTGCAACGATGTTTCGCGTTTCGTCGCGGTAACGACGACGCGATTGCCTTCGGTGTTCGACTTCGCGGACTGCGGCGTTTCCTGGGCGCTGGCAATGTTCGCCGCGCTTATCGCCATGACGGAAGGGAAAGCCAGCAGAAGGGCCTTGGCCATTGGACGCAGTTTCATGATTCCTCCTTGTTTGTGTGTTGGTTTTATATTGGTTTTATGTCAGCACGATGTTACATCGCATAACGATGTTACACACATAACTTGTTACAGCCAATAAATTTTGTCTGTTTTATACAACATGGAAACGTCATAAGACTGGAGTAGTTTGATGACGATTTGAATGGCAAACCTGCATCAAGCGATTGCCCGGCGAATTGGCTGGATGAGCGGCGAGTTTCAAACAGCAATCTGCCACAGACTATGAGCACGTCATCATGCTGCCAAGAGTCGATTGCACGCGATAGCCCCGGTGGCCGCTTGAGAGAATCCAAATTGTCACCGACATTCTTCGTCGCCGAGGGGTTGGCGAGGGGAGGAAGCACTGTAGCCACAAGGCGGCGATTAGTTATACTCAGCGCCATCCGACATCCTTGCGGAGGTGATGCACATGCGAAATGTATTCTGCTTTCTGGTAGTAGCTTCGATTGTCGCCGTACCTCAACCGGCCAACGCCTGTGACTCTACGTTTGAGCCGGTCACGGGAGCCGTAAACCTCCCTTGCATTGGAACGATTGCCGGGACGCAGGTCTTCGACGTGACGATGAAGTGGGCTGGCGGTAATAACTTCACCGTGACCAGCAGTTCGGAGCTTACTGCCTACAATCCCAACGTCATCACCTTGAAGATCGTTACGACTCCGGTCCCCGTGGCGCTGATTCATGCCTACTATCCATCGGGCTGTGCCCGCTCTTATGCCCGGCCGAGCGCTATCCTGACAGGCAACAACGTCGATATTCGGCTCAAGGGATGGGCTCCCACCGGTGTCGTCTGTACGGCCATGGCAGCACTGTTTGTCGAATCGGTAGCGCTACCGGTTGTTGCAGACAATCAGACTTACACTTACACGATCAATGGAGTGAGTGTCGCTCCGACCTATTGACACCTCATTCGCCCAGGTAGGCCTGCCTGACGCGCGGATCGGCCAGTAGTCCGGCGGCGCTGTCGGCCAACGTGATGCGGCCGCTTTCCATGACGTAGCCGCGGCCGGCGGTTTCCAGCGCCAACTTGGCGTTCTGCTCGACCAACAGGATGGTGACGCCGGTGGCCGCGACGGCACGGATGGTCTCGAAGACTTTCTGCACCATCAACGGCGCCAGGCCCATCGAGGGCTCGTCGAGCAGCAACAGACTTGGCCGCCCCATCAGCGCCCGGCCGAGTGCCAGCATTTGCTGTTCGCCGCCCGAGAGCGTGCCGGCAAGCTGGCGTTGGCGCTCCTTGAGTCGCGGCAACAGGTCGTAGATATGCGCCAGGTCGGCGGCGATTTCCGATTTGTCATGGCGGCTGTAGGCGCCCATCGTGAGGTTCTCGGCGACGCTGAGCCGGGCGAAAACTCCGCGGCCTTCCGGCACCAAGGCCAGTCCTTTGCCTATCAATTGATGCGGCGCCAATGTTGAAATTTCCTCGCCGGCCAGGCGTATGCTGCCCGTCGTGACATAGCCCGCCAACAGTCGTGCCAAGGCTTTCAGTGTGCTGGTCTTGCCGGCGCCGTTGGCGCCGATCAGCGCCACCGTCTCGCCTTTTTCCACGGCGAAGCTGACGCCTTTCACGGCGGCGATGCCGCCGTAATGGACCTGAAGGTCCATTACGGCAAGCATTGGTGAGCTTTCCCCGGAGAGTTTCTCCGGGACATTGTGACTGCCTTCCCCCCGACCCCCTTCCCGGGGAAGGGAGTGACTATTCTGGCTCGCTGTGCTCGGGAGTTCGGGGTTATGCGCCAAGATAAGCCTCGATCACCTTAGGATCCCGCTGCACCTTTTCCGGCACGTCCTCGGCGATTTTCTCGCCGTAGTCGAGCACCGCGACGCGGTCGCAGAGGCCCATCACCAGCTTGACGTCGTGTTCGATCAGCAGAACGGTCAAGCCGTCGGCACGCAGTCCGGCGATCAGCGCGCGCAGCGCAGCGGTCTCGGTGGCGTTCATTCCTGCGTCCGGTTCGTCGAGCGCCAGCAGCTTGGGATCGGTGGCGAGCGCCCGGGCGATTTCGAGACGGCGTTGGTCGCCGTAAGGAAGCTGGCGTGCCAGGTGGTTGGCCCGGTCGGCGATGCCGACGTAATGCAGCAGTTCGACGGCGCGCCGTTCGATGGCCTGTTCTTCGGCGCGCGTGCCGGCGCCGCGCAACACCGCTCCGATGACGTCGGCATGAGTGCGGACATGGCGGCCGACCATGACGTTCTCCAGCGCTGTCATGTTGGCGAAGAGGCGGATGTTCTGGAAAGTGCGTGCGATGCCGGCCCTCGCGACGAGATGCGGCGCCGAAATATTGAGTGGCTCGCCGCAAAAACTGAAACGCCCGCTATCGGCGCCGTACAGGCCGGTCAAGACGTTGAACAAGGTGGTCTTGCCTGCTCCGTTGGGGCCGATCAGTCCGTAGATCTCGCCCTGTCCTATGGTCAGCGACACCTCATGCAAAGCCCGCACCCCGCCGAAGCGTTTGCCGACGGCATGGGCTTCGAGCAGCACGCTGCTCATTTGGCGGCCTTGTCGATGCTGAATTCGCGCTGCCGCGCGCCCAGAGGCCACAAGCCCGCCGGCCGGAAACGCATCATCAGCACCAGCGCCATGCCGAACAGCAGCATGCGGATGACTTCCGGCTCGACCAGCATCTTGTCGAACAGCGCCAGTTGCAGCGGCACCACGGTATATCGGAGCAATTCCGGCACGAAGGACAGCAGCAGCGCGCCGACGATCACGCCCCAGATATTGCCCATGCCGCCCAGCACCACCATCGCCAGGATCATCACGGATTCTGTCAGGACGAAGCTTTCCGGGCTGATGAAGCCCTGGATGGAGGAGAACATGCCGCCCGCCACGCCGCCGAAAGTGGCGCCCATGGCGAAGGCCAGCAGCTTCACGCGGGTGGTGTCGATGCCGATGGCGCGCGCCGCCACCTCGTCCTCGCGGATCGCCTCCCAGGCGCGGCCGATGCGCGAATTCTGCAAGCGCAGGTTCACCACGATTACCAGCAGCAGCAATAGCAGCAGCAGGTAATAATGCTTCATCGGTCCGCTCACGGAGAGGCCGAAAAATAAATCTGTTTGCCCGAAGCTGATCCCGCCAACGCGGATCGGGTCGATCTGGGCGATGCCCTGGGGGCCGTTGGTGATGTTGATCGGTTGCGACAGGTTGTTGAGAAAGATGCGCACGATTTCGCCGAAGCCCAGAGTCACGATCGCCAGATAGTCGCCGCGCAACTTGAGTGTCGGGGTTCCCAGCAGCACCCCGAAAATCGCCGCCACGCTCGCGCCGATCGGCAGGATCACCCAGAACGGCAGATGCAGGCCGAAGTGCGGGCTGGCCAGCAGCGCATAGACATAGGCGCCGACACCGTAGAAAGCGACATAACCGAGGTCGAGCAGGCCGGCAAAGCCGACGACAATGTTGAGCCCCAGCGAGAGAAAGACGAACAGGATGGCCAGGTTGGCGATGCGTACCCAGGCAGTCCCAGCCGCCGACAGGGCGAAAGGCAGGGCGAGCAGCGCCAGCGCCACCAGGGTCACGCCGATGTACTTGCGGTAGGAAAATCTAGAGCTCATAGCGGATAGATTTCAAATCCAAATCAAGTGTGGCGCGAAGGCGAGCCGCAGACAGTGTAATTGACACGGCAAGGCGAAGTCGACAAAGCCACGGTTGATTTGGATTTGAAATCAGGCCCGATCGGCGACGCGCTCGCCGAGCAACCCCGAAGGACGGAAAACCAGCACCAGGATCAGCACGACAAAGGCGAATACGTCCTGGTAGTTGCTGCCGAACAGCACCACGTTGCCTCCGTCGGCGCAGCGCGTTTCCAGCATGGCGGAGAGCGTGCCGTATTGGCACAGGTCGGTGAGGTCGCCGATGTAGCCGGCGCCCAGCGCCTCCACCAGGCCCAGCAGCAGGCCGCCGACCATCGCGCCGGGTATGTTGCCGATGCCGCCCAGCACCGCCGCCGAGAAGGCCTTCATGCCCAGGGTTGCCCCCATCATGTAATGGGCCAGGCCGTAGTAGAGGCCGACCATCAAACCGGCCACGGCGGCCAGGCCGGCGCCGATGACGAAGGTCGCGGCAATCACGCGATCCACATCCACGCCCATCAGCCGGGCGATTTCCGGGTTCTCGGCGGTGGCGCGCATGGCCGCGCCGAGCCGGGTGCGATAGATCAGCAAGGCAAGCCCCGCCATCATGGCGAAGCAGATGCCGATGATGGCGATCTGCAGGGCGCTGATGCTGGCGCCGGCAAGTTCATAGACGACCATCGGCAGGATCTGCGGGAAGGCCAGGATGTTGCGGCTCCACAGCATCATCGCCACCTGTTGCAGCACGATCGACATGCCGATGGCGGTGATCAGCGGCGCCAGTCGCGGCGCGCGGCGCAGCGGGCGATAGGCGATGCGTTCGAGAAAATAACCCAGCGCCATGCAGGCGGGGATCGCCACCAGGACGCCTGCCAGGATGATCGCCAGCGGCGGCAGGTTGCTGCCGGCCGCCGCGGAGATCACAGACAGGGAAATCATGGCGCCGAACATCACCACCTCACCGTGGGCGAAGTTGATCAACTGGATGATGCCGTACACCATCGTGTAACCGAGGGCGACGACGGCATACAGACTGCCCAGAGTGAGGCCGTTGACGACTTGCTGGAGAAAGACATCCATCGGTCGGTTTAGCGTGAACTGCAATCACGAAGCGCCCCGTACCCTAACCCCAAAGTCGGGCACCAGTAACCCACGAGCGCAGCGAGCAATTTGTAGCCCCCGCCTGGGCGGGGGTTGGGGGTGGGGGCGTGGCCCAAGGCCACTTCCTTCGGGGCGTAAATCCTGTCGTTGAACAATTTCATGGCACAGGGGTGGTCTGACGACCATGCGCGTTAGGTTTATCTGCTTCCTGCGATAACGGCGCCCGAAGGCGCCGTTATCGTGGGTGGGGCAATGACCGCCGGCTTACTTCTTGGGCTCGGGTTTAGTCTCGCCAGCCGGGGCCGGAGCGGCCGGAGCTACAGGTGCTGCGGCAGCGGGAGCACCTGCCGTGGCGGGCGCCGCCGCTGGAGTGGCCGCCGGAGCCGGCGCAGCCTGTTTGACATAGTCTTCGAACTTCACCGTCTTGCCGCTCTTGACGATGGCCAGGGGCGTGATCTTGCCGGCAGTCATGGTGAAAATCGTCATCTCGGCGTCCTTGCGATCTCCCTTGGCGTCGAACTCGATCTTGCCGCTGGCGCCCTCATAGCTCAGCTTCGCCAGTTCCGGAAGATACTTGGCCGATTCGCTGGAGCCGGCTTTCTTCATCGCTTCGATCAGGAGATTCGCCGCATCGTAAGTGAATGGAGAGTAGAGGATGGGATCAGCCTTGAACCTGGCCTTGTAGGCATCGAGGAACTTCTTGTTCGCCGCCTGAACCGGTATCCCGGCCTGGGAACAGAACAGGCCGTCGGCCGCGGCGCCCGCAAGCTCGGCCATCTTGTCGGTACATGCGCCATCCCCATAGGAGAAGGGTGCCTTGATGCCCAGTTCGCGCGCCTGCTTCAGCAACGGACCGCCGGTCGCGTCCATGCCGCCGTAGAACACCGCATCGGGCTTCTTGCCTTTGATCTTGGTGAGTATCGCCTTCCAGTCCGCGGTCTTGTCGGTGCCTTTTTCACGCGCCAGCACCTTCACGCCGGCGGCCTTGAGTGATTTTTCGACCTCGTTGGCCAGGCCTTCGCCGTAGGCGGTCGCGTCGTCGATCACCGCCACCGTCTTCGGCTTGACTTCAGCCAACAAATAGTTGGCCATCGCCGGACCCTGCTGGTCGTCGCGGCCGACCACGCGGAAGGTGACCTTGAACCCCTGCTCGGTCAATTTCGGATTGGTGGCGGAGCCGGAAATCATCGGAATCCCGGCCTGCTCGTACAAGGCCGAAGCGGGTATGGTGGTGCCGGAGTTGAGATGGCCGACGATGCCCACCACCTTCGCGTCGATGAGTTTCTGCGCGACCGTGGTGCCCACTTTCGGGTCTGCCTGGTCATCTTCGGCGAGCATCTCGAGTTTGACTTTCTTGCCGCCGATCTCCACACCCTTGGCATTGGCTTCTTCGATCGCCAGGCGCGCGCCGTTCTCGTTGTCCTTGCCGAGATGGGCGATGCCGCCGGTCAGCGGGCCGACATGGCCGATCTTGACTACCGGCAGCGGGGCAGGCGCGGGTGCCGCGGCAGGCGCGGGTGGCGGGGGCGCTTCCTTGCTGCAGGCGAGTAGGGTCAGGGCGGCGACGACAGACAGCGATAGGGTTTTGACGGGCAGATTCATTGGAGACCTCCACAGAAATAGGGTACTTGAGCAAGCGGATTGTTGCGTCAGCCCCTGCCAATGTCAATAGAATTTGTGCGGCGGCGTGGAATTCCGTCCGCTCCGGAAATAAAAAACCAGCCCGCAGGCTGGTTTTGGCAAGGCCGACCTACGCTTACTTGGCGCCGGCGAGAACCCACTTGACCAGGGTCTTGATGTCCTCATCCTTGGCGGTGGCCGGCGGCATCGGGACCATCCCGCCATTGAGTTCCTTCCAGACTTGACCGCCGGTAGCGGCCGTGCCTTTCTTGATGCGATCGAACAGACGGGCCTCGGCGCCCTTGTCGCCGGCGTACTTCTTGGCGACATCCTGATAAGCCGGGCCTACCAGTTTCTTGTCTTGGGTGTGGCAAGCCAGACACCCGCTCTTCGTTGCAAGATCCTTGTTGGCCATGGCGGGCGCGGAAACAAGAACAGCGGCAGCCACCAGCGCGGAGATGACGATAGACTTCATAAATACCTCTCTTGGGTTGGGTGAAATTATCGGGGGAAACGGATGTTACCTCAAAATCAAAATCGGACACCAATATCCTCAAGCGGTTTCCATGAGAACCCGCTCCAAATCCGGCCAAAGCGCCACCGGGGCAAGGCAAGTAACGCCGCTGCACACCCAGGCGTTGACCGCATCGCTGGCGGGCTTATCCAGCGCGGCCGGCAGGCCGGTCAAGCAATTCGGGAGGGCCAGGATGAGCGTGCCGGGCGGCTGCCCCAGACGCGCCCGCCAGTCCGATACTTCCCCTGACGGACCGCGCAGCACCACCAGCCTGGGTGGAACCAGCCATTCCTCCAGAGCCGAGAGCAGGGACGCGAAACCGGATGGATGACGCTCGAATTGCGGCTGGAACAGCAGTAGCGTGCGTTCAGCCGCGGCCGCATAACGCGCCTCGCCGCTCAATAGCGCCAGGCGCTGCAAGGCCCAGGCCGCGACGCCGTTGCCGGAAGGCGTGGCGTTGTCGTGGCCGGGCTTGGGCCGGTGGATCAGGGTTTCGTGGTCGTGGCGGGTGAAAAAGAACCCGCCGTGCACAGGGTCTTCGAAATGCAGGAGCAAGGCGTCCGCCAGTTCCCGCGCGAATTCCATGTCCTCGCCGCGGTATTCCGCTTGCATCATTTCGAGCAGGGCGGAGAGGAGCAGGGAATGATCGTCGAGGTAGGCGTCCAGATGTGCTCGCCCGTCCTTGCAGGTCGCCAGCATCCGGCCATGGTTCCACAACCGGGTGCGCACGAAATCCAGCGCACTGCGCGCCGAAGCCAGCCAGTCGGCGCGGCCGAATATCCGCGCGGCATGCGCCATGCCCTCTATCATCAGGGCATTCCAACTGGTAAGGATTTTTTCGTCGCGACCGGGTCGGATGCGCTGCTCGCGCGCGGCGAAAAGTTTGGCGCGGGCGGATTCCAGCAGCGGCAGTTGCTCTTCCGTCGTGGAGGCGGCGATGCGCAGGTGCCAATGCGTGCCCTCGAAATTAGGCGCACCGTCGAGACCCCAATGGTGCGCCACGGCGCTGTATTCCTGAGGCGACAACACTGCATGAACTTCTTCGCGGGTCCACACGTAAAACTTGCCTTCCTCGCCTTCCGAGTCGGCATCCAACGAGGAGTAATACCCGCCCTGCGCGGATTGCATCTCCCGCAGCGTCCACGCCGCCGTGTGTTCCACCACCCGCTTGAACAAGTCCTCACCGGTGATATTCCAGGCATCGGCATAGAGCGCCAGCAGGGGGCCGTTGTCGTAGAGCATTTTCTCGAAATGCGGAATGCCCCATTCGGCATCGACGCTGTAGCGGCAAAAGCCGCCGCCCAGTTGATCGTAGATGCCGCCTTCGGCCATGCGGCGCAATGTCGTCAAGGCCATGTTGCGGGCCTCCGCTTCACCAGAGGCTAGGGCGCGGCGCAGCAGGAAGGCGAGATCGGTCGGATGCGGGAATTTGGGGGCTCCCCCAAATCCGCCATGGCGGGCGTCGAAACTCCCGGCCAGTTGTTCGCGCAGAGCGGTCAGTGGCAAGGCAGTAAACTCGGCCGTTGCGCCGTTCTGGGACAGCGGTTGGGTGCTTGCCAGCGCTTCCAGCAGAGAAACGTTCTGGGCATCGATTGCTATGCGCTGCTCGCGGTAGCTTCGTGCCACCCGCTCCAGCAGATCGACAAAGCCGGGCAAGCCATAACGCGGCGATTTGGGGAAATAGGTGCCGCCGAAAAATGGTGCCCCTTCGGGAGTCAGGAACATCGTCAGCGGCCAGCCGCCGGCGCGCTGGGTCAACATCTGGTGGGCGGTCTGGTAGATCTGGTCGAGATCGGGGCGTTCCTCGCGGTCGACTTTGATGGTGACGAACAAGCGGTTCATCACCGCGGCGACATCCTCGTCCTCGAACGACTCGTGCGCCATCACATGGCACCAGTGACAGGCCGAATAGCCTATGGAAAGCAGGATAGGCTTGTTCTCGCTGCGAGCCAGGGCGAGCGCTTGCTCACTCCAGGGGCGCCAGTCGACGGGGTTGTCGGCGTGTTGTTGCAGATAGGGCGAGGTTTCGTCGGCGAGACGGTTGGGCATGATGACGGCTCCACAGCGAAGCCGTCATTTTGACACAAACTTGAGTATTTTAGTAGGGTACTAGCTCACCGGCGTAATTGCGAGACATCCCGTACCGCGCCGGTGTCGGCGCTGGTCGTCATGGCGGCGTAGGCCTGCAAGGCCGGCGATACGGATCGATCGCGCTTGGCCGGTAGCCACGCCGCCGCCCCTTTGGCTTCCATCGCCTTGCGGCGCTTCGCCAGCTCGGCGGCGGTAACCGCCAGGTGGATGCGCCGCTTGGGGATGTCGATGTCGATCTTGTCGCCGTTCTCGACCAGGCCGATGGCGCCGCCTGCCGCCGCTTCGGGCGAGGCGTGGCCGATGGCAAGGCCGGAAGTGCCGCCGGAAAAGCGGCCGTCGGTGAGTAGCGCGCAGACCTTGCCCAGGCCTTTCGACTTCAGGTAGGAGGTCGGGTAGAGCATCTCCTGCATGCCGGGCCCGCCTTTCGGGCCTTCGTAGCGCACGATCACCACGTCGCCGGCCTTCACTTCGTCGCCAAGGATGCCGGCCACCGCGTCATCCTGGCTCTCGTAGACGCGGGCGCTGCCGGTGAATTTCCAGATGCTCTCGTCGACCCCGGCGGTCTTGACGATGCATCCTTTCTCGGCGATGTTGCCGAACAACACCGCCAGGCCGCCCTCTTTGGAGTAGGCGTTGGCCTTGTCGCGAATACAGCCGTGGCCGCGGTCAAGATCCAGCTCGGGGTAGCGGCGTTCCTGCGAGAAGGCCACCTGGGTCGGCACGCCGCCCGGCGCGGCGCGGAAGAAGTCGAATACGGCGGTGTCATGGGCGCGCATCACGTCATGGACCTCCAGCGCTTCCCCCATGGTCTTGCTATGCACCGTCGCCACGTCGCGATGAATCAATCCTGCGCGATCCAGTTCGCCGAGGATCGCCATGATGCCGCCGGCGCGATGCACGTCTTCCATGTGATAGAGCTGGGTCGATGGCGCCACCTTGGCCAAGCAGGGCACGCGCCGCGAGATGCGGTCGATGTCCTTCATGGTGAAATCCAGTTCAGCTTCGCGTGCCGCAGCCAGCAGATGCAGCACGGTGTTGCTCGATCCGCCCATCGCTACGTCGAGGCTCATGGCATTCTCGAAGGCCTGGAACGAGGCGATGGAGCGCGGCAATATGCTGGCGTCGTCCTGCTCGTAATAGCGCTTGCACAGGTCGACGGCGATGCGGCCTGCCTTGAGGAACAGTCCGCGGCGGTCGGCATGGGTCGCCACCAGGGAACCATTGCCGGGCAGCGACAGGCCGAGCGCCTCGGTCAGGCAGTTCATCGAGTTGGCGGTGAACATGCCGGAACAGGAGCCGCAGGTCGGACAGGCGGAACGCTCCAGGTTGTCGATCTCCTGGTCCGAGACGCTGTCGTCGGCGGACTTGATCATGGCGTCGATCAGGTCGACGGCGATGGTCTTGCCGCCCCACTTCACCTTGCCCGCTTCCATCGGTCCGCCCGAGACGAATAACGCCGGGATGTTCAGGCGTAGCGCCGCCATCAGCATGCCGGGAGTGATCTTGTCGCAATTGGAAATGCACACCATGGCGTCGGCGCAATGGCCATTCACCATGTACTCGACGCTGTCGGCGATCAGTTCGCGCGAGGGCAGCGAATACAGCATGCCGCTGTGGCCCATGGCGATGCCGTCATCGATGGCGATGGTGTTGAATTCCTTGGCGACGCCGCCCGCCGCCTCGATCTCGCGCGCGACCAGTTGCCCCATGTCCTTGAGATGCACATGGCCGGGCACGAACTGGGTGAAGGAGTTCACCACGGCGATGATCGGCTTGCCGAAGTCGCCATCCTTCATGCCGGTGGCGCGCCACAGGGAACGGGCGCCGGCCATGTTGCGGCCATGGGTGGAGGTGCGGGAACGGTAGGGTGGCATGACTATCTCCAACGGGCGCGAAAGTCGCTAACCCGGATTTTAGCAGGCTGCGGCAAGCTCCCGCACCGACATATCATGCGCTTCGTTTTCGGGTAGCATGACCACGCCTATTGGGAGTGAATGCATGTATACATTATTTGGTTTCAAGGGTTCAGGATCCGCCGCAATCGAGGCGGCGCTTGAAATGGCGGGCTTGGCATACCATAGGGTGGACGCCGCCACTTGGGCTCCGGATTCCGCGCTGGCGGAACTGGAGCGGGTCAATCCGCTCAAGCAGATACCGACGCTGTTGCTGCCCGATGGCAGCGTCATGACGGAGAGCGCAGCCATCCTGATCCATCTCGGCCTGAGCTTTCCGTCCGCCAAGCTCCTGCCGGCGGACCCGTCAGCGCGCGCCCAGGCAATCCGGGGACTGGTCTTCATCGCCGCCAACTGCTACGCGGCGATCGGCGTGATCGATTTTCCCGAGCGCTGGTGCGTCGATCCCGATGAAGCCGTGAACGACCGAATCCGCCGCGGCGCCATTGTCCGCCTGCATCGCAACTGGGAGATATTCGTCGACCAATTCCCCTCCCAGGGCTTCTTCGGTGGAGATGCACCCAACGGCCTGGACCTCCTCGCCACTGTCGTCTCGAGATGGTCCGGGGCCAGGGCGCATCTGCGCAACGCCCGTCCAGGATTCGTGGAAGTGGCCGAGCGTGTCGAGCACCACCCCGGCATCTCCCAGGTCTTCGCCCGCCATTGGCCGGCCTGATCACGCGATGAAATCTTCATTGGTCTTGGTCGGTAACGCGGGCAAACAGTCCTGAAGCGTTATCATATGCGCCTAAGCTAACGGAGTCCGCATGCTGATCCATCCCCAGTTCGATCCGGTCGCCATCTCGCTCGGTCCGCTCGCCGTGCGCTGGTACGGGCTGATGTATTTGATCGGCTTCGTCATGTTCATCGTGCTCGGCCGGCGGCGCGCCGCGCAATTCCCCGAGCGAGGCTTCACCGCGCAAAGCCTCGACGACCTGCTCTTCTATGGCGTGCTCGGCGTGATCCTCGGCGGCCGGCTGGGCCAGGTGATTTTCTACGAACCGGGCTATTACCTCCAGCATCCGCTGGAAATCCTCGCCGTATGGAAAGGCGGCATGAGCTTTCACGGCGGTTTCCTCGGCGTGCTCGTGGCGATGGCGCTGTATGGCCGCAAGACCGGCAAGACCTTCTTCGAAGTGACCGACTTCATTGCCCCGCTGGTGCCGCTGGGCCTGGCTGCCGGGCGCATCGGCAATTTCGTCAACGGCGAGTTGTGGGGGCGCGTGACGGATGCCTCGCTGCCGTGGGCGATGGTCTTTCCCCAGGTCGACGCCCAGCCGCGACATCCGTCGCAGCTCTATCAGTTCGGCCTGGAGGGCATGTGCCTGTTCGCCCTGCTGTGGTGGTATTCGGCTGGCAAGGATGCGCGGCCGCGCGGCGCGGTGTCGGGGATGTTCCTGGTCGGCTACGGCGTGTTCCGCTCTTTTGCCGAGTTCTTCCGCGAACCGGATGCCGGCGTTTTCGGCTTCAGCTATGTCGTCAGCATGGGTCAGTGGCTGTCGCTGCCGATGATCGCCTACGGCATCTACCTGCTGACCAGAAAGGCAACATGACCGCTCGTCCATTCAAGATTCTCGGCATCCAGCAGATCGCCATCGGCGGACCCTCCAAGGAGCGGCTGAAAACGCTCTGGGTCGACATGTTCGGTTTGAGTATCACCGGCAACTACCGCAGCGAGCGCGAAAACGTCGAAGAGGACATCGCCGCCCTGGGCAGTGGTCCATTCAAGGTAGAAGTGGATCTGATGCAGCCGCTCGATCCGGACAAGAAACCGGCGGTAAACGAACCGCCCTTGAATCATGTCGGCCTGTGGGTGGACGATCTGCCGACCGCTGTGGCCTGGCTCGCCGCCCAGGGCGTGCGCTTCGCACCGGGCGGCATCCGCAAGGGCGCCGCCGGTTACGACATCACCTTCCTGCATCCCAAGGCCAACGAGCAGTTCCCGATAGCCGGCGAAGGCGTCCTGATCGAGCTGGTGCAGGCGCCGGCGGAGGTCATCGCGGCGTATTCCAGAATGAAGGGATAATTCGACCACCGACCTTTGAAATGACGCGCCATGGAATTTGAAGACGATCCAGCGAAAGCGGCACGCAACCTAAAGAAACACAAGGTCAGCTTTGAGGAGGCCGCGTCGGTTTTTGGCGATCCGATGTCCTATACTTTTGCCGACCCTGATCATTCTGTTGGTGAAGTGCGCTGGCTTATGTTTGGCCTGTCCCGCATGAGTCGGGTGCTTGCTGTGATATACACTCACCGGGGAGGACAATACCGAATAATCAGTGCGCGTCTTGCCACAAAACATGAAAGGAAAATCTATGAAGAAGGCTGAGGAAATACGCGCCGAATACCGGCGTGAGGATCTCGGCAAAGGGGTGCGTGGAAAACACTATGCCGAGTTCAAGAAGGGCAGCAACCTGGTTCTGCTTACGCCCGAGTTGGCCAAAATTTTTCCTAACAACGAAGCAGTAAACTCGGCACTGACGTCTCTTGTTGGAGTCGCCCGATCAGTAACCAGCTTAACCCGCCGTTCAACACGGACGCGCACAAAGACTGCGCGCCCTGGTTAGCGAGCGGTTTGGACTATTGTGCGTCTAAGAAAAATGCCTGCTGCCGCAACCCTATCGAGCAAGCATCAAATTTCCATTCCTAAGGCTATCCGTGAGCAACAGCATTGGGAAGCCGGCCAGGAATTTGTATTCATTCCAAAAGGCACAGGGGTACTGGTAATGCCTGTACCCGACCTGAAGCAACTTTTGGGACTCGCCAAGGGTGTCAAGACAGGTGGATACCGTGATCGCAAGGATCGATTTTGATCCGGTAGTCGATACCTCGGTCTGGATCGAGTTGCTTAGGATAAAGGGTCCAGGCTGTTCGCACTAAGCGCTGACGCTAAGCCTTCCAGACTTTGACTGCGCGAGACCGGCGGATATTGGTGTCTCGGGTTGCCAGAGGCAGGCCATGAGCGCGCGCGGTGGCGACGATGATGCGGTCGGCTGGATCGCCATGGAATCCCGGCGGCAAGCTGTCGAGCGCGAGAATCACGGCAACATCCATCGGCAACAGGGTTACCGATTCCGCGCTGACGGCGGTGGCTAGCCACTGGGTCCGGGGTTCATCGATCTTCAGGCGTCCCTTGGCTGCCAGCATCTGCGCTTCCCACAAGCTGATAGCGGAAAGCCCGGGTGGCGTGCCGGCGGCGGCGAGCGCATCGAGGGCATCCCTTTCTTTTGACGTCAGCTCGGGCTGGCCAAGCAACCACCAAAGCCAGATGTGAGTGTCAAGCAACAGAACAGGTTTCATCGCTTATGTGGCGCCAATGCCTCGAAGTCTCGCTCCTCAAGAACTGATTCTTCGGCAGTTGCGGCCAAGGCGCCGCGACCCCGTAAACGTAGCCAGGCGGGCGTGCCGTTCGGCGCGGACGTTGTCGGAATCAGGCGCGCCACAACTTTACCGCGACGCACCAGATCAACAGCGGTACCCGCCTTTTCAACTTGCCGGATCATGTCCAGGCAATGAGCCTTGAATTCCGAGACGCTGACAGCATAAATGGTCATCTTGTACCTCCAATAGGTCATCTACATGATAGCATGACAGATAGAGGAAATCACCCGGATTTGCCGGCGACCGCGAGCGTATCCGCATCAATACCCTGGACCAAATGCGGGCACTAGCCGCCCAGCATCTCCTTCCCCACCTTCCTCACCATCAATCGGACGTAGAGTCGCGGCAGCAGGCGCGCCACCCACCACGAGGCGCGCGAGACGCTGTCGGGCAGCAGCAGCCGGCGTTCGCTGATTGCGGCCTTGAGAATGCGCTCGGCCATGGCCTCGGCCGTGCTGCGGGTGCCGACGATGACCTGCGGATGCAGTGCGGGGCTACCGTCACCGGCCAGGGCGTTTTTTTCGATGCCGGTGTGGATGAAGGACGGACAGACCACCAGCACTTTCACGCCGAGCGGTTCGATTTCCGTGCGCAAGCTGTCGAAGAAGCCGTGCAGCGCGTGCTTGCTGGCGGCGTAGCCGGTGCGGGCGATCAGCGGGGCGAAGCCTGCGACGCTGGAGATGGCGATGACCATGCCGCGCCGCGTGATGAGATCCGCCAGAGCCGCATGCGTGCAATGCAGTGCGCCGAAGAAATTGACCTCCATCACCGAAAGCGCTGCGGTGCGTGATGCCGGCGTTGTTGATCAGGACGTCGATGCCACCAAAGGCGCGCCGCGCTTCGGCGATGGCGTTTGCGCACTCCTCTTCGCGCGTCACGTCGCAGACGCAGGTGATGCAGGCGATGCCGGCCGCGTTGAGGTTCTCTGCGGTCTGCGTCAGCCCGGTCTGGTCTCGGTCGAGCGCAACGATGCGCGCGCCGGCGCGGCCGAAGGCCAGGCACAGCGCGCTTCCCAGCCCGCCGCCGGCACCGCTGACGACGACCGTCCGGCCGGAAAAATCACGCCCCGCCACGATTGTTTCGTGCTTCGAGGTAGAGATCGAAAACCTGCGCCGAGGTCAGCTTCGGCACGTAGCCGAATTCGTTCTTCAGTCTCGCGTTGTCGAGCACTGGGCGATAACGCAGGAAATCCACCTGCTCCGGGCCATATTGCGTCAGACCCAGGGCCTTCAGCACGCGCAATGCCAGACTCAGAAGTGACGGCGGCAGAACGATGCAATGCTTGCCGAGTTTCGCGGCGATCTCGTGGATAGTCAATACGCCGTCGCCGGCCACGTTGTAGATGCCGGTCGCCGGCGTGTCGATGGCGTGAAGGATGCCGCCGACCACGTCGCGGTCGTGAATGAAGACGAAGGGACTGTCCGAGCCGCGGATGGCGATGAGCCGGGGCTTGTCGAACAGGTCGGTGATCTGGTTCTTCACCGTCGCGCCCAGTATCGTGCCGATGCGGAAGACGACCTGCTCCAGGGCCGGGTGGCGCTGGCGATATTCGGCCAGCATCTCTTCCACCAGGCGCTTGTGCCAGGCATAGGCGAAGCTTTGGTTGCCGCGCACCGGGTCGCTCTCTTTCAGCCACGCCGGGTTGTCGGCATGGTAGCCGTAGGCCGCGCCGCTGGAGGTGACGATGACCCGCCGAACGCCGTGGCGCACGCAAGCTTCGAGCAGGTTGCGCGTGCCGCCGACGTCGACGCTGTATTCGAATTCGCGCTTGCTGCCTCTTCCCGGCGTGACGATGGAGGCCAGATGCACCACCACTTCCGGCGCATGGCGGGCGACCAGGGAGTCGACCTCCGCCGCGCGGATGTCGGCGACCTCGTAAGCGACGCCGGGCAGGCGCTGTGCCGGTTCGCGCACATCGAGCGCTACAACACTGACATCGTCACGCGCGGCTAAGGATGCAACGACCAAGCTGCCCAGGTAACCGGACGCGCCGGTGACCAGGACCCGACGCGCACTCATGCGGTGGCGGTGACCACGATGGCGTCCGGCGGCGGACGCCGGCTCCACAGGGTGGCGACGGTCATGCCCGCGACGATGTGCCAGATGCCCCACCACGCCGCCACCACCGCCATGCCGCCGAGGCCGTCGAAGAAGTTGAAGATCAGGATCAGCCCCAGACCGGAATTCTGTATCCCGCATTCGATGGATACCGCGCGGCGGTCGCGCTCCGGCAGACCGCTCACATAGGCCAGGCCGTAGCCGGTCGCCAACGCCGAGGCGTTGTGCAGGAACACCACGCCGACCACCGTGCCGACATACAGCACGAAGTACCGCCAGTTGGCGCCCAGCGCTGCCAGCACGAACAGCAGGAAGAAACCCAGCGAGAAGTATTTGATCGGCTTCCGCGTCCGCTCGGTGAAGCCCGGCCAGCGGCGCGATACATACAGCCCCACCGCCAGAGGCAGGCCGAGCAGCAGGAAGACATGCACGAACATCTCCAGCGGATTCACCGCCACCTGACGCAGGATGGCCTGCGCCGGTTCGTATTGCGCGCCCCAGAAGGCGATGTTGGCTGGGGTCATGACGATGGCGGTCAGCGTCGACAGGGTGCTGATGGATACCGACAGCGCGGTGTTGCCGCGGGCGAAATGGGTGAGGAAGTTGGAGATGTTGCCGGCCGGACAGGACGACACCAGGATCATGCCCAGGGCGATGCTGGGGCGCGGCTGCAGCAACAGCACCAGCAGGAAGGTGAAGGCGGGAAACACCATGTGATGGGCGAGCAGGCCGATGACCAGGGCGCGCGGCGTGCGCAAGGCCTCCCTGAAATCCTCCGGCTTCAATTCCAGCGAAACGCCGAACATGACGAAGCCCAGCACGCAGTTCAGCAGGAACAGCGTCTGCGGATTGAAGTTGAGGCGGATCAGGTCGATGTCGGTCATCTCAGCCCCCGTGTTTCAACCCTTCGGTTCTTCGTGCATTTTCTTGAAGTGAATCAGTCCCGGCGCCCACATGTGTTTCACCGGATCGACGTCGACGTGGATCACCGAACACTTGCCGGAAGCCAGCGCACGCTGCAATGCCGGCTTGAGCTGTTGCGGATCCGAAACCCGCTCGCCGTAGGCGCCCATGCTCTGGCCCAGCTTGTCGAATTCGATTTCGCCGAGGTCGGCCTTGATCGTCTCGTCCGGATCGAGATGTTTGAAGATCATCGTCTTGAACGGGCGCAGCATGAACTGCTGGTTCATCTTGACCATGCCCCACTGCTTGTCGCAGAGCACGATGTAGATGACTTGCGCGTTATTGCGCACGGCGGTCTCGACTTCCTGCGGATGGAAGCCGAAGGCGCCGTCGCCGATAATGCAGCACACCGGCTGGCCCGGCCGCGCGACGGCCGCCCCGACCGCCTGCGCCATGCCGGCGCCGAGCATGCCGAACTTGAAGGTCGACACGATGGTATTCGGCACCTTGGCCTGGTGGTAGAACATCGCCCAGATGGTGGCGTTGCCGCCATCGGCCACCAGCACCGTATCCTGCGGGAAGACGTCGCCGCAGACGGAGGCAATATGGGCGGGATGCATCGGCACCGCCATGTCGGTAAGCGCCTTGTCCCAGCCGGCGCGGTCATCCTGCATGGTCCTGGTGTAGCCCGAGACGCGGCTGCGGCGCGGCTCCAGCTTGATCTCGCCTTTGCGTCGTTCCAGCTCGTCTCCGAGCAGTTCGAGAAAGCGCCTGGCGTCGGCGACGATCGCCAGGTCGGCCGGCTTGTTCAGACCCAGCATATCGCCGTCGAGGTCTACCTGGATGGTCTTCTGTTCAGAGGGATGGCGCCAATACGGTGGCTTGCCCCACCAATCGGTTTCGCCGACGCGCGAGCCGATGATCAAGGCCACGTCGGCGTCGTTGCGCACCTTGTGGTTGAGCTTGACGTGCGGCATCGGCATCGCCAGCGGCGATGTCTCGGACAGCGCGCCGCGCGCCGCCCAGCTCGTCGTCACCGGCGCGTGCAGGAGTTCCGCGACCCGGCGCAGCGCATCGAAGGCGTTGGCGTGGATGATGCCGCTGCCGGCGTGGATCATCGGCGCCTCGGCGGCGATCAGGAGTTGGGCGGCGGATTCCACCTGCGTGGCGGTCGGCGCCAGCGGGGCGGTGTGGCGGTACTGGTGCGGCGCCCAGAAGGCCACGTCGGCCTTCACCTTGCCGTTCATGATGTTTTCCGGCACGTCGACATGGACCACACCGGGACGCCCTTCCCAGCTCTTGCGCAGCGCCTTGCGAACGAGTTCAGGAACCCGGTCGAAAGACGAGACGGCGCTGCTCCACTTGGCGATCTTGCCGATCACGCCGCTCTGGTCGAAGCACTGGTAGGCGCCGCCGCGGTCCGGGTACATGATGCTCGGCCGGCGCGCGCTGGTGATGACCAGCACGCGATTGCCCTCGCCCTGCTCCACCACCAGGCCGGGTAGGATGTTGGCTACGCCGGGACCGTTGCTGGCCATGCACACACCGAGCCGGCCGGTCAGCCGCGCGTAGGCGCCGGCCATGTGCGCCGCGGAAGTCTCGTGGCGCGGCGTGACGATCTCGATACCGAGCCGGTGCAGCGCCGAATAGAAACCGAAGTAGGTGCCGTCGATGATGCCGAACACTTTCTCGACACCTTCTTTTTGCAACATGCGCGCGATGATTTCGCCGCCGCTGATTTCCGCCATTGCTCTCCCCTTATTGTCAGATTTGTATTTCGCTAAGCCTGTGGTTGCGAGGATAATTGCACATTGCCGGGCTGGCCGCAATTTCTCTTTGGAACCTGGAGTGAAGCAATGGGAATACTCGTCTATATCGTCGCCGCCGAAGAGGATGAACTCACATCCGTCGGAGAATCGCTGGAGCCGCTGGAGGAGTGGAGCGGCATCGCGCGGCGCGGTTTGGATACCGCCAAAATCGTCATGCTGCACTGCCTGCTCACCGGCGAGGAACTCGACCTGGCGCTCAGCCATTATGAGCCGGTCTATGTGGCGGAGGAGAGCGGAACCGTGGTGCTGCGCCTGGCCGACGAGGCTCTGGAAAAGCTGGCGGGCTTCGACGAGGAAGCCCTGGAGCGGGTAGGAGAGGAACTGGCCGCCAGCGAGGAGTTTGAAATGGAACAATGGGACGAGGATGAGGTGCTTGCCTTGGTGATGGATCTCGCCGACCTGGCGAGGCTGGCGGAGGCGCAGGGGCAGTTGCTACTGGTCTGGATGCATCCGCTGGCGACCTGATTCAATCGATCTCGCGCAAGCCAACTGGGGTCTCGAGGTGGGCCAGCAGTTCGATGTCGGCGCCGGCGTGCATCGCCAATGCTTGATCGAGACCGAGTGCGGCGAGCGTGGTCTGAATACGCACCGGATCGGGATGGAAACCCTCCAGCTTCAGCAAGGTGCAACTGGCCTCGGGCAAGGTGTTGGCGGGATGTCGTGGCGCACGCCATTCGATCAGGGTCGGCAGCAATCCGTCGGCCGGGAGGTGCCCGTCGGCCGGTACGGTGATCAGCCACTCGAAGTCGCCGCGCCGCATCGGGGTGATCTCGCCGAGTGGTTCGAGACTGCGCACAGATTCCGAGACGATGTCAGTGCTGCGTGCCACCCAGTGGATCAACCGCGGCCGCTCTGCAATGCGTGCCTGCATCCGCGGTGTGTCGAGCGCGAACCAGCGCGGCCGTGGCGGCGCCGGGGCCAGCGGATCGATGGCGATCAGTTCGAGATAGGTCGACGGACCGAGCTTGAGCAGGCGATTGTGGGTGGCCATCGCCGCGTGAGTGCCGCCGGGCGACAGCGCCACGCCGAGATGGTCTGCCAGCCAGGCTGCGCCTTGCTCCAGATCATGCGTAGCGAGCACCAGGTGGTCGAGCGTCGCCATGTCTCAACGAAACTTAGCGAATCTCAGCGAAACGCGATGATGGCCTGATCCACGGCGAGGCTTTCGCCGGGCTTCGCCAGCAGCTTGTCGACCACGCCGTCCTGCTCGGCTTTCAGGACATTCTCCATTTTCATCGCCTCGATCACCGCCAGCTTCTCGCCGGCCTTGACCTCCTGGCCGGCCGCCACGCAGATGTCGGCGAGCAGGCCGGGCATCGGCGAGAGCAGGAACTTCGACAGATCGGGCGGCGCCTTGTGCGGCATGAGTTTTTGCAAGGCGGCCGCATGCGCCGTCAGCACTATCAGGTCGGCCTGGGTGCCCCAGTGAAACACGCGGTACCGCAAGCCGACGCGCTCGACCTGCATGCAGATCGCTTCGCCGTTCAACGTTCCCTGGTAGAGCGGCTGGCCGAACTGCCAAGGCGAACGGACTGCATATTTTTCACCCGCATAATCGACGTCGACACCGCCCGCCACCGGGGTTGCCACCACCGCATGCTGGGTGTCATTGAGCAGGACCACGAAGTCGTTGCCCGGCTTGTATTCGTGGCCCGGCAACTGGCCGTTGATCATGGTGTTGCGCTCCAGGTAGCGGCGGTGGATGGCGGCACCGACGACGATCAGCATGGCCGGATCGTCGTGCGGCGCACTGGCGGCGTTGAAGCCCTTGGGATATTCCTCGGCGATCAGGCCGGTGTTGAAGTCGCCCGAAATGAAACGCGGGTTCTGCATCAATGCCGCCTGGAAGGCGATGTTGGAGGACACGCCGCGAATCACGAAGCGATTCAGCGCATCGCGCATCCGGGCGATGGCCTGCTCGCGCGTCGCGCCATGGACGACCAGCTTGGCGATCATCGGATCGTAATACATCGAGATCTCGCCACCTTCGTACACGCCCGTGTCGACGCGTACCCGGGTCGCCAGGCCTGCCGGCTCTTCGGGCGGCGGAATGTATTTCACCAGCCGGCCGATCGAGGGCAGGAAGTTGCGGAACGGATCCTCGGCGTTGATGCGGCATTCCATGGCCCAGCCTTCCAGCTTGATCTGCTCCTGGCTGAAGGCAAGCTTCTCTCCCGCCGCGACACGGATCATCTGCTCGACCAGGTCGAGCCCCGTGATCAACTCGGTGACCGGATGTTCGACTTGCAAGCGGGTGTTCATTTCGAGGAAATAGAATTGCTTGTCCTTGCCGCCGACCACGAACTCGACCGTGCCGGCGCTCTGGTATTGCACGGCGCGCGCCAATGCCACCGCCTGCTCGCCCATGGCCTTGCGGGTGGCCGCGTCGAGGAAGGGCGAGGGCGCCTCCTCGACCACCTTCTGGTGGCGGCGTTGCAGCGAACATTCGCGTTCCCACAGATAGACGATGTTGCCGTGGCTGTCGCCGAGCACCTGGATTTCGATATGGCGCGGTTCCTCGATGTACTTTTCGATGAACACCCGGTCGTCGCCGAAGCTGTTCTTCGCCTCGTTGCGGCAGCTCTGGTAACCTTCGCGCGCCTCGTTGTCGTTGAAGGCGAGGCGCAGGCCCTTGCCGCCGCCGCCGGCCGAGGCCTTGATCATCACCGGGTAGCCGATGCCGGCGGCGATGCGCACCGCATCGTCGACTTTCTCGATGACGTTGGTATAGCCGGGTATGGTGCTGACCTTGGCCGCCATCGCCAGTTTCTTCGAGGCGATCTTGTCGCCCATGGCTTGCATGGCGTGCGGCTTGGGCCCGATGAAGACGATGCCGGCCTGTTCCAGCGCGGCGCAGAACTTGGGGTTCTCGGAGAGGAAGCCGTAGCCCGGATGCACAGCCTCAGCGCCGGTCTGCTTGCAGGCGGCGATGATCTTGTCGATGCACAGGTAGGATTCCTTCGACGGCGGCGGGCCGATGCAGACTGCCTCGTCAGCCATCTCGACATGGCGCGCATCCTTGTCGGCCTCGGAATACACGGCGACGGTCTTGATGCCCATCTTGCGCGCGGACTTGATGACTCGGCAGGCGATTTCTCCGCGATTCGCTATGAGAATTTTCTTGAACATTTCGGTTCCTCGATTCAGAGAGGTATGTTGCCGTGCTTGCGCCAGGGGTTCTCGAGCTTCTTGCCTCGCAGCATGGCGAGCGAGCGGCAGATGCGTTTGCGCGTCTCGTGCGGCTGGATCACGTCGTCGATGAAGCCG
>JAPLQT010000046.1 GCA_026399515.1 Pseudomonadota bacterium | reverse complement strand
CCATGCTTGCCCTTGATGATCTGCGAGCCGAGGATGTTCTTGCCCAGTACCTGGGCGCGATAGGTGCCCAGGTTGGTCCAGCCGGTGTCGGGATCGCGGGTCACCAGGAAGCCGGAAGTGACGAAGAAGCGGCCGCCGTCATCGGGATAGAACCACGGCGAAGGGAACATCTCGATATCGACGGCATCGCCCTCGATGATGTTCTCCTTCACCTGCGGATTGTCGACAAACTCAGGCTTTACCATCGTCTTGGTGGTGAGCTCCATCCACTTCTTGGAAAGCTGGCTCATCGACAGCGACGGGTCCTGCTCCAGGGCTATGGCCAGCCGCTTCGAGGTGGTGAAGGCGCTGGTGAACACCGGGATGTCGTAGCCCTTGACGTTCTCGTAGAGCAGCGCCGGCCCTTTTCGTTCTTCATTCACTTTCGAGACATGGCAGAGTTCGAATTTCCAATCGACCTCGGTCTTGACGCGGTGCAATTCGCCGTGTGCATCGAGGGCGGCGATATAGCTGCGGATGTCGTCGATGGGTTTTACTTTCGTTGATGCATTCATGAGGGCTCCATAGGGTTGATTTGAAGATATGCTTGCTGCCGATTCATTTGACTTTCTTGCCCTCCAGCAAGCTGGAGAGGATGTAATCCATCGCCGAGGCGCCCGCCTTGGCGGCCGGGGTCGACTGTTTTTCGCTCCACACCGTCTCGGGCCGGGCTTGCAGGATGAAGATGTTGCCGCCGGCTGGAAGGTCCTTGTCCACAGCCCACTCGATGTCCATCGGACGGCCGTAGTGTTTCTCGATTTGCTTGCCCATCCAGGCCAGTTCGGTGATCTCGTCATCGATCAGGGACTGCACTCTCTGCCGCTCGAAAGGCACTTCCATGGCATGGGATGTCTGGGTCTTGAGATCGACGGTGTAGCAGATCTCCTTCTGCGAGATGGTCCGGTCGATGATGTCCAGGGTCACCTTGTTCACGACGAAGTTGTCCGGCGTCACCTCGCCCGAGACCACAGATTCGCCGAAGCCGAAATTGGAATCGATGACGATCACGGAGCGGTCGCCGTTGGCCGGATGGATGGTGAACATCACCCCGGCTGTATATGAATTGGACATCTTCTGCACGCCGACGCTGATCGCCATCAGATCGTCGGTATATCCGCGGTTGGCGCGGTAAGCGATGGCCCGCCCGGTATACAGGCTGGAGATGCAGCGGCGCATGTGCTGCAGCACTTCGTCGATACCGCGAATCCACAGGAAGGTGTCCTGTTGCCCGGCAAAACTCGCGCCGGGGAGATCCTCGGCGGTGGCGCTGGAGCGCACCGCCACCGGAACCGCCGGGATGCCGCAACGTATCGACAGCTTGCGATAACACTCGGCAACCAAGTCCTCCATTTCGGTGGAGAACGGATGTGCTTCTATGCTCGCGCGGATGGATGCGCTGGCCTCTTCCAGCGCATCCATGTCCGCGGCATCGAGCTTGCCGAGCAGGGACTTGATTTCCCGATCTATCCCCGCCTCGGCCATGAAGCGGCGGTAGCCCTCGGTGGTCAACGCGAAGCCGGGCGGCACCCGCACGCCGGCGTTGATCAGCTCGCCGAGCGACGAGCATTTGCCCCCGACCAGGGGTACGGACTCCTTACGGCATTCCTCCAACCAGCAGAGCAGCGGGAGGTTCGTTGGTCTCCCGCCGACTGCCGCTTCGCTCATGGCTGCGTTCCCGTTCATCGTCCCGTCCCGCCGATCAAGCGTTCAGCGCACGATGGTGATGACGCCGGAAGATCCATCGACGCGCAGCATCATGCCGCTCTTGATGATCTTGGTCGAATGGCCGGTGCCGACCACGGCCGGCAGGCCATACTCGCGACAGACGATGGCCGCGTGGCTCATCACGCCGCCGACGTCGGTGACGCAGGCCTTGATCTTGGCGAACGCCGGCGCCCAGGATGGCGAGGTGGTCGGGGCCACCAGAATTTCACCTTCCTGCAGTTGACCAACTTCCGCAACAGTCTTGCAGACCCGCGCGCGGCCCTCGACGATGCCGGGGCTGCCGGCAAACCCCTTGAGTTCGGTGATGGTGTCGGGATCCTTGACGTCCTGCACCGCCGACCAGTCGCCCAGCGACTTGTTGGTGACGCCCCAGAGGACGATGGTGAATGGCTCCTGGATCACCTCGGGAGCGGTGCCGATCGCCGGTGGCGGGCTCCATTCCTTGAACTTCTGCATCACGCCCTTGCGCCACAGGATCTCCTTCGGCCATACCTTGGTACCGCGTGGCGTTACGCCGGTGGCCCAGGCGGTCACCACGTCCCACAGGGCAGATTTGATTTCGTCGCGGCGCAGCAGCCAGATATCCTCGACATCCTCTATCATGCCGTGCTGCTTCATGATCGCACCGACTTCGCGCATCTTGTTCCAGAACACCGAGTGGAACCAGTGCTCGACGTAGAAGAGATGGTTTTCGACATACGGGAACACCGTCTTGGCGCACCCCAGCAGTTCGTCGAACTGTTTGCGATCCTCGTCTTTCTCGATCAGGTCCCGATACTCGGCGGTGATGCGGTCGCGCTCGGCTCGCACTTTCTCGGTCGGACGCTCGATGGACACGCCTTGCTTCAACTTCCCGATGTAGGTATTGATGCCGGAGAGCGGCACATCCATCTGGTCGTTCCAGCTACGGTCATGATGGAACCAGCCGGTGCCCGTGGATACGTTGAACCACGGCTCCCTGGCTTGCTCCAACGCTGCCAGCCATTCCTGCCCCTTGGGCAGCTTCTTCAGCGCCGCCTCGACCACCGTCCATTGCTGGCTGGAGCACACCGTCGCGTCGACGCCCAGTTCGATGGCCTTCTTGGCGAGCTTCTTCAATTCCTCGTCCGGCCGATACATGATCACGTCGATGCCGGAGATCATTTGCGTGACACGTTGCGTCGGCATGCTGGGGAACTGCTTCTGCATGAAATCCAGGAAGAACACATAGGCGGCATAGCCCAGGTTGAGGAACTCGAAGTGGTATTGCCAGCACTTGATGCCGAGGTTGATCAGGTCGTCGTAGTTCTTCAGCAGGTGATAGCCCTGCGACTCGCCGACGGCATCCGTCACCACCTGCAGGTCTTCCATGTCCTGCAAGGCCGGAATCTTCACCGCCTCCAGTTCGCGGATGGTGGCTTCCATCTTGACTTTCCACTTCGCCTCCAACGCATCCCAGTTCTTGTAGTAGTAACCGGCGCGCTCCATGAAATGCGGGACGCGACTGCCGATTTCCGCGCCGTCCTTCACCGGCACGGGCGAGATATACACGTAGCCGTTGATCATGCGGTGGTCCACGCCACGTACCGGCGGCACCATGAAGATGCGGTTGTTGAACTGGGACAGGGCGAGGAACCAGGCTTCGTCCCAGATGGTGTCGAAGGGATAGAGCGGCTCGGGGTAGTGCAGGCCGTCGTTGAACCAGAAGGTATCCTTTTCGTACTGGTTGCGTTCGGGATCATCGGTGACGAACTGGTATTGGTACGGATACATTCTTTCCCAACCTTCGGTACCGGGTATGGTCTTGGCCTTGACGTCGTGCGGATTCGGGAATTTCATTGCGTGTCTCCTCCTGATTCGTGGATGCCTCATGAATTCGGATACAGCAGAATGTTGTTCTTCCGTCGCTGTATGGATAACCCTTACGCATGGGCCGTGCCAATCGTTGATTGTGCGCAGCAATAACCGGAACCGGGCACCTCGAATTCGACGCCCTGTAGTCGCGGCTCCCGGCGATTGCTGCATCCGCGTAAACGCGATCCGAAACAGGTTAGGAACAGGCAGGCGCCAATTCGCCGACGCATGATCATTTAGTCACTATTTGCGGTAGAGTCTTTCCCTGGTTGATCATTTGATGAACTCGGCGCACGATCGAGCATCAGGACACCTGAAACAGGCTGATCCCAGTGAGGAGAGGTGCCATGACCAAGCTTCGAAGTATCCTCAGGACAGTCGGCACGGAGCATGCCGACCTGCGCGCGCAAGTGCAATTTTGCGTGGAGACGGGGCAGATTTGGCTGCACGAACACCGCATGCTCCTGGTTCATGCCGAGGCGCAGGCGTCATTGCGCAAGGAGTTGATCGACACCCTGGGCATGAGCCGGGCGCAGGGACTGTTTACCCGCATGGGCTATGCGGCGGGCGTACGCGATGCCGAGCTGGCCCGCACCCGCGCACAGAACGCCAGTGACAAGGAAGCCTTCATGACCGGCCCGCAGCTTCATACCCTGGAAGGCATGGTCAAGGTAACGCCCCTTGCCCTCGAGCTGGACCGCGCAGTCGGCAAGTTCTACGGCGAGTTCCTCTGGGAAAACTCCTGGGAAGGCCAATGGCACCGGCATTACTACGGCATCCATACCGAACCGGTGTGTTGGACCCAGATCGGCTATGCCTGCGGCTATACCTCGGCCTTCATGGGTCGGCCGGTCCTGTTCAAGGAAGTCGAATGCGTCGGCAAGGGCGACAGCAACTGCCGTATCGTCGGCAAACCCATCGAGGAATGGGATGACGCCAGCGAATACGAGCGTTTCTTCAACCGCGAATCGATCGCCGAACAACTGATCGACTTGCATACCCAGGTGGTGCAGTTGCGCTCCACTATTGGCGGCAAGGATATCCCGACGACCGATATGCTTGGAAACTCGCGCGGCTTCCGCGCCGCATTCGAGTTGCTCAAGCAGGCGGCGGACAGCCAGATCACGGTGCTCCTGCTCGGCGAGACCGGTGTCGGCAAGGAGAAATTCGCCCGCAGCCTGCACGAGAGAAGTTCGCGCCGCGATGCCCCTTTCGTCGCCATCAATTGCGCCGCTATCCCTCTGGAATTGGTGGAGTCGGAACTGTTCGGCGTCGAAAAGGGTGCCTACACCGGCGCTCTCGTTTCCCGCCCCGGGCGCTTCGAGCGGGCCAATGGCGGCAGCTTGTTTCTCGACGAGATCGGCGACCTGCCTTTTTCGGTGCAGGCCAAGCTGCTGAGAGTGTTGCAGGAAGGCGAGATCGAGCGCCTGGGCGACCAGAAGATACGCAAGATCAATGTCCGGTTGATCGCGGCAAGCAACAGCGATCTCAAACAACTGGTCAAGGAGGGCAAGTTTCGTCCGGATCTGTACTATCGGCTCAACGCCTACCAGATAGACATTCCGCCGCTCAGGGAGCGCAAGGAAGACATCTCACCGCTGGCCAAGAGCTTCCTCGAAAAATACACTGCGATTCACGGCAAGAAACTGCGTGGCTTTACCGACAAGGCCAAGCGGGCGCTGCTCACCTATCGCTGGCCGGGCAATATCCGCGAGCTGCAAAACATGGTGGAGCGCGGCGTGATCCTGGCGCCGAGCGGCACCCGCATCGAAGTCAATCACCTGTTCTCGTCCTGCGACGACGAGCATGCGCGGGAGTTCGGGCTGGTCGTCAACGGCAGTCCCGACATGAACCGCAGCGAGAGCGCGAAGGCGCTCTGCGACTCGGTGCTCAATGGTGTCATGACCCTGGACGAGGTCGAGGGCATGCTGCTCGAAACCGCCGTGGACAAGGCGCGCGGCAATCTCTCCTCGGCAGCCAGGATGCTCGGCTTGACCCGCCCCCAACTTGCCTACCGCTTGAAGCGGCTCAATGAAAGCGGCGAGGCGCCGACCGATCACCCCTGATGCAAGACGAATTACATGCGCAAGTGCTGGCTTACCTGCGCGACCATCGCGTCGTCACCCTGGCCACAGGCGCCGATGGAGACCTCTGGGCGGCGGCGGTGTTCTATGTCAATGATGGTTTCAGGCTCTATTTTCTGTCGTCGCCGACCAGCCGGCACAGCCTGAACCTGGTCCAACAGCCGCGCGTCGCGGCGACCATCCAGGAGGACTACTCGGACTGGCTGGAGATCAAGGGAATTCAACTGGAGGGCGTCGCCAGCGAGATTTCCGGTGACGAAGAACTGCTGGCGCGCAGCCTTTACGCGGAGAAGTTCCCCGTCGTCGGCAAGCTGGCCCAGGCGCCGGCGGCCATCGTCAAGGCCATGGCCAAGGTGCGCTGGTACCAGTTGGTGCCCCAGCGCCTGTACTTCATCGACAACGCTGCGGGGTTCGGCCGGCGCGAGGAGATCGATCTCGCCCGCGGCCCGTCGCCGGAGTAGTCCGGCGATGCCAGCCTAATTCGCCGCCAAACCGGCGTTCCCAGGCAATGGCCCTTGCAAAGTAGCTACTGCGCCCCCATAATCCACGCATAGTTGTAATTCCGGCAATCTGGAGGCGTTCTGGACAGGGGTTCGATTCCCCTCACCTCCACCTAAGGGTATCGGAGTGCTTTTAGGTGGGGGTGCCATGGCTTCGACAGGGCGGGCAAAGGTGCGCAGGCAACTCGTCAGGCGATCGACGTTAATGAAGCAAATCCATAAACGCCAACGATGAGCGTTTCGCACTGGCCGCTTAAGGTCAATGCCGGGGCTGCTGAAGCCTTGTAACCAAAGACAGCCGGTGGGGACTTCGGTCCCCATCGTCATTTGTGTGATGACCAGCCGTAGTCGGAAGTAGGTGCGAGCGTTCTATCCCAGTCACGCCGGCGCGGCGGCCCGAATCAGGTAATTGACACTGGTGTCCGTGCCCAGCGCATAGATCTTGGTGAGCGGGTTGTAGCTCATGCCGATGATTTCTTCCATGCTCAAACCAGCCTCACGGCAGTAGCGCGCGAGTTCCGCGGGACGCTGGAAACGGGCATAGTCGTGGGTGCCGCGGGGCAATAAATTCAACAGGTACTCGGCGCCGATCACCGCAAACAGATAGGCCTTCAGATTGCGGTTGATGGTTGACAGGAACACCTGCCCACCCGGCTTCACCAGAGCCGCACAGGCACCCACCACGCTGGCCGGGTCCGGGACATGTTCGAGCATTTCCATGCAACAGACGGCTTCGTAACTGCGCGGCGCTTCCTGTGCCAACGTCTCGACCGAGATCAGCCTGTAATCAACTTGTTGCCGGCTCTCCAGCAGGTGCAGCCGGGCGACGCCAATCGCCCGTTCGCCGAGGTCGATACCCGTAACCAGAGCGCCTCGCGCAGCCATGCTTTCAGCGAGTATGCCACCGCCGCAACCGACATCGAGGACGCGTTTCCCGGCAAGCCCCACGCAACGGTCTATCCAGTCAAGACGCAAGGGATTGATGTCATGCAGGGGCTTGAATTCGGAGTTCGGATCCCACCAGCGATGGGCGAGTTCCCCAAACTTGTCGAGTTCGCGTGGATCGGCGTTGTGGTCGGGCGTGACTGTCATGGTGTGTTCTTGTCGCGGAAGAAAAAAAGCCCTGCGACGCAGGGCTTTTCAGGATCAGTACGACAGCGCTTACTTGGTGCCGATCACTTCGATTTCAACCCGGCGATCAGGCTGCAAACAGGCGACGACTTGCTTGCTCTTCGCGCCCTTGCACTGGTCGGCTTTAGTCACCGGTTGTTTCTTGCCCTTGCCTTCGGTATAGACACGATTCGGTTCGAGACCCTTGCTTACCAGACAGAGCCTGGTTGTACTTGTCGCTGCCGAAGCGATCGGCATGGCCGACGGCGATGATGACTTCAAGCTTGATGCCCTTGATCTTGCCGAGCAGATCGTCGAGGATGGCTTTGCCTTCTGGACGCAGTGCAAATTTGTCGAAATCAAACAAGGTATCCGCGGCCAGTGTCACTTTTTGCGCAGCTGGTTTGGGTGCAGGTGCCGGTGCTGGCGGGGCCGGTGGTGGCGGCGCTTTGACGACCGGCGGCGCTTCCTTCTTGATCAAATCCGGATCGCATTCTGCGATAGCCATGGCCGGCGTCCAGCGGGTGGTTTTCCAGCACAGACCGGTAGGGCTCTTGACTACATTGCCGCGCGTGTCATAAATATACCCATCGTTCACTTCCGCGATGGCAACTGAAGCACTGAATCCTATGGCGGCAAGCAGTGCAATTTTCGAGATTTGTTTGATCATTTTGTCCTCGTGCGGTTCCAGAGATGTGTGATGGGCTGAAATAAAACCTGAAACAAAACAAGCCCCCGAATTATTAGTTTAGTTTATTTTGCCACAAATTGCTAATGTCAACCAATTCCGCCGTATCGATATTGAGTAGTATTCCCTCTTCGACGCGTATTTCCCCCGCCACCCAGACATGGCTGACATGTTCGCGGCCGGCGGCATGGACCAGATGCGAAGCCGGGTCGTAACAGGGAATCAGGCCGGGATCGTTCAGCCTTACAGCGCACAGGTCGGCCTGCTTACCAGCCACCAGCGACCCGATGCGTTTGTCCTGGCCCAGGGCTGCGGCGCCGGCCAGTGTGGCCATATGCAGTACGCTGTGGGCATCGAGTACCGTAGCATCGCCGCTGGCAACTTTGGCGAGCAAGGCGGCGTGGTTCATTTCCCGAAACATGTCGAGGCGGTTGTTGCTAGCCGCCCCATCGCTGCCCAGGCCGATTCTCACTCCGTGCCGGACCAGATCGGCGACCGGGGCGATACCGCTGGACAGTTTCATGTTCGAAGTCGGGCAATGGGCCACGCTGCACCCCTGTTCCGCGAGCAGATCGATTTCCCCTGCCTCCAGATGGACTGCATGCACTGCAATCAGGTTGCTGCCGAGCAGGCCCAGACGGTGCAGTCGCTCAATGGGGCGGACCCCATATTGCTTGATGCTGTTCTCGATTTCTGCGCGGGTTTCATGAAGATGCATGTGAATAGGCAGGTCGAGCTGGGCCGCCAGCGTGGCAATTCGCTCGAAACTCCTGTCGGCGACCGTGTAAGGCGCATGCGGAGCCATGCAGAAGGAGATCAGCGGCTCATCCAGCAAGGCATCTCGTGCGGCAATACCCTTGCTCAGGTAGTCGTCGGCATCGGCGGCGTAGGCGGTCGGGAATTCTATGGTCACGATGCCTAGCGACGCGCGCATGCCCATGCGGAGCGCCGCCTCGGCTGCGGCCTCGGGGTGAAAGTACATATCGTTGAAGCAGGTGACCCCACCGCATAGCATCTCCGCGCAGGCCAGGAAGGTCCCGTCCCTGACAAACGCGGACGAAACATGTTTGGCTTCCGCCGGCCAGATTCGCTGATTGAGCCAATCCATCAGGCTGACGTCGTCTGCGTAGCCCCTCAACAAACTCATCGCGGCATGCGTGTGCAGGTTGATCAGGCCGGGAAGCAGCACGTGATGCGGTAGACGCACGGTATTGCGGGCATGGTAAAGGCTCCGGGCCTGTTCGATCGGCAGGATATCGACGATACGCCCGGCCTCGATGGCGACGGCATGGTGTTCCAGCGTTAGGCCATGCGGCTCGATGGGGATAATCCAGCGGGCCTCGACGAGGGTATCGATAGTCAACGGTGCTTGCATAAAAAACCCCGCCGGGGCGGGGTTAGGTGAAAAGGGTTCAGTGCCAGAGCCTGATTATTTTGCGGCCGCCTGTATTTCGATGGTGACACGGCGATGCGGTTCGAGGCAGGCAATCAGTTTCGCCCGCGGGAGCTTGTCATCGCACTTTGGTACGCCTTGCGCTGGCGTGGTTTTGCCGAATCCAAGAGTCTCGATGATCTTGCCGTCCATACCCTTGGACACTAGATAGGCCTTGACGGCGTCGGCGCGCTTTTCGGAAAGCTTCTGGTTGTATGCGGCCGATCCGATTCGATCCGTATGGCCACCGACCAGGATTAGATTGATCTTGCCGACACCAGCCAGTTTTTCGATGACTTTCTGGTCGATTTCAGTCTTCGCGGCGGGTTTCAGGACTGCTTTGTTGAAATCGAACAACTCCGTTGCGGCGAGGGTGATGACTTTCGGTGCGGCAGGAGCCGGTGCAACTACCGGGGCAGGTGCGGCCTTAGGTGCCGGGGCTGCTACCGGTGCCGGCGCAGGCGCAGGTTTCTTCACCAAGTCCGGATCGCACTCCGCGATGGCCATTGCCGGCGTCCAGGAACCGCTGCGCCAGCATAGGCCGGTGCCGCTTCGGACGACAACGTTGCGCGAGTCGACTGCGTAGCCCTTGATCTCGTCCTTCAGAACGATGTCCTGGGCCTGTGCGGTCGCGATTGTCAGGGTCGAACACAGCATGGCGATCAGCGACGTTCTTACGATAATCTTATTCACGATATTTCTCTCCCCTTTGGTTGATGGCGTGCAGCAGAGATGCGCTGCTCTGCATTCAAATCATATGGATTTAAGCATAAAACCCCGCTTGTTACAATCTTCAGGGGGTTCGATTGGATGGATTTTGAAGAGTCCGAAAGAGGGTGGGGTCAGGCATGTCTGCCATGTTAAAATCACTCGATTTTGCATGGCGCAACTGCCAGCTACCCTGCGGATATTCGGACAATGACGAACACGTTTGCCAAAGAAACACTGCCGATCAGCCTGGAAGAGGAGATGCGCCGCTCCTACCTGGATTACGCCATGAGCGTGATCGTCGGCCGCGCCCTGCCGGATGTCCGCGACGGCCTCAAGCCGGTGCATCGGCGCGTGCTGTTCGCCATGCACGAACTGAACAACGACTGGAACAAGGCTTACAAGAAATCGGCGCGTATCGTCGGTGACGTGATCGGTAAATACCACCCGCATGGGGATACCGCGGTCTATGACACCATCGTACGGATGGCGCAGGATTTTTCGCTGCGTTACATGCTGGTCGACGGCCAGGGAAACTTCGGCTCGGTCGACGGCGACAATGCCGCGGCGATGCGTTACACCGAAATTCGCATGGCCAGGATCGGCCATGAGTTGCTGGCCGACCTGGACAAGGAAACCGTCGATTTCGGGCCGAACTACGACGGATCGGAAAATGAACCACTGGTCCTGCCCGCCCGGATTCCCAACCTGCTGATCAACGGCAGTTCCGGCATCGCCGTCGGCATGGCGACCAATATTCCGCCTCACAACCTCGGCGAGGTGATCGACGCTTGCTTGGCATTGCTGGGCGATCCGGACATCTCCATCGAAAAGCTGATCGAGATCGTCCCGGCGCCGGACTTTCCGACCGCCGGCCTGATTTATGGTGTCTCGGGTGTGCGCGAGGGCTATATGACCGGTCGCGGCCGGGTCATCATGCGCGGCCGGACCCACATCGAGGATCTGGAAAAAGGCGGCAAGCAGGCGATCATCATTGATGAACTGCCCTACCAGGTGAACAAGAAGACCCTGCTGGAAAAGATCGCGGAACTGGTCAATGAGAAGAAGATCGAAGGCATCACCCACCTTCAGGACGAATCCGACAAGTCCGGCATGCGCGTCGTGATCGAGCTGAGGCGCGGTGAAGTGCCGGATGTGATTCTCAACAACCTGTATAAGCACACACAGTTGCAGGATACCTTCGGCATGAACATGGTGGCGCTGGTCGATGGCCGTCCGCACCTGCTGAATCTGAAGGAAATGCTGGTGGCATTCCTGTCGCACCGGCGCGAGGTGATCACCCGGCGTACAGTGTTCGAGCTCAGGAAAGCCAGGGAGCGCGGGCATATCCTCGAAGGTCTGGCGGTGGCATTGTCCAACGTCGATGAGATCATCGCCCTGATCAAGGCATCGCCGACCCCGGCCGAAGCCAAGCGCGAGTTGATGGCACGCACCTGGGGTTCGACGCTGGTCCAGGAGATGTTGGCGCGCGCGGCAGCCGAAGCCTCGCGTCCCGTCCTTGAACTGTGCCTGCAGCGGCTGACCGGGCTGGAGCAGGACAAGATCGTCAGCGAGTACAAGGAGGTGATGGCGGTCATCGCCGACTTGCTCGACATCCTGGCTCGCCCCGAGCGCCTCACCCGCATCATCGGCGACGAATTGGCCGCCATCAAGGCGCAGTTCGGCGACCAGCGCCGCACCGAGATCGTCGTGAACGCCCAGGACTTCGGTATCGAGGATCTAATAACGCCGCAGGACATGGTAGTGATGATTTCCCACGGCGGATACGTCAAGGCTCAGCCGCTGACCGAGTACAAATCGCAGAAGCGCGGCGGGCGCGGCAGGCAGGCGGCGGCGATCAAGGAAGACGATTTCGTTGACCGCCTTTTCGTCGCCAATACCCACGATTTCATCCTCTGCTTTTCCAATCGCGGGCGTGTCTATTGGCTCAAGGTCTATGAGGTTCCTCAGGGAAGCCGCGTGAGCCGCGGCAAGCCCATCGTGAACCTGTTTCCCTTGGAGGAGGGCGAGAAGATCACGGCCGTGCTGCCGGTCAAGGAATTCGACGAGCAGCATTATGTATTCATGGCCACCGCCATGGGCACCGTGAAGAAGACGCCATTGTCGGATTTCTCCAATCCGCGTAAGGCCGGCATCATCGCCGTCGGCCTGGACGAGGGCGATTTCCTGATCGGCGTGGCGATCACCGACGGCAGCTACGACGTGATGCTGTTCTCCAATGCCGGCAAGGCGGTGCGTTTTGCCGAAGGCGACGTGCGTGCGATGGGACGCAACGCCCGCGGCGTGCGTGGCATGCAGCTGGACCAGGCGCAGACCGTGATTTCCATGCTGGTGGCGGCAAGCGAGGAGTTTTCGGTACTCACCGCGACCGAGAACGGTTATGGCAAGCGCACCCCGATCGCCGAATATACGCGCCATGGGCGCGGCACCAAGGGCATGATTGCGATCCAGACCAGCGAACGCAACGGCCGGGTGGTCGGCGCCCTGCTGGTGCAAGCCGAGGATGAACTGATGTTGATTTCCACCGGCGGCGTGTTGATACGCACCGGGGTCGCCCAGGTTCGCGAGATGGGGCGCTCGACGCAGGGCGTGACGCTGATCAACCTGGACGATGCTACCAAGCTTGCGGGCATCGAAAAAATCATCGAAAGCGAAGATGACGATGGTTCCAACCCGGCCGAATGAAATAGCGGGGCCGCCCCGTTGGCGTTTACTCCGCAGGCGGGGTGACAAAACTCTGACGCCTGTCTACCGTATACGCACAAAAATATCCGCCAAATTATCCATCAACCTAGGAGAATCATCATGGGACGTGTAATCAACTTCAGTGCTGGCCCAGCTGTATTGCCCGAGGACGTCCTCCGGCAAGCCGCTGCGGAGATGCTCGATTGGCATGGCAGCGGCCAGTCGGTGATGGAAATGAGCCATCGCGGCAAGGAGTTCATCTCCATCGCAGAAGCTGCCGAGGGGGATCTGCGGGAACTCCTGGCTATCCCAGCCAACTACAAGGTGTTGTTCCTGCAAGGCGGCGCCACCCTGCAGTTCGAAATGATCCCGATCAACCTGCTGCGCGGAAAGCCCGGCGCAAGCTACCTGCATACCGGGGAATGGGCAAAGAAAGCCATCAAAGCGGCCAAGACGTTTGGTCAGGTCAATATTGTCGCTTCCGCCGAAGATGCCGGTTTTACTTATGCGCCGGCGCAATCGACCTGGAAACTCGATCCGGAGACCGCTTACCTCCATTACACCGCCAACGAGACCATCGGTGGCGTCGAGTTCCAGTGGGTACCGGAAACGGGCAAGGTTCCGCTGGTTTGCGACATGTCCTCGAACATTCTTTCGCGGCCTGTGGATGTAGCCAAATACGGCCTGATTTACGCCGGCGCGCAGAAGAACATCGGACCTGCCGGTCTGACCATCGTCATCGTCCGCGATGACCTGATCGGTCAGGGCCAGCCGACGCCGCCCGCCATGCTCGATTACAAGACCCATGCCGACGCGGATTCGATGTACAACACCCCGGCCACTTACGGGATCTACATTGCAGGCCTGGTGTTCCAGTGGCTGAAGAAGCAGGGCGGACTTGCCGCCATGGAGAAGAAGAATATCGAGAAAGCCCAACTGCTTTATGATTTTCTCGACCAGAGCAAGTTCTTCAAGAACCCGGTGCGCAAGCAGGATCGCTCGCGCATGAACGTGCCGTTTACCCTCAAGGATGCGGCGCTCGACGAAGAGTTTCTCAAAGGCGCCAAAGCCCGCAATATGGTGCAGTTGAAGGGGCATCGCTCGGTCGGCGGAATGCGCGCATCGATCTACAACGCCATGTCGATCGAAGGCGTACGGGCACTGGTTGACTACATGAGGGAGTTCGAGAAGAGCCATGGCTAATCAATTCAAAGTTCTGGTTCTCAACCAGATATCCCACAGCGGCTTGAAGCACCTGCCGTCCGAACGTTATGTCGTAGGCAAGGAGGTGGCGACGCCTGATGCTGTGCTGGTGCGCTCGGCCAACATGAATACCATGGACATCCCCGCCAGCGTGCGTGCCATCGGCCGCGCCGGCGCCGGCACCAATAATATTCCGGTCAAGGCGATGTCGGCGCGCGGCGTGCCCGTCTTCAATGCCCCCGGCGCCAATGCCAATGCGGTCAAGGAACTGGTGATCGCCGGCATGCTGATGGCGGCGCGCAATCTCAGCGGCGCACTGGCTTTCGTCACCGCGCTCGACCCGGCTGATTCGGAAATGGAAAAGAAGGTCGAGGACGGCAAGAAGACCTATGCCGGTTATGAACTGGCGGGGAATACACTGGGTGTCATCGGCTTGGGCAAGATCGGCTGCCTGGTGGCCGATGCCGCGATCAAGCTGGGCATGCAGGTGATCGGCTACGATCCTGAGATCACCATCGATGCCGCCTGGAGTCTGCCGGCTCAGGTGAAGAAGGCCAATAGTGTCGCGGAAGTGCTGAAGAGTTCGCATTTCGTGTCCATCCATGTGCCACTGCTGGATGCGACGCGCAACCTGATCAACGCGGACAACATCGGGCAATTGAGACATACCGCGGTGCTATTGAATTTCTCGCGGGATGGGATCGTCGACCAGGCGGCGGTATTGAAAGCGCTGGAGGCCAAGAAACTCGGACATTATGTCTGCGATTTTCCCGGCCCGCAGATCAATCGCCACCCCCTGGTCATCGCCTTGCCCCACCTCGGCGCGTCGACAGGCGAAGCCGAGGAGAATTGCGCCGTGATGGTGGCTGACCAACTGCGTGATTTCATGGAACACGGCAACGTGCAGAATGCCGTGAATTTCCCCAACGTCGTCATGCCGCGCGAGTCGAATTTCCGCCTGGCCATCGCCAATGCCAACGTCCCCAACATGGTCGGTCAGATCTCCACCGCCATGGCGCAGGCCGGTTTGAACATCAGCAACATGATGAACAAGTCGAAAGGCGACGTGGCGTATACCCTGGTCGATGTCGACAGCAAAGTGCCCAAGAAAGTGGTCGATTCCATCGCCGCCATCTCCGGGGTGCTGGCGGTGCGCTACCTGCCGCTGGAGAGTTGAGAGGTGACAAAACCGCAGGACGAGAGGGAAGAGCTGGATAAGCTGCGCGAAGGCATCGACCGCATCGACGACGAAGTGCTGCGCATGATCAACCAGCGTGCGCAGCTCGCGCATCGCATCGGCGAAATCAAGCAGGGCAATCTCTATCGCCCGGAGCGCGAAGCCCAGGTGCTGCGGAGGGTGGCGGCGACCAATCCGGGGCCGTTGCCGGACGAGGCGGCGCAACGCATCTTCCGCGAAGTCATGTCGGCCTGCCTGGCGCTGGAACAACCGCTGCGCGTCGCTTACCTCGGCCCGGAAGGCACCTTCTCCGAGAGTGCGGCGCAGAAACATTTCGGTTCCGCGCCGACCTTGCTCTCCTGCGCCACCATCGACGACGCATTTCGCGCGGTCGAGGCCGGCAATGCGGATTACGCCTTGGTGCCGGTGGAAAATTCCAGCGAAGGCGCCATCGGACGAACCCTCGACCTGTTGCTTTCCTCTCCCGTGAAAATTTGCGGCGAAGTGTCGTTGCGCATCCACCAGAACCTGCTGTCGAAAGCCGAGTCGCTGGCTTCCGTGAAGCGGCTTTATTCGCACGCCCAGTCCTTGGCCCAATGCCATGAGTGGCTGAACAAGAGCCTCGCGCAGTTGCCGCGGGTACCGGTGGCGAGCAACGCCGAGGGCGCGCGCCTGGCCGCCGAGGATGGGGAATCCTGCGCCATTGCCGGCGAGACGGCGGCCAGCCGCTACGGGCTCAAGGTGCTGGCGGCGAACATCGAAGACGATCCCAACAACACTACCCGCTTCCTGGTGTTGGGCAGCCACGATGCCGGCCCGTCGGGCCGAGACAAGACCTCCCTGGTTTGCTCGGCACAGAACCGTCCCGGCGCAATGCTGGGTTTGCTCGGGCCTCTGGCGGCGCACGGCGTTTCCATGACCAAGTTCGAGTCTCGTCCGGCGCGGGGTTTTGGCGGCGGGCGCTGGGAGTATGTATTCTTCATCGACGTCGAAGGGCATCAACAGGATGCCGCGGTCGCGATTGCCCTGAAAGCCTTGAGCGAGGGCGCAGGTTTCGTAAAGATACTCGGCAGCTACCCGGCGGCCATCCTATAAACGTTTCCCGGAGTATTCCGTCATGAGCATTGCAGCGCTGGCTCCGTCTTACATCCGCGCCATCTCCCCCTATCTGCCAGGCAAGCCGATCACACAGCTGGCGCGGGAGATGGGTATCCCCGTCGACAGCATCGTCAAGCTGGCCTCGAATGAGAACCCGCTCGGCATGAGCCCCAAGGCGCGTGCCGCGCTGGAGCAGGCCATCGCCGATCTGTCGCGTTATCCCGATCAGTTCGAATTATCCCGGGCGATTTCCGACCGCTATGGCATAGGCATGGACAGGGTCGTACTGGGGAACGGCTCCAACGACCTGCTCGATCTCGCCGCGCGGGTTTTCCTGGCGCCTGGCCGCTCTTCGGTATTCTCGCAGCATGCGTTTGCCGTTTATCCGCTGGCGACCATGTCCGCCGGCGGTGAGTGTATCCAGGTGCCGGCCAAGGAATTCGGGCACGATCTCGCGGCCATGCGAGCCGCCATTCGGCCGGATACCAGCATCGTCTGGATCGCCAATCCCAACAACCCGACCGGTACCTTCCTACCCTACGCACAAGTCCGCGCTTTCCTGCAGGCGCTACCCGAAAATGTGTTGGTGGTGCTCGACGAAGCCTACAACGAATACCTGCCGCCGGCGTTGCGCGAGGATACTTTGGCCTGGCTCGCGGAATTTCCAAATCTCGTCATTACCCGCACTTTCTCCAAAGTATACGGAATGGCAGGGCTGCGGGTCGGATATGCCTTGGCATCGGCCGAGATAGTCGATCTGATGAATCGCGTGCGCCAACCGTTCAACGTGAACAACCTGGCGCTGGCCGCCGCCATCGGCGCGCTCGACGACCACGTGTTTCTCGCCGAGAGCTTCCAGCTCAATCGCCGCGGCGTCGAGCAGATCGTCGCGGGACTCAAGCGCCTGGGGCTGGAGCACATCCCCGCGCACGGCAACTTCGTGACTTTCCGCGCCGGCGATGCGGCCGGCGTGAATCAGCGCCTGCTGAAGCAGGGCATCATTGTGCGCCCCCTGGCCAACTACGGCATGCCCCAACATCTGCGCGTGACCATCGGGCTGGAAACCGAGAACGCGCGCTTCCTCGAAGCGTTGGAAAAATCATTGTGATACTCCGTGATTGAATTGCGTAAAGTCGTCATCTGTGGGGTCGGGCTAATCGGCGGCTCCTTCGCGCTGGCACTCAAGCAGGCTGCGGCGGACGGTGCAACGTGTCAAATCGTCGGCATGGGACGCAGCCAGGCGACGCTGGATGAAGCGGTGCGACGCGGCGTCATCGATCGCGGTGGCAACGACTGGGGCGAAACCCTGGCCGGCGCCGACTTGGTACTGCTGGCGATGCCGGTCGGCCAGATGGAGACCGTGATGCGTCAACTGGCTCCGCATCTTGAGCCGCAGACCCTCCTTACCGACGGTGGCAGCACGAAACAGGATGTGATTGCAGCGGCGCGCAATGCCTTGGGCGAACGCATCGCCCAGTTTGTCCCCGGTCATCCCATTGCTGGCGCGGAAAAAAGCGGTGTGGCGGCAGCCCAGGCCGATCTCTATCGCGGCAAGCGCGTGATCTTGACGCCGCTGCGGGAAAATTCTTCAGCCGCCGTTGCCACGGTGCGCTGTGCCTGGGAAAGCTGCGGCGCCCAGGTGAGCGAACTGGCGCCGGACGCGCACGATGGCGTTTTCGCGGCGGTGAGCCATTTGCCCCATCTGCTAGCTTTCGCGCTGGTGCATGATCTTGCCGGCCGCGAAAATTCGGAGCAGTTGTTTTCCTTCGCCGCCGGCGGATTTCGCGATTTCACCCGCATCGCCAGCAGCCACCCGGAGATGTGGCGCGATATCTGCGTCGCCAATCGCGCCGCCCTGATTAGGGAACTGGACGCCTATCAGGCGGAATTGTTGCGCACCCGTGTCATGCTTGCCAGCGCCGATGGCGCGGCGCTAGAGGCGATGTTCGGTACCGCCCGGACGACCCGTGACGCCTGGCTGGACTCCTTGCCACCGCCGGGCGAGTGATCATGCAATATCTGGATCTGCCAGCCGTGAGGCGGGCTGTCGGCATCATCCGTCTACCCGGTTCCAAGAGCATTTCCAACCGCATGCTTTTGCTGTCGGCATTGGCGGAGGGCGCCACAGAAATTCGCGACCTGCTCGATTCCGACGACACGCGCGCGATGCTCGATGCCTTGCGCAAGCTCGGTGTCGGCATGGAGTCGCTCGGTGGCAACGCCTGGCGCATCGCCGGTGCCGGTGGCGCGTTTCCGGTCAAGGAGGCCGAGCTCTTCCTCGGCAATGCCGGTACGGCCTTCCGTCCGTTGACTGCAGCGCTGGCGCTGTCCGGCGGGCATTACCAGCTTTCCGGCGTACCGCGCATGCATGAGCGGCCTATCGGCGACCTCATTGACGGCCTCCGCCAGATCGGCGCGGACGTGTGTTATCTCGGTTCCGAGGGCTATCCGCCTCTCGAAATTAAAGCGGCGGAAATCAGGCTCGATGGCCCGATCCGCGTGCGCGGCGATGTTTCATCGCAGTTCCTGACGGCATTGCTGATGGCCTTGCCGCTCACAGGGCGTACAGCGGTCATCGAAATGACAACGGAATTGATTTCCAAGCCCTACATCGAAATTACGTTGAACCTGATGGCGCTTTTCGGCGTGCGCGTCGAGCGCGACGACTGGCGGCGCTTCGAGATTCCGTCCGGGCAGCGCTACCGCAGCTCAGGTACGGTGTATATCGAAGGCGACGCTTCTTCGGCGTCGTATTTCCTCGCGGCCGGTGCCATCGGCGGTGGGCCGGTGCGCGTCGAAGGCGTCGGCTGTGCCAGCATCCAGGGCGATGTGCTCTTCGTCGAAGCTTTGCGGGCGATGGGCACGCATACCGAGATGGGCGACAACTGGATCGAAGCCGGTGCGCCGGCCAGCGGCAAGTTGAAGGCCTTCGACGCCGACTTCAACCACATCCCCGATGCCGCGATGACAATGGCAATCTTGGCGCTGTTTGCCGACGGCCCTTGCGTCTTGCGCAACATTGCCTCCTGGCGCGTCAAGGAGACAGACCGTATCGCGGCGATGGCGACGGAACTGCGAAAAGTTGGCGCGACCGTGGAGGAGGGCGCGGATTTTCTGCGCGTACGACGATCATCGCATGGCGATGTGTTTTTCCCTGGTGACGCTGGGTGCCGTGCCGCTGCGCATCAACGATCCGGATTGCGTCGCCAAGACCTTTCCCGGCTATTTCGCCGAATTCGCCAAGATCGTCCGATGAACCCCGCCATTCCCGTCATCGCCATCGACGGCCCTTCGGCATCCGGCAAGGGCACGGTCGCCGCGCTGGTCGCCCAAGCGCTCGGTTTCCACTGCCTCGACAGTGGTTCGCTATACCGTTTGACGGCGCTCGCCGCGCAACGCTCGGGTGTCGCGCAGGATGACGAGCAGGCGCTGGCGGCGCTGGCCGCTGAGTTGCCGGCCGAGTTCAAGGATGGCCGCATCCTGCTGGCGGGTGACGATGTCACCGACGCCATTCGTAGCGAGGCTTGCTCGGTTGGCGCCTCCAAGGTTGCCGCCCTGCCGGCAGTGCGCGGCGCACTGCTGGAGCGCCAACGTGCCTACCGGCGGGCGCCGGGGCTGGTGGCGGAGGGCCGCGACATGGCTTCAGTGGTGTTCCCGGATGCAGTTCTCAAGGTGTTTTTGACGGCGAGCGCCGAGGCGCGCGCCGAACGCCGACATAAGCAGTTGATCGAAAAAGGGATGTCTGCTAATATCTTGTCCCTTTTGCAGGACTTGCAGGAGCGCGATGCGCGCGATGCCGCACGCAGCGTCGCTCCCTTGCAAAAATGCGCGGATGCCGAACTGCTCGAAACGACCCGACTCACGGTCGAGCAGGCAGTGGAGGCAGTGCTGGATTGGTATCGATCGGTCCCGCAGCGCGCATAGTATGGATTCCGCGACGCACTATGTAGTTTTCGCTTACGGGAACCATTGGTAATACCCGGTACCGTTACACGCGCCAGCGTTGACGGTGTTTATCAACTTACTGCCGTAGAAGTCAGGAATCTTCCCTTCCGACCGCGGCGCTTGGGTTCTAAAACATATGATGTCCTCCGCTACCACCACTATTGCTGAAACCATGCCTGGCATGGAAAGTTTCGCCGATCTTTTTGCCGAGAGCCTGTCACGCCAGGAAATGCGCGCCGGTGAGGTGATCACCGCAGAAGTCGTGCGCGTCGATCACAACCACGTCGTCGTGAATGCCGGCCTCAAGTCCGAAAGTTTCATCGCCGCCGAGGAGTTCAAGAACGAACGCGGCGAAATCGAAGTCAAACCCGGCGATTACGTCATGGTCGCCATCGAGATGCTCGAAGACGGCTACGGCGAGACCCGGCTGTCGCGCGAGAAAGCCAAGCGCATCGCCGCCTGGAACGATCTCGACAAGGCCATGAACGAGGGTACCCTGGTCAAGGGCATGATCACCGGCAAGGTCAAGGGCGGCCTGACCGTCATGATCAACGGCATCCGCGCCTTCCTGCCCGGTTCGCTGGTCGATATCCGTCCTGTCAAGGACACCACCCCGTTCGAAGGCAAGGAATTCGAATTCAAGGTCATCAAGCTCGACCGCAAGCGCAACAACGTTGTCATGTCGCGCCGCGCCGTGCTGGAAGCCAACCAGGGCGAAGAGCGCCAGTCGCTGCTGGAAAGCCTCAAGGAAGGCACCATCGTCAAGGGCATCGTCAAGAACATCACCGACTACGGCGCTTTCGTCGATCTGGGCGGCATCGACGGCTTGTTGCATATCACCGACCTGGCCTGGCGCCGCGTGCGCCATCCTTCGGAAG
>JAPLQT010000022.1 GCA_026399515.1 Pseudomonadota bacterium | reverse complement strand
CTGGAAGCAGCGATGAAAGAAGCGACAGCTTATGCCAACAAGATCGCCAAGGAACAGAATGACCACGATCTGGAAGCAGTAAGGAAATCCGGCCGCACCCAAGTGTATACGCCAACCAAGGAAGAGCGCATGGCGTTCAAGAAGGCGCTGATTCCCGTTCATCAGAAGATGGAGTCGCGCATCGGTGCCGACCTGATCAAGGCGATTTACAAGGAAGTTGGGTTCGATCCAGCCAAGCTCTGATTGACACGACGAGCCTAACGATGGCCCAGCTGCGACTGGGCCTCTTTGTAAGGGGGACATTTCCATGAAGTTTCTCGATCATTTCGAGGAGTGGCTGATCGCTTTCCTGATGGGCGGCGCAACGCTGATTATTTTTCTTGCGGTGTTGCACCGCTATCTTGCAGGGCTGCCCATCCCGGTAGTGCAGGACTGGATGATAGGCCTGAATTTTAGCTGGGCGCAGGAACTATGCATCATCATGTTCGTTTGGATGTGCAAGTTCGGGGCTGCCTATGGCGTACGCACCGGCATCCATGTCGGCGTCGATGTCGTCATCAACCGCATGGACGAGAAGAATCGTGGCAGATTCGTGATTTTCGGTCTGCTGGCAGGTGCCTTGTTTACCGGGTCCATCGGCTATCTGGGTGGGAATTTCGTATGGGAAAACGGCGCCCACTATGCCTTCACAAATATGGTGGGCATGGACGCGACAGGTCTGCACGAAGGACCGACAACGCCGGACCTCGAATGGCCGACCTGGATGGTCTATTCAGCGATTCCCCTCGGCTCGACACTAATGTGTGTCCGTTTCCTACAGGTCGCCTGGGGTTTCTGGCATACCGGCGAATTGCCGCATCACGATCATGCTTACGTCGAAGGAATCGACGCTGAGTCACCACTGATCGGTGAAACCCTCGAAGACGGCGAGGAGAGGGAACATGCGCATATGGGGCAGTCGGAAAAGGAGTGGGAGAAGAATAGCCCGCACTGGCCGCAGCAGAAGCACGACAAGAAGAACGGGGGCGCCTGACCATGAACGCCACGATCTTATTCGGCGGTTGCGCTGAAGCTGTTCACCGGCATCGAGACATGGGAAATCATGGCTATTCCCTTCTTCATCCTGGCGGGCAATTTCCTCACCCACGGTGGCGTGGCGCGCCGAATGATCAATTTCGCCACCTCCTTGGTTGGTCATTTCCACGGGGGCTTGGCGCTGGCCTCGATTCTCGCCTGCGCCATGTTCGCTCTGGTCTGCGGATCTAGCGTCGCAACCGTGGTGGCCATCGGTTCCATCGTTCTGCCGGCCATGGTGGCCCACGGCTACCCGATGCGTTTCGGCGCCGGCGTCATCATTACGGCAGGCTCACTGGGGATCCTGATGCTGCCGTCGATTCCCAAGGTGATTTACGCCATTTCGACCAACACCTCGATTGGCGCGCTATTTGTCGCCGGCCTGCTGCCCGGCTCCCTGCTGACCCTCATGCTTTGCGCCGTGACCTGGTACATCGCCAAGAAGAACAATTATCCGCGCATGCCGAAAGCGACCTGGCTCGAACGGTTGAAGTTTTTCCAGAAGAGCGTTTGGGGTCTGATGCGATGGCGGCGGTTTACGCGTTCTTTGTCGCCGTGTATGTCTATAAAGACTTGACGCTTAAGGATGTGCCGAAGGTGCTGCTTGACTCGGCCAATATGTCGGCGATGTTGCTCTATATCATCACCAATGCGGTACTGTTTTCGTTTGTACTGGCCAACGAGAACATGCCACATCGACTCGCCGACTGGATTCTGAGCATGGATCTTGGGCAAACCGGTTTCTTGTTGGTGGTCAATCTGATCCTGCTCGCTGCCGGTAACTTCATGGATCCCTCGTCGATCATCCTGATCATGGCACCGATATTCTTCCCAGCCGCCATGCAACTAGGCATCAACCCGGTACACTTCGGTATCCTGATCGATGTCAATATGGAAGTTGGACTTTGCCATCCTCCGGTAGGCCTGAACCTATATGTCGCTTCGGGTATCTCGAAGTTGGGGATTACCGAACTGACGAAAGCGGTTTTACCCTGGCTCGGAACTATGATCGTGTTCCTGGTCATCGTCACTTACTGGCCGTGGTTGACATTGGTAGTGCCGAAGGCGATGAATATGATGTAGCCTCGGCACTCTCGCTCCGATAATTTCAAGCCCGGTCGAAACCGGGCTTTTTTTCAAGTGCCGGGAAGATACTATGACAACGCTGGTTTTCATCGTCGCTTTTTGTATTGTCGCGGTGTTCGTCTACATGGCCCGCTACAGCGGCCGTCTGCGGGTCGAACAAACGCGGATCATCGCCGCTCCCATATCCGCGGTTTACGCCAGGGTTGCCGACTTTCGCCGCTGGCGCGAGTGGAATCCGTGGCTAGAGCATGAACCGGACGCACAATTGACGCTTTCGGAACCGACCGACAGCGAAGGAAGTCGCTATGCTTGGGATAGCGCGCGGATCGGTGCCGGTGCGATCAAACATGTCCGCTTGATCGCGCAGAAAAGCATCGAGCAACGCATGCGCTTCCATAATCCGTTCCGCTTTCGGGGCCGCAGTCAGTGGCAATTCTCAGACCGAGCAGGCAACACCGAGGTGACCTGGCGTATGAACGGCCGGGTGGCGTTCTCGTTGCGGGCCTTCGCGAAGACGGTGGAGGGCATGATCGCGCTCGACTATCGGTACGGATTGGACAAGCTGGCTCGACTGGTCGAACCAGCCGATGCGCCGCGCTATTCGCTCACTTATCTTGGGGTGCGCGACATACCGGTTGGTCGCTACGTGTACAAAACCTATGACGGATCCATGAAGGGTCTCGGCGAAGCGATGCGTAGCGGCTTTTCTGAACTGCGCCAAAAACTTGCCAAACATGGCCTGCAGCCATCGGGCGAGCCGATCGCTGTCTACGTCAAGACCAACATAAAGTTGCGCACCACGGTCTGCCGCATGGGGATTCCCATTGCCGACGCCAACTTTGATGGAATCCGAGTGAGCGATCTACCCGCACATCGCGCCTATGTGGTCCGCCTGCAAGGGGCTTATAAGGCTTTGGAAGTTGCCTGGTATCAGGCCATGCAGCGCATGCGCATCGAGAACATAGAGCCCGACCAGCGCATCCCGCCCTTCGAACGCTATCTCAATGATCCGGGCGAGACGGAGGAAAATGACTGCGTGACCGAACTGCATGTCCCGGTTCGTCTGCAAACCTAGCTCCAGCCGAAATCTGCGCCGAAATTACCTTCGGCGGGAGTGATTAATGCGATAAAATAGCCAGTTATGTAATTACTTATTATTTTCTATTTGGAGAAACCGGATGGCTGTTCAACGCACTCTTTCCATTATCAAACCCGACGCTGTCGCCAAGAATCTGATCGGCAAGATTTATTCACGTTTTGAAACCAACGGCCTGAAGATTATTGCCGCCCGCATGATTCACTTGTCACGCTTGGAGGCTGAAGGTTTTTATGCCGTGCATCGCGAACGACCTTTTTTCAAGGATCTGGTTGAATTCATGACTTCCGGCCCGGTGATGGTGCAAGTGCTGGAAGGCGAGGGTGCGGTCCTCAAGAATCGTGATTTGATGGGGGCTACCGACCCGAAGAAGGCTGAGAAAGGCACGATCCGTGCTGATTTCGCCGACAGCATAGAGGCCAACGCCGTGCATGGTTCCGATGCCCCGGAGACGGCCGCTGTCGAGATAGCCTATTTCTTTCCGGCGTTGAATATCTACTCGCGCTAATGACCACAAACCTGCTCGATCTCGATGCTGCCGGCCTGAATGAATTTTTCGCACATATGGGCGAGAAGCCATTCCGTGCCAAGCAGGTACTGCGCTGGCTGCATCGTTTCGGGGAGAGTGATTTTGACGCCATGACCGATATCGCCAAGTCGCTGCGCGTCAAACTCAAGGACCAGGCTTGCATCGTTCCGCCGCCGATGCTCAGCGACAAAAAATCCGAGGATGGCACACGCAAGTTCCTGTTCGATGTCGGCGGCGGCAATGCCATCGAGACTGTATTCATTCCTGAAGTCGATCGGGGAACTTTATGCATATCGACTCAGGCGGGCTGTGCGCTCGATTGCGCCTTCTGTTCGACGGGCAAGCAAGGCTTCAATCGCAACCTGACTGTCGCCGAAATCATCGGCCAACTGTGGCAAGCCAACAAGGCCTTGGGATTCGATCCGAAAGGAGAGCGCATCATCAGCAACGTCGTGCTGATGGGCATGGGCGAGCCGCTGGCCAATTACGACAATGTCCTGCTGGCGCTGCGCCTGATGCTGGATGACAATGCTTATGGCTTGTCGCGCCGGCGCGTGACTTTGTCGACCTCGGGAATTGTTCCGGCAATGGACAGATTGAGCCAGGATTGTTCGGTGGCGCTGGCGGTATCCTTGCATGCGGCAAACGACACCCTGCGCGATCGCCTGGTGCCGATCAATCGGAAATATCCACTGGCCGAACTGATGGCAGCCTGCCGTCGTTACCTGCCAAGCGCACCCCGCGATTTCCTCACCTTCGAATACATCATGCTGGAAGGCATCAACGACCGCGACGCCGATGCGCATGAGCTGCTGCGATTGACGCAGGACGTCCCCTGCAAATTCAACCTGATTCCGTTCAACCCATTCCCACGATCGGGATTCCGCCGTTCAAGCGCGGAGCGGGTGAGACGCTTCGCCGAGATCCTGATGGCCGCGGGAGTGGTCACCACGACCCGCCGGACGCGTGGCGACGATATCGACGCCGCCTGTGGCCAGCTCGCCGGCCAGGTGCTGGATCGTTCATCGCGGAGTACTCGTGCCGGGAAATCGATACCTGTTGTCGAGACCGCGCTATGAAAACCATCGCCATTCTCGCCACCATTGCGGGCCTCCTGTTTCTCGGGGGGTGCGCCGTCAGTAAACGTACTTCCGAGCAATCGGCCGAACAACCGGTGTCGCAGCAGACCGCCACCAGCGATACCCGGCAGCGTGCCAAGGTGCATACCGAACTGGGCGCGCTCTACATGCAACGGGGCAATATGGGCGTGGCGCTCGAAGAGGCACGCGCGGCTTTATCCGCCGATCCGGGTTACGCGCCCGCGTACAATTTGCAGGGCTTGGTATATATGCAATTGCATGAGGACCATACCGCCGAGACTAATTTTGAAAAGGCGCTGGCTGTCGCGCCGGCCGATCCGGAAATCAATAACAGCTTCGGCTGGTTTCTCTGCCAGACAGGCCGCGAACAGCGTTCCCTTCAATATTTCATGGTCGCAATCAAGAGCCCGCTGTATGCAACTCCCGCCTTGCCCTATACCAATGCGGGCATTTGTTCAATGCGGATCAAGGACGACAAGGCCGCCGAGGATTATTTTGTAAGAGCCTTGCGCCTGGATGGCAATAATGACCGGGCACTGTACTTTCTCGCCAATATCACCTACCGTCAAGGCCGGATCGCGGCTGCCCGCCTGCATCTCCAGGAACTGCACAAAATCGCCGACCCGAGTCCGGAGTCCTTGTGGCTGGGCGTGCGGATTGAACGCAAACTCGGCGACCGGGAAGCGGAGGCGCGCTTCGCGTCGCAACTGCGGAGAAAATTTCCGGGCAGTCAGGAACTGCAGATGTTAATGCAGGGGCAATACGATTGAGTGAGATACAGGAATTGCCGGAACAAGCCGCGACTCTCGATACTCCGCATGTCGACTTGTTCGGCATGCCGATACAATCCGATGAATCCCCGGGACGAAGCTTGCGCGAAGCCCGAGAGCTGCGCGGGCTTTCGATTGCCGATGTGGTCAATTCCATCAAATTCAGTCCGCGGCAGATTGAAGCGATAGAGCGCAACGATTTCGAGCATCTGCCGGGCGCCACTTTTGTCCGTGGTTTTATCCGCAGTTACGCCAAATTGCTGCAACTCGACCCACACCCGCTGCTGGCCATGATGGATCGGGAAACTCCACAGGCCGACACGCAAATTCATCTCCCGAAAGATACCGGTGCCGCATTGCCGCAGCCGGGCGAGCGGCGGAGCTATTTGCCGCATTTGGCGCTGTTGGTAACCGTGCTGGCGACAGTTATTGCCATCGCGACCTATTTCGACTGGCCAGGTGGATCCGGCAAGGCCAAGCCGCCGAGCACAGTCATCGCGCCGACGGTACAGCAACCATTGCCCTATGTCGTCCAGCCTCCCGCAACCCAAGTCGAGCCAGGGCAACCGGAACCGCCGAAAACGCCTTCACCTGAGCCTGACTTCCGCCAGCTGATTTTTGTCTTCGAGGAAAAATCCTGGGTCGAAGTCAAGGATGCAGCGCAACGCGTCATCTTTGCGCAGAACAATGAGCCTGGTACGCGCCAGGTCGTCAATGGAAAGCCGCCGTTTTCGCTGGTGATCGGTAACGCTTCACATGTTCAGTTGCAGTTTGAAGATCAGCAAGTCGACTTGCGTCCGCATACCAAGGTCGATGTGGCCCGGCTTACCCTCGAATGAACGCTTCGGATCGGCTGTTATCCCATGGATCGCTCCAGCGTCGGCGCTCGCATCCAGTCATGGTGGGCGGAGTCGTAATCGGCGGTGCATCTCCCATCGTCGTTCAGTCGATGACCAATACCGACACGGTCGACGATTTGGCCACCAGCATGCAAGTGGCGCAACTGGCTCGCGCCGGGTCGGAAATCGTCCGTATCACGGTTAACACCCGCGAGGCGGCGGCAGCAGTACCGCGAATCCGCGAGCGTTTGCTGAAGATGAACCTGAGCGTGCCACTGGTCGGCGACTTCCATTTCAACGGTCACAAACTCCTGGAAGAAGTTCCGGATTGTGCAACGGCACTCGACAAGCTGCGTATCAATCCAGGCAATGTCGGTAAAGGCAAGAACCGGGACGACCAGTTCGCGCGCCTGATCGAGATTGCCTGTCGCCACGACAAGCCGGTACGCATTGGTGTGAACTGGGGCAGTCTCGACCAGGCGCTGCTGGCGCGCATCATGGACGAAAATGCCAAGCGTGCCGTTCCCCTGGATGCCATCGCCATCATGCGCGAGGCGATGGTGGCCTCGGCGCTGGAAAGTGCATCCAAGGCCGAGGAATTAGGGTTGGGCAGCGACAAGATCGTCCTTTCCTGCAAAGTCTCCGGCGTTCAGGATCTGATCGCCATCTATCGCGATCTGGCTGCACAATGCGAATATGCTTTGCATCTCGGCCTGACAGAAGCTGGCATGGGCTCCAAGGGCATCGTCGCATCAACGGCGGCGCTTGCGGTACTTCTGCAGGAAGGGATAGGCGATACCATACGCATATCCTTAACCCCGGAGCCGAACGGTGACCGGACACGCGAAGTCATCGTTGCCCAGGAGATTTTGCAGACCATGGGACTGCGTGCATTTACGCCGCTGGTGGCCGCCTGTCCGGGATGTGGCCGCACCACCAGTACGGTGTTCCAGGAACTGGCTCAGGACATCCAGTGTTATGTGCGCGAGCAGATGCCGGCTTGGCGTGTTCAACGCATCGGCGTCGAAAACATGACTCTGGCGGTCATGGGCTGCGTGGTCAATGGTCCCGGCGAAAGCAAACATGCCAATATCGGCATCAGCCTGCCAGGCACCGGCGAAATACCCGTTGCGCCGGTATACGTCGATGGGGAACGAACGATCACTTTGAAAGGTGAGAATATCGCCGCGGAATTCCGCGCCATCATCGGCGACTACGTGGCGCGAAAATATCCGCAGCGCATCTCTTAATCCGAATTCGATTCATGAGTCAAACTTTACAAGCCATACGCGGGATGAACGATATCCTGCCCGACGAAGCCGAACTCTGGGAGCAGTTTGAGGACAGCATACGGGGCTGGCTGCGCGCTTATGGTTACCGACCCATCCGCCTGCCGCTGGTCGAGCCGACGCCATTATTTACGCGCGCTATCGGCGCCGTCACCGACATAGTCGAAAAGGAAATGTATTCCTTCACCGACAGCCTCAATGGCGAACAACTGACTTTGCGTCCCGAAGGCACCGCCGGCTGCGTACGCGCGGTGTTGCAACACAATCTCCTCTATGACGGGCCCAAGCGGCTTTGGTACCAGGGGCCGATGTTTCGCCACGAACGCCCGCAAAAAGGCCGTTATCGCCAGTTTTACCAAATTGGCGTGGAGGCGCTCGGCTTCAGCGGACCGGACATCGACGCCGAACTGATCATGATGTGCCAGCGACTTTGGGACGACCTGGGCATCGAAGGCATACGCCTTGAGTTGAATTCGCTGGGACATCCCGATGAGCGCCTACAGCACCGCAATGCCCTGATCGGCTACTTCGAAGGGCATGCGGCGCTGCTCGATGCCGATGCCAAGCGCCGCTTGCATACCAACCCGCTGCGCATCCTCGACAGCAAGAATCCCGAGATGCAAAGCATCATCGAGGGGGCACCGCGATTGACCGACTATCTAGGCGCGGATTCGCTCAAGCATTTTGAGGGCGTTCAAGAATTTCTCAAGGATGCCGGCATTCCATATCGGATCAATCCGCGCTTGGTAAGAGGGCTCGATTACTACAACCTGACCGTCTTCGAGTGGGTCGTAGACAGTCTTGGTTCACAAGGCACGGTTTGCGCCGGCGGCCGTTACGACGGACTGTTCGCCCAATTGGGCGGAAAGCCGCAAGCTGCTTGCGGCTTCGCCATGGGCATCGAGAGATTGCTGTCATTGTGGGAAGAGCAGGGGGGCAAACCTGCTCGCCAGGTTCCTGACGTCTTTGTCGTGCATCAGGGGGAACCGGCCCAGCGTTTCGCTTTCAAAGTCGCGGAGGAACTCCGCAATAGCGGGTATGCCACTCAATTGCATTGCGGTGGCGGCAGCTTCAAGTCGCAGATGAAACGCGCCGACGCCTCGGGCGCGTTGCTGGCGGTTATTATTGGCGACGATGAAGCGGCTGCTAACGAGGTAAGCCTGAAAACGCTGCGGGAAGCATCCGATCAGCAGCGCGTGGCTTACGATCAACTTGCCGAGGCGATCGGCGAATTACTATTTGACTGGGAAGACGACAATGGCGGTATATGACCTCGAAGAGCAGGAGCAACTGGACGAACTGAAGACCTGGTGGAAACAGTACGGTAACCTGGTGACGGCTGCGGTCGTCGTGGTGGCAGTCGGTGTCGTCGGCTGGCAAGGCTGGAATTGGTGGCAACGTGACCAAAGTGCTCAAGCAGCCGCGGTATATGCCGTCGTCGAAAGAGCGGCGGGCGAGCATGATGCCAAAAAGGCGCGCGAAGCAACCGGCGAACTGATCGACAAGTTTTCCGGTACAGCCTATGCCGGCATGGCGGTATTGGTTTCGGCCAGGTTGCAAGTCGAGGCGGGAGATTTGAAAACCGCCAAATTGCAGCTCGGATGGACTGTCGACCATGCCAGGGACGAGGAAATGCGCGATCTGGCGCGACTGCGCCTGGCTGCGGTGTTGCTTGAAGAAAAAGCTTATGACGACGCGCAGAAGCAACTGGTGAGCGACCCGGTTGGTCCTTTTGCCCCGCGCTATGCCGAACTCAAGGGCGACATCCTGGCTGCTCAAGGGAAACCGGAGGAGGCGAAGGCGGCCTACCAGAAAGCCTTGTCCAAGCTGGACGAGAGTCAGAAATCTACGGGCGCCGATCAGTCCCGCAGCCAATATCGTGACCTTGTGCAGGCCAAACTCGAGACGATCGGGAGCACCAAACCATGAGGAACCTGATGTTGAGGAGCGCTCTGGCGATGCTGATCGTCTCGATGAGCGCTTGTTCCAGTCTGGATAGTCTTAACCCGTTTTCGAGCAGCTCATCCAAGAGCAAACCCTCCGAACTGACGCCGATTGTTCCGACAGCCGAATTGAGAACCGATTGGCAGTTCGGCATAGGCGGGAGTGGCGAATTTTCATTTACGCCAGCGGTGATCGGGAATAGTGTCTATGCTGCGGCCCGCGACGGTTCGGTGGCGCGTTACGATGATGGCCGCCAGCTATGGCGTATCAATACCGGTCAAACACTCTCCGGTGGTGTTGGTAGCGATGGCAAACTGGTCGTGCTCGGCACATCCAAAGGCGAAGTGCTGGCGTTCGACGCAGCCAATGGGAATCCCGCCTGGAAAACGCGAGTCAACTCGGAAATATTGGCGGCGCCGGCCGTGAGTGACGGTTTGGTGGTCGTTCGCAGCGGCGATTCGCGGATATTCGGCTTTGAAGCTTCCGACGGAAAACGACGCTGGGTTTATCAACGCACTACACCGCCGTTATCCCTGCGCACTTACGCCGGAGTTGCTATCGCCGGCCGTGCCGTTGTAGTAGGTTTTCCGGGTGGTAAATTGGTTGCTATAAGTGCCGAAAACGGCGCCGTGCTATGGGAAGGTACCGTTGCGTTGCCCAAGGGCGCCACCGAACTTGAACGCATCGCCGACATCACCAGCCTGCCGGTCATCCAGGGACGCGAAGTTTGTGCGGTTGCTTACCAGGGCCGAGTGACCTGCTTCGACGTCAATAACGGCAATCAGCTTTGGTCTCGCGAAGTATCCAGCAGTGCCGGCCTCGATGTGGATGCGAAGACTGTTTATGTCAGCGATGAAAAAGGCTCGGTCCTGGCTTTTGACCGCAGCAATGGATCGAGTCTATGGAAGCAGGACAAGTTGGCGCTGCGCGGATTGTCGCGTCCCCTGGTTCTTGGTCGAAATATAGCCGTGGCGGATACTCAAGGAATCGTTCATCTGTTGAGTCGCGACGATGGCAGTTTTGTTGCTCGCTTTCCCGGTGACGGCAGCGCAGTCTTTGCCGACCCACAGCGTTTCAAGGACGGATTTGTTGTTCAGACGCGCAACGGCGGCATTTTTGCACTGTCGGTGAAATGATATGCATGGAAGTGGACGTGACCCCGTCGCATAAAGCCTCATGATCCCTACCCTGGTCATCGTCGGCCGTCCCAATGTCGGGAAGTCCACCCTGTTCAACCGTCTTACCCGCTCCCGAGATGCCTTGGTGGCCGACATGCCCGGCCTGACTCGCGACCGCCACTACGGCCGGGGCCGCCTAGGCGATAAACCGTATCTGGTGGTCGACACCGGGGGGTTCGAGCCAGCGGCGAAGGACGGCATCATGCACGAGATGGCGCGACAGGCTGAGGCCGCCATCGCCGAGGCCGATGTATTGCTTTTCGTCGTGGACGGTCGCGCCGGCTTGTCCCCGCAGGACCAGGCCATTGCCGAGCGCCTGCGTAAGACGGGCCGGCCGCTCTTGCTGGTGGTCAACAAGGGCGAGGGTATGAACCGACCGGTGGTGGCGGCGGAGTTCCACGAACTGGGCTGCGGCACGCCATTGGTCGTCTCGGCTGCCCATGGCGACGGAGTGAATGAATTGGTTGACGAGGCATTGGCCTCGTTTCCGGAAGAAACAGCGGCGCCCGAAGCCAGTGCCGGACCGCGAGTGGCCGTTGCGGGACGGCCCAACGTCGGCAAGAGTACTTTCATCAACACGCTGCTCGGCGAGGAAAGAGTGATCGCCTTCGACATGCCGGGTACGACCCGCGACGCCATCGAGGTGCCATTCTCGCGGAACGGCCGTGAATATACCTTGATAGACACGGCCGGCTTGCGTCGCCGCGGCAAGGTGTTTGAGGCTGTCGAAAAATTCTCGGTCATCAAGACCTTGCAGGCGGTCGAAGAATGCAATGTAGTGGTGTTGATGGTCGATGCCAGCCAGGATATTTCCGACCAGGACGCGCATATCGCCGGCTTCGCCATCGAGGCAGGCCGGGCGTTGGTGGTGGCGGTGAACAAATGGGATGCGGTGGATGATTACCGCCGTGAGATCGTCAAGATGAATATCGAGCGCAAACTCAATTTCCTGGGTTTCGCCCGTGTCCATTACATTTCAGCCTTGAAAGGCGACGGCATAGGCGGCGTCCTCGCCTCGGTGGACAAGGCCTGGTCGGCGGCCATGGCCAAGTTGTCGACCCCCAAGCTGACCCGCGCCCTGATTGCGGCGGTCGCCAAACAGGCGCCGCCGCGCCACGGAATTTTCCGCCCCAAGATGCGCTATGCACACCAGGGGGGACGAAATCCGCCGCTGATTGTGATTCACGGTAATGCCCTGGATCACCTCCCGGATTCGTACCGACGTTATCTGGAGCGCACCTTCATGGAAGGCTTCAAACTTCAGGGAACTCCATTGCGCGTCCAATTCAAGAGTTCGAGTAATCCTTATGGCGATAAAAAGGATTGAAAACAGCCGCTGCCATCCATATAAAATCCAGTGAATTAGGCGAAGCTGCTGGCAGGTCGCCGCAAAATGTTTTACAGTGAGCACTTAAAATCTGAATCGAGGGAAGCACCATGAGCAATAAAGGGCAATTCTTACAAGACCCGTTTCTGAATGCGCTGCGCAAGGAGCACGTTCCAGTCTCGATCTACCTGGTCAATGGGATCAAATTGCAAGGCCAGATCGAGTCCTTCGACCAGTACGTAGTGCTGCTCAAGAACACGCTAACCCAAATGGTCTATAAGCACGCCATCTCGACTGTGGTACCCGGCCGTCCAGTCAGCCTCGACCTGGATTCCGATAACGAGTAATGATCGTTACCTCGGCCCCGGGCTTCGGGTCCGTGGCCGCTGCCACCCATGTTTGAGCAACCCCCCAGCGACGCGTCCGGCATAAGCGCTATCCTGGTGCAACTTGATTTCGGCGCGGGCGGTTACGCCGAAGGCCTGGCCGAATTCGAATTGCTGGCTAAGAGTGCCGGTACCCTACCCAGGGCGGTAGTGAATGGCAAGCGTCAATCGCCTGATGCTGCGACCTATGCCGGCAAGGGAAAAGTCGAGGAGATTGCCGCTGCTGCCCGCATGCACGAGGCCGAAATCGTCATCTTCAACCACGAACTCACCGCCGGCCAGCAACGCAACCTGGAAAAGACGCTGGATTGCCGGGTGATCGATCGCAGCGCCCTGATCTTGGATATCTTTGCTTTGCGGGCGAAAAGCCACGAAGGGAAATTGCAGGTTGAGTTGGCGCAATTGCAGCATTTGTCCACACGCCTGGTGCGTGGTTGGACTCACCTGGAAAGGCAAAAAGGCGGTA
>JAPLQT010000063.1:47560-87732 GCA_026399515.1 Pseudomonadota bacterium | reverse complement strand
GTCGCTGCAAGACACTTGGATCGGCGACACATGGCGCGCACCAGGTGGCGCGGTGCTGGATCGTGCCGCGGGCACGGTATCGACGCCCTCCGGCGCCACCGGAACATTCGCCAGCCTTCAGTCCGCCTGGTCGGATATTCAAAAAGCCGTCGGTAGTGGTCAACTGACCGAGCTCCAAGCCGGCATGAACATCATCGCCGCCGTCAAGGCCGCCGGCGCCGACGCAAAAACCCTGGATGCCGCCATGGGCTGGCCTGCCGGGCAGTCGAACAATTGGGCGGCGGCGCATGGATTGCAGGCGTTTGCACAAGGCACCAATTACCTGACCAGCGATGGCCCCATCTATGCGCATGCCGGCGAAGAAATCAAGCCGCGCGCCTATGTCGACATGGATCGTTCGGCGCGCGATGAAACCAACGCACTGCTGGCGAGGCTGAATGATCGCGTTGCAGATCTGGGCACCGAGGTTGCGGCGTTGAAGGCGCCGATGGACGCCACGGCGACGGCGACGGAACGCACTCAGCACATCACCGAACAAGTCGCCCTCGGCGGCTACTCGGTCCAGACCCGGGCAGCGGGCACGCCGGCATGAGAGCCACGCCGCCGATCCTGATCACCACGGCCAAGCTGACCAGTAGTACGGTGGGGTATCGCATCGTACGGCGACTGCCCTGTGGTGCTGCGGCTCGATGCGTGCCATTATGTGGTCACGGAGGACATGAATATGGGATTTCGTTTCCGCAAGCGCATCAGAATTCTTCCTGGATTCTGGTTTAATCTGAGCAAATCCGGCATCAGTACGTCTGTGGGCGGCAAGGGGCTGACGGTAAACCTCAAGGACGGTAAGACAAGAACGACTGTCGGCATTCCAGGTACCGGGATCAGCTATAGTGAGAGTGAGATGTCCGCAGACGCGTCCAACGAGGCGTCTGCCCATAGCCACTTTCCGTGGCTTATTACCCTGCTTACCCTGGCCGCAATTGCGGCTATCCTCCTAACGTAACGTCGGCTATTGGATTGAGCGCGGTCCCTGCCGCTGGCGGCGATGCCTGCCCACGGGCCAAGCTAATCGACATCGCCAATGAAGTCATCAATGCCTCCGGAGACACCAGTGCCAGCAGCACCGAAAACGCCCGCTATGTGGCATTCGTCCGTTCTACGCTCGAAGGTGTACAGGCCACCCATCTCGCCCCGGCGAAATGGGCAGTGACCGACTTGGGCCCATCCGGTATCACCGTTGCCGGCGCCGATCTGCTGGCCAGCAACGCCGCCCAGGACGACTACACCCGCGCCGTCGCATTGACGGCCGGCAGGAGTCTGACATCGGCGGACTCCATCGACCCCTGATCAAGTCGACCAGCGCCTTGGACGAGGCCAATAAAGCCCTGGGCGCTGAAGGCGCGATCCCAGTACCAGATCGGCTATAGTGAGAGTGAGATGTCCGCAGACGCGTCCACTAAAACGCTCTGTCATAACACCCTCCACCAGACGTATAATCCACAAGCTAGGCACTCTATCCCAGGCCAACGGCTGAATTCGTTGGCACAACCTAAATTGGATGCGTCTGCATGTTTTTTATTGATTGTTCCTCTATCGTCCTGTTTGAGAAGAGCGTCACGAGATAGCGTTCACCGGGTAGGTATAGGTTTGGGTATAACAGTCAGGTGTTGTATTGATGAAACGCTTTACTGGTAAGGCTTCCCGCGACTTATTCGGTAGACGCCGGGGACCACGTTGCAGTGAGATCCTTGCAACGCCGTTACCGGTAGAACCGCTGAAGAACGCAATTGAAGAATTTCGGCCAGGTGCTAGAGTTGAAGGAGATCCGGTCATCTTGAAATGCTTGCCATGAGAAAGCCAAAACTTCCAACCCTGTCCGCAACCCTGCTGATTCTCGCGGGCTGCGGTGGGCATGATGTATACCGCGACGAGTCCTTCAAGGAAGACTCGCCCTTTAGGCAGCGCTACTCCGTACCTGCGGCAAAAGCCTGTGAAGGCGCGCAATTGGCCATACTCAGCCAGGGCTACAAGATCCTTCTCGGCGATAATTCCGTCATCTACGCCCAGAAGGATTTTCAACCCGACGATGACATCAATGTGACGATAGAAATGAATGTCGTCTGCAAGAATTACCTGTCGGGCTCCATCCTGTTTGCGAATGCCATACAAACCAAATATGAGTTGAAGAAAAGCCGTCAAACCACCAGCGTGGGTATTCCTTCGGTGGGCTCGATTTCGCTGCCGATGGGGAAGACCACCGATTCGCTGGTCAAGATAGGCGGCGAAACCATTTCCGACCAGGCGTTTTATCAGCGGTTCTTCACGCTGGTGCGCACCTATCTGGAGCCTTTGAAGTAGCCACGAGCCGACATCATACGGACGGGTACGCCGTGCGCCGCACAGGATCTGGCAGGCCTCCTCGCCGACGTCATTCGCCGCAAATATAAGCAAAAATGCCGATGCTCGACCACCCGATTGAAATCAGCGAACAGGATGGCGTGCGCAGCCTGCACTTCGGATCGGAATGGATACAGGGTTCGATGCGGATTCGCCGTCCGTTCGCTTTGGAATTGGCCTATACGCGCGAGATGATGTCCTGCCTGCTGTTGCGGCCCGACGAGGGTTGGCCGAAGCGCGTGCTGCTGATCGGGCTGGGCGCCGGGTCCCTGGCCAAATTCATTTACCGTCATCTGCCGCAAACGCGCATCACCGCGGTCGAGATCGATGCGCGCATCGCTCCTATGGCGCAGCAACACTTCCGCCTTCCGGAAGACCAGCAACGCCTGAAGATTCTGATCGCCGATGGCGCGGACTACGTCGAACAGTCCAGCGGGCGTTACGACGCGATATTTCACGGGGTCTATTGGTATGCAACCTGCTCAGCCATCGCCGAGGCCATGCCGCCAGCACCAAGCGCATTCACAAGGCCTTCGACAGCCGCTCCATCGTCTTCCCTTCGCTGGACAGCGGCAACGCGATCGCCTTCGGCGCCGGCGAGGAAGCCATCGACGTCACCCTGGCGGAAATGCGCGAGCAGGCGATCGGGCTGAAAAAAAGCACGGGACTCGACCTCCGGCCGACCATCAGCCGGCTGCAATTGGTGCAATCGTTGCCGGGTGGACGCTTACTGCTCTAGGGCGTGTTCTCAATTGAGCGACGTGTGCGAACGAGGCAGATGGCTCCCAGTGCAAGGCACGAGCGACGCCGTTGGGTCATTCCCAATCAGGAGCGAGCAACGCCGCAATGGGGGCCATATGCCTCGTTCCCCTCGGGTTGTTGCCAAATGCGGCGTCCGCTTTGTTGCTCGTCTCGTCAAGGGGGATGGCCATTGACTTCGACTCGCGTCGCGCGGCAATCCGCATTTGGCAACAACGCATCACGCCGATCGATTGAGAACACGCCCTAGCTACTTGATGCGCGTGAGATGCGGCGGACGACCCGTCGGAGCAGGCTGCGGCTCTTCAACAACACCAGGATCGGCAGGCTCCGCCGCCCCATCGACATGAGGCGCAACTTCAAATGCCATCCCCTGGCCGTTTTCGCGGGCATAGATGGCGGCGATATTCTCCACCGGAATCGACAGCGCCTGCGCCACGCCGTTAAAGCGCGCCGAAAAAGTGATCACCTCGTTGCCCATCACCAGTTGATGCGTCGCTTCGGTTCCGAGATTCAAAACGATCTGTCCATCATTGACATGCTCGCGCGGAACCCGGGTGCGGGCATCGACGCTCACCGCCAGATACGGCGTGTAGCCCTGGTCCAGGCACCACTCGTGGATCGCTCGAATCAGGTAGGGCTTGGTGGAGGGAATCTCGGCCATGGAAAGCGCCCGCCGGCAAGACAGCCTAGCGGCGCATGACCTTTTCTGAAGGCGTCAGGGCATCGATGAAGCCCTGGCGACTGAAAATACGTTCGGCATATTTCATCAGCGGCGCCGCGGCCTTGTCGAGTTCGACCCCGTAATGATCCAGGCGCCAGAGCAAGGGAGCGATCGCCACGTCCAGCATCGAAAACTCCTCGCCCAGCATGTGCTTCTGCTTGGTGAAGATCGGCGCTAACTCGGTAAGGCGGTCGCGCACGTGCAGGCGCGATTTCTCGGCCGACTTGAGGTTCTTTTCAGCACGTCGATATGGCTGAACAACTCCTGTTCCATGGTGAACAGCAACTGCCGCGCGCGCGCGCGCATGATCGGGTCCGGCGGCATCAACTGCGGATGCGGGAAACGCTCGTCGATGTACTCGTTGATGATATTGGACTCGTAGAGAACGAGGTCGCGATCAACCAGCACCGGCACGCGGTTATAGGGATTGATGACCGCGATGTCCTCCGGCTTGTTGAACAGATCGACATCGATCACCTGGAAATCCATCTGCTTCTCGTACAAGACGATGCGGCAGCGATGGCTAAACGGGCAGGTGGTGCCCGAGTACAGGTTCATCATGGTACTGGTACCCCAGGAATAGTCGGCATCCCGCACCACGCGGCGTACCGCGGGTGAGTTGTGATCTCGATGCCCCATATGCAACATTGCGCGGTTCGATAAGTATAAAGGTTAGTGAACGTCTTTCCAGAACTCGCGCTTGAGCGCGTAGGCAAAGACGAACAAGATGCCCAGGGCGATCAGTACGATCACACCCAGTTGCTTGCGCGTCTGTGCCACCGGCTCAGCCATGTACTGGAGATATCCCACCAAGTCGGCGACCAAAGCGTCGTATTCTTCCGGCTTGAGCTTGCCCGGCTTGGCGATGGAGAGTTTATGTCCCTCGCCCATCACCTGCTGGCCTTGCAGTTCCCACAATGCGTGCGGCATCCCGACGTTCTCGAAAACCACGTTGTTCCAGCCGGTCGGACGCTTGTCGTCGCGGTAGAAGCCGCGCAAATACGTGTAGAGCCAATCGGAACCGGAGCCGAACTCCGAAGCGCGGGCGCGCGCGATGATGGTCAAATCGGGCGGTGCGGCGCCGAACCATGCCTTGGCTTCGGCCCGCTGCATCGAGATCCTCATCAGGTCGCCGACCTTGTCGGTGGTGAACATCAGGTTGTCGCGGATCTGGTCTTCGCTCAGGCCAAGGTCGCGCAAGCGGTTGTAACGCATGTACGAGGCCGAGTGGCAATTCAGGCAGTAATTGACGAATACCTTGGCGCCGTTTTGCAGCGCCGCCATGTCCCCCGCCTTATCCGGCGCCTTGTCCAGGTGAAGCTCGACTCCGGCGGCGAATGCGAGCAGCGGGGCGAACAGCAAAACGAAAACGAGTTTCTTCATTTTCCTGTCACCCTTTCCGGTTCGGGCTTGCACTTGTCCAACTGGCTATAGATCGGCATCAGCAGGAAAAAAGCGAAATACAGCAGCGTGCAGATTTGCGATACCAGGGTGCGCATCGGCGTGGGCGCCAGCATGCCGAGATAACCGAGAATGAAGAAGCAGGCAACGAAAATCGCCACGGCACCCTTGAAGATCGGGCCCTTGTAGCGTATCGATTTCACCGGGCTGCGGTCGAGCCACGGCAGGAACAGCAGGATCACCACGCCGCCGCCCATCGCCACGACACCCCAGAACTTGGCGTCGATCCAGAAGAAGTTGACCGTCACGGCGCGCAACATCGAGTAATAGGGGGTGAAATACCACACCGGCGCGATATGCGGCGGCGTCACCAGGGGGTCGGCGGGGAAGAAGTTGTTATATTCGAGGAAATAGCCGCCGAACTCGGGCATGAAGAACATGATGACCGAGAAGACCATCAGGAACACCACCACGCCGACGATGTCCTTCACCGTGTAATACGGATGGAACGGAATGCCGTCGAGCGGGATGCCGTTGGCGTCCTTTTTCTTCTTGATCTCGATGCCGTCCGGGTTATTGGAGCCGACTTCATGCAACGCCAGGATATGCGCGGCGACCAAGCCGACCAGCACCAGCGGCACTGCAATGACGTGGAAAGCGAAAAAGCGGTTCAGCGTGGCATCACCGACGACGAAATCGCCGCGCAGCCACAGCGACAGATCCGGTCCGATCAGGGGAATGGCCGAAAACAGGTTGACGATGACTTGGGCGCCCCAGAAAGACATCTGGCCCCACGGCAGCAGGTAGCCGAAGAAGGCTTCGGCCATCAGCATCAGGAAGATGAACATGCCGAACAGCCAGATCAACTCGCGAGGCTTGCGGTATGAGCCATACAGCAGGCCGCGGAACATGTGCAGATAGACCACCAGGAAGAACGCCGAGGCGCCGGTCGAGTGCATGTAGCGGATCATCCAGCCCCATGGCACGTCGCGCATGATGTACTCGACGCTGGCGAAGGCGACCGGCACGCCGGAAGCGTTGAGCGCCGCGTCGGGCTTGTAGTGCATGGTCAGGAAGATGCCGGTGACGATTTGCAGCACCAGCACCAGCAGCGCCAATGATCCGAAGAAGTACCAGAAGTTGAAATTCTTCGGCGCGTAATATTCGGAAAGATGAGCTTTCCAGCTCGAGGTCAGCGGAAAACGCTCGTCGACCCAGCCAAGCAATGACGTCAATTGGGCTTTCATCGCTCAGGCCTCCTTGCCGTCTTGGCCGATGCCAATGACGATCTTGGTGTCGCCCAGGTATTTATGCGCTGGAATTTCGAGGTTGTCCGGCGCCGGTTTGCCTTTGTAGACACGTCCGGCGAGGTCGAAGGTAGACCCATGGCAGGGGCAGAAGAAACCGCCCGGCCAGTCGGCCTCGATGCCGCTTTCCGCGCCGGTCTTGAATTTTTCGGTGGGAGAGCAGCCGAGGTGGGTGCAGATACCGACGGCGACGAGAATCTCGGGTTTGATCGAGCGCGTCTCGTTCTTGCAATATTCCGGTTGCATATGTTTGCCGGATTGCGGATCGCTGACCTTGTCGTCGGTCTTCTTTAGCGAGTCGAGCATTTCCTTGGTGCGGTTGATCACCCACACCGGCTTGCCGCGCCATTCGACCGTCATCATCTGGCCCGGCGCGAGCTTGCTGATATCCACTTCGACGGGCGCGCCAGCCGAGCGGGCACGCTCCGACGGCAGCATGCTGGCGACGAACGGCACCGCCGCGGCGAGTCCCGCTACGCCGCCCACTGTCGCTGTGGCTACGATCAGGCGCCGCCGACCGCAATCCACTTTGTCATCTAAAGCCATGGTTCATCCCTGAATGTCGAAAGAAAGCACGCTCGAACCCTAAAGCCGACGGATTATACCGGAAACTCATGGTCGATTAAAAGTCGGATGGGCGTTCAGGTGGAACTTTTCCCGATTACCCTTGCTACCGCCCCTTCCGCACACAACCGGTCGATCTCATCCGCCGCGTAGCCGATGCCGGCAAGCACCGCCTCTGTGTGCTCGCCCAGGCGCGGCCCCAGCCATTCCGTCGCGCCGGGCGTGGCCGAGAGTTTGGGGACGATGCCGGGCAGCTTGAATTCCTTGCCATCCGGCAAATGCGCCGTCTCCAGCATGCCTCGGGCCAAAAACTGGGGGTCGCGGAACATGTCGGCGACCGAATACAGGGGGCTGGACGGCACCTGTGCCTCGGCCAGCAGTTTGAGCACCTGCTCCGCGTCATGGCCTGCGACCCAGGCATCGATCAGGGCGTAGATCTCCGCGGCCCGCAAGTCGCGGCCGGCGTTGCTGGCAAGCTGAGGATCGTCGGCCAGATCGGCCCGGCCGATGGCCAGCATGAAACGCCGGAAAATGGCGTCGCCATTGGCGCCGATGATCAGGTGTTTGCCGTCGCGAGTCGTGTGCGTCGATGATGGGGTGATGCCCGGCATGACATTGCCGCTGCGCTCGCGCACGAAGCCGAGCACATCGAATTCCGGCACCAGGCTCTCCATCATGGCGAACACAGCCTCGTACAGCGCCACATCCACCACCTGCCCCTGGCCGCCATTCACCTCACGGTGGCGCAACGCCATCAGGGCGCCGATCGCGGCCCACAGGGCGGCGATCGAGTCGCCGATGGAGATGCCGGTGCGCACCGGCGGCCGGTCGGGAAATCCGGTGGTGTAACGCAGGCCGCCCATCGCCTCGCCCACCGCGCCAAATCCGGCCTGTTGCTTGTAGGGCCCGCTCTGGCCGAATCCCGACAGCCGCACCATGACGAGGCCCGGATTCTCCTCGGACAATACCTCCCAGCCCAGTCCCAGCTTCTCCAGCACGCCGGGGCGGAAATTCTCGACCAGGATATCGGCCTCGCGCACCAGCTTGCGGACGATCGCCGCGCCCTCGGGATGCTTGAGATTGATCGCCACCGACTGTTTGTTGCGCCCCTGCACATACCACCATAGCGAGGTTCCCTGATACAGCTTGCGCCAACTGCGCAGCGGATCGCCCTCGCCCGGCGCCTCGATCTTGATCACCTCGGCGCCGAACTCCCCAAGGATACGGGTGCAGAACGGCCCCGCAATCAGGGTTCCGAGTTCGACCACCTTGATACCATCAAGCGGTTTCGCCATTAGCGCAAAGAAATACAGTTACGAAGCGCCCCGTTACCGACGAGCGCAGCGAGCAATTTGTAGCCCCCGCCTGGGCGGGGGTTGGGGGTGGGGGCGTAAATCCTGTGTTTGAACGCTTTCATGGCACGGGGGCGGTATGACGACTACGCGAGTTAGTAATCGCGCCGCTCGTAGAACGCCTGGGCGATCGTCCCGGCGTCGGTAAACTCCAGTTCGCCGCCGACCGGCAAACCGCGCGCGATGCGGCTGACCTTGAGGCCCCTGGCATGCAGCAGTTCCGACAGGTAATGGGCGGTGGCTTCGCCCTCGTTGGTGAAATTGGTGGCCATCACGACCTCCCTGACCACGCCGTCGGTGGCGCGTTCCAGCAGCCGGTCGAGCTTGAGTTCCTTCGGGCCGATGCCGTCGAGCGGACTCAAGCGCCCCATCAAGACAAAGTAGAGTCCCTTGAACGCATGCGTCTGTTCCATCATGTTCAGATCCACCGGCATCTCCACTACGCACAGCAGCGAGGCATCGCGCTTACCGGACGCACAGCGCTCGCACAGATCGTCTTCGGTGAACGTGTTGCAGCGCTGGCAATGGCGGATCCGCAGCAAAGCCTCGGCCAGCGCATCGGCCAGCCGCTGGGCGCCCGGCCGTTCGCGCTGGAGCAAGTGGTAGGCCATGCGCTGGGCGGATTTCGGCCCGACCCCGGGCAGGCAGCGCAGCGCCTCGACGAGTTTTTCGAGACTGCCCGGACCGGACATCAGAACGGCAGTTTCATGCCCGGCGGCAATTGCATGCCGGCGGTGAAGCCGCTCATCTTCTCCTGGGCGGTCGCCTCGGCCTTGCGCACCGCGTCGTTCATCGCGGCGGCCACCAGGTCTTCCAGCATTTCCTTGTCGTCCATGACGGAGGCATCGATGCTGACGCGCCGCACGTCGTGCTTGCAGGTCATGGTCACCTTGACCATGCCGGCGCCCGACTGTCCCTCGACTTCGATGGCCGCCAGTTCGTCCTGGGCCTTGGCCATGCGCTCCTGCATTTGTTGCGCCTGTTTCATCAGGCCGGCAATGCCGCCTTTCATCATGCTGCTCTCCTCGATGCTCGGTTCAGTTAAGGGGTTTGATGGACGCTTCGTTGATCGTGGCGTCGAAGAGCTCGACCACCTTGACCACGAAGTCGTCCTGTTCGATGGCGGCGATGGCGCGGTCCTGCCGCTCGCGCTGAATGACGCGGTTGCGTTCCACCGGAGTTTCCACGGCCGTGTCGGCCAGCACGATGTTGAGCCGCAGCGGCCGGCCGTAGTAAAGCTGCAACTCGGACTGCAATTTCTCCTGATGCGCTTTGCCGAGCAGATACTTGTGCGCCGGAGGCAGGCGCAGGGTAATGACCTCCGTGCCGACCTCGACCAATTCGCAATGCACGGCCAGGCCGCGCACCATGCCGCCAAGATTCAGCTTGGCGGTAATTTCGTGCCAGTCATCCGCGGCCGCGCCGGGCTTACCCATTGCCGCTGCCGCCGTGGGCCGGGCGGGCGGAGCAGCCGGCGCCGGCGATGCAGCGGCGGCTTTGGGTCCAGGCGCGGAGGCACCACGTGCCGGCGCCTGAGGCGACTCCGTTCCCAAAGGCGGCGGTGTCTCCGGACGAAAAGCGAAGAGGCGCATCAGGGTCATGCTGAAACCGGCGTACTCGTCGGGTGCCAGACTCAGGTCGTCACGGCCATGGATGGCGATCTGGTAGGCGAGTTGCAGGAACTCCGCATCGAAGCTTGTGGCATACGGCGCCAGGCGCTGCCGCTCGGCATCGTCGACCAGCGCCTGGGGAGCGAACTGCGCCAGGGCGATGCGATGAAACAGGGTCGCCAATTCTTGCAAGGCCGAGTCGAAACTCAGGCTGTGCGCGTCCATGGTATCGGCCACGCCGAGCAAGGCCTGCACGTCGCCGGCGACCAGCGCATCGAGCAGCGTGTACAGATAATCGTCACCGACCGTGCCGAGCATGTCGCGCACATTGGCTTCCTCGACCCGGCCGGCGCCATGGGCGATGGCCTGGTCGAGCAGGCTGAGGGCGTCGCGCATGCTGCCGGCGGCGGCCTTGGCCAATTGCTTGAGGGCGGGCGGCTCGCACGGCACGCCCTCCTCCACCAGGATGTGCGTCAGATGCGTAATGATGTGCGCCAGCGGCATCTGCTTGAGGTTGAATTGTAGACAGCGGCTCAGCACCGTCACCGGAATTTTCTGCGGATCGGTCGTGGCGAGAATGAACTTGATGTGTTCGGGCGGCTCTTCCAGCGTCTTCAACATGGCGTTGAACGCCGAATTCGAGAGCATGTGGACTTCGTCGATCACATACACCTTGAAACGGCCGCGCGTCGGCGCATAGGTGGCGTTTTCCAGCAACTGCCGCATCTCGTCGACCTTGGTGTTGGTCGCGGCATCGACCTCGATCAGGTCGACGAAGCGTCCGCCGTCGATCTCGACGCAAGATGAGCAAACGCCGCACGGCGTCGAGGTGATGCCGCTCTCGCAGTTGAGCGCCTTGGCCATGATGCGCGCGATGGTAGTCTTGCCGACGCCGCGCGTGCCGGTGAACAAATAGGCGTGGTGCAGCCGGTTCTGGTCCAGTGCATGCGTCAGGGCACGCACCACATGCTCCTGCCCCACCAGCGTGGAAAACGACTTGGGGCGCCACTTGCGCGCGAGAACTTGATAGCTCATACGGCAGAATATCGAACGATACGTAAGAGGCGAATGGTATGAATGTGTGGATCAGCCACGGACATCAATTCCTTGTCCAAATCAAGCGTGGCGCGAAAACGAGCCGAAGACAGTGTATGCGACACGGCGAGGCGAAGTTGACAAAGTCACGGTTGATTTGGGCAAGGAATTGGTGTGGCGAGCCTTACCCCCGGCACTTGCAGTAAATGGCTGTGGCTGCTTCCTTCCGGACCTGACCAGGTTCACCACCCCGCAATGCGGGGAGGCCCGCCGCTTTGGATTCTAACAGATCAGCCCCCGCCTCGACGAGTGTAGAGTTCGAAGCGTGCCATGAAAGCCTCGATCTCGTCGACCGCATAGCCTTCGAACTGAAACTCGACGCGATGCCTCACCAACCGGATCAGGCCGATCCTCAGTTCCGGCAGAGGTAGGAACCCGATGCGCCAGAAACGATTCGGGTCGCGATGCAGGAAGGCATCCGGCTCCTCGACGAACGTCGAACCGCCGACGGCGGCCGGCAACAAGCGGAGAAACTCCGCCCGCGTCACGGTCATCTCGAAACTTCGGGGAAGCTTCATCCGCCCGCGACGGGCGGCCAGATGGCGAGCACTTCGCCCTCTTCGAGTGTGCGCGTCGCGCGCATGCCGGGCGGCACGAACACCCCATCAATGAGCACCAGATGGCAAAGTTTTTGCGGCAACGCATAGCGCTCGATCATCATCGCCGGGGTTGTTCCCGGCTCGACCTCCAGATCGAGCCGATTGGTCTGGCGTGCTTCGGCCGGCAGGTAGTCCGACAGTGTCGCGTAAAGCTTCAGCGCTACCTTCATGCAGTCCCTTGCGCCGCCCCGAGGTAGGCCGCCATGAATTGCGTCGGATCGGCCAGCAGCCGCCCCTTCCACGCGCCCAGCCGCACCCGGCCCTGGATCAGGCCGCGCAGGGCGCCGACATGATCTGACCAACCGAGGCTGGTGGCACCGATCAACACATCCTCGCTGAACTGGAGCGACAGATAGCGGAATTTTTCCGCGTCCAGCAACTCCGCGCTGTCGCCGCCGTCCGCCTTGCTCTCGCCCCACCATTGCCCGAACGAGGTGGAAATCAGCCCCAGGGTATCGAGCACGTTGATCGCCAGGCTGCCCTGGAACGGCGACAATTTTCCGGCCATATTGGCGGCCGCCACGCGCGCCTGATCGGCGGCGTTGGGTTGAACGGCGTTGAGCTGGGGCAGGCCGGAAATCAAGCCGATGGACTCGGTGACGTCGCCCGCCGCGTAAATGCCGGGCACGCTGGTCTGCAACTGATCGTCGACCAGCACGCCATCCTTGGTGTTGACGCCGCTGCCTTTCAGGAAGGCGATATTCGGCCGCACGCCGGTGGCGCTGATGATCAAGTCGGCCGGCAGCGATTCGCCGGAGGACAGCTTGGCACTCAATGCCCCATTAGCCTGAGTGATCGCCTCGACGCGCGTCGACACATGTACGCGCACGCCCTTTCGTTCCACCCATTGCCGGATCATCCCGCCCGCGGTTGCATTCATCATGCGCGGCACCATGCGGTCGCCCATTTCCACCACGGTAAGCTTGACGCCGCGGGCCGCCAGCGCCTCCATGATGATGCAACCGATGAAGCCGGCGCCCATTTGAACCACGCGCGCACCCGGCTTGGTTTTGGCGATGATCTGGCGCGCGTCGGCAAGCGTCCAGCAGGTATGCACGCCGGGCAGGTCCATGCCCGGAACCGGCGGCTGCACCGGGTGCGAACCCGTGGCGATCAGCAAGCGGTCGTAAGACAGCGCGTCGCCGTTGGCAAGCTTGACGCTTTTGGCGGCGGGATCGACTTTCTCCACCCGCGCATTCACCAGGCGGATGTTCAGACGGAAAAAATGCTTCTGGTCCTTGCGCAGATGGGTGCCCTGCTCGGCGATGTTGCCCATCAGCAGATAGGGAATGGCCATGCGCGAATACGGCGGCTCCGACTCGTCGCCGACCAGCACGATCTCCGCCTTCGCGTCGAGCTTGCGCAGAGTCTCGGCCGCAATCACGCCGGCCGGGCCGTTACCGATGATGACATGTTTCATGGGGAGTTCCTCAAATGAAAACGCCAAGGCGCCGGCTCAGCCGCGCGCCCTGGCGTGGAGCGATGACTCAGAGCCCGAGGCGGGACAAGGTTTCCTTGGTCGGCACGCCATTGGCGTCCCAGCCGCGCACCTTGTAATACTCCGGCCGCATCTTGTCGATGCCGCTGACCAGTCCCTTGGCCGGACCGGTCTTGGCCGGCTCAGTCTTCAGGCGCGGCGGCAGGTCGTCGTCCTTGGCGGTGAAGCCGGCGGCGTTGTTGAACTGGCGCTCCATGTTCCAGATGCGCTCGCCGACCAGCGCCAGCTTCTCCATGGTCCAGTCGCCCTCGCAGGCTGCGTCGAGCTGCGGCTGCAAGTCGGCCAGCGTCCAGGCGAAGGTTGTGAACACGCACACGCCGGCCGAATCGAAGACCGAGGTGGCGTCCTGGAAAGCCTTGACCAAGTCGGCCTTGCCTTCGGTGACCAGCGGATCGGTCTTGACCGGTATGCCCAGCACTTCCGAGGCCACGGTGTAGCTTCGTAGGTGGCAGGCGCCGCGGTTGGACGTGGCGTACGTCAGGCCCATGCCCTGGATGCCGCGCGAATCGTAGGCAGGGAACTCCTGGCCCTTGACCGACATCGACAGTTCCGGCTTGCCGTATTTGGCGCACAGGCGTTTGGAACCCAGGCCCAGCTCCTTGCCGAAGCCCTCACCCCTGGCGGTCATCTCCGCCAGCTTGCATAGCGCTTCGGCGGAACCGAAAGGCGCGTCCATGCCGATCTGTTCCTTGGTCAGGATGCCGAGGTCATACAGCTCCATGGCCGCGCCGACGGTGGCGCCGAAGGAGATCGGGTCGTAGCCGTCCTCGTTGCAGATCATGTTGGCGAAAGTCAGCGCCTCTAGGTCGCCGACGCCGTTGGCGGCGCCCAACGCCCAGGCCGCCTCGTATTCGAGCCCGCCGGTCGCGCCCCAATATTCCGGCTTATTGACCACGCTGAAATGCGTTGCATCGATCTTGGAGACGCGGCCGCAGGCTATCGTGCAGCCGAAGCAGGCGGCATTGGTCACCAGATTGGACTTGCCGTCCGTGGGACGTTTTTCGGCCATCGCCTCGGCGGAAATCTTGCGCGCGCTCTCGAACTGCACGTCGCGATGATTGCGCGTCGGCAACGCCCCCATCTCGTTGATCACGTTCATCAGCACCTGGGTGCCGAAGGCCGGCAGGCCCTGGCCGGTGACGGCATTGTCCTTGAGCACCTGCTTGGCGGCCGTGGCGGCCTTCATGAAAGCCTTGGCGTCCTTCATCCCGGCCACGCCGCGGGTGCCGCGCAATGCCACCGCCTTGAGGTTCTTCGAGCCCATCACCGTGCCCACGCCGGAACGTCCGGCGGCGCGATGCAGGTCATTGACGATGCAGGCGTACAGCACGCCGTTTTCGCCCGAACGGCCGATGCTGCAGACGCGCACTTGCGGATCCTGGTGGCTCTTCTTGATGATCTCCTCGGTCTGCCATACCGTCTTGCCCCACAGATGCGAAGCGTCGCGCAGTTCGGCCTTGTCGTCCTCGACCGAGAGATACACCGGCTTGGGCGACTTGCCCTCGAAAATGATCATGTCCCAGCCCGCAAACTTCATCTCGGCGCCGAAGTAGCCGCCCGAATTCGAGCAGGCGATGGCGCCGGTCAGCGCGCCCTTGGTGATCACCGAATAACGTCCGCCGGTCGACGCCGGCGTGCCGGTGAGCGGTCCCGTCGCCATGATCAGCTTGTTGGCGGGCGACAACGGATCGACTTTCGGATCGACCTCGTCGACGAAATACTTGGTCGCCAGGCCGCGCTGCCCGAGATATTCCTGGGCCAGCTTCATGTTGAGCGGTTCGGATTTGCAGGTGCCGTTGGTCAGATCAACGCGCAGGATTTTTCTTGTCCAGGCCATGTCCGTCTCCTCTTAAGCGTTGGCGCGGGGTTGAGTATCGGTCTTGCCTGCCCACAGCCGCATCTTTTCGAGCCCGGTCCAGTCGGACTCGACATAAGTGATGGCGCCGGTTGGGCAGGCCGTGGCGCAAGCCGGATCGCCGCCGCACAGGTCGCATTTCTGCACCTTGCCGGTATCGGCGACGTAATTCACGGTGCCGAACGGACAGGCTATCGTGCACACCTTGCAACCGACGCAGGTCGCCTCGTTGACCACCTTGGCGCCCGTCGCGGCATCGATCTTGATCGCATCCACCGGGCATGCCGTCATGCACCACGCCTCGGCGCACTGGGTGCAGGTGTAGGGAACCTTGCGGCCTTCGTGCTCGAAATTGAAGACCTTGATGCGCGATTTCGAGATGTTGAAGACGCCGTAGTTCTCGTAGGAACAGGCCATCTCGCATTGCAGGCAGCCGGTGCATTTGCCCGGGTCGATGTGCAGCGATTTCTGCATGGTGTCGCCTCCTCGTCGATGGATTTCAAGGGTCGAAATCCGCGTCGGAAGTCTACTACGCAGTTATGTAACTTCAAACATAAATCAATGGTGCGACGCAATAAGCTCAGCCTGCCCGTAAATAATCCCGCACCAGCGCTACCTGTTCGTCATGCATCAGCATCGGCGCATGGCCGACGCCGGGAATTTCGGCGGTCCGGGCTTTCGGGCCGCGGCTCGCCATCTGCGCCACCGTCTCCGGCGTCAGCAGGTCGGATTGCGCGCCGCGCAGCACCAGCGTCGGGCACCGGACGGCTTCGTACAGCGGCCACATCTCCATATCCTTGCCCTGGGTTTGCTCCAGGATCTTGCTTGCCGGCTCGGCGATGCCGGGGTCATAGCGGAACTCGATCTTGCCGTCGGCGGCGGTGCGCACCACATGCTCGGTCAGGTGACGCCACTGCGCATCGTTGAAAGTCCCGAAAGTGGCGCTGACGAAGCGCACGAAAGCTTCGGCCTGTTCGATGCTGTCGAAGCGCGGGTCGTTGCCGACATATTCCGCAATGCGCTTCAGCGACACCCCGGTCACCACCGGCCCGACATCGTTCAGCACCAGCCGCGTGATCGGGGTATTTTCCTGCGCCGCCAGCGCCATGCCGATCAACCCGCCCATCGAGGTGCCGACCCAATGCACCGTATCGACATCCAGCCGCGCGATCAGCGTCACCATGTCCGCGACGTATTGCGGGACCGCATACAGCGCCTTGAGCTTAAGCCAGTCGCTGCGCCCCCGCCCCACCACGTCGGGACAGACCACCCGGTACTCATCCGCCAGCGCCTGGGCCATGAAATCGAAGTCGCGCGAACAGCGCGTCAGGCCATGGACGCAGACCAGCACCTTCCCGTTGCCCGGGTCGCCCCATTCGACATAGGCCATGCGGTGCAGGCCGGCGGGGCTGGAACATTGGACGGTGCGTTGGCGCATGGGGTGCATGATGGTTTCCTTGTTAAGAGGCGGATATCTGGTTCGATAGGGTATCGCAGTGTAAATCAACAGGGGGGAAACGTCCGCGACAGGCGACACTCCCGCGCGGAACGATGACAAGCCTGCGGTTGTCAGCCGACCACGCAAGACTCCGTTGTTCTTCCTTGGCTTGGTGCAATGTTGCAGGAAGAAGCGCCGAAGTGCTGGTAAATCCATGTCCGCCAAACTATGGGTTTTTAGGTATATCCATTATTGCTCAGGGGCGTTATCATGCCATTTGGATTTAAGGCGATATGACCTCATAATATTCTGGCCTGGGTACCAGACTTTGACCGGCGACCGCAACCCAAGCATCGCTCAGTCCGTGGCATGAAGATGATCTCTAACACGCTGACGATTTCAGACGATGGCGTATTGTCGTTACTTCGCAATAAGGAGCCGTAGGATGCCAGAAGCCGTACTTACTGCGGGTATTGTCTGCGTTATCGCTGCCTTAATTGGTGGTGGACTTAAAGCATTCGGTATAGAACTTCCGTTGATTGATTCTCGGAGTAAAAAGTGGTTCGTTGGATTGTTCGGGTTTGCACTTATGGCTTTGTATCTGACTGTCCCTCAGGAAAGTAAGAAGGAAAGGGAAGCAACTGGCAACGCAAGAATCACCCCCGAGGTGCCACCGGACGGTGCGTCCAGCGACGAAATGATGGATGAGATGCGGCGCCTAATCCGTCTAAAGGTAAAACAAGAAGCCAATGTCGCAGACTTGGGCACGCAAATCAAAGATCTGGAAACGGACTATGACACGCTCAAAAATTTATATGACCGAGGGGAAGGCACAACCGAAGAACGGGAGCGCGCGAAAGGAAAACTGCAAAAAGCAAAGGTTGTCTTAGACAACGCGAAAACGGCGCGAGCTGAAGGAGTGCAGGGTATCAGCTACGCCTCAAACAGAATTGACGTTCTTCAGAAACGAATTGCCGAGCGCAGGTAGTGCTGGTGTCGATGTGCTTATAGCGTGCTATGCAAAGTCCCAGTGCTGACGAACCATTTATGACAATTGATATTCGGTTTGGTTCGGGTCAGAATACGCACATGAATACATGAATACACTTTTTCTACAGCTTCGTTGGGCACTAGCATGAAGCTCACTCACCTTTTTGGCGCAGTCCTGATTCTAATTTCTTCCATAACTGAAGCGGTTGCCGTACAAGATGGCGTGCTCACGTGCGGGAGAGCTACCGTTAGCCTTTTTAATAGCGCGGTCAACGAGTCGCCTTTCTATGTATTGACAATTAGAGTTCCCGGTGCGGAATATGACTACCTGTATTACATGGATCGAGAGTTTTTTATGCTTAGGTGTGAAACAAGCGCTACTGGAAAAATGTATGTCTTGTTCAACTGGATGTGCGGCGGTACGGGGTGTAATGAAGCGGGTTTCGGGCTCGTGGACGCCGACACCGGAAAGATACGCTTAGAGCCTGGAGGACGCTGGCGGAGTGAGGGCAATTGGGACAAGGCATCGAAAATCTTAGGCCATCCCATTAAGCCGTTTTCTTGCGAAGAGTTCTCAAGAACATCAATGGGTGCCCCTGGAGCCAAAGGCGAACTATGCTTTGTGTCGCCACAGGAGCTAGGCTAGATGAGTACCCAGCCCAACCCTGTTTTCGGGCGGGACTGGCAGGTATACGTTCGCTTTGCGGCTTGTGTTCTTTTGAACTTCTGGGACGCCGCCGGTCAAGTTTTGCAATCGGCCAGCTCCTCAATTTGAACGTTGGACGTCGAAGGAAAACTTGTGAAAATCCGAATCCTCGCACTTCTATTTTCATTTTTTTCGCTCGTCTCTCTCAGCGACGCACAAGAGAAGGCGCAAAACCGTTCTGATTGGGGAAAGATCTTCACTGAGTTCGAGGCTCACGGGACCATCGTCGTGGCGGACGAGCGGACAGCCACTCGATCCACATCCGTTTATGATGAAAATCGGGCCAAGAAACGCTACTCGCCGGCTTCCACCTTCAAGATTCCGCACACGCTCTTTGCACTGGATGCGGGGGCTGTTCGCGACGAGTTTCAGGTTTTCAGGTGGGACGGGGTTGCGAGAGATTTCGCGGCACACAATCAAGACCAGAACCTGCGATCGGCAATGCGCAACTCTGCCGTTTGGGTATACGAACTGTTCGCAAAAGAAATCGGCGAAGACAGGGCAAGAGACTATCTCGGAAAACTGAACTATGGAAACGCCGATCCTTCTTCGAAGCATGGCGACTACTGGATCGACGGCAATCTTGCGATTTCGGCGTACGAGCAGATCTCCTTCCTGAAGCGCCTTTATCGAAATGAACTCCCGTTTCGCGTAGAACACCAGCGTTTGGTCAAGGACATAATGATCGTCGAGGCTGGACGCGACTGGATACTGCGCGCCAAGACAGGCTGGACGGGCCGAATGGGTTGGTGGGTCGGATGGGTCGAGTGGCCGACCGGTCCGGTCTTCTTCGCTCTGAATATCGACACGCCAAACAGGATGGCCGATCTTTCGAAGAGAGAGGCTATTACGCGGGCCATCCTTCGCTCCATCGAGGCATTGCCGCCCAACCCACCGGTCAAGCAGGACGCGCTGCCGCGCGCCGCTTACCTCAAACCTCAGGTACAGGAGGTCACTCGTGTCACTCCTCAACCAGTCGTTCCAGACCCACGTTAGGAGCCAAAACATGCAACCCATGGCCTCATCCACCGTACCCGGCGCGCCCAGGCTCGTTGCCGCGATCCTGGTCGGCGGTTTGTCCGCAGGCGCGCTCGACATCGTCTATGCTTTCGTGGTCGCCGAGTTCCGCGGAGTAACGCCATTACGGGTGCTCCAGTCGGTGGCAAGCGGCTTGTTGGGCGCGTCCTCCTACCAAGGCGGGTTGGCAACCGGTGCCATGGGCCTCTTTCTACATTTCGGTATTGCGCTGGTTGCCGCTGGCGTCTATTTCGCGGTAGCGCGGCAATCATCCCTCGTCCAGAGGTGTTACCTGGTGTTCGGGGCGATCTTTGGCGTACTCGTCTACCTCACGATGAACTTTGTCGTGATTCCGCTCTCCGCCATCCAGTTCAGGATCACCTACAGCCCACAGGTTCTGGCTCAGGGCTTCGTATCGCATGCGTTGCTCTTCGGCATTCCAATCGCATTTTTCCTCCATCGCATGTACTTCAACCGGATGCCCGCCGGTCCCAGGAGCGAGATATCCACCGCATCCTAACTGCCATGAGCCGTTTCACTCGGATAATCGTCGGGCCACCCGAGACCTCCGGTCGGCACACATACTCGCGCAGCAGGTATTCATATGCCGCCGCGGTGATGGTGGTCATCGCGCTCGGCCTGGCTTCCCGGAAGTTTCCGGGCTTGTTTCCCGCCGCGTTGGAAAAGTATCCCGGAGATGCTTTGTGGGCGCTCATGGTCTTCGTCGCTTTGTGCGCCTTCCTGCCCAATGCGAAGACATGGCGGCTTGCGGCCTTTGCGCTGCTCGCGTCCTACGCCGTCGAATTCAGCCAGCTCTATCAGGCTCCGTGGATCGACTCGATTCGAAGCACCACACTCGGCCACCTGGTTCTCGGTTCCGGGTTCTCCTGGGTGGATCTCCTGGCGTATGCAATCGGGATTGCCGTCGGGTCGGCGTGCGATCTGTTGTGGTTGCGCATGCGCCTGCTGACGCCAAGCGCTTAGCCAAGAGCGTTCGCCTGTTGAACGGACCAATCGGGTCGTGAGCGGAGACCGTGTCTCCGGTGGCCTGTTCGATGTTTTCTATGGCAAACTTGACGAAGATATTCGGCAGGAGATTCCCCCGTTGTCCTGTTACCAATGAAATCGACGAGTCCATCCCCCAATTCCACGGTCGCCGTCATGGCTCGCCGGATGTTTTTCGTGGCGGCTACCTGCGCGCTGGCCGCTTGCGCTTCTCAGCCCACTGAGTTCGGGGCATCGCCGGAGCAGGCGGCCCAGCGGGAGACTGCTGCCGCCTTGAAAATGTACGCGCAGTTGCTGAGCCGCCAGGACGCGGTCGCGCTGTCTGAGCTGTTCTTGCCAAGCGGAAGCATGGAGCATGTCGGCCAGGCGCCCATTGTCGGCAGAGCGAAGATTCGGAGCTTCCTGGAGTCCTTCGCAAATTACCGGGTTCTGTCCCACGACATGACGCTTGTCTCCGTGTCGCCGGCAAGCACGCAGGTGAGCCAGTCGGGAACCTACGTGCAGTCGGTCAGAGCGCCGGATGGACAGGAGATCGTGGCCAGCGGCTTGTTTGACATACAGTGGAGGCGCCAGCAAGATGGTCGCTGGCTCATCGAGCGTCTGCGCACTTCCTCGCAGCCTTAACCGATGCCTGCCCAGGGTCGCTTCGGAGTATCGCGTGTGAAACCTCAATCCAAGTCATCTGCAACTTTGCCGATTCAACACTTTGAGCGACAGAAAGACTGGGCCGGTTGGCTGACAAAAAACCACGGCTCGTCGCCCGGGCTGTGGTTGCAGCTCGCAAAAAAGGGAGCGGGGATAGCGTCGGTTTCATACGACGAAGCCGTGGAAATTGCGCTTTGCTTTGGATGGATAGATGGACAGAAGCAGGCCCACGACGAACAATTCTGGCTCCAGAAATTTACTCGACGCTCGGACAAGAGTATTTGGTCGAAGATCAATAAGGACAAGGCGCTGGCTCTGATCAAAGCAGGAAGCATGAAGCCGGCCGGACTCCAAATGATCGAACGCGCGAAGCTCGACGGGCGCTGGGACGCCGCGTATGACTCGGCGAGCAAGGCAACCATACCCGGTGATTTTCAGTCGGCGCTGGATGGCAATCCGCGAGCAAAGGACTTCTTCGGAATGCTCGACAGCGGGAATCGATACGCCGTTCTGTTCAGGATTCAAACCGCCAAGAAGGCCGAAACGCGCGCCAGGCGAATTATCCAGTTCGTGCAAATGCTGGAACGGCACGAGAAGGTGCATCCGTGAGCGATCAAGGCACTACTACCCTGGAATAGAATACGAATCGGGCGTGATCGGAAATCCAGGAGACAGGAGCATGCGTAGCGGCGTAACAATAGGCCTGGTAGGCGACTATAACGAGTCCGTGCCGGCCCACCAGGCGATTCCGCTCGCCCTGCGACGCGCGGCGGAAATATCCGGCATTGCGGTCGAGTTCGAATGGGTGCCCACCGGGGAGATCAGCTCGGTCGGACGTATCTCGCGATTCGACGGCTTGTGGTGCGTGCCGGCGAGTCCGTATCGCAGCATGGATGGCGCGCTGCTCGCCATCCGCCATGCGCGCGAGGCCGCGATTCCCTTCCTCGGCACCTGCGGCGGCTTTCAGCACGCCGTCGTCGAATATGCCCGCAATGTGCTGGGGTGGGCCGATGCGGAACATGCCGAAACGGCGCCGGACGCTTCCCGGGCGGTGATTTCACCGCTGGAATGCGCGCTGGTCGAAGCGACAGGCACGGTCCGGCTCTTCCCCGGCAGCCGCATTGCGGCGGCGTATGGGCGTGAAGAGACGACCGAAGGTTACAGTTGTCGCTACGGCCTGAACCCGGCGTTCCAGGCTGCGCTCGTGGCGGGGCCGATGCGCGCGGCAGCGGACGACGAGACGGGAGAAATACGCGCCGTCGAACTGGACGATCATCCATTCTTCGTCGCCACGCTGTTCCAGCCCGAGCGCGCTGCCTTGAAAGGCCAAGCGGCACCGCTGGTGAGCGCGTTTGCAAGGGCCTGCGCGGCATGAAGCCCAACGTGCGCCCGCCGTCCCACCGGCTGTAATTGATCGGGAGTATCCGTGGAGAAGATCGATCTCAAGAAAGAACTGAAGCATCTCTATCAACCCTCCGCCAAGGAGGTGGTCGAGGTGGATGTCCCGACCACGAATTACCTGATGGTGGACGGCGAAGGCGATCCCAACACCTCGCAGGCGTATGTCGATGCCATCGAAGTCTTGTTCGCCGTTTCCTATGCCGTGAAGTTCATGATCAAGAAAGGCGCGGCGGCGATCGACTATGGCGTCATGCCCCTGGAAGGGCTGTGGTGGGCCGATGATATGTCGGCATTCGCAACCGGCGACAAGTCCAAATGGAAATGGACGATGATGATTGCGCAGCCGGCTTTCGTCGCCCGGGAAATCATCGATCAGGCTATCGCCGACGTACGCAAGAAGAAGCATCCGGCGGCCATTTCCAGGTTGCGGCTGAGCGCCCTGTCGGAAGGCAGATGCGCGCAAATCATGCACATCGGCCCGTTCTCCGCGGAAGGTCCGACCATCGAGAAGCTGCACCGGTTTATCGACGCCAGGAGCGGGCGGACAGGCAAGCATCATGAAATCTATTTGAGCGACATTCGAAAGGCGGACCCGGCGAAATGGAAAACCATCATCAGGCAGCCGATGCAATGATTACCGAAGCCGCGCCCCTGCATGTCCGAGCCGGCCAGGCCGCCGAGTTCGAGGCGGCCTTCCTTATCGCGCAGAGCATCATCGCCTCCATGCCAGGTTACCTGTCGCACGAGTTGCAACGCTGCCTGGAACGCCCGGACGAATACCTGCTGCTGGTCCGCTGGGAAACGCTCGCCGCGCACGAAACCGGCTTTCGCAAGTCGCCCCAGTATCAGGAATGGAAGCGGCTGTTGCACCATTTCTACGAGCCCTTCCCGGTGGTGTCGCACTTTGAGCAGGTGCCGGGAGTGGCCGGCAGCAGGCCCAGGATCGAACCACCTCCGGGATGACCGCTTCTCTGCGCATCCGTGTCGCCACCCCGGCGGACGCCGCCGCCATCGCCCGCCTGCAATCGGCCAGTTGGCGGGTGGCCTACCGCGAGGTACTCAGCGACGCATACCTGGACAGCGACATCGACACTGAGCGCCTGTCGGTATGGTCGGAATGCCTGAACGCTCCGGCGCCAAACCAACACGTCGCGGTCGCCGAACGGGCCGGCCGGGTCGTCGGCTTCGCCTGCGCCTATGGTGCCTACGATGGGCGCTGGGGAACGCTGCTGGAAAACCTGCACGTCTCGGACGAGGCGAAGCGCCAGGGCATAGGCGCGAGCCTCATGGCACACGTGGCGGCGTGGTCGCTACAGGCGCATCCGGGGCTGGGCATGTACCTCTGGGTGATCGTTTCCAACGCCCCGGCGCGGCGTTTCTACGAGCGCCTGGGCGCACTCGACGCCGGCGAAGATTTCTGGCTGCCGCCGGACGGCGGTTCCGTGCCCAAGTTGCGCTATGTCTGGCCCGATCCGGCGACCCTGTTGCAATTTGGCTGATCGTCCAAGACTCAACGCCCATGCCAATAGCGCCGGCGTTCCTCGCGCTCGGCGACGATGCGCGGCCCGGAAGGCGTTAGGCGCACGGTCAGCGCGCCTTCCAGGTCGGTACGGCGCAGCGTCGCGCCGCTGAGGCGGTAACGCTCGACGACGTCCGGGCGGGGATGGCCGAACGTGTTGCGATAGCCGACCGGAAAGATCGCGTCGCGCGCGCCCACGGCGGCGATGAACTCCGACGTCGATGAAGTGCGGCTGCCGTGATGAGGCACGATCAGCACCTCGGCGTGCAATTTGCCGCCCGGCGCTCCGCCGTAATGCGCCAGCAGCACTTGTTCGGATAGCGCCTCGATGTCCGAAGTCAGCAGCGCCGCACCGTGGCCGTTGCTGACTTTCAGCACGCAGCTCATGTCATTGGTCTTACGGGTCGGGATTTCGTACTGGGTGGATGGCGGATGCAGCATTTCGAAGCTCACGCCGTCCCATTCCCAGGCCTGATCGGCTTGGCACGGGCGCGCCTCGACTGGAGCGGCGGAGAGCAGGTGTTCGAACGCCAGCGAACTCATCAGCCAGCGCACCGGCACGGATTCCAGCACCGACTCGGCGCCGCCGGAATGATCCGTGTCCTGGTGGGTGACGATCAAGCCGTCCAGGCGCTCCACGCCGCGCGCCCGCAGGTAAGGCACGATGACGCGATTGCCGCTGTTGGCTTCGAGAGTGTAGGCCGGCCCGGTGTCATAGAGCAGGTCGTGGGTGGCGGTCTGGATGTGCATCGCCAGTCCCTGGCCGACATCCAGCACGGTCAGCGTCACCTCGCCCGCCGCCGGCCGCGGCGGCGGCACGAACAGGAGGGGCAGCATCAGCACCAGCCCGAGCCAGCGCGCCGGAAATCCGCGCGGCAGGAGCAGCCAGGCGCTGCCGAAGAGTGCCGTCAGCCAGGCCCAGGTCGGCGGTGCGTGTTGCTGCCAGACCGCCCAGGGCAAGTCCGCCAGCCAGTTGATGAAGGCCATCAACCAAGCCGTCACAAGATACGCCGGTTCGAGCAGGAATCCGCACAGCGGCAGGATGGAGGCCAGCGCCAGCGGGGTGACGATGAAACTCACCACGGGGATGGCGACGGCATTGGCCAGCGGCGACACCAGGGAGAACTGCTGGAACAGCAATAGCAGCGCCGGGACCATGCCGATGGTGACCGCCCATTGGGCACGCCCCCATTCCATCAACCAGTGGGCTGGGCCCAGTCGCGCGCCGCCGATATAGAACAACACTCCGACCGCGCCGAAGGACAGCCAGAAACCCGCCGCCAGCACCGCCCAGGGGTCCAGCAACAACACCAGCAGCAAGGCCAGCGCCAGCACGCGGCTGGCCGAAGCGGTACGCTGGGTCCACAACGCGACGGCCACCACCGCCAGCATGTAGAGGGTGCGCTGGGCCGGCACGGCAAAGCCGGCGATCAGGCAGTATACGAGTGCCGCAAGGAAACCGCCGACCACCGCCGCGCGTTGCGCCGGCACCCGCAACATCAAATCCGGACTGCGCCGCCACAGCCAGTTCAGCAAGGCGTAGGCAAGGCCGGCGAACATGGTGACATGCAAACCGGATATGCTCATCAGGTGGGTGATGCCGGTGCGGGAAAACACTCGCCATTGCTCGGCGTCGATGGCGCGCTGGTCGCCGACCGCCAGGGCCACCAGGATGCCGGTATAGGGCCGCTCGGGCAGTGCGCGCAGAAAGCCTTCGCGGATATGCTCGCGCCAGCGTTCGATGTAGTTCGAAGGCGTCATCACGAAGGCGTCGCGGCGCAGATTATCCTGCGCCGGGCGGACATAGCCGGTGGCGCGGATGCCGGCTTCGAGCAGCCAGGCCTCGTAATCGAAACCGTCGGGATTGAGGTTGCCGTGCGGACGTTTCAGGCGCACCGTAAGTTGCCAGCGTTCCCCGGCGTGGAGTTGCGGCGGAGCCGTGGTCTGGTCCTCGGGCATCTCCTCCCAATCGCTGCGCCAATTGCGATACCAGGCAAGAGATATCTGCGATGGCACCGTGGCCTCGGCCTGCTCGACCGTGAAATCGAAGCGCAGGCCGTTCTCGAAACGCTGAGGCATGCCGCTGATCACGCCGACGACGCGTATGTCGCGTCCTTCGCTGGACTCCGGCAAGGCATCGGCCAGCCGCTGCTGCGCCATCCCGCCGGCCCAGGCGATGCCCAGCAGGAAGGCTCCTATCGGCACCAGCAATACCGCGTGGCGCCATTTCGTCAACGCCACAGGCGCCAGCATCAACATCGTACCGCCCACCGCCAGCATGACCAGCAGCGAAGACTCAGGCAGGGCGGCCTGCTGTTGCAGGAAGGCAATGCCGGCAGCGAAGCACAGGATGGATAAGCGCATGCATGAATTAGAGCAGATGCCAGACGGTTTCCGTTAAAATCGAACCAGAGTACCCCATGCGCAAGCTGCTCCAAACCTACCTCCCTGACCATCAGGCCATTCGCTCCAACCGCTGGCTGGCGCCGTTCGCCGATACCCTGCTGCACCCCCGACTGTGGCACTTGAACCGCCGTTCGGCCGCCGGCGCGGTGGCGGTCGGCATGTTCTGCGGATTGATTCCGGGGCCGTTCCAGATGCTCGGTGCGGCGATCTGCGCAGTGATTTTTCGCGTCAATCTGCCTTTGGCCTTGTTCACCACGCTCTACACCAATCCGCTGACCATCGTCCCGCTGTATGTCGTCGCCTTTGCGCTGGGCAAGCTGGCATTGGGAGAGATGGGCGGCAACGCCGAATTTACCCTGCCGCCCGACTATGGCGCCGCTGGTTTGCAGGCATGGATAGGCGCGCTGATCGACTGGATGATAGGCCTGGGCATGCCGCTATTCTTGGGCCTGGTGTTGCTCGCGTCGCTGCTGGCGCTCGTCGGCTACGTCGTCGTACGCATCTTGTGGCGTGGCTATCTGGTGCGGAGCTGGCGGCGGCGCGCGGCCACGCGCCGGCTACCTGAGGCATAAACATGGAGATTTTCGGCGAGCGCTTCAGTCGTCGCATCTACTTCAGTTTTGTCTGGTCGCTGATCGGCTTTCTCGCCATCCTGGTGCTGGGCACGGTCGGCTACAAGTTCATAGGCGGCGAGCGCTACAGCTATCTCGACGCCTTGTTCATGACCTTCATCACCGTCACGACCATCGGCTATGAGGAAATCATCGACCTGCACCACAATTCTGCCGGACAGATCTTCACCATGGTGATCGCCTTTTCGGGTATCGGCCTGATGACCTATTTTTTTTCAACGGTGACCGCCTTCGTGTTGGAATCCGACCTTGATACCACATTGCGGAGAAGACGCATGGAAAAGACCATCAAGAAGCTGCGCAACCACTACATCGTTTGCGGCTCCGGCCGCGTCGGACGCAACGTGGCGGCGGAACTGGAAGCGACCAATCACCGCTTCGTCGCCGTCGACGAAAGCCTCGAAAACCTCGAAGCGCAGCACGACAAGAAGCCCAGCCTGCTCTACCTGCATGGCGACGCCAGCGACGACGATGTCCTGCTCGAAGCCAACATCGCCGAGGCCCGCGGGGTCTTCGCCGTGACCGGCGACGACAGCAAGAATCTGATGATCGGCCTGAGCGCCAAGCAACTCAACCCGGCGGTCCGGGTGGTGGCGCGCTGCCATGACACGCGCAACATCGAGAAGATGCGCAAGGCCGGGGCGGACGAAATCGTCTCGCCCGATTTCACCGGAGGCATGCGCATCGTTTCGGCCATGATCCGCCCGCATGTGGTCTCCTTCCTCGACGAAATGCTGCGCTCGGAGAACAAGCTGCGCGTCGAAGAGGTGCTGATACCCGAAGAGTTCAAACCGCGCCCGCTCGGCACACTGCTGCTGCGTAGCGGCGACTACGTGTTGCTGGCGGTGCGGACGCGCGGCGACTGGCTATTCAACCCGCCCCGCGACTTCATGCTCCAGCCGGGATTCACCCTGATCGCCATGGCCACGCCGCAAGGCAGGCTGGGACTGGAAGAAGCGCTGCTGGAAGGCGCGGACTAACCGTCCGCGCGCAAGACACCGTCGTCGAGGCGCAGGATGCGTCCAGCCCGCGCGGCGAGTTGCAGGTCGTGGGTGACGATGATGAAGCTGGTGCCGTGGCTGGCATTCAACGCCAGCATCAGTTCGAACACGCCTTCGGCGGTATGCCGGTCGAGATTGCCGGTCGGCTCGTCGGCCAGTACGCAGGCCGGCCTGGTGACCAGGGCACGGGCAATCGCACAGCGCTGGCGCTCGCCGCCGGACAGCTCGCCGGGGCGATGCGTCAAGCGGTGTCCGAGGCCGACTTCGGCCAGCATGGCGGTGGCCTGCGCCGCCGCCGCGAGCTTGTCCATGCGCCGGATCAAGAGCGGCATGGCGACGTTTTCGAGCGCCGAAAATTCCGGCAGCAGATGATGAAATTGGTAGACGAAACCCAGGCTCTCGTTCCTCAGGCGGCCGCGCTCGTCCTCCGACAGCGCGGTCAATTCGCGTCCGAGCACGCTGACCGTGCCGGCGCTCGGCGCATCCAGACCGCCCAGCAGATGCAGCAGCGTGCTCTTGCCGGAACCGCTGGCGCCGACGATGGCGACGCGCTCGGCGCGGCCGATGGAAAAATCGACACCGGTCAACACCGGCACTTCGACGGTTCCCTGATGAAAGATTTTGCTCAGGCCGGTGCAGGCGATTACCGCGGCTTCACTCATAGCGCAGTGCTTCCGCGGGATTGACGCGCGAGGCGCGCCAGCTCGGATAGAGCGTCGCCAGCAGAGTCAGGACGAAGGACACGCAGGAAATGATGCCGACGTCGCCCCATTGCAGGTCCGACGGCAATTCGGAGATGTAATACACGTCCTTGGCGAGAAATTGAAAGCCCAGCACATGTTCGATGGCCGGCACCACCACATCGACGTTGAGCGCCAACGCCACTCCGCCGCCGACGCCCAGCACCAGGCCGATGCAGCCGATCAGCGCGCCCTGGACGATGAATATCTGCATGATGGACAGCGGGCTGGCGCCCAGGGTGCGCAGGATGGCGATGTCGGCCTGCTTGTCGGTCACCGCCATCACCAGGGCCGAAACGATGTTGAAGGCGGCGACGGCGACGATCAGCAGCAGGATCAGGAACATCATGTTCTTCTCGATCGCCACCGCGCGGAAAAAATTGGCGTGGTTGCGCGTCCAGTCGGAAACGCTAAGCTCCGGGTCGATGTAACTAAACAGATCGCGCGCCACGCGCGGCGCCGCGAACAAGCCGTCGAGCTTGAGGCGCACGCCGGACACGTTATCCTCCAGGCGATAGAGCTTCTGGGCGTCGGCCAGATGAACCAAGGCCAGCGTGGAGTCGTACTCGTACATGCCGGCCTCGAAGATGCCGGTCACCTTGAACTGCTTCAGCCGCGGCAGCAGCGCCGCCGGCGTCACCATGCCCTGCGGGGCAATCAGCGTCACCTTGTCGCCGGTGAAAACCTGGAGGGCGCGCGCCAGTTCAGCCCCCAGGATGATGCCGAACTCGCCCGGCCGCAGCGTGGCGAGATGGCCGCTCTTCATGTGCTGCTCGAAATCGGCGACCTTCTCCTCGGCTTCCGGCAGGATTCCGCGCACCATCGCGCCGCGCACCTGCTGGTCGAAGGAAAGCATGCCCTGCGCCTGGACATAAGGCGCAGCGGCCTTGACCAAAGGATGGCGGGCCGCACCCTGCGCCACCCGGCTCCAGTCGGCGAGGTCGCCACCGCCCGGTCCGGCGATCTGGACATGCGAGGCGACGCCGAGGATGCGGGTGCGCAACTCCTTCTGGAAGCCGTTCATCACCGACAGCACGACGATCAGCGCGGCCACGCCGAGCGCGATGCCCAGCATCGAGATCATCGAGATGAAGGAAATAAAGCGGTTGCCGCCGGCTGCGCCGTCGCGCTTCTTGGCGCGCGTGTAGCGCAGCCCGACCCAGAGTTCATAGCGCATGAAGATTGTCGGCCCGAAACCTACGCCGCGGGTGGATGTCCTGTCTAGTGGTCCAATTTGTTTCTAAAACCCGCCGGGAGTTTAACCCAAATCTCGAACCGGTCGCCAAGGAACCCGGCATATGAAGGACCTCTAGAATTCTAACCCACGGCCAAAAGCGGCGCCGTCGACTACGCGCGAACTCCAACCGCTATTCTGTGGTGAAATAGGCGCCGACACCCAGTACTGTCGTACCGGATAGCCGGCGGCAGGTAAACGAATTGGAGGAGACTCGATGAAACTCTCTACGCAAATGTATTCGTATGTCTTGACCTGTGCGCTAACGGGGCTTGCCACCGTCCCAGCGACCGCCGAGCCGATTGTCATAAAACTGAGTCACGTGGTGGCAGTCAATACGCCGAAAGGACAAGGGGCGGAACGGTTCAAGAAACTCGCGGAAGAACGCACCCAGGGCCGGGTCAAGATCGAGGTTTACCCCAATAGCCAACTCTTCAAGGATAAGGAGGACATCGAGGCCATGCAACTCGGCTCGGTTCAGATGCTGATCGAAACAACGTCTAAATTTGGTCCTGTAGGTGCCAAGGAGTTTGAAGTCTTCGATCTGCCCTTTATTACCCCCGATAGAGATTCGTTTCTACGCGTTGCCGATGGGCCCATCGGCAAGAAAATGCTGCAGAGCCTGGAAAAATACGGGATCAAAGGTTTGGCATTCTGGGATGCCGGATTCCGGGTCATGTCGGCCAATCGGCCCTTGCATCGTCTTGCCGACTACAAAGGCCTCAAGATGCGCATCAACTCGTCCAGAGTCATAGACGCACAAATGCGCGCACTCGGTGCTATTCCTCAAACACTGGCTTTTTCAGAAGTCTATCAGGGCTTGCAAACCGGCGTGGTGGACGGCCAGGAAAACGTGATGTCGAATCTCTGGGTGAATAAATTCTTTGAAGTCCAAAAACACATTTCCATAACCCATCATTCGCATCTGGCCTATGCGGTGATCGCCAATAAGAAGTTTTGGGACGGACTCCCCGACGACATTCGGACGCTTCTCGAAGGCGCGGTGCGTGACAGCACGACTTATGCGAATCAATTGGGTGCGGAAGAGGAAATTGATTCCATTGAGAAGATCAAAGCGTCGGGAAGATCGACCATCTACGTGCCGAGCAAAGCTGAAATTGACGAGTTGAAGAAAGCCACCTCACCTTTATACCAAATGATGGAAGGAAGACTCGGTCGCGACAATATAGCGGCTGTCGTCAAGGCTGCCGGAGGAGGAGTGCCTTGAGTCGCTTTGGGCTGTGTTAACATGCATGGATGCCGTTCCATCTGATCCTTCCCGGCTTGCTCTGGCCGCAAAAGGCGCTCCGCGACACTGCCCACGATCTCCCGTTGCCCAACCTTTCCTGGCTGCTCGGACGCGGGCGCTTGCATTGGCAAGAGCCCTTGCCCCTGGAAAACTGGCTGTGCCGCGAACTGGGCTGTAGTCCTGAGCTCCAGCCGCCCGCCGCCGCCTTGCGCCTGCTCGGCGAGGGAGGAAATCCCGGCAATGACATCTGGCTGTGCGCCGATCCCGTGCATGTGCGGATCGAGCAGGGACGCGCCCATCTGTTCGGCGGCGATCTCGAAATCACCGACGAGGAGATGCGACAGCTCGCCGAGGCTCTGGTCCCCCATTTCGCGGAAGTCGGCGAATTTCAAGCCGGCGCGTCCGGACACGGCTACCTGCGCCTACGCAGCCTGCCTCGCCTGATCACCGCACCGCCATCGGCAGCTGCGGGTCGCGGCAATCTGCTGCCGGCGGGCGAGGATGCAGCCCGCTGGCTGCGTCTCGGCAATGAAGCGCAGATGCTGTTGCATGCCCTGCCGCTGAACGCACGACGCGAGGCCGCCGGGCGGCCGAGGCTCAATTCGCTGTGGTTCTGGGGCGCCGGTAGCGTGCCGGGATCGATGCCCGTCGCCAACTACCATTCGTTGAGCGGCGACCAGCCGGTGCTGAAAGGCCTGGCAGCCTGGGCAGGCATCGCCCACCAGACTGCCGCTCCGGATTCGCCGACGCTGCCCCGCGCGTCCAGGGGCACGCTGCTGGTCCTCGACGAACTGCAACAGGCGTCACAGACGCTGGATGCCGGCGTCTGGCGCACGGCATTGGTCGACATCGAAAGTGGCTGGTTGAAGACGCTGGTCGGGGCCTTGCGTTCGGGCCGTCTCGACCGCCTGCGCCTCACCGCACTCGGCGACGAGGCCAGCCTGGACGTCACCCTGACTCGCACTGATACGATGAAATTCTGGCGCCGCCCGAGGCCCTTGCATCAACTGGATTTCCCGCGGCGATGACCCGAATCGTCACCCGCCGCACGCCAGTCAAGGCCAGCATGATGCTCGAACAACAAGGCGTGACGCCGCTCCTGGCACGCCTCTATGCCGCCCGCGGGATCACCGGCGCAGAGCAGCTCGACACGCAATTGTCGGCGCTGCTGCCGCCGAGCCTGTTGCGCGGCAGCGAGGAAGCAGCCTGCCTGCTGGCCGACGCCATCGCAGCCAGGCAAGCGCTGTTGATCGTCGCCGACTACGATTGCGACGGCGCCACCGCCTGCGCCGTCGGCATGCGGGCGCTGAAAAGTTTCGGCGCGACGGTCGACTACCTAGTGCCCAACCGCTTCGAGTATGGTTACGGCCTCACTCCCGAGATCGTGCGCCTAGCCGCACAGGGCAAGACCAAACCCGATCTGCTGATCACCGTCGACAACGGCATCGCCAGCGTCGAAGGCGTCGCGGAGGCCAAGCGGCTGGGCATGGCCTCCCTGATCACTGACCACCACCTGCCCGGCGACACCTTGCCCGATGCCGCTGTCATCGTCAATCCGAACCAGCCCGGCTGCACCTTTCCCAGCAAGGCGCTGGCGGGCGTCGGGGTGATGTTCTACGTGATGCTGGCCTTGCGCGCCGAACTGCGGCGCCGCGGCTGGTTTGGCGGCGCCGCGCGTCCCGAACCGAACCTCGGCGCCCTGCTCGATCTGGTGGCGCTGGGTACGGTCGCCGACGTGGTGCCGCTCGATCGCAACAACCGCATCCTGGTCGCCCAGGGGCTGGCGCGCATGCGCGAGGGACGCATGCAGCCGGGCATCCAGGCGCTGTTCCGGGCGGCCGGCCGCGCCCACGAGACCGCATCGACCTTCGACCTCGGCTTCGCTCTCGGCCCGCGCCTCAACGCCGCCGGGCGCCTGGCCGACATGGCGCTGGGCATCGAATGCCTGACCACCGACGACCCGGCGCGGGCGATGAACATCGCCCAGGAACTCGATGCGCTGAACCGCGAGCGACGCGTCATCGAAGTCGGCATGCAGGAGGAGGCGCTGCTGCTGCTCGACGCCATAGCCCAGGATGCCGGCAACGGAGCGCGCGCCAGCGTCACCCTGTTCGACCCGCAATGGCACCAGGGCGTGATCGGCATCCTCGCCTCGCGCATCAAAGACCGCCTGCATCGCCCGACTTTCGCCTTCGCCCGTGGCAGCGACGGCGAGTTGAAAGGCTCCGGCCGCGCCATCCCGGGTCTGCATCTGCGCGACGCCCTCGACCTCGTCGCCAAGCGCCATCCCGGCCTGCTGCTGCGCTTCGGCGGCCACGCCGCGGCGGCCGGCGTGACGCTGCGCGAAGAGGATCTGCCGCTGTTCGAGCAGAGCTTCGAGGAAGTCGCGCAGGCGCTGCTGTCGCCGGCGGATCTGACCCGCACCCTGGAAACCGATGGCGCGCTGGAGACCGGCCACATGTCGCTGGACTCGGCGCGCCTGCTGCAGCAGCAGATCTGGGGCCAGGGATTTCCCGCGCCGATGTTTTCCGATGAATTCAACGTGGACCGCCAGCGCATCCTCAAGGACAAGCATCTCAAGCTGAGCCTCTCCAAGAACGGCGTGCGCTTCGAGGCGATCCAGTTCAATTTCGCCGAGAGCGCACCGGCACGCATCCGCGTGGCCTACCGCCTGGCGGTGAACGAATACAACGGCGTCGCCAGCGTGCAACTGGTGCTGGAACACCTGGAGCCTGCCTCATAATCGTCGTCGTCGACAACGACGCCTCTGAATGAGCAGTATTGCCTATTTGTCAGGAGCGTGACGCAAGCGGCATTGTTTGGTTCCGCCCCCGCCCGTCGGCCAATCAGCACGCAGGCGATCACGATCAATGCCGCAAGCACTTCCCGCCACGAAACCGGCTCCTGCAACAGCATGCTTGCGGCAATGATGGTCAGAAACGGTTGGAGTAGCTGAAGCTGCCCAATCCGGGCGATTCCCCCAAGAGCGAGCGCTTTATACCAGACCACGAATCCCAGATACATGCTTATCACGCTGACATAGGCATAGCCACCCAGGCTTTTCCAACCGATGGAGGCGATGTCCTGCGGCATGGTTTCAAGAGCGGGGAATAGCAGTATCGGCGCCGCAATGACAAGCGCCCAACTGATGGTTTGCCACGCGCCGAGTTCCCTTGAAAGTCGTGCGCCTTCGGCATAGCCGAATCCCGCGGCAATCACCGCGCCGAGGAGCAGGAAGTCCCCGGTTTGAAATGAACCGCCCCCCGACGACAGCGAGAACAAGGCAATAGTTGCGCTACCCGCTATCGTCGATGCCCAAAACAGTCGACGAGGCCGTTCGCCCGCCAGGCCCGCGCCGAAGAGGGCCGTGGATAGCGGCAAGAGGCCGACGACAACCGCGCCGTGAGCCGCGGGCACGGTGGTCATCGCCCACGCGGAAAGCAACGGAAAGCCTATGACCACGCCGATCGCTGTACCGCCCAGGCGGAGCCACTGCCTTCCAACCGGCCTTGGCGCACGAGCGATGGCGAGCGCGATTCCGGCGATGATCGCGGCGATGATGGCTCGACCGAGTCCGACAAAAGTCGGATCGAGTTCGACGACCGCCAATTGCGTGGCGGGAAGCGTGAGACTAAACCCAGCTACCCCGAGCATGCCGAGGATTATGCTTTGCCAATGGACTGAAAGTGCTTTCATGCGTGTCTGCCGACGCGGGAAAGATCCAACCGGCAAAGAATCGAACTGTGTGACAGGCCGGTTGTTCGATAGCCAGCCCGCGCGAATCGGGGCGGCATTGCGAGCGGACCGAAAAACCGCTTGAACCGGATTGCCCAATGCGCTTCGTCGACGAGCCGAATGGCACCGGATCGCAAGGCTTCGACGAGCGCAAGACCGTTGCTTTCGATGCGCAGTCGTTCTCCCCTGGCAAGCAGGAAATCGCCGGCCTGGCCTTCGAGCGTGAGCCACACCCTCCCTTCGGTGCATTCGAGATGGACACCGCGTGCGCCTTGAAAAGCCAGCGGCTTCCCGTCGGCAAGCTGGATGACCACGTTCCTAAATGACATTCGCATGATAGCTTTCCCGAACCTTGAAATAACGACGCACTGCCAGTCTATGAATGGGACAGCGAACAGTACAGATACAACCACCTCAAATTGTTACCGGCACAATTTGCGTTTGTATAAACTGTACTGGTCGAGTCTTCAGGCAACTGTGCCTGTCGACAGGGCTCCGATTGCGGGAAAATCGAGCACAGACCGTGGGCAGAAAAAGGAACCGGATGGATCAGCGGGCACTGCGTTACGAACAACTGGCGGACGAACTGGCCGGCATGATAGCCGGGCGCATCTTGCGGCCCGGCGACCGACTGCCCTCGGTGCGCCGTCTGGCCCATGAAAAGAAGCTGTCCATCTCGACCGTGGTACAAGCCTTGCGGCAACTGGAGGAGCGCGGCCAGGTGGAAGCGCGGCCGCAGTCCGGGTTTTTCGTCCGACTGCCGTCCCCCAGCCAAGACCCGCAACTGGCGCCGCAAACGCGGAAACGCATGGCGCGTCCGGTGGCTGTCGATATCAACAACCGTCTCATGCGCGTGCTCGCCTTGAACAACCGGACCGAGATGCTTCCCCTGGGCGCCGCCCTGCCGGCCGCCGAACTGCTGCCGATCGCCAACCTGCAACGCCTCTATGGCATCGTCGGCCGACGCTCCGGCGCGCTCCTCGATGCGGCCAGTCATACGGCACTGAATCATCCGGATCTGGTGAGACAGTTTGTCCGCCATTCGCTCGCCTGGGGCCAGCCGCTGGCGGCGGACGAGATCGTGGTCGCCAACTCATGCACCGAAGCCCTGTCGCTCTGCCTGCGCACGGTGACCCGGCCGGGCGACATTCCCCGTGACGGCATGTCGGTCGACGCGCTTGAGATCGCCACCTGCGAACGGCGCATCGCCGCCTGCCTGCTGGTGAGCAATTTCAACAACCCGCTGGGTAGCCTCATCCCCGACCACGAGAAAAAGCGCCTCACCGAATTGATGGCGGCGCGGAAGATACCAGTCATCGAGGACGATATTTTCGGGAACCTGCATTTCGGTCCGGATCGCCCTTGGCCGGTGAAGTCGTTCGACACGACCGGCAACGTGATGCTCTGCTCGTCGCTGTCGAAAACCCTGAGCCCTGCCCTGCGCCTGGGCTATGTCGCAGCGGGCCGCTTCCATGCGGAGATCCTGATGCAAAAAACCCTGACCTCCGGCGCCACCAATCCGGTGACCCAGGCGGTGGTCGCCCGTTATCTGGAATCGACGGCCTATGACCGCCATCTGCGCGGCCTGCGCCGCGCCTATGAGAAACAGGTCATGCAGATGTCCGAAGCGGTGCTGCGATATTTTCCGGCCGGAACCCGGTTGTCCCAGCCTCAAGGGGGTTTCGTCCTCTGGGTCGAACTTCCCGCCGGGATCGATTCCGCCGCACTCTTCGACGAAGCCGTGAAAGTCGGCATTCCTTTCGTTCCGGGAGATCTGTTTTCCGCGAGCGGCCACTATCGGAATTGCCTGCGCTTGAACTGCGGCAACCCGTGGTCGGCGCGCTTCGAGGAAGCCATTCAACGCTTGGGATCGCTGGCGGCCATGGTTGCGCCCTCCGCCAAGTAAGGGTGCGGCTGTCAAACCAGACGGTCTTGGACTTGATTCCGGCGAGCCTCGCCCGTCCGCCGTGCGTCAAACCCGCCGGGCAAATTCCTCGAACTCTCCAAGGGGCAGCGGGCGGCTGAACAGATATCCCTGATAGGCATGACAGCCATGGTGTTCCAGGAAATCCCGCTGCGCCTCGATTTCGACGCCTTCCGCGATGACGGCCAGACCCATGCTCCCTGCCAGAGCGACGACCATTTTTGCGATGGCGGCATCGTTAGGATCGGTGAGGATGTCCCTGACGAAACCCTGATCGATTTTCAGTTGATCCAGCGGCAGGCGCTTGAGGTAGGAGAGCGACGAATAACCCGTGCCGAAGTCGTCCAGCGAGAAACCCACGCCCTTGGCTTTCAACGCGCTCATCTTGGAGATGACGTCTTCCATGTCTTCCACCAGCAGGCTCTCGGTCAGTTCCAGCTTGAGTCGTTGCGGATTGGCGCCGTGGTGCTCAAGTATCGCCACCACTTCGTCAACGAAGGTCGGCAGCCTGAACTGCCGGGGGCTTACATTCACCGCTATCGTAAGATGAGCCATCTCCGGCAAGCCGGCCCACTCCGCCAGTTGGTTGCAGGCGGTTTGCAGCACCCAGTGGCCCAGGGGCAGGATCAGGCCGGTATCCTCCGCCAGGGGAATGAACTCGGCTGGTGACACGATGCCGCGCTCAGGATGCCGCCAGCGCAACAGCGCTTCGGCGCCGGTCAGGCGGCCCGCGTCAACCACCTGGGCCTGGTAATAGAGCAGGAACTGGTCTTGCAGAATAGCTACTCGCAGATCGGCTTCCAGTGCGGCACGCCGGGTGACGACGGCCTGCATCTCCGGGTCGAAGAAGCGCAGCGTGTTGCGCCCGGCGGCCTTGGCCTGGTACATGGCCATATCCGCCCTTTTCAACAGGTCGTCCACGGTTTCATGCTGATCGGCGAACAACGCGACCCCGATGCTGGGGGTACTGTGATGCGGATAGCTGGCGAGCTGGTAGTGCTGGTTGAGCGTGAGGAGAATTTTTTCGCCCACGGTTTCGGTCTGGGTTGCGGCTTCCCGGTCGTTTTCGCTCAGGTCTTCGAGCATCACCACGAATTCGTCGCCGCCCAGGCGGGCCACGGTGTCCCCCTCGCGGACGCAGGTGGCCAGCCGCTGGGCGACCTGTTGCAGCAGCAGGTCGCCGATGTCGTGACCCAGGGTGTCGTTGAGGGTCTTGAAGTTGTCCAGATCGATAAACAGCAGCGCGCCATATCTCTTGCTGCGGCTGGTCGAGGCCAGGGCTTGTTGCAGCCGGTCGAGCAGCAGCCGGCGGTTGGGCAGGCTGGTCAGCGGGTCAAAGAAGGCCAGCGTATTGATCTTGTCTTCCGCCGCCTTCCTGGCGGTGATGTCTTCCTTGACCGCCACGTAGTGGGTGATACTCCCGTCCGCCTGGCGAATGGGGGTGATGACCGCATGTTCGATGTATTCGCTGCCGTCCTTGCGCCGGTTGTGAAACTCGCCGTCCCACGCCTGGCCTCGGCCCAGGGTTTCCCAGAGGGCGGCAAAACTCCCGGGTGGAGTCTGACCGGAGTGGAGCATGCGCGGGTTGTTGCCGATGGCTTCCTGGCGGCTGTATCCGGTTTTCTGGACGAAGGCTTCGTTCACATACTCGATCTGGCAGTCGAGGTCGGTGATGACGATGCTCTCCGGGCTTTGCTCGACGGCCAGGGAGAGTTTTCGGAGTTGGTCTTCGGCAGCTTTGCGCTCGGTGATGTCCCTGACGAGGAGGATGAAGTGTTTGTCCAGAGCCTCATGCATGGGCGCCACCGAAAGCTCGAACCAGCGCTTCCCTTGCGGCAGATCCAGGGCATAGCTTCTGCCGGTTGACCAGCCCTTTTCGGAGGCTTCCCGCAGCGCCGCCAGGCATACCTCCGTCACATCGGGGGGCAGGACCTCGGTAATGAGTTTGCCCAGGAATACTTCAGGAGGCGCCGCCAACAAATCGCTGCGGGGAGAATGGTAGTGATAAATCCGTCCATCCAGGCCGGCTTCGAACAACAGGTCAGGAATGGCGTCGAATGTGGCTTGAAGCCGGTTTCTTGTTGCCAGGATTTCGGCTTCGGCGCGCTTGCTCTCGGTGATGTCCGTATAGGTGCCGACATAGTGGGTGACGACGTCGTTGCTGTCCCGCACCGCGGAGATGGTGAGCCAATGGGGATGCTCCTCGCCATTCTTCACGCGATTCCAGATTTCGCCGTGCCATGCGCCATGACTGAAGATGGTTTTCCAGATCGCGGCATAAAACTGCGCATCATGGCGATTCGATTTGAGAAGATTCATCTTCCGGCCGACGGCTTCTTCAAGAGTGTAGCCGGTGATTTTGGAGAAGGCCTGGTTGACCCTCAGGATCACGTTGTTGCCGTCGGTAACGACCATGCCTTCCTGGGAATCGAAGGCGGCTGCGGCGATGCGCAAGTCTTCCTCCGCGCGTTTGCGTACCTGCATGCTGTCGAGGAAGGAATTGAACCAGTTCGTCAATTCTCCAATTTGCACCCAGGCCGCGGATTTTGGCAATCGCCATTGAGGATCGAGTCGATTGGCCTGAAAATCCCTGAAACCCTGGGTAACCGCGCGTATCGGTTCCACCACGTGCCGTGTGTATATTCGGATGAATAGCCCGATCAACAACAGGCTGGCCAGCAACAAGGCGACGCCGGTCCGCTGGATGCCCTGCATCGGCGCCGTCAACGTGGCTTCCGGAACTATGCTCAGCAGGTACCACTGTTTATCGGGAATCTGGAGATAACTCAGCAGCACGTCGTCGTCGCCGAGCCGAAGCGAAACCGAGCCTGACGGCCCCTGCAACAACTGGCTCAGGGCGGTGGCAACCGGTTGGCCGACCAATCCGCTATCCGGATGAAACAGGAGTCGCTGCCGCGTATCGACCAATAGCAGGTAGGCGCCGGTTCCCAGGTCCAGCGTGTTGAAATGATCATGCAGATATTCCGCCGAGTAATTCATCAGCAGCATGCCGACCGGTTCTGTCTTCGCGCCGCTGGCGTCGATCCGGGAAATCGATTTTGCAGCCACTATCACCTTGCGGCTGTTTGAAGTTGGCTTGAGCTTCTCGACGCCGTACCAGATGGTTCGCCCCTGTGACGCGAGGGTTTGGGCCATATAGCGGGTTAACTGGTCGGCCGTTTCGTCGGACGCATCATTGGCTTCGCCGATGTGATAGCGCACGCCCTTGGGAGTATGCAAATCGATGGAATCAAGACCACCCAGACCGCTATAACCACTGACCAGGTGGCCTATGCGCGTTCTCGCCGCCAGATCCTCGTAACTCGATTGCACACCGCTACCCGCGTCGCTGGAAGCCTGCAACCTGGA
>JAPLQT010000063.1:14845-47540 GCA_026399515.1 Pseudomonadota bacterium | reverse complement strand
TAGCTCGCTCACCCATGCCGGATTCTCCGACAGGGAATCGATCTGGTCCGTCTGCAGTCTCAGGTAGTCGCGCTGATTGCCCAGCAATTGAAGGTTGTGTTCAGTCGCGTCTTCGATAATGGTCTGCAGCGTAACGCGATAAGACACGAACTGGAGAGCCAGCAGCGGAAGTACGCTGATTGCCAGCATGAAGGCCGTCAGCTTGAAGGCAATACCCGCCTCGAATTTCATGAACTTCATGCTTGGCGACGGTCGGCGCGCTTAGTTCAGGGTGTCGGCGGTAACCAAGGCGGTATCGATCAGCACCACGTCCGGCACGGCCTCGGCACGGATCAACTTGAGCGCGTTGACGACGCCGAGGTATCCCTGCCTGTCGGCCCGCTGATCGACCGTCGCCGCCATCTGGCCGGCGCGAATGGCATCCCTGGCCTGGTCCAACGCATCGAAGCCGCCGACCAAGACCTTGGTCCTGCCGCTTTCCTGAAGATACTTGATGAGGCCAATGGCCATCATGTCGTTGGCGCAATACACCACGCCGATTTTTGGATGGGCCTTGAACAAGCTCCTGGCCAGTTCGTAGGCTTCATCCGCTTTCCAGTTCGCCACTCCCGTCGCAACCACGCGCAACTTGCTGTTCTGGCCGAACGCCCGCTCGACGCCGCGCTTGCGGTCCATGGCCGTGTTGGTGCCCGGTATGCCCTCGATAATCGCGGCCTCGGTCGGCAGCTTAACCTGATCGGCGATGAATCTGGCTGCGAGGTACGCGGCCTGCTCGCTATCGACGCCGACAAAGGGCACGGGTTTCATGCGATTCGCCGCAAGAGCGTCGGGGTGCAGCCGCTCGTCGATATTCACTATCTTGATTCCGGCGTCCTGCGCCCTCTTGAGCACCGGAACCAGTTGCGTGATATCCACCGGGGAAATGACAATCGCATTCACGTGAGCCTTGATCTGGCCGTCGATAATCCTGATTTGCTGCTCGACCGACGTCTCGGGCGTTGCCGTCTTGATCTGCAAATCTATGCCGGTTTCCTGCTGGGCCAGGCGTGCCCCTTTGGCCATTTCCACGAAGAAGGGATTGGTGAGCGATTTCATGACAAAGGCCACCTTGATGGCGGCGGATTTGTCCTGCAAGGTATTCGTTCCTGGGCTATCGGCAGTGACGCTGACGATGGACGGCTTGCTTGAGTCGCCGCAGGCGACGATCATCAGGATCAACAGGCTTGCCGATAAGAAGTTAACCGCCCTCATATATCTCCTCCCTTTGCGGGGGATTATCGGGCCACGCGGGCATCCAGGTCAAACGCCAATATTGGTGGCAATGCGATCTAATATGGGGGATAGCCTGCATTTCTGCGGCCCGCAACGGACAACCATCCGGATATCAGGATTTCGATATCCCGATACCCGACAAAAACTGCGGGTCGGGCCACGCGAATGGGTATCCGTGCCCCAGAGGGTACTTGTGCCCTAGAGGGTATAATCCGCGTTTGATTATTCGGGAATCGCCATGGACGCAGAACGCATCAACGCTATCGCCAACCACCTCGCCGACCTGGCGGCACGCGGCAACGAACTCCGGAGGTATCTTTGACTACGATGCCAAGGCGGAGAAGCTCGAAGAACTGAACGGCGCGCTCGAAAATCCCAAGGTCTGGGACGACGCCGAGCGCGCCCAGGCGCTGGGCAAGGAGAAGAAGCAGCTCGAAGGCGTGGTGTTGACGCTGCGCAATCTCAGTCAGCGGCTTGCCGACACCGGCGACCTTTTTGAGCTGGCGCGCGGGGAAGCCGACGAAGAAACCTTGAACAGCGTCGCCGCCGATCTTGCGGAAATGGAGACGGTCGTCGCGGACCTCGAGTTCCGCCGCATGTTCGCCAATCCGGCCGATCCCAACAACTGCTTCATCGATATCCAGGCCGGCGCCGGCGGCACCGAGGCCTGCGACTGGGCCAATATGCTGCTGCGCCAATACCTGCGCTATTGCGAACGCAAGGGCTTCAAGGCCGAACTGCTGGAGGAGACGCCGGGCGATGTGGCCGGCATCCGCAGCGCCTCGATCAAGGTCGAGGGCGAATACGCCTACGGTTTCCTGCGCACCGAGACCGGGGTGCACCGGCTGGTACGCAAGAGCCCCTTCGATTCGTCGGGCGGACGGCATACCTCCTTCGCCAGCCTCTACGTCTATCCCGAGATCGACGATTCGATCGACATCGACATCAATCCGGCCGACCTGCGCACCGACACCTTCCGCGCCTCCGGCGCCGGCGGACAGCACATCAACAAGACCGATTCGGCGATCCGCATCACCCACATCCCGACCGGTATCGTCGTGCAATGCCAGAACGACCGCTCGCAGCACCGCAACCGCGCCGAGGCGATGACCATGCTCAAGTCGCGCCTGTATGAAGCGGAACTGCGCAAGCGACAGGCTGCGGCTGATACGCTGGAAGCCGGCAAGACCGACGTCGGCTGGGGCCACCAGATCCGCTCGTATGTGCTGGACCAGAGCCGCATCAAGGATCTGCGCACCAATGTGGAAATCTCCAATACGCAGAAAGTGCTCGATGGCGATCTCGACCCGTTCATCGAAGCGAGCCTGAAGCAAGGCGTCTGATACCGGGTTTTCCCGTCGCGAGTAACGACGCTTTGCGCCGTTGTCCCGGCTGTTCGTCGCAAGCCCGTCGAAACTCGCGATGACGTCTCCTAGAGTTCCACCAACGGCGCGTGGGCGCCGCGTGAAAGGAGATCCAAATGCATACAGCCCTCAAGACCCGGCGGCAAACTCAGTGGACGGCCGCTACGCTTGCCACCCTGGCCACTTTGTTCACCATGGGTGGTCCCCTGACACTCGCCGAGCACTATGCGCAGACCGGGGCGAAATGGAGCACTTCCGGTTATTATGCGGTCGGGAACGCCAGGCGTATCGCCTGCCCGGCCGACAGGGAGGCCAAGACCGCCGAACTCGCCGCCCTGTCAGGCGCGGAGGCCTGAGGCAAACCCCGACCGAGGTCTCGAAATGGACACTCCAAGATCCTAAGGTAGTCAGGTGGAAAAAGAACCTTTTGAAAACATCTGGGACGAAACCTGGAACGCATTGGTCCGGGTCGCCAACCAGGTCGCCAAGCTCACCACCGGGCAATTCATCCTGCTGTGCGTGCTGGGCCTGATCGGCGCGAGCGTCCTCGGAAGCATCCTGGGTCTTCGTCACGGCATCCTGCCGCAGCTCGCCTTCTTCCTCATCGTTGTTCTGCTGGCTGTCCGAATCACCACGCGCACGCAGAATCGCGCCGAGGAACGCGTGACCTCGGCCGAGTCCAGCGCGGAAATGGAATCCCTGCGCCGCCAGGTCACCGAGGCGCAATTGCAGACCTTGCAAGCGCAGGTCGAGCCGCATTTCCTGTTCAACACCCTGGCGGCGGTGGAACATCTCACCGAAACCGATCCGCCGCGCGCCACCGCCATGCTGCAACACCTGATCGCCTTCCTGCGCGGATCCTTGCCGAACATGCGCGGGCAGACGACCTCGCTGGGGCGCGAGGTCGATCTCTGCAAGAGCTACCTCGCCATCATGCAGATCCGCATGGAGGATAGACTGACGGTCAGCATCGACGTTCCGGAGGCGCTGCGCGGACTGTCGTTCCCCCCCATGATGCTGCAATCCCTGGTGGAAAACGCCATCAAGCACGGCCTGGAGCCCAAGCCGGAGGGAGGGGCCATCGCACTCTCGGCGCGCCGCCAGGATGGACGGCTACGGGTTACGGTCGCAGATACCGGACTGGGCGTCGCCGAGAACGCGCCGCCGGGCATAGGCCTCTCCAATATCCGCGACCGGTTGAAACGCCTGTACGACGGCTCCGCGGCGCTGATCCTGGCGCCCAATGCGCCGACCGGCGCCCATATCACCATCGAGATCCCCTATGTCCCATCACCCGAGAGCGATACTGGCCGATGACGAACGTTTGATGCGCGACCAGCTTCGGGCGCGTCTGCGCGAAGCCTGGCCGGAACTCGAACTGGTCGGCGAGGCGCGCAACGGCAATGAAGCGCTGGCGATGGTCGCCGATTTGCGCCCCGACCTGGCTTTTCTCGACATCCGCATGCCGGGCCAAAACGGACTGGAAGTCGCGCGCGCCATCACCGGCTGTTGTCACATCGTCTTCGTGACTGCCTATGAAGCGCATGCCATCGAAGCCTTCGAACAAGGCGCCATCGATTACCTGCTGAAACCCGTCGACCAGGCGCGCCTGGCGGTGACCGTGACCCGTCTCAAGCAACGGCTGGCGACCGGCTCGGACGATACCCCGGAACATGCCATGACGCGCATCGAAACCATGCTGGCGAAACTCTCCGGAATCTCGCCGCAACAACCGGCATCGCCCTATTTACGCTGGATACAGGCGGGCCTGGGCGGCCAGTTGTATCTTTATCCGGTGGACGAAGTGATCTACCTGCAAGCCCAGGACAAATACACGGTGATCGTCACGGCAAAGGAGGAAAGCCTGGTGCGCAAGCCGATACGCGAATTCGCCGTGGCGCTGGACCCGGAAATCTTCTGGCAAATTCATCGCTCGACCATCGTCAACACCCGTTACATCGCCTCGTTCAAACGCGAAGATGAACATGCGGAAGTGAGCCTGCGCGGAAGAGACGAGAAGCTCGAAGTCAGCCGCGGCTACTCCTCGCGTTTCCGCCAGATGTGAGGCGTGATTGGGTCAGGCTTCAGCCTAACTCGCATCGTCGTCAGACCACGCCCGTGCCATGAAGTCGTTCAAAAACAGGGTTTGCGCCCCCACCCCCAACCCCCGCCCAGGCGGGGGCTACAGATTGCTCGCTACGCTCGCGGGTTACGGGGCGCCTCGTAACCGCATTGCACGCTAAACCAAGCCCCTCAATTCGCGCAGGACGACTGAAAGCATGGCGATATCCGGCGACGGGGCGACTCGAATCTCCTCGAAGAGCTGCTGGTAGCGTTCGAACTGGAAGGCCCGCCGTTCCCGCCATGCGGCCACCAGTTGCTGGTGGTCTTGCAGTTCCGGGCGGTCCCGCAATACCTGGGCGGCCAGCACCCTCGCCAGATTCGACAGGTCGTCGCGCAGCGCGGTTCGGGCCAGGCCCTGCCAATGCGTGTCCGCTTTCAAGGCTTCGATCCGGTGGCCCAGACTATGCAGGTCGAGAAGCCCGCCCAGGGCGAAATACACTTGCGCCACCAGTTCGACCGGCCTGTTCAGATCGCCGGCGATTTCGACCAGGTCCAAGGCCGAATAAAGTTCTTCCAAGCCCGCGATTCGATCGGCCAGCGTCGTTGCGACTCCCAGTTGGGTGTAATGCCGAATGACTTCGTCGAGACTGGAGCGATATTCTGTCCCGACCACCTGGTAAAGAGAGTCCGCCAGTTGATCCACGCTGGAGGTAAAGCGCTCGAGCGTCTTCGCCAGGTCGCGCAGATGATCCCGGTGACGCAGGAACCACAGCGTTCCACGCTCGGTCAGCCGCAGGCATTCCAGGATCATGGCCGTTTGGGTCGCGTCGGCGACCTGGTTATCCAGCGCCTCGATGGCTTGCCAAACCGAAACCTGTCCGAATACTTCCCGTGTGGCCATATAGGCACGCACGATATCGGGTATGGCGGCACCGGTCTCCTGTTGCAAACGATAGACGAATGTGGGGCCGACACGGTTCACCATGCTGTTGACGACATGAGTGGCGATGATCTCCCGGTGCAGGGGATGGCGCAGGATATGCCCCGGGTAGCGCTCCCTCAACTGCTTGGGAAAGTAGCGTTGCAAGGCGGTGCTGATATAGGGATCCTCGGGAACGTCCGAAGCCATCAGGGCATCGAACAATTCCATCTTGTTGTAGGCCAGCAGCACCGCCAGTTCCGGCGTGGTGAGGCCGATGCCGGCGGCCTTGCGTTCGGCAATCTGTTCGTCGAAAGGAAGGTATTCGATCCGCCGGTTGAGCCGCCCGTTGTTGGCCAGAAAACGCATGTAGCGTGCCTGCTCGTCGAGCAGCGCCGGACCACGCGCGTGGGTGACGGACAGCATCTGGGTCTGGAAATAATTGTCGCGCAGCACCAGCTTCGCCACCTCGTCGGTCATCTCGACCAGCAACTGATTGCGCTGCTCATCGCCGAGCAAGCCCTCCTCGGTGACCAGGTTGAGCAATATCTTGATATTCACCTCATGGTCCGAGCAATCGACGCCGGCGGAGTTGTCGATCGCATCGGTGTTGATGCGTCCTCCCTTCAAGGCGAATTCGATCCTGCCCAACTGCGTACAGCCGAGGTTGCCACCCTCGGCGACCGCACGGCAGCGCAGTTCCGCACCGCTCACGCGGATCGCGTCATTGGCCTTGTCGCCCACGCCGGCGTTGGATTCCTGGCTGCCCTTGACATAGGTGCCGATGCCGCCGTTGTACACCAGGTCCACCGGGGCCAGCAGCAGCGCACGTATCAGTTCCTGCGGTGTCAATGTCTCGGCTTCGATCGCCAGGACTGCCCGAGCCTGCTCCGAAAGCTTGATGGATTTGGCGCTGCGCGGATAGAGACCGCCACCGGACGAGATCAGCTTGGCGTCGTAGTCCGCCCAGGAAGAGCGCGGCAGATCGAAGAGACGCTGGCGTTCGGCAAAACTGGCGGACGGATCGGGGTCGGGATCGATGAAAATATGCCGATGATCCGCAGCCGCGACCAGCCGGATATGTTTCGAGAGCAGCATGCCATTGCCGAAAACGTCACCCGACATGTCGCCGATACCCACCACGCTGAAATCCTCTTCCTGAGTATTCAGACCCAACTCGCGGAAGTGGCGTTTCACCGACTCCCACACGCCGCGCGCGGTGATGGCCATCTTCTTGTGATCGTATCCGACCGACCCGCCGGAAGCGAAGGCGTCTCCCAGCCAGAAGCCGTATTCCATCGACACTGCATTGGCATAATCGGAAAAACTCGCTGTGCCCTTGTCGGCGGCGACCACTAGGTAGGGATCGTTCTCATCCTTGCGCACCACATTCACGGGCGGTTTCGTCTCGCCTGCCACCAGGTTGTCGGTGATATCCAGCAGGCCGTGCAGAAAGATACGGTAGCAGGCGATGCCCTCTTTCATGTAGGCGTCGCGGTCGGCGGCGGGCGGCGGATTCTTCAATACGAATCCCCCCTTCGAGCCGACCGGCACGATCACCACGTTCTTGGCCATTTGTGCCTTCATCAGGCCGAGGACCTCGGTGCGAAAATCCTCCATCCGGTCGGACCAGCGCAGTCCCCCGCGGGCCACTTTGCCGCCGCGCAAGTGTATGCCCTCGACGCGCGGTGAATAGACGAAAATTTCGAACAGCGGCTTCGGCTCGGGCAGGCCCGGCACTTGACGGGATTCAAGCTTGAAGGACAGATAGGGCTTGGGTCCAACCTCGGACTGTTGAAAATAATTGGTGCGCACCGTCGCCAGGATCACCGCCAGAAACTGGCGCAAGATGCGATCCTCATCGAGGTTGGCGACAGCCTCCAGGGCGGACTCGACCCGCGTCACGATCTCCGCCGCGCGCTCGGATCTTCCCGCCGAAATCTCAGGGTCGAAACTGGCCATGAATAATCCCACGAGCTCGCGAGCGATGTCGGGATGGCTCGTCAGGGTCTGCTCGATGTATACCTGGCTGAAAGTGAACCCTGCCTGCTTCAGGTATTTTGCATAGGCACGCAGCAGCGCCACTTCGCGCCAGCCGACTCGAGCCCCGAGGACCAGCCGGTTGAAATCGTCGTTTTCCGCTTCGTCGCGCCATACCCGCCGGAAAGCCTCCTCGAACAGGCCGTGCACGGCGCTCATGTCCAGATCCGCCGCGGTGGAATAATTCAGGCCAAAATCATGCAGCCATACCGTGCGACCGCTCTCCAGCGCGATTTCGTACGGCCGTTCTTCCAGCACTTTCACACCCATATGCTCCAGCATCGGCAGGGAAAGCGAAAGCGGCACGGGCTCGCCGTTGCGCAGGATCTTGAAGCGCAGGTTTCCGGTGCGCGAGTCCAGGGGTTGATACAGTTGCAGCGCCAGGCCGTCGTCCGCGCCCAGGGATTCCATCAGGTCGATGTCGCCGACCGCCGCGCTTGCCGCATAATTTTCCCGGTAACCGGCGGGAAATGCCGCCTTGTACCGGCCATGCAGCAGGTTTCCGCGCTCCTCGCCGCAATGCGCCAGCAAAGCTTCATATAGGTCGTTATCCCAGCGCCGCGCTACCTGCGCCAGACGTTTTTCGAGTTCGCGCACATCGAACGCCGGCACGCCGCCGGGGCGGACATGGACCACGATCAGGATACGCGCCAGCGCCGATTCGGAAAGCTGCACGAAGAACTCGGTGCTGAAGCCGTGCAGCGCTCCCATCAACACTTCCTGCATGCGTTGGCGCAGGGCGGAATCGAAATTTTCCCGCGGGGTGTAGATCAGGCAGGAAAAGAAGCGACAGTAAGCATCGCGGCGAACGAATAAACGCGTCCTCTGGCGCTCCCCGAGCCCCAGAATGCCCATGACGATGGGATAAAGCTCATCGACAGTCACCTGCAACAGTTCGTCGCGCGGATATTGTTCGAGTATGGTACGCAAGGTCTTGTCGGCGTTGCTCTTGGGCCGGAAGCCGGCGCGCTCGATCACGCTGGACACTTTCTTTCGTAGCAGCGGGATATCGGCGGGATTGGCGTTATAGGCGGTGGAGGTGAACAGGCCTATGAAACGCCGTTCCCCGATGACCTCGCCGTCCGCGCCGAAGCGCTTGATGCCGATATAGTCGAGATAAGCCGGTCGATGCACGGTCGAGCGGGCATTGGTCTTGGTCAGCACCAGCAACTGCTTTTGCCTGGCGATCGCCTGCACTTCGGGGAGCATCGCGGCGAAGGGCACCGGTGTTTCCTTGCCTGTCTCGCGCAGGAGGCCGATTCCGGAACCGGATGCGACACGCAGCATTTCCCCGCCCTGCTCGCCGTCAAGTTGATATTCCCGGTAGCCGAGCAGAACGAAATTGTCGGCGGCCACCCAGCGCAGGAAGGCGCAGTCTTCGGTCGTGTCATCAAGATTACCGGGAGGAGGATTGAACTCGATGTCGATGATGATTTCCGCCAGCCGCTGCTTCATCCGGGGCCAGTCCTGCACCGCCGCCAGCACATCGGCGAGGTTATGCGCCAATCCTTGCCGGAGCGCCTCCAGTTGCTCTGCTCCGGTGCGTCGGTCGACCTCCACATGGATGATGGACTCGTAGCCGCCGGGGCTGTCTTCGCGATCTTCGACGATGCTCAGCAGGTGACCGTCGGCGTTGCGTACCACCTTCATGATTGGATGGATGATCAGGTGCGGGGTCAGCCCCTGGCGGTTAACTTCCATGGTGATCGAATCCACCAGGAAGGGCATGTCCTTGCTGACGATTTCGATCACGGTGTGGGTGGATTGCCAACCATGCTCCGCCGGCCGCGGGTTGTAGACCCGGATCACCGGATTGCCGGGCAAAAAGCGGCTGGCAAAACGCCAGTGGGAAAGCACGGCTCCGTACAAGTCCTGGGCGGTGCGCTCGGCCAAGTCTTCCGAGGCGACCTGTGCGTAGTAGCGCCACGCAAACGCCTCGACCACGGGCACATCTTCGGCGGGAAGCCGGCTTCTGATCAATTCAGATACCGAAGCCAGGAGTTCCACCCCGGATGGCTCGAATTCGGTCAACATAAATCCTCCTCAGGATATATCGGCACCGTTCATTGGCGGTTTTTCGGTCTCGCCGTCGATGCCGCCTCTCAACATGGTTGCAAGCCCGCCCTGCCGGACCGGATAATAACGTGAAAGCTGGCGCATATCATGCTGTGCGTCTATGCTATTTGGAATAGTATGGTGTCCAATGTCCTCCGCTGGCACTCCAATTTCCTGAAATCGAAACCGCCGCCATGGGTATCCACAAAGTTGACGTAGCCAAGGGAATCCAATGGATCGAGGTACCCGAGGCCGGCTTGCGGATATTGTGCGGTTGTCCGTCGGATGCGGTAAAGCACCTGATCAAGCGTGGCTTGATCCTGAAGCAGGAGATCAAGGGCGTTACTTGCGAGACGGGGCCGAATACCATTCTGCTCTCCGACCTGCCCGTGCAGAACGGCGAATTCGCCAATCTCGCCGAGTTTCCCGTCCTGCAAATGCTCTACCTACAGGGACTCATACTTCCAGGCCATCCCAATAACACCGGACGGAAACCGCTGTTGATCGGCTCGGCGGATCAGCTTGAGTCGCAGATGCGTTACATCTACCGCGGGAACTATGGCCTGGTCTCACGCGAAGAAATCATGGAAGCGGGAATATCCGCCGACCAGGCGACGGAGATGATGCGGCTCAAGCTAGCTTTTGCGTTCGGCCGGATCAAGCCGACACGCGATTTTCTGGAAACCCGCGGCGTAGGTGAAGGGTCGGTGGAAATCGCCGCCGGGGTGCACCTGCGCCGAGTACAACCCAACGTTTTCGAGTTCACCCACGGCGGCGAGACTGTCATCGTCGATCTCAATCTCAAGCCCGGAGAAACCTATGAATGCCCGTATCCCCTGGGCTATCGCCGTTTTGTCCAGGAGTATTTCTCCATCATCCACTCCGGGGACGGCGATGGATGGGACGTCAATCGTCCCGCCATGTCCAGCATCATCACCTATCAGGGACGCATCTACCTGATCGACGCCGGACCCCAGTTGTCGCACATCATGGCGGCGTTGGGGATAGGCATCGAGCAGATCGACGGGATATTTCATACCCACGGACACGATGACCATTTTGCCGGGTTGACTGTCCTGATGCGCGCCGGCCGGCGCATCAACTACTACGCCACGCCTTTGGTCCGAACCTCGGTGGCGAAGAAGCTGACCGCGCTGCTGGGCATGGAGGAAGAGCGTTTCGCCGATTTCTTCAACATCTGCGACCTCGAAATGGACACCTGGGCGGACATCGAAGGACTGGAGGTGATGCCCGTGTTTTCACCGCATCCGGTCGAAACCAACCTCTTTGTTTTCCGCACGCTTTGCGGCGACGGCTATCGCAGTTACGCCCACTTTGCGGATATCGTGTCCATGCAGGTACTCGAAGGCATGGTCACCGATCAGGCGAACTTGCCCGGCCTGGATCGCCGGGCTTTTGAACGCATACGCTCGGCCTATATGGTCCCCGCCGATGTGAAGAAGATCGACATCGGCGGCGGCTTGATCCACGGCGCCGCGGAGGATTTTCGTCACGATGCGACCAAGCGGATCCTGCTCGCTCACCGTGCCAGCGAGCTCACCGCGGTGGAAAAGGAAATCGGCTCGAGCGCGGCCTTCGGCACCACGGATGTACTGGTGGCCGGACTGTCCGAGGGATTGCGGCGGCACGCCTTCAGCTACCTGGAGGCGCATCTGCCCGGCGTGCCGTTGCACCAACTGAGGATGCTGGTCAATCACCCAGTCACCGAAATCAATCCGGGCGCCATCATCCTCAAGGAAGGGGAAATCCCTCAGGACGTGTTGTTGCTCCTCAGCGGGCGCGTGGAGCGGATACGCACCCGGGACGACCTGTTCGGCCACCTGCCGGCGGGCGCCATGATCGGCGACCAGGCTATCCTTGACCAGCGTCCGGCCACCCATACCTACCGCGCTTCTTCCTTCCTGCGGGTCATGCACCTGCCAGCATCCCTGTATGCGGAGGTCGTGAAACGCAACAAGCTGTTGGACCATCGCCGGCATGCTTCCGCCCTTTCAAAATTCCTGGATACCACCAATTTGTTCGGCGATGGCCTGCCGGTCGCCGTGCTTGGACGCATCCTCGACGGCGCTTCGGAGCAACGTTTTCAGGCGGGCGAGGTGATCGACGATCAGCATCTACAAGTCTTGAACATCATCCGCTCCGGATCGATTGAACGTGCGATCGGCGACCGGGTGCTGGACATTCTGAAGGCGCGCGACGTGTTTGGCGAGGAAGGCGCCATTTTCAAGGTTCCGTGCCTGTTTCGCCTGCGTGCGCGGGAAGAGACCGTGGTGATACAAATACCGGGCAAACTGATCGAAGACGTCCCGATCCTGCGCTGGAAGCTGCTTGAAAATCAGCAGCAGCGATCGGCTCGCATGAATCACGATGAGCACCCGGCGAGCAGAGTGGTCTGGAACGAAGCGGTATCCATACACGTGGCACGCATGGATAAACATCATATGAAGTTGATCGAAATCGCCAATGCGGTCGTCGAAAATCTACCCAGGGACGGCAACCGGAAACCCCTGGAGAGCCTGTTCGATGCCTTGGTGGACTACACGAAATACCATTTCGATGCCGAGGAAAAATTGATGACATCGTATGGGTATCCCGGATTCGAGGATCATCACCGGAAACACCTCGAACTCCTAGTCGAGGTCACCGAATACCGAGATCGGATCGTTTCCGGTGAAGTACCCGACCAGACCAGCTTCCAGCGTTTCTTCGAAGCCTGGCTGATCCGCCACATCCTGGAAGAAGATCAGAAATATGGCGCCTTCCTCAACTCCATGGGGGTGTATTGAAGCTCTATATCATCACCGGCGCTTCACGCGGCCTGGGCGCCGCGCTGGCCGAGGCCTTGATCGATCCCCAGCACCGTTTGATCTGCATGGCGCGCAGCAAGACGCCGCTAGCCGCTTTGCGCAAGCGCGCCAAGGCGAGGGGCTGCGCGGTCGTCGCCCTGGACATCGATATCGGCGATGCCGAAGCGGCCGTTGCAGCGCTGGAAGGGGCACTCGCCAAAGTCGATCCGGCACGATTCGAAGTCGTATGCCTGATCAATAACGCCGGTGTCGTCGAGCCGATACATGGCGTGGAAAAACTCCTACCCGTTGACATCGCGACCGCCGTGGCGGTCAATCTCACCGCGCCGATCGCCCTGACGGCCGCATTTTTAAGCCTGACCGGCACATGGCCGGCCGAACGCAAGATCCTCAATATTTCCTCTGGAGCGGCCCACAAGCCTTACTCGGGATGGAGCGTCTATTGCGCGACCAAGGCTGCGCTGAACCATTTCACCCGCTGCCTCTCCTTCGAACAGCAAGGGCAGCCGAACGCCGCGAAAGTCGTGGCCTTGGCCCCCGGGATGATCGACACCGCCATGCAGGAAGCGGTTCGTCGGGCGACGCCGGAGGAATTTTCGGAACTGCCCCGCTTCATCGCCCTCAAGGCGTCGGGGCAATTGCCCACACCTCAAGATGCCGCGCAACGCGTGCTGCGTTACCTGGAGCGAGCCGACTTCGGAGCAGTGCCGGTGGACGACGTGCGCAAGGCCTGAACTCCGGCGCAAGCGCCGTCCGCAAAGCCGTTTCCGATTGACGGGGTATAAGCCCACGATGATAATATGGGCTTATCAATCGCGTCGTTAAAGGTGAACCATGGCAATATTCGGACGGCGCTGGAATTCCCTGGGTATGCAACACAAGCTGCAGATCCTCATCCAGGGTTTCCTGATCATCATCCTGCTGCTGACTCAGCGCTGGCTGCATCAACAATTCGAAGACACGGCTTTTTCCGCAGCGGAGAATCGCGCCTCGGTGATGACCGACGGCGTGATCAACGGACTCAACATGCTGATGCAGACCGGTGCCATCTCCGATCCGGAGAATCGCAAGCTTTTCGTCAAGAAGATGAGCGCCTCCGACGGCGTCAAGGAACTGCGCATCATTCGCGGCGAGTCGGTGATAAAGCAATTCGGCCCCGGCCTGCCCGAGGAACAGGCGCGGGACGAGATGGACCGCGCCGTCCTGTCCAGCGGCAAGGCCGAGGTCAAGATGATCCAGGACAAGGATGGACAACCGGCCATGCGCGCCGTCTTTCCCTTCATCGCGCTGAAGGAGTTTCGTGGCACCAATTGCCTGCTATGCCATCCCGGTGCCGAAGGCTCGGTTAACGGTGCGGCAAGTATCGTCATCGACCTGAAGAACGATCTCGCTGCGATCAGCCGCATCAACACCTGGATATGGATTGGCCAGGCCCTTATTCAGATCGTCCTTTTCGTCGTCGTCGGCCTCCTTGTCAAGACCATCCTCAAGCCAGCCAAGGAGATGCAGATTGCCATGGTGGCGATGCAGCGCGACGGTGATCTGACGCAGCGGCTGAAGATCGCCAGCCAGGACGAAATCGGCCAGACCGCGAGCGCCTTCAACTCGCTGGTGGAAAGCCTGCAAGCCAGCATCAGGCATGTGAAGTCAAGCTCATCGCATGTCTCCGCGGCCTCGGTCGAACTGGCGACGGCCGCCGACAGCGTCGCGCACAGCTCGGATAAGCAGAGCGCGTCGGCTGCCGCGGCGGCGACGGCGGTTGAAGAGGTGACGGCGAGTATCGCCACGGTTGCGGCGGCGGCGGCGGAAGTGCACCAGATCTCCAGCGCCAGTCTCGAAAGCACCAGCAAGGGCGTGCAGAGCATGGGTGGACTGACCTCCGAAATGAGCCTGCTCAAGACTTCGATGACGTCGATCGAGACCTCGGTGGGCGAATTCATGCGCGACACGCACACCATTACCCAAATGACCAAGCAGGTGCGCGACATCGCCGACCAGACCAACCTGTTGGCGCTCAACGCCGCCATCGAGGCGGCGCGCGCCGGCGAGGCCGGGCGGGGGTTTGCCGTGGTTGCCGACGAGGTACGCAAGCTGGCCGAAAAATCCTCCCAGGCCGCCACCGAGATCGATGCCGTGACGCGCACCCTCGAAGCCCAATCGGAGACGGTGACGAACGCCATCGAAAAGAGCGCCGAGGCGCTGCGCAGCAGTCAGGACTTGATGCAGAGCGTGGCCGTAGTCCTGTCCGAGGCGGGCGACTCGGTGGCGCAAACCAATCGCGGCGTCGACAACATCAGCGCCTCGGCGCGCGAGCAGCAGAAAGCTGGCGAAGGCATCGCAGGCAACGTCGATGAAATCGCCCAGATGACGGAGCGCAACAACCACGCGATCCAGGACGTATCGGGTGCGGCGCAGCGCCTCAGCCAATTGGCCAACGAACTGGAGAACTCCGTCAGCCAGTTCAAGGTCTGAAGCGAGGTCATCAGACAAAATATCCCCGTGAAATCCATTGTCATGAGACTGGCCTCCCTCCTCCATGGCCTCGACCTCAAGGCCAGAATCGCCATCTTCACGGTGGCGCTGTTCGTCTGCGCCATCTGGCTGCTGGCTCACGATCTGGATGCGGAAGTCCGCGGCAACTTCAAGGAAGTGCTTGCCGTCCAGCAGTTCCAGACCGCCGAACATCTTGCCAGCAGTCTCGACGAAGCAATCAGGCTGCGTATCAACGCCCTTGCCGACGCCGCCACCCTCATCGATCCGGAATGGATGAACCGCCCGGATCGCCTTCACGACTATCTTGCGGAGCGTATGCCCCTGTATCGATTCTTCAACACCGGTATATTCATCGTCTCCCCGGAAGGCATCGGACTTGCGGACCTGCCCAACCTGGGAGGCCGCGAAGGCGCCAGCTATGCGCAAAGGGATTTCTTTCGCGAGGTGATGGCAACGGGGAAACCGGTCGTCGGCAAGCCGATTCTAGGCCGCTTCACGCACCAACCTGTAATCAACATCGCGGTACCGATCAGGAACCGAAGCAACGAAGTCATCGGCGTCCTGGTGGGCGGCAATCAGATCGCCGGGGGCGATTTGCTCGGCACCATAACCCCCAAGAAACTGCACCTGAACGGAGAGCTTCATGTCATATCCGCAAGGGATGGCATGTTCATCACGTCCACCGACTCAAGCAGGATACTGCAACCCGAACCGGCTGCGGGCGTCGACAAAATGTACGACCGTTACAAACAAGGTTACGAAGGATCCGGGGTGGCGATAAATTCCCAAGGTATCGATACCCTGAGTTCCGCAAAAAGAGTCCCGAGCACCGGCTGGCTGGTCATCGCCGCCTTGCCGACAGCGGTGGTCTTTGAGCCAATCGCTGCGCTGGAATACGAAATCTACCAGGACGCCGCAATGTCGTCGCTGGTCATCGCCCTGCTACTCTGGCTTTTTCTCTACCGCCAGCTCAGGCCGCTCACCCGTTCGGCTCAACTCATCGACGCGATGTCCAACGGGCACTCGCCGCTGCGTCCCCTGCCCGTCGATGGCAGCAAGGAAATCCGGCGCTTGCTCAGCAGTTTCAACCAGCTTCAGCAACATATCCAGGAACAGAAGCAATCCCTGAGGGAAAGCGCGGAACAGATGCGGCTGGCCGCGTCGGTATTCGAAGGCACCAGCGAGGCCGTGCTCATTTCCTCTGCGGACAACGTCATCCTCAGCGTCAATCGCGCCTTTTGCCAAATGACGGGCTACGACAAGGATGAACTCATTGGCGGGAATCCAAGACTATTGCAGTCGGGCCGGCACCGTCCCGCCTATTACCAGAAGATGTGGGCGAAGCTGCTGAACACGGGACAATGGCAGGGAGAAATCTGGAACCGCCGCAAGAATGGCGAAATCTATCCCGAGCGGTTGAATATCGCAGCGCTTTACGATGATTCCGGCAAAGTGCTGCGCTATATCGCCATCGCCGCGGACATCACCAAGCAGAAACAGGCCGACGCACTGATCTGGCAACAGGCCAATTACAATCTGCTGACTAGCCTGCCCAACCGCCATCTGATGCGCAAGCGCATTCAGGAGACATTGGAGAAATCGCAAAGAGACGGCTCGCTTTTCGCAGTGCTGCTGATCGATCTTGACCACTTCATGGAAGTCAACAATACGCTCGGCCATGGCGTCGGGGATCAAATGATCGTCGAGACGGCGAGGCGGATTGCGGCTTGCGTGGGCTCCGGGTCAAGCGCCGATGCCGATACGGTTGCCCACCTGGGCGGGGATGAATTCACCGTGGTATTGGGTGACCTGGCGGATTCCTCGCCCCGGGTGGAGCAGGTAGCGGGAGAAATCCTCCGGACGATAGCCGAACCCTTCCGCCTCGACAGGGAGACCGCCTATATCTCCGCAAGCATCGGCATCACGCTTTTCCGCGGCGATGGCGAAGACGTTAGCGACCTGCTCAAGAAGGCGGACCAGGCGATGCATGCTGCCAAGGATCAGGGACGCAACCGTTATTGTTATTTCAGCGACTCGATGCAACTGGCTGCGCAGACCCGGATGCAGCTCGCCACCGACATGCGCGGCGCGCTCGCCGCCAGCCAGTTCGAGGTGTATTACCAGCCCATCGTCGATCTGGCGACGGGAAGCGTCGTCAAGGCCGAGGCCTTGTTGCGCTGGCACCACCCGGAACGCGGCATGGTCAGTCCCGTGGAGTTCATCCCGATCGCCGAGGAAATCGGTTTGATCAGCGAGATCGGCGACTGGGTGTTCAAGGAAGCGGCGCAACTGGCCAAGCGTTGGTGCAGTTGCTGCAGGTTTTCCTTGGAAGGGGTCTGCGTCAAGGCGGAATCGAGCGAAGCCGCCAGCGCGTGTCCCCGGCAGATCACCGTGAACAAGTCGCCGCGCCAGTTTTTTACCGGGAACACCGACAAGACCTGGACCGACTACCTGCGCGAACACAACATATATTCCAGTTGCATCACCATCGAGATCACCGAAGGCTTGCTGCTGGATAAGAATCCCGAGGTCATGGAGAAATTCAACGTCTTCCGCGACGCGGGAATCCAGGTTGCGCTCGACGATTTCGGCACCGGCTATTCGGCGATGTCCTATCTCAAGAAGTTCGATATCGACTATCTCAAGATCGACCGCTCCTTCGTCAGCGACATCGTCACCGACGCGAGCGACCGGGCGATCGCCGAAGCCATCATTGCCATGGCGCACAAACTCGGCTTGAAGGTGGTTGCAGAAGGCGTGGAAACGCCTGATCAGCGCGACCTGCTGGCGGCGGCCGGCTGCAACTATGGCCAAGGCTATTTGTTCGCCAAGCCGATGCCGGCGGCGCAGTTCGAAGGCCTGGTCGCCGCCGCTTCAGGCGGTAAAATCCAAGGCATCGATTCGCCCCATACGGTATAGAAACCATGCCGCGTAGTTGGTTCGCGGACTCGGAGAAGGCATCAGAGTGAACCCGGACCCTCTTTATCTCGCCATCGACCAGGGCACGCACGCCAGCCGTGCCGTGGTACTGGATCGCCACGGACGCGTGCTGGCGAGCGGCGCGCAGAACATCGGCCTGACGAAGCCGCAGCCCGACTGGGTGGAGCAGGATGGCGACGAGATGGTCGCCTCGATTTTCGCCGCGGTGACGCAGGCCCTGGCCGGGATCGGAGAACGCCGGCGCGACGTCGTCGCGGCGGGCCTCGCCAGCCAGCGCGCCAGTTGCGTCTGCTGGGACCGGCGCGATAGCCGGCCGCTGTCGCCGGTGTTCAGTTGGCAGGACCGGCGCGCGCACCTGTGGTTGCGCCAGTTCGAGGCGCACGGCGAGGAGGTGCATCGCAAGACGGGCTTATTCCTGTCGGCACATTACGGCGCGAGCAAGCTGCGCTGGGCGCTCGACCACCTGCCGGCGGTGCGCCAGGCGCGCGAAGCGGGAACGCTCTGCTGGGGTCCGCAGGCAAGCTTCCTCGCCTTCCGTCTGTTGGAGGAGCGCCCGTTGTTCGCCGATCCGCAGTGCGCTGCGCGCACCCAGTTATGGAACCTCGCCACGCGCGACTGGGATCCGGACCTGTTCGCCCTGTTCGGCCTGCCCACCGGATTCACGCCCCGGAGCGTCCCCACCTGCCACGCCTACGGCACGCTGCGCATGGCAGACACGGCGATTCCGCTGACGGCGGTGAACGGCGACCAGTCGGCGGCGGTATTCGCTTTCGGCTGGCCGGAGGAGGATACCGCCTACATCAACATCGGCACCAGCGCCTTCGTGCAGCGCGCGCTCACGCGCGACCCCGGCACCGTTCCGCGGCAGCTCACCGGCATCATTCTCGACGACAGCGAGACCAGGATCTACACGGTGGAAGGCAACGTCAACGGCGCGGGCACCGCGCTGGAATGGCTGCGCACGGAGCTGGGAGTCGAGGATGCGGTGTCGCTGCTGCCGCAATGGTTGGAGACAGCTTGCGAACCGCCGCTATTCCTCAATGGCATCGCCGGCCTGGGCGGCCCGTTCTGGATTCCCGATTTCGCCTCGCGCTTCGTCGGCACCGGCGAACCGTGGCAAAAGGCCGTTGCCGTGGTCGAAAGCATCGCCTTCCTGCTGCAGGCGAACATCGACGAGATGGCGAAACATGTTCCGCCCGCAGCACGCATCCGCGTGAGCGGCGGGGTGTCGCGCTTCGACGGCCTGTGCCGCATGCTCGCCGCCGTGAGCGGGCTGCCGGTGCTGCGGCGCGACGATCCCGAAGCAACGGCCCGCGGCATCGGCTATCTCGCCGCGGGACGGCCGACCCTGTGGAACGACGATGCCGCCCCGGAACAATTGTTTACGCCCGCCGGGGATGCGGACATCCGCCGGCGTTACCTGCGCTGGCGTGCGCTGATGGCCGAGGCCACGGGAATCTGAGCACGCGCTGGTGTGCGCCCTGCTTACAGGTTGCACGACCGCCGCGACCCGACGGTCAATGCACTTCGCGGGTTTCCAGAAACCGGACTTCGGGAAAGCGCTCCTGCGTCAACTTGAGGTTGACCTGGTTGGGCGCGAGATAGACGAAGTCCCCCGCGCCGTCGAGGGCGACGTTATTGGGATATTTTTCGGTGAGAATCTTCAGCGTCTCGTCGCTGCCGCGCAGCCAGCGCGCGGTGGCGACCGGATAGGGCTCGAATACCGCGTCGACGCCGTACTCGTGCTCCAGCCGGTGCGCCACCACGTCGAACTGCAACGTCCCCACCGCGCCGAGGATCATGTCGTTGGAGACGACCGGCCGGAACAACTGGGTGGCGCCCTCCTCGGCCAGTTGCTGGAGTCCCTTCTGCAACTGTTTCAGCTTCAGGGGATTTCTCAGGACGGCGCGCTGGAAGAACTCCGGGGCGAAAGCCGGGATGCCGGTGAAGCGCAACTCCTCGCCCTCGCTGAAGGTCTCGCCGAGGCGCACCGTGCCGTGGTTGGGTATCCCGATGATGTCGCCGGCATAGGCCTCGTCTGTGGTGTTGCGGTCGCGCGCCATGAAGGTGATGGCGTTGTTCACCGCGATCGATTTGCCGCCGGCCACCTGCTTGATTTTCATGCCGCGCTCGAAGCGCCCCGAGCAGACTCGCAGGAAAGCGATGCGGTCGCGGTGCTTGGGATCCATGTTGGCCTGGATCTTGAACACGAAACCGGTGAACTTGTCCTCGTAGGGATCGACGATGCGGGTCTCGGCCGGGCGCGGCAAGGGGCCCGGCGACAGATCGACCACCGCATCCAGCAATGACTGTACGCCGAAGTTGTTGGCCGCCGAACCGAAGAACACCGGCGCCTGCCGGCCGGCTCGATAGGCCTCTGCATCGAAGGTATGGGAAGCGCCACGCACCAATTCGATGTCGACGCGCAGTTCGGTTGCCTGCTCGCCGATGAGTTCGTCCAAGCGCGGGTTATCCAGGCCCTTGATCACTTCCGCAGTGCCCTTCTCCGCTTTCGGGTCGAAGAAGGAAATGCTGTCGTCGTATAGATGGTACACGCCGCGAAAGCGCGAGCCCATGCCGATCGGCCAGGTGATCGGGGCGCACTGGATGGCCAGCACCGACTCGATCTCGTCGAGCAGTTCGATCGGCGGCCGGCCGTCGCGGTCGAGCTTGTTGATGAAGCTGATGATGGGGGTGTCGCGCAACCGGCAAACGTTGATCAGCTTGATGGTCTGCGCCTCGACGCCTTTCACCGAATCGAGCACCATCACCGCCGAATCGACTGCGGTCAGGGTACGGTAGGTGTCCTCGGAGAAATCCTCGTGGCCCGGCGTGTCGAGCAGGTTGATCATGCAGTCGCGGTAGGGAAACTGCATCACCGAGGAAGTGATGGAGATGCCGCGCTGCCTTTCCAGCTCCATCCAGTCCGAGGTCGCGTGCCGGCCGGTCTTGCGGGCGCGCACCGCACCGGCCATCTGGATGGCGCCGCCGTACCACAGCAGCTTTTCCGTCAAGGTGGTCTTGCCGGCATCGGGGTGGGAGATGATGGCGAAAGTGCGGCGACGGTGAATTTCGGTTTCGAGGCTCACAAAGGGTACACGCAGGCGGGGGTTAGGCGGGAAAGGCCGCGATTATACAAAGAGCCATCGCTCCAAGACACAAAAATCCGCGAATATTGCCGCTCGCCGGAAGATGTGACACAATATGCACTCATGTGACACATCGAGGCGCCCGCCATGAAGACCCTGACCATCCGCGAAGCCCGCGAAGGACTTTCCCATCCCGAGCAGATGTTTGCCGAGGACGACGAAGTGCTGGTGGTTCGCCACGGCGAGCCGGTCGCCCGCATCCTGCCGGCTCAGCCGCGCCCGCGCCTGCGTTCGCTGGCCGCATTCCGCGCCAGCCAGCCGATGCAGACTATTCCCAGCGAAGTTATCCTGGCCGAAGAAAGAGAAGATCGTTGCTGATGATCTACGCGGATACTAGCGCACTGCTCAAGCGTTACATCACCGAACCGGCCAGCGACGACTTCGACCGGCTGTTTCTTGCCCGTGGCCCGCTCGACATCAGCCGCCTCACCGTCACCGAAATGCGTTGTGCGCTGGCAAGGCGGCGGCGTGCCGGGCAAATCGACGCGGCGATAGAAACGGCCGCCATCACCGAACTCCGTACCGACATCCTCGCCGGCGCCTTGCGCGTATGCGCCATCACCGACGGCCATATCGTCGAAGCCTATGCGGTGATCGAGAGCATCCCCGCCCTGCCGTTGCGCGCCCTCGACGCCATCCACCTCGCCGTGGCACGCCATCTGGCGGTCGAGGAATTCGCCACTTCCGACAAGACCCAGGCCGAGGCCGCACGCGCCCTCGGCTTCACCGTCCACGATTTTTCCTGAAAGCCTCATCATGAGCGAAACCACCCCCATAACTCCAGACGAGAACCATATCATCGCCGAACGCCGCGCCAAGCTTGCCGAATGGCGGGCCGGCGGCAAATCCTTCCCCAACGACTTCCGCCGCGAGAACCTTGCCGCCAAGCTGGATGAAGTTTACGGCGACAAGTCGCGCGAAGAACTCGATGCAACGCCGGTCGAGGTCAGGATCGCCGGCCGCATCATGCTCAAGCGCGTCATGGGAAAGGCGAGTTTTGCGACCATCCAGGACCTCTCCGGCCGCATCCAGATCTTCGTCAGCAACGACAAGACCGGCGAGGCGGCGCACGCGGAATTCAAGAAGTTCGACAGCGGCGACATCATCGGCGTGGTCGGCACGCTGTTTCGCACCAAGACCAACGAGTTGACGGTGCAGGCCAACGAGATTCGCCTGCTCACCAAATCGCTGCGGCCGCTGCCGGAAAAATTTCATGGCCTCACCGACGTGGAACAGAAATACCGCGCCCGCTATCTCGACCTGATCACCAACGAGCAATCGCGCTTCACCTTCGTCGCGCGCAGCCGGATGATCCAGTCGATCCGCGATTACATGATCCACCACGGTTTTCTCGAAGTCGAGACGCCGATGATGCATCCGATCCCCGGCGGCGCGGCCGCCAAGCCCTTCAAGACCCATCACAATGCCCTCGACATGGAACTGTTCCTGCGCATTGCGCCGGAGCTGTACCTGAAGCGCCTGGTGGTCGGCGGTTTCGAAAAGGTTTTCGAGGTCAACCGCAACTTCCGCAACGAAGGCATCTCGCCGCGCCACAACCCCGAATTCACCATGATGGAGTTCTATGAGGCCTATGCCGACTACCGCATGCTGATGGACTTCACCGAGGGCCTGCTGCGCCATTCGGCGCGCGCAGCGCTGGGCACAGAGGTATTCGAGTACCAGGGCCGCACCCTGGACCTCTCCCTGCCCTTCGCGCGCTTGACCATCAATCAGGCGATCCGCAAATATCACCCGGGCTTTTCCGAGTCTCAACTCGCCGACGCCGTCTGGCTCAAGCAGAAGATCAAGGATTTCGGCGAACAGGTGAAGCCCGGCGGCCTCGGTTCGCTGCAATTGCAGCTCTTCGAAGCCTGTGCCGAAGCCGAATTGTGGGAACCCACCTTCATCATCAACTACCCGGCCGAAGTCTCGCCCTTGGCGCGGCGCAACGACGCCAACCCGGAGATCACCGAACGCTTCGAGCTGTTCATCGTCGGCCGCGAGATCGCCAACGGCTTCTCCGAGCTGAACGACGCGGAGGACCAGGCGGCGCGCTTCCAGGAGCAGGCCCAGGCCAAGGAGGCCGGCGACGAGGAGGCCATGTACTACGACGCCGATTTCATCCGCGCCCTCGAATACGGCCTGCCGCCCACCGGCGGCTGCGGCATCGGCATCGACCGGTTGGTGATGCTGTTGACCGACAGCGCCAACATCCGCGACGTGATCCTTTTTCCGCAGATGCGGGCGGAATAATGGCCCGCCGCCGGGAAAAGTCCCCGCTGGAGGCACTGCCCAATATCGGCCCGGCCATCGCCGCGGATTTGCATTTGCTAGGCATCACCCGGCCCGAACAGCTTAAGGGACGCGACCCCAGGGAGTTGTACGACACCCTTTGCCGGATCACCGCTCAGCGCCATGATCCCTGCCTGCTGGACGTCTTCATCGCGACGGTCCGGTACGTCGAAGGCGCGCCGGCCCTGCCCTGGTGGCACTACACCGCCGAGCGCAAGGCGCAGCACAAACTATCCCAGTAGTGAGCCTATTGCAGCCGGCGTCGCTCGCCTATACGGCAGAGGGCACGCCATACTCGGCGGCGTATGACGACATCTACCACTCCGCCGCCGGCGGCCTGGGCCAGGCGCGCCATGTGTTCCTCGGCGGCAACGGACTCCTGGGCGAAAACGCACGCTGGCGAAGACGCGAGTGTTTCGTCATCGTCGAGACCGGCTTCGGCATGGGCCTCAACTTCCTCGCCACCTGGCAAGCCTGGCGTGATGACCCGGAACGCTGCCAGCGCCTGCATTTCGTCTCTTTCGAAAAGCACCCTTTCACTGCCGCCGATCTCGCCGTGCTCCACGCACACTGGCCAGAACTGACGGATTGCTCTGCCGCCTTGCGCCAGCAATGGCCGAGATTGCTGCCGGGCGCGCAACGACTGTATTTCGACGACGAGCGGGTGGTCCTGACGCTGTTCTTCGGCGATGCGCAAGCCTTGCTGCCCAAGCTGCGCGCCCGTGCCGATGCCTTCTATCTCGACGGCTTTGCTCCCGACAAGAATCCCGAGCTTTGGTCTCCGCGGATTTATTCCAGTCTCGCTCGTCTCGCAGTGACTGGGGCCACGCTGGCCACCTGGACGGTCGCCGGCACGGTGCGGGAGGGGCTCTCCGCCGCCGGTTTCACCATCGAAAAGACACCCGGCTATGCCGGCAAGCGCCAGATGACGCGGGGCAGCTTTCGGGTCCGGCGCGAGTCTCCGGCAATCATCCGCGAACGTTCGGCCGTCGTCATCGGTGCCGGACTGGCGGGCTGTTCGGTCGCCGAACGCCTTGCCGCGCGCGGCTGGCAAGTACGGTTGATCGAAGCCGCCGCCGCACCGGGGCAAGGCGCTTCGGGAAACCATGCCGGGGTGCTGCGTCCGCAACCCAGCCTGGACGACAATCCGCTGGCGCGGCTCAGCCGCGCCGCCTTCCTGCATGCCCGGCGTCATCTTCAAACCCTGGACGCTGCCGGCCTGCCGCTGCGCTGGGGCGATTGCGGCGTCCTGTACCTGGCGCGCGATCCGGCACATGAGCTGATCCAGCGGCGGATCGCCGCCGAGCAGCCTGCTTCGGACGATTACCTGCGCTTCGTCGAGCGCGATGAGGCGGCGGCCCTGGCAGGCTGGCCGGTACCTGTTGGCGGCTGGTGGTTCCCCGGCGGCGGCTGGGTGCAGCCGCCCAGCCTGTGCCAAGCCAATCTACTGCGCCATGCAGACCAGATCCAACTCATCCCGGATCGGTCGGTCGCCCGCATCGAACGTCAGGGCGAAACCTGGCGGGCGCTCGACGCAGATGGCCACGTCATTGCGGCGGCACCGCTGCTGATTCTCGCCAATGCCGGCGACGGACGCAGGCTCGCGGGCGGCCGCGACGGCGCGCAACTGCCCATGCGCGCTGCTCGCGGCCAGGTCAGCCATCTGCCGGCGGCAGCCGAGTCGCTTCCCGGCATCGCGATCTGCCGCGACGGCTACGTCACACCTCCGGTGGAAGGTATCCGCTGTATAGGCGCCAGCTTCAGCATCGACGACGATGACAGTGAAATCCGACTCGGTGACCACCAAGAAAATCTGGCGCGCCTCGACAGCATGCTGCCCGGCTATGCCAATGGGATTCACGCGGAGACGCTGGAGGGACGCGTCGGTTTTCGCTCGGTGACCCGCGACCGGATGCCTGTCGTCGGCGCCCTGGCTGCCGTGGACATGGCCCTGGCCGCCGTCCCAGCCGCCACCCGGCTGGCCGGTATCCCGCGCCAACCTGGCCTGTATGGCCTGCTCGGGCTGGGCTCGCGCGGCATGGTATGGGCGGCGCTGGCGGCGGAACTGCTGGCCGCGCAAATCGAGGGAGAGCCTTTGCCGCTGGAAGGAGACCTGGTCGACGCCGTCGATCCGGGACGATTCCTGCTACGCCAGCTACGTCGGTCTTAGCACCCGCTGAAGGCGTTCCAGCACCCGCTCGCGACCCAGCGCTTCGAGCACGGCATCGATGGACGGCGATTGCGCCTGGCCGAGCAGGACCACGCGCAAGGGCGTCGCCACCTGGGGCATCTTCAAGCCGTGGCTGGCCAGCGTTTCCTTGACGGCCAGGGACAGAGCCGCGGCCTGCCAGTCCGCAACACCGGTCAGCTTGTCGAATAAGGTGGCCAGTGCGGCGCGGGCGGCGGCGGTTACATGCTGCGTCAGAAGATCGGCAGGCGGATGCACGGTCACGCAAAACGGATGCAAGGCATCGGCGAGTTCATTGAGATTGCCGACACGCTCCTTGTAGAGCGGAATGACGCGCTCCAATACGGACCAATCGGCACCGGCGACCTGTTGCAGCATGAGGCGGCGTTTGACTTCCGCGGCCAGCCGCGCGTTGTCGGCGACCTTCAGGTAGTGCGCATTCAACCAGTTGAGTTTTTCGGTGTTGAACTGCGCCGCCGAAGACGAGATGTGGTCGAACTCGAACCAGGCGCAGAACTGTTCCATAGCGAACACTTCCTCATCGCCGTGCGACCAGCCCAGGCGCGCCAGGTAGTTGAGCACCGCCTCGGGGAGATAACCTTCATCGTCATACTGCATCACGCTCACCGCGCCGTGGCGCTTCGAGAGTTTCTGGCCGTCGTCGCCGAGGATCATCGGCAGATGCCCGTATTCCGGGACTGTCGCCCCCAGCGCCCGCAGGACGTTGATCTGGCGCGGGGTGTTGTTGACATGGTCGTCGCCGCGGATGACGTGGCTGATCCGCATGTCCCAGTCGTCGACCACCACGCAGAAGTTGTAAGTCGGCGTGCCGTCGGCGCGGGCGATGATGAAGTCGTCGAGCTCCGCGTTGGCGATGGTGATGCGTCCTTTCACCATGTCGTCCCAGGCCACCACGCCATCGACCGGGTTGCGAAAGCGCACCACCGGCTGCACGTCGGTCGGAGGCGCGGGCAGGTTTTTGCCAGGTTCCGGCCGCCACAAACCGTCATAGCGAGGTTTCTGCTTTTTCGCCTCCTGCTCGGCCCGCATCGCGTCCAGCGCTTCGCGCGAGGTGTAGCAGTGGTAAGCTGTGCCGGCGCTCAGCATCTGAGCGATCACTTCCTTGTAGCGATCCATTCTCTGCATCTGGTAGAACGGGCCTTCATCGGGATGAAGCCCTAGCCACTGCATGCCGTCGAGTATCGCCTGCACCGCTTCCGGCGTCGAGCGGGCGACATCGGTATCTTCGATCCGCAGAATGAATGTTCCCTGGTGACGGCGGGCATAGGCCCAGGCGAACAGCGCGGTGCGGGCGCCGCCGATGTGGAGGTAGCCAGTCGGACTGGGAGCGAAGCGGGTTCGGATCATGTTGGGGGTAGTTTTGAAAACCAGACAATCGACACGATGATTTTAGCATGGCGCATTTTCGCGAAGCTCCGTGTATCGCTGGTCTTCGGGTCCAAGATGAACAATCCCACCGGGCTTCGGTGCTAGAATCAAAACGTCATTTTCACAGAACATCCGATCATGGGAGTCCCGCTACAGTTGGCCATCGAAGTCGAGCGCAATGTGTTGGCGGCGCTGGCTGAGGATATCGGAGGCGGCGACCTGACCGCCCTGCTCACGCCCGCAGGCCATGTCAGCCGCGGCCTGGTCGTCAGCCGGGAGGACGCTGTCCTGTGCGGTTCGGCCTGGTTCGATGCCTGCTTCCAGCGACTCGACGGCGCCGCCAACATCGCCTGGTACGCCCAGGACGGCGAACGCATCAGCGCCGGCCAGACGCTCTGCGAAGTCGATGCCGACACGCGTGCCCTGCTCAGCGCCGAGAGAACCGCGCTGAACTTCCTGCAGTTATTGTCCGGCACCGCCACGGCGACCAGCCGCTACGTCGACGCCATTGCCGGGACCGCGGCGCATATCGTCGATACCCGCAAGACCTTGCCCGGACTGCGCCTGGCGCAAAAGTACGCTGTCCGGACCGGCGGCGGCCATAATCATCGCCTGGGCCTGTATGACGGCATCCTGATCAAGGAAAACCACATCCTCGCCGCAGGGGGGATTCGTCCGGCGCTGCTACAGGCTCGGCAACTGGCGCACGGAAGTATCTTCGTCCAGGTCGAGGTCGAAACCCTCAACCAGTTGAGCGAAGCCCTGGGATGCGGCGCCAGGATGGTGCTGCTGGACAATATGAGTCTGACTCAGATGCGCGAGGCCGTCGCGATCAACGCCGGGCGCGCCGAACTGGAAGCCTCCGGCGGCGTCAATCTCGAAAGGGTACGATCGATCGCCGAAACAGGGGTCCAACGCATCTCGATCGGCGGCCTGACCAAGGACGTGCGCGCCATCGACCTGTCGCTGCGGCATGTCGAACGCTGAATTGAAGCGGAAAAACGCGCCAACTCCGGCTTGCTATGTTGAAATGAAAAAGGTATAAATAACCAAGTGTTTGTTATTCAGTTGTGCCCGTTACGAGAATACCCCGCCATTCAACGGAGAATACTAAGATGTGGTTCGTCCTCTATTACATAGTCGCGATCGTGGTCATGGTCATGCATTTCACCGGGCTGCTGGCCCGTTACAACGTTGAATGGCTGATGCTGGTGCTGGCCGTTACGGTATTCCCTGCAGTAATTTACCTGTAGCTTCCTCGACGTCGGGTAGTCTGGATCGCCGCCGGCCTAGCAGGCGGCAGCTTCCTGACCTTGCGAGTTCGAAAAAAAGCCACCGTTTTCGGTGGCTTTTTTTCTGCGTGGCTCATGCCGCGTGGGCGGCGATGAAGTCCTTGACCGCACTGGCATCGGCAGCCATCACTTCGAAGCGCTGCGGCAAGTCCTCGATGCCGATCAGGCCGGCCGGACGTTCCGGTTCGCGCTTGAGCGCCTCGCGTATGGTTTCCTCGAACTTGACCGGCAGGGCCGTCTCCAGGCAGACCAACGGCACGCACTGCTCGCGGTGTTCCAGCCCGACCTTGAGGCCGTCCGCGGTATGCGTGTCTATCATCACGCCATACTGTTCCCAGATCCGCCGTATCGTCGCCAGGCGATCGGCGTGGCAGCTCGTGCCGGAGACGAAACCGTAGTCGGCGATGCGAGCGAAGTGTGACGCATACTGCGTTTGCGACAGATCGAAAGCCCCTCCTGCATCCACCTGCCCCCACAAGCCGCGCATGGTCGCGGCGTCGCGTCCGACCAGGTCGAAAATGAAACGTTCGAAGTTCGACGCCTTGGAAATGTCCATCGAGGGGCTGCTGGTCTGGAAGGTCTGCGCAGTGGCGCGCGGCTGGTAGACACCGGTCCTGAAGAACTCGTCGAGCACGTCGTTTTCGTTGGTGGCGAGGATCAGCCGGCGTATCGGCAGGCCCATCATGCGGGCGATGTGGCCGGCGCAGATATTGCCGAAATTGCCAGAAGGAACGCTGAAGTCGACCTGCTCATCATTTGACTGTGTAGCGGCGAAATAGCCTTTGAAGTAATACACGACCTGGGCCGCCACCCGCGCCCAGTTGATCGAATTAACGGTGCCGATCTTGTACCGGTCCTTGAAAGCATGGTCGTTGCTGACCGCCTTGACGATGTCCTGGCAATTGTCGAAGACGCCCTGGACGGCGATATTGAAGATGTTGGCATCTTGCAGCGAGAACATCTGAGCGGTCTGGAAGCGGCTCATCTTGCCCTGAGGCGAGAGCATGAAGACGCGGATGCCGTGCTTGCCACGCATCGCATATTCGGCCGACGAACCCGTGTCGCCCGAGGTGGCACCGAGTATGTTCAGTTCCGCATGGCCCTGGTCCAGCGCGTATTCGAACAGGTTGCCCAGGAGCTGCATCGCCATGTCTTTGAAGGCGAGCGTCGGGCCATTGGAGAGTTCGAGCAAGTGCAAGCCGGGCTCCAGGGTTCTCAGCGGCGCGATCTCGGCGGCATCGCCGCCCGGTCGTCCGTTGCAATATACCTGCGCCGTGTAAGTACGATCTATGAGTTGCTTCAGATCGCCGGCCGGCATGTCGGTGATGAACTTTCCGAGTACCTTGAAGGCCAGTGCCGGGTACGACAGCCCACGCCACTCCGACAACTCGGCCTGGGTGACGCGAGGATATGCCTCCGGCAGGTACAGTCCGCCGTCCGGCGCCAGGCCGGCGAGCAGGATCTCGGTGAAATTGCGGCTAGTCGAATTGCCGCGGGTGCTGACGTATTTCATTTATTTGTCCAATTCTTCCAGCCGCAGGCGGATCACCTTGCGTTTCACCACCGGCAACGCCTCGATCCGCGCGATCGCCGCATCCACCTGTTTTTCGCGGGTCAGGTGGGTCAGCATGATGATGTCGGTCTGCTCCTCACCTTCGCCCGGCTCGCGCTGGATCATCGCGTCGATGGAGATGCCCTGGTCGGCCAATATCCGGGTGATGTCGGCCAGCACGCCCGGCTGGTCGGCGACGCGCAGACGCAGGTAGTAGCTGGTTTCGACTTCGGCCATCGGCAGGATCGGCGTATCGACCACCGCGTCGGGCTGGAAGGCCAGATGCGGCACGCGGTGTTCGGGATCGGCGGTGTGCAGCCGGGTGACATCGACCAGGTCGGCGATCACCGCCGATGCCGTCGGTTCGGCGCCGGCGCCCTTGCCGTAGTAGAGCGTTGCGCCGACCGCATCGCCCTGCACCAGCACCGCGTTCATGGCGCCCTCGACATTGGCGATCAGGCGCCGCGTCGGGATCAGCGTCGGATGCACGCGCAGCTCAATGCCATCCACCCTGCGCTTGGTGATGCCGAGCAGCTTGATGCGGTAGCCGAGCTGTTCCGCGTATTTGATGTCGTCGGCATCGAGTTTGCTGATGCCTTCGACGTACGCCTTGTCGAATTGCATCGGGATGCCGAAGGCGATCGCCGCCATAATGGTCAGCTTGTGCGCGGCATCGACGCCTTCGATGTCGAAAGTCGGATCGGCCTCGGCGTAGCCCAGGCGCTGCGCTTCTTTCAGCACGGTGGCGAATGGCAGGCCCTTGTCGCGCATCTCGGAGAGGATGAAATTGGTGGTACCGTTAATGATGCCGGCGATCCACTGGATGCGGTTGGCGGAGAGCCCTTCACGCAGCGCCTTGATGATGGGGATACCGCCGGCCACCGCAGCTTCGAAGGCCACCATCACGCCCTGCTTCTGCGCGGCGGTGAAGATCTCGTTGCCGTGTATGGCCAGCAAGGCCTTGTTGGCGGTCACCACGTGCTTGCCTTTTTCAATGGCCTTGAGCACCAGTTCCTTGGCGATGCCGCAGCCGCCGATGAGTTCGACGACGATGTCCACTTCCGGGTCGGACACCACGGCGTAAGCGTCGTCTGTGAGCCTGACCTTGCCGGCGGTGACACGCCTGGCCATTTCAAGATCCTTGTCGGCAACCACTGAAATCCGGATCGGCCGCCCGGCGCGGCGGGTGATCTCGCTCTCGTTGCGGCTGAGCACATTGAAGGTGCCGCCGCCGACGGTGCCTATGCCGAGGAGTCCTACATTGATGGGTTTCATTTGATGGGCTTATTGAAATGGAAAGATGGAATGACAAAACCTTCGCGAAAATAGAACTTGTGCGCCTGGGTACGCTGCGATCCGGAATCCAGGCGGAGCGCGCCGCAACCGGCATGACGGGCCTGCTCCACCAGCCATTCGATCATGGCATGGCCGACGCCGCCGGAGCGGCGGCTTTCATCCGTCACCAGGTCATCGACATAGCATTTGATGCCACTGTAAGTGTCCTGGTAGATCCGATACACCGCCACGCCGGCGACATCCTTATCCTCGGTGGCGACGAGCATCCGCCCGCCTCCGTCGAACACCCGCCGCATCTTGTCCGAATAGTCGGCCGGCAATTGCGGCCGCAACTGCCGATGCACAGCCTCGGCCCGCGCCAGCCAGTCGGCTTCCAGAATCTTGCCGGCATCATCGGTGATCGCCACCAGTTGCATTGCTCAGGTGCCGTGACGCTTGCGATAGTGCTCGAGGAAACGTGCGATGCGTCCTATGGCCTCGGTCAGGTCGTCGGCATTCGGCAGGAAGACCACGCGCAGGTGGTCCGGCATGGGCCAGTTGAAACCGGTGCCCTGGACCAGCAGCACCCGCTCCTCCTCGAGCAGCTCGAGGATGAAATCCTGGTCGTTGCTGATCGGATACATCTTCGGATCGAGCTTCGGAAACAGATACAGCGCGCCCTGCGGCTTGAAGCAGGTGACGCCCGGGATGGCGGTCAACAGCTTCCAGGCCAGGTCGCGCTGACGGCACAGGCGGCCGGTTGGCGCCACCAGGTCCTTGATGCTCTGGTAGCCGCCCAGGGCCGTCTGGATGCCGAACTGGGCCGGGACGTTGGCGCACAGGCGCATCGACGCCAGCATGGTGAGCCCTTCGATGTAATCCTGGGCGTGGCGCTTCTCGCCCGACACCACCATCCAGCCGGCGCGAAAGCCGGGCGCCCGGTAGTTCTTGGAAAGGCCGTTGAAGGTGACGAACAGCACGTCCTCGGCCAGCGAGGCGATCGAGGTGTGGCTGGCGCCGTCGTACAACACCTTGTCGTAGATCTCGTCGGCATAGACGATCAACTGGTGGGTGCGGGCGATCTCGACGATTTCCTTCAGGAGTTCGACAGGATACAAGGCGCCGGTGGGATTGTTCGGGTTGATGATGACGATGGCACGGGTGTTCGGCCCGATCTTGGCGCGGATATCATCAAGGTCGGGCAGCCACCCGGCCTCCTCGTCGCACAGATAATGGCGCGGCGTGCCGCCCGACAGGCTGATCGCGGCGGTCCACAGGGGATAGTCGGGCGACGGCACCAGCACCTCGTCGCCGCTGTCCAGGAGGGCGTTCATGGCCATGACGATCAGCTCCGAAACGCCGTTGCCGGTGTAGATGTCGTCGACCTGCACCCCGGCGATCTTCTTCTCCTGGGTGTAATGCATGATCGCCTTGCGCGCCGAGAAGAGTCCCTTGGAGTCGGCGTAACCCGATGCATCCGGCAGGTTGTGGATCACGTCCTGGGTGATTTCCTCGGGCGCCTCGAAACCGAACGGCGCCGTGTTGCCGATGTTCAGCTTGATGATGCGGTGGCCATCCTCCTC
>JAPLQT010000063.1:4063-14794 GCA_026399515.1 Pseudomonadota bacterium | reverse complement strand
CCATCACCGGTCCGCGTATGTCGTAGCAGACGCTGGCAAGCTTGGCGGATTTGGTGACCGGTTGCATCAAAACACCCTTTCTCATGATTTCACTGACAACTTTGGCGCCGGAGCAAGCCCCGCAACAGCGAGGCAGGCACCAAAAAGATATAATCTTACCGAAGCTGGCGGTATGCCGCAAACCAAACTCACTCCCGACTCCCAATGAAACTCAAGGAAGACCGCCCCGCCGGACAAAACCTGGTCACCGCCAGCGGCGAAGGATACATCGACATCAACGGCCTGCGGCATCAAGCCAGCCTGCTGCTGCTGCCGGATCAAGTCGAACCGCATTGGGGCGCCGCGGGATTCGACGCCCTCAGCGAAACCGATTTTGCCGGCATCGCCGCTCTCGGTTGTGAAGTACTGCTGTTCGGCACCGGTCGCCGCCAGCGCTTTCCCCGCCCGGCACTGCTACAGCCGCTGATGGCGGCGCGCATCGGCGTCGAGGTGATGGACACCGCCGCCGCTTGCCGCACCTACAACATCCTGATGGCGGAAGGCCGCAAAGTCGCCGCCGCCTTGCTACTCGATTGATGCAACAATCCTCGGAACGCCCGCTCGGCACGCGCGCCCTGCTGATACTGCTGGCGGTGTTTGCGGTCCTGTGGTTCGGCACGCTCGACTACCGCAAGCTGATCAAGCCCGATGAAGGCCGCTATGCCGAGATCCCACGCGAGATGGTCGCCAGCGGCGACTGGCTGACGCCGCGCCTCAACGACATCAAGTATTTCGAGAAACCGGCCCTGCAATACTGGGCCACCGCCACCGCCTTCACCCTGTTTGGCGAACACCAGTGGACGTCCCGGCTGTGGAGCGCATTTTGCGGCTTCTTCGGCGTACTGGTGAGCTTCTTCGCGGCGCGTCGGCTGTGGGGTGACGCTGCGGGACTGTATGCCACATGCGTACTGGGCAGCAGCCTGATGTGGGTGTTTATCGGCCACGGAAATACGCTGGACATGGGCGTGAGCTTTTTCCTCTCCAGCGCCGTGTTCGGCTTCGTACTGGCACAGCGCGATGACGCCACGCCCCGGGAAACCCGCAACTATATGTGGCTGGCATGGCTGGCGCTGGGGCTGGCAGTGCTGAGCAAAGGCTTGATCGGCCTGGTGCTGCCCGCGGCCACGCTGGTCGGCTATACACTGTGGCAGCGCGATTTCGCTCTGTGGCGCAAGCTGCATCTGGTTTCCGGCCTGGCGCTACTGCTGGCCGTCACCGCTCCGTGGTTCATCGCCGTGTCGCTGGCTAATCCGGAGTTCGCCCGCTTCTTCTTCATCCACGAACATTTCGAACGCTTCCTCACCAAGGTTCATGGCCGTGACAAGGCCATCTGGTATTTCATCCCTATCCTACTGATCGGCATGCTGCCTTGGCTCGCCACCTTCTTCCTGATGCTACGTCAAGTTTACCGTCCGGAACCACAACGCCGCTTCCAGCCGCGCCGCTTCCTGTTGCTGTGGTGTGTGGTGGTGTTCGGCTTCTTCTCGGTCTCCAGCTCCAAGCTCTTTGGCTATATCCTGCCGCTGTTCCCCGCCCTGGCGGCATTGATCGGCGTTCACCTCGCCGAGTTGGTCCGGCACGATGCGCGCGACTTGCGCTGGCATGCCTTGCCGGTGATTATCCTGGGGGCAGTCGGTCTGGCCTTCGCGCCCGATGCCGTCGTGTTGAGCAGCCCCGAGGTGCCGCGCGAGCTTTACGCCGAGTATGTGCCCTGGTTGCGTGGCGCCAGCGCCTTGCTGTTGACAGGCGCCTTGTCGGCTTTCGCCTTCGCCTGGTTCGCCAGAGCACGCGCCGCCATCGTCAGCCTCGCATTCGGCGGAATGCTGTTTACGCAATTGGCCCTGCTCGGCCACGACAGCCTGGCACCGGCCAATTCAGCCTATCAGATCGTCGAACGCATCCGCGCCCAAGTCCCGCCCGGCGTGCCTTTCTTTAGCGTCAATACCTATGACCAGACGCTGCCCTTCTATCTCAAGCGGACCGTCACCATGGTCGCCTACAAGGACGAACTCGGTTTCGGCATCGAACATGAGCCGCAGAAATTCATCCCCGACCTGGCGGGCTTCGAGCAAGCCTGGCGAGCAGCGCCACAGGCCTGGGCACTGCTAGACGCGCCCACCTACCAGCAACTGGTGACGACGGGCCTGCCCATGCAGCTCGTCGCTCAGGACACCCGCAGGATAATAGTGAGAAAACCATGAACGCCATAAGTTTCAGCCTAGTCCTCACCGGCGTGCTGCTCAACGCCGCCGCCCAACTCCTGCTCAAGGCCGGCACCAATGCCGTCGGGCATTTCGAGTTTCATCTCGACAATCTCGTCCCCGTCGGCCTGAAGCTGGCGCTGGAGCCGCACATCCTCGGTGGCATGGCCTGTTACGCGGTGAGCCTGGTCGTGTGGATCATGGCGCTGTCGCGGGTGCCGGTGAGCATCGCCTACCCGATGCTGTCGATCGGCTATGTCATCAACGCCTTTGTCGCCTGGCAGTGGCTGGGCGAAGCTCTTGCCACGCAAAAACTTCTCGGCATCGGCTTCATCGTTGTAGGCGTATTCCTGGTGATGCGTTCATGAGTCCCGACTTCCTCCCCTTCACCAGCCCCTCGATCGACGAGGAGACCATCGCCATCGTCGCCGAGGTGCTGCGCTCGGGCTGGCTCACCACCGGACCCAAGGCCAGGGAATTCGAGGCGGCGCTCTCCCAACATTGCGGCGGACGCCCGGTGCGCGTTTTCAATTCCGGCACCGTCACCATGGAAAAGTGCAGGCGACGAAGTCATCACCACGCCGCTATCCTGGGTCGCCACCGCCAGCGTCGCCCTTACGGTCGGCGCGAAACCGGTGTTCGTGGATATCGACCCTGTCACCCGCAACATCGACCTGGAGCGCATCGAGGCGGCGATCACGCCGCGCACCAAGGCCATCATCCCGGTCGACCTCGCCGGCCTGCCGGTCGACCGCGACCGGCTCTACGCCATCGCCGGCAAACATCGCCTGCGCGTCATCGAGGATGCCGCCCAGGCATACGGCGCCTCCTGGCACGGCAAAACGATAGGCAGCATCGGCGACTTCGTCTCCTTCAGCTTCCATCCCAACAAGAACATCACCACCGGCGAAGGCGGCGCGCTGGTGTTGCCGGCGGATATCGATCCCGCCCTGTGCGAGCGGCTGCGCCTGCAAGGCGTGCGGCGTTTCGGCGAGGACGGCACGTGCTCGGCGGCAAAGCCAACCTGACCGACATCGCCGCCGCCATCGGCCTCGGCCAGATCAAACATCTGGACGAATTCACCGCCCGCCGGCGCGATCTGGCGCGGCGCTATTTCAAGCTGTTCGACCGCAGCCTCGGCTGCGAACTGCCGCCTGAGGATTTCGAGAATTCCAACTGGCATATGTTCCAGGTGCTCCTGCCAGCCGGCTGCGACCGCAGCCACTTCATCGCGGCGATGAGGGAACGCGGCATCGGCATCGGCGTACATTACCCGGCGATGCACTTGTTCACCCTCTACCGCAAGCTCGGCTACCAGGCCGGGGATTTCCCGCAGGCCGAGCGTGTCGGAGCGTCCATCGTCACCCTGCCGTTGTTCCCGGCGATGGCGGATGGCGATGTGGATAGGGTCTGCATTGCCATCCGCGAAACACTTACAATGTGCATTAAAGAATGAGCCCAATCACTCTGCAATCTAACTCGTTCCAGCGGATCGACTTCTGCGACAGCAGAACCCATTCACCTCGGAACGAATAGGCCATGGATATCCGCCAACTCGCGAAGGATGATTTGCCTGCGTTACTGAGGCTTTATCGCCATCTGCACAGTTCAGATGCCCCATTGCCGTCACAAACCGAGATCGACGCCGTGTGGGCGGAAATCATGTCGAGCGACAGATTCAGGTACTTCGGTGGCTTCGTTGGCGGCGCCTTGGTATCGAGCTGCACGATCTCGATAATTCCCAACCTCACTCGCGGCTGCAAGCCGTATGGCGTAATCGAAAACGTCGTCACTCAAGCAGATCATCGAAGGCGCGGCTACGGCACAGATATCCTGCGTTTTGTCCTCTCGCATGCTTGGTCCGCCGGGTGCTATAAGGTTATGCTGCTCACCGGGCGCAAAGACGAGGCCACCTTGCGCTTCTATCGATCGGCGGGCTTCGATCCGGATGAAAAACACGCGTTCGTCGCAAAGCCGGCTGGCTAACCCAACCTCCCACAATCCCATGACCACCCCCGAACTCTCCATCGTCATCCCCGTCTACAACGAGGAGCCCGGCTTGGCCGAGCTGTTCGACCGGCTCTATCCGGCACTCGATGCGCTCGACACGAGCTACGAAGTGATCTTCATCAACGACGGCAGCCGCGATCGCTCCGCCGCCATCCTGCGCGAGCAATTCCAGCGCCGCCCCGAGGTGACCCGGGTGATCCTGTTCGCCGCCAATTTCGGTCAGCACATGGCGATCATGGCCGGTTTCGAACAGAGCCGGGGCGCAATCGTCATCACCCTGGACGCCGACCTGCAAAATCCGCCCGAGGAGATCGGCGCCCTCGCGGCGAAAATGCGCGAAGGCCACGATTATGTCGGCAGCATCCGCCGGCAGCGTCAGGACAGTGCCTGGCGCCGTTATGCCTCGCGCGCCATGAACCGGCTGCGCGAACGCATTACCCGCATCAAGATGACCGACCAGGGCTGCATGATGCGCGCCTATTCGCGCTCCATCGTCGATGCCATCAACAGTTGCCAGGAAGTCAGCACCTTCATTCCGGCGCTGGGCTACACCTTCGCACAGCGTCCGACCGAGATCGAGATCGGCCACGAGGAGCGCCACGCCGGCGTATCGAAGTATTCGCTGTACAGCCTGATCCGCCTCAACTTCGACCTGATGACGGGCTTCTCGCTGGTGCCGCTGCAATGGTTCTCGATGCTCGGCATAGGCATCTCGTTGCTCTCGGCGCTGTTCGTGGTTCTGCTGGCGGTGCGGCGGATCATCGTCGGTCCCGAGGCGGAAGGCTTGTTCACGCTGTTCGGCATCGCCTTCTTCCTGATCGGCTTGACGCTGTTCGGCGTCGGCCTGCTCGGCGAATATGTCGGACGCATTTACCAGCAAGTCCGCCACCGGCCGCGCTATCTGGTCGAGGCGATCCTCGAGCAAAAAGAGTGACGCGGGCAGTCGTTTTCGCCTATCACAACGTCGGCGTGCGCTGCCTCTCGGTGCTGCTGGCGCAGGGTATCGATGTGGCGCTGGTCGTCACTCACCGCGACAGTCCGAGCGAAACCATCTGGTTCGAGAGCGTCCCCGCGCTGGCCGAATTGCATGGCATCCCGGTAATCACGCCGGACGATCCCAACGACCCGGCCATCGTCGCACGGATCGCGGCGCTGTCCCCGGACTTCATTTTCTCCTTCTACTACCGTCTGATGCTGAAGGCACCGCTGCTGGCTGTTCCCAGAAGCGGTGCTGCGAGGCGAACGAGAGACCGGCGCGACATTGCACCGGATGCTGGCGAAACCCGATGCGGGAGCGCTGGTCGCCCAGCAGGCCGTGCCCATCCTGCCGAACGATACGGCCTTCGAGGTGTTCCAGAAAGTCACGGTCGCGGCGGAAATGGCACTCGACCGCGTGTTGCCACTACTCGTTGCCGGTAATGCGCCCGAGTTGCAACAGGACTTGAGCCAGGGCAGCTATTTCGGCGGACGCAAACCCGAGGACGGCCGCATCGACTGGACACAGCCGGCGCCGGCGATCCACAACCTGGTCCGCGCCGTCGCCCCCCCCTACCCCGGCGCCTTCTGCGACACGCCGATTGGCCATCTGCGGGTATTGAAAAGCTTCTTGCCGGTGGGACAAATGCCGCGCTCGCCGGAACCGGGACTATATGCGGCGCAAGACCAGTTGTTGGCCGACTGCGGCAATGCCGGCGTGCTGCGTCTGGTCAGCGTTGAACTCGATGGCAAGACCCTGGATGCGGCCAGCTTCAATGCCCGCTTCGGCCAGCAAAAACTTTCCCTGGCATAGACACCAACTTTCGAAAGGAGTATCCGATGACATTCGCATTGTGGTGCATACTCGTAGCAACGATATTGCCTTATGTCTGGGGCACGCTTTCAAAAGCCTCGAAGACTTTCGACAACTTCCAGCCTCGCCTGCAACAGAAGACCGGCTGGCGCCAGAGGGCCGACTGGGCGCAGCAGAATTCCTGGGAAGCCTTCGCGCCCTTCGCCGCTGCAGTGCTCATCGCCCATTGGCTGCACGTGGCGCAGCCGACCATAGACTGGCTGGCCGGGCTGTTCATCCTGTGCCGCATCGCCTACGGCCTGGCATACATCATGAATCTTGCCACGTTGCGGTCCTTGATCTGGAGCGGCGGCATGCTTTGCGTGCTGGGACTTTACTTCGCCGCCGCCAGAGCCAGCTAGGCGCGTCTGGATTAGAATTACAGGTTCCGCAACGGACCAAACCTGAATTTGGCTGAGTTAGGCTGAATTTCGCCTCATCCCCGAACAACCCCTTAGAGCAACCATGAAAAAAATCCTCATCCTCGGCGTCAACGGCTTCATCGGCCACCACCTTTCCCAGCGCATCCTGGACACCACCGACTGGGAAGTCCATGGCATGGACATGAACTCCGAGCGCGTCACCGACCTGATGGACAACCCCCGCTTCCATTTCTTCGAGGGCGACATCATGATCAACAAGGAGTGGATCGAGTACCACGTCCGCAAATGTGACGTGATCCTGCCGCTGGTCGCCATCGCCACGCCCGCCACCTACGTCAAGGAGCCGTTGCGCGTCTTCGAGCTGGACTTCGAGGCGAACCTGCCGATTATTCGCCAGGCGGTCAAGTACAAGAAGCGGGTGATCTTTCCCTCGACATCCGAGGTCTATGGCATGTGCAAGGACGCCGAGTTCGATCCCGAGAATTCCGAGCTGATCCTCGGCCCGATCAACAAGCCGCGCTGGATCTACTCCTGCGCCAAGCAGATGATGGACCGGGTGATCGCCGCCTATGGCCAGCAGGAAGGACTCGAATACACGTTGTTCCGTCCCTTCAACTGGATCGGCCCCGGCCTCGATTCGATCCACACGCCGAAGGAAGGATCGTCGCGGGTTATCACCCAGTTCCTCGGCCACATCGTGCGCGGCGAGCCGATCAAGCTGGTCGACGGCGGCGCGCAAAAGCGCTCCTTCACCTATGTATCGGACGGCATCGACGCGCTGATGAAAATCATCGACAACCCCGGAGGCATCGCCGCCGGCAAGATCTACAACATCGGCAATCCGAAGAACAACTACTCCATCCGCGAGCTTGCCACGCTGATGCTCGACCTCGCCAAGCAGTATCCGGAATATGCCGAGAGCGTCGCCAAGGTCAAGGTGCTCGAAACCACCTCGGGCGAATACTACGGCAAGGGCTACCAGGACACGCAGCACCGCGTGCCCAAGATCACCAACACCATGGCCGATCTCGACTGGGCGCCCAAGGTCACTTTCGAGGCGGCCCTGCGCAGCATCTTCGAGGCTTACCGCGGCGATGTCGCCGAAGCGCGCAAGCTGATGGATTAGCGTGACGAAGCTCGCGCTGAAAATCGACGTCGATACCTATCGCGGCACCCGGCTGGGCGTGCCGCGGCTGGTGGAGGTTTTGCATCGCTACGGTGCGCAAGCCACCTTCCTGTTCTCGCTCGGTCCCGATCACACCGGCCGGGCCTTGAAGCGCGCGCTGCGTCCGGGTTTCATGAAGAAAGTCTCGCGCACTTCGGTGCTCTCCCACTATGGCCTGAAGACCCTGCTGTACGGCACCCTGCTCCCCGGCCCGGACATCGGAGGGAGCTGCTCCGACATCCTGCGCAGCGTGCACGATGCCGGCTTCGAGGTCGGCATCCACTGCTGGGATCACGTCAAATGGCAGGACGGCGTGGAAAACGCCAATGCCGCCTGGACGGAAGGCGAGATGGCGCGCGCCCGTGCCCGCTTCGAGGAAATTTTCGGCACTGCCGCCAAGACCCACGGCGCCGCCGGCTGGCAGATGAACCCCCACGCGCTGCGGCTGACCCAGCGGCTCGGCTTCAGCTATGCCTCCGACACTCGCGGCCGCCACCCGTTCATGCCAGTATGCAACGGCGAGCTGATTCTGTGTCCGCAGTTGCCGACCACTCTTCCTACGCTCGACGAATTGATCGGCATGGACGGCATCGGCCCTGACAACGTGCATGAGCATCTGCTCCGGCTCACGCGGGAGCAGCCGCCACACGGGCATGTCTACACCTTGCATGCCGAACTGGAAGGCATGAAGCTGCTGCCGGTATTCGAGCGACTGCTGGCGGGTTGGACCGAGCAAGGCTATGTGCTGTCCTCAACCAAAGCCATCTTCGACGATCTCGATGCCGCCCGATTGCCGCGCCATGAAGTGATACGCGGCGAATACCCCGGTCGTTCCGGAACCCTGATGCTGCAAGGCGAGGAATTTCTCGTCACCCCGAAACTCACTCAAGCGGAAGGCGATCATGCTCAATAAAATTGTCCCGGACTTCTCCCTGCCCGCCACTGGCGGCCAGGAATTCAGGCTTTCCGCCCAACTCGGCCGTTCCCTGGTGATCTACTTCTACCCCAAGGACAGCACGCCGGGATGCACTACCGAGGCCGGACAGTTCCGAGATATCCACGCCGCCTTCAAGAAACTCGGCTGCGATATCTACGGCGTCTCGCGCGACAGCCTGAAGTCGCACGAAAATTTCAAGACCAAACTGGACCTGCCCTTCGAGTTGCTGGTCGACGCCGAGGAAATCGCCTGTTCGCTGTTCGGCGTCATCAAGCTGAAAAACATGTACGGCAAGCAGGTGCGCGGCATCGAACGCAGCACCTTCCTGATCGACGGCAAAGGCGTGCTGCGCCACGAATGGCGTGCCGTCAAGGCCGACGGCCATGCCGCCGAAGTCCTCGCCGCCGCCAAAACTCTTTAATCCAACTTCCGAATCCCGATGAACGCCAAGCACAACGCCCCCGCCAAACCCCTCAAGCCAGTCAAGACACCCAAGCAGACCAAGCTGTTTGTCCTCGACACCAATGTGCTGATGCACGATCCGACCAGCCTGTTCCGCTTCGAGGAGCATGACATCTACGTGCCGATGATGACGCTCGAAGAGCTCGACGCCAACAAGAAGGGCATGACGGAAGTGGCGCGCAACACCCGCCAGGCCAGCCGCCTGCTCGACGAGGTGGTCTCGGCCAGCGAGGACAACATCAAGCATGGTGTCCCGCTCAAGGAAGCGTCGCGGGACATGGCCAGCGGCCGGCTGTTCCTGCAAACCGAGGCGATCAACGGCGTGATTCCTTCTTCGCTGCCGACCGCCAAGGCCGACAACCAGATCATCGCGGTGGTGATGCACCTTTCGGAAAAATTCCCCAAGCGGCCGGTGATCCTGGTGTCCAAGGATATCAACATGCGCATCAAGGCCCGCGCCTTGGGCCTCGCCGCGCAGGATTATTTCAACGACAAGGTGCTGGAGGATACCGAACTCCTATATACCGGCACGCGCGAACTGCCCGCCAGTTTCTGGGACAAGCACGGCAAGGACCTGGAATCCTGGAAGCAGGATTCCCGCACCCTGTACCGCATCAAGGGGCCGCTGTGCCATGAACTGCTGGTCAATGAGTTCGTCTGGCAGGAAGGTACGCAGCCGCTCTACGCCTGGGTGCGCGAGTCCGGCGGGAAGAGCGCGGTGCTGGAGACGTTGACCGAATACACCCATCAGAAGAACGCCGTCTGGGGCATCACCGCGCGCAACCGTGAGCAGAATTTCGCGTTGAACCTGCTGATGAATCCCGACATTGACTTCGTCACCCTGCTCGGCCAGGCCGGCACCGGCAAGACCTTGCTGACGCTCGCCGCCAGCCTCACCCAGGTACTCGAATCCAAGCGTTATTCGGAGATCATCATCACCCGCGTGACCGTGCCGGTGGGCGAGGACATCGGATTCCTGCCCGGCACCGAGGAGGAGAAGATGACGCCATGGATGGGCGCGCTCGACGACAATCTCGACGTGCTCAACCGTCCCGCCGATGATACCGGCGTCGCAGGCAGCGGCAGCAGCGGCCAATATTCCGGCGACTGGGGACGCGCCGCGACCATGGACCTGATCCGCAGCCGGATCAAGATCAAGTCGCTCAACTTCATGCGCGGACGGACCTTCCTTAACAAGTTCCTGATCATCGACGAAGCCCAGAACCTGACGCCGAAACAGATGAAGACCCTGATCACCCGCGCCGGTCCAGGCACCAAGGTGGTCTGCATGGGCAACATCGCCCAGATCGACACCCCCTACCTGACCGAAGGCAGCTCAGGCCTCACCTATGTCGTTGATCGCTTCAAGGGCTGGCCGCACTCCGGGCATATCACTTTGCAACGCGGCGAGAGGTCGCGACTGGCGGATCATGCCGCCGAGGTGTTGTAGGAATCCTCGGGGCCGTTTGGTTTTACCGGCACTCGCCCGGCCGCCCAGGCTGTAGCTTCCGTCGCTCGTCCTCACCGCCAGCCCGTCGGAACAGAGTTCCGAGCGGGCCTTTGAGCTATACCCTTTACTTCATTGTGGGAAAGTAGTAGCGTGTTCTTACGCAAAAGAACAGGCTGACATTGGCGCGTATGCCCCCGATGGAGCGGGATTCCGGGCACTCCCCGGATGAAACTGTAGTGATCGAGCAGATCTCGCC
>JAPLQT010000063.1:0-3994 GCA_026399515.1 Pseudomonadota bacterium | reverse complement strand
TGAGCAAACTGACTACTTTCACCGTGCTCGTTCTAACGGTCCTCTTGGCGCCATCCGTCCCAGCGGCAACGATAGGTGCCGGCGATTCGCTCAGTTGCGCCGTCACCGCGGCGGGCGGCGTGAAGTGCTGGGGAGTCGGCTACGCCCAGCCTACTTACGGCCTGCCTGTGGATGTGCCCGGCCTCACCAGCGGCGTGACGGCCGTTGCCACGGGGTTCCTGACGAAATGCGCCCTGACGACCGCCGGTGGCGTCAAATGCTGGGGCCGTAACGAGTATGGCCAGTTGGGCGACGGCACCACCACCGAACGCACCACGCCTGTCGATGTATCGGGCCTTACCAGCGGGGTGAAGGCCATCACGGTGGGCGGCATGCACTCCTGCGCCCTGACGACGGCCGGAGGCGTCAAGTGCTGGGGATACAATTCGCTGGGCGAACTGGGCGACAGCTCCACCACGCAGCGTCTGACACCCGTCGATGTTTCGGGCTTGACCAGTGGGGTCGCGAACATCTCCGCAGGCAGTTACCACACCTGCGCAGTGACCACAGCCGGCGGACTCAAATGCTGGGGCGATAACGAGAGCGGCAAGCTGGGTGACAACACCACGACCAGACGGTTGACCCCGGTTGATGTAGTCGGCCTGACCAGCGGCGTCTCGGCCGTCGCCGCGTCCGGCGCCCACACCTGCGCCCTGACCACCGCGGGCGGCGTCAAATGCTGGGGCTTCGCCTATTACGGCTCCCTGGGGGACGGCACCTACACTGACCATAAAGTGCCGGCGGACGTTTTGGGCATCACGAGTGGCATGACCTCTTTGGCAACGCGCTCCGACTACAGTTACGCGACGGTCTGCGCCGGCTCGGCGAGTGGCGTCAAGTGTTGGGGTTACAACGACATGAGCCAGGTGGGAGACGGCACCACCACGACCAGGAACGCGCCGGTCGATGTTCAGGGTCTCGGGGGCGGAGTGACGGAACTCGCGGTCGGCAGCCAGCATGTTTGCGCCAGGATGACCGACGGCGGTGTCAAATGCTGGGGAGCGAACGGCTATGGCCAACTGGGGGATGGCACCACCACCCGGCGCACCGCGCCAGTCAGCGTGATCGGCTTGACGCCACCCATATCCTCATCGGACTGTCTGTTCAACTATGTCGAAAAGACTTACCCGTCCTACTTTGCGCCGGCCGGGGCCACCTCCGCCACGGCCATGGACTATTACTACCGCGCCTATTCGACGACGACCTCGTCCCTGGGGATCGCCAGCAGGGACAACCATCTCTACTATATCGGTCCGGTCTCGAACAATACGCTGGCTGACTTGGGTATCGTGTCGGGCTGGCTGAGCACGGCGGGCTGCCAATAGGAGCAGATCGGGTACACTAGCCGAAAGGGACTAGAGCGATGAGTGCTACCGAAAAGCAATTGATCGAGAAGATTAAACAACTACCGCCGCAGCGCCTGGCTGAAGTCGAGGACTTCGTCGATTTCCTGCGCACGCGTNCCTCACCGAAGCCGCCACTCGTGCCAGCGAAGCAAGTTTTGCGGAAGTGTGGAACAACGACGAAGACGCCGCTTACGATCGGATGTGACGATGGCCAGATCCTTCGGCGATGTGGTATTGGTGTCGGTCCCGTTCACCGACCAGTCGGGGTCAGAGACGCGGCCAGCAGTGATCATTTCCCGCGTCGGCTACAACGCCAGCCGGCGCGATCCAATCCGCGCCGGAGCGCGGTTATGAGCCCGACCAAGGGCGGCTTGGTGCCGCTGGAACGTATCGAAGGCCGCATCCTGCTCCTGCGCGGCCAGAAGGTGATGGTCGATTCGGACTTGGCAGAACTCTACGACGTTCCGACCAAGCGCCTCAACGAGCAGGTGAAACGCAATTCGGAACGGTTTCCAGAGGACTTCGTTTTTCGGCTGACAACCGAAGAGGTCGAGACACTGAACCGGTCGCAATTTGCGACCGGTTCGCAGAAACACCGCGACCCGCGTCTTGCACCGTCCGCGCTCACCGAGCATGGCGCGATCATGGCTGCCAATGTGCTCAATTCGCCGCGCGCCGTGGAGATGAGCGTCTATGTGGTACGTGCCTTCGTGCACCTGCGGGAGGCCATCGCGAGCAATCAAGCGCTGGCGGCAAAACTGAATGAATTGGAGCGCCAGTTGAAGGGCCACGATCAAGCCATCGCCGGTATCCTCGATGCGATCCGCGAACTCATGGCACCGCCACCGACGCCGAAGAAACGCCCCATCGGATTCGTCACCGGCGAAGAGAAGAAGTAGCGACGAAGGCCCGCATCGGCGGCCCTTGTCTCGCCAGCATCTACCTCCAAAGGCTGGTAGATTGGAGTTTTGCAAGTTATGTCGATTAAATCTAACCTGGCCCGTTATCTTATAATGACACCCTCACGCCCCGCAGCAAACGATTCGCTTAAGTTCGTCGCAGGTCGCCAAATTGTTTTGCTTTTGGCATGTTGCTTGTGCATTTCAGGGTGCGAAAAGCCCAAGGAACTTGACGAACTCAAGACGGACATGGCGGATTTGAAGCAACGCGTTGCACGGCTTGAACAAGTTCAGCAACAAGCGCAGCAACTCGCCGAACAGCAAGCGCAACAGCACGCCAAGCAGCAGGCAGAACAACAAGCTAATTCAATAAATCGAATTGAAGCAATTCAACGAACGATAAAGCTGTGTGTCGAGGCTACACGTAGTCTCGCTCAAAACGTTGAAGGGTATGAAAAGAAGTTCTACACGGGATTTGATGCGTATTACAACCTCGGTTCTGGCACCGTCCAAAACAACGTTATGTTGAATGGAGAAAAACCAGCGCTTTATGCGTTCAACAAGTGTATGGCTGAAAAAGGGGTTCCATTGAAATAGCCGTCATCAGATCCCTCTCGCCCGCCGGGGCGAAACCCGGTCTTCCCAAAGATCAATAACTCCCCTGCTGCGCAAAGCTGACGAACTTGGTGTATTCCCCAAGGAAGGTCAGCTTGACCATCCCCGTAGGCCCATTCCGGTGCTTGCCGATGATCACCTCGGCCACGCCCTTCTCCTGGGTATCCGGCTTGTAGTATTCCTCGCGATACATCATCAGTATGATATCCGCATCCTGCTCGATGGCACCCGACTCGCGCAGGTCGCTCATCAGCGGGCGCTTGTCGTTGCGCTCCTCGACTTTGCGCGAGAGCTGCGACAGCGCGATGATCGGCACCTGCAATTCCTTGGCCAGCGCCTTGATGGAGCGCGAGATCTCGGAAATTTCGGTGGCGCGGTTCTCGCCGTCGCGGGTCGAGGTCATCAACTGGATGTAGTCGATGACGATCAGGCCCAGCTTGCCTCCGAACTGTCGCGCCAGCCGCCGCGCACGGGCCCTGAGGTCGGTGGCGTTGATGGCGCCGGTCTCGTCGATGTGAATCGGAGCGTTGTGCAGCTTGCCCAATGCCACTGTCATCTTGTCCCACTCGTCGTCGTTGAGACGACCGGTGCGAATACGGTGGGCGTCTAGGCGGCCGACCGAGGAGAGGAAGCGCATCGCCAACTGCGGTCCGGACATTTCCAGGCTGAATATCGCCACCGGCAGGCCCAGGTCGACGCCGACATGCTCGGCGATGTTCAGGGCAAATGCGGTCTTGCCCATGGAAGGCCGTCCGGCCACGACGATCATGTCGCCAGGCTGGAGTCCTGCAGTCATTCGGTCGAGATCGAGGAAGCCGGTCGGCACGCCGGTGATCTCGGAGGGATTCTCCTGCTCGTAGAGTTCCTGGATGCGATCGACCACCTGGCCGAGCAAGGGTTGTATCGCGACGAAGCCCTGGCTGGTGCGCGCACCGGATTCGGCGATCTCGAAGACCTTGGCCTCAGCCTGGTCGAGCAGTTGCTTGACGTCCTTGCCAGCGGGATTCAGCGCGCTGGCGGCGATCGCGTCGCCGACGGCGACCAAGCGGCGCAGCACCGCGCGCTCGTGCACGATCTCGGCATAGCGGCGGATGT
>JAPLQT010000130.1 GCA_026399515.1 Pseudomonadota bacterium | reverse complement strand
CCTCGCCAGAAAAGTTCTTGGAAGACTGGATCAAAACTCAGCATGAAAAGAAATTGGCGGCATAATGCCAACGGGTTGGAAGACGAAAAACAGAGGGAAGCTCAGTTTCTCAAGAAGATACTCTCCAATTTGATGCTGGAAACCCCGCCTATAACTATAGCCGGATTGCTGAACCCATCTGCAGTTGATCGGCTAATAATTGCCTCAGGCGGTGTAACACGGGATTTCATCGGTATATTTTCAAACTCTGTTTCACAGGCAAGAAATCGCGAACCAGACCATCATCGCGGTCCCAAAATCGGAGCTGAAGACGTCAATCTTGCGACAGGTGATTACGCGCCATTGAAGCAAGAAGAATTCAAACTAGACAGTGATTCAGAGCGTGAAATGTTAGAGGCCGAGTTCAAAAAGCTTGTGACATTTTGCACAGAGGAATCTAAGTGCAACGTCTTCTTGATACCGCAAAAACTGGTTGGTCAAGTCCGGGACGCGATTGATCAACTGATTGACCTCCGGCTAATTCATCCCGTCAAGTCACGAGTAACCCTTAAGAAGGGGGCCGCCGGGGAGCTATTCGAAGCGTATATGCTAGATTTGAGTCAATATTCGGCAGCCAGGAAAGTCCATGAATTTCAGCTTGTTGACCTTGGTGCCAAGGATAAGGATGAAATCATACGTAGAGCCTCGCTGACATATGGCGGCTAATCGACCTGCCCCGCCGACTAGCCAGACTGAAGCAGAATCCTCCAGTTCTCGGATTTGTCCGAATTGGCGAGCCAAGCCGGACAAGCAAGGGAGGCGATCAAACTGTCAAGTCTCCTGTTCGCGCACGGGTATCACTTCGACCGCGACCTTCAGCTTGCCGAGGTAGCCAGCCCATGTTTGCATCATAGCGCGGTGTTCCTTGAGGAACTTCGTCCGGTTACATGCCGTCCCGAGTCCACTGGCAACGGATTGACTCCGACTTGTTCGGACATGAAAAAGGCCGGAAGCCTTTACTGGGCTTCCGGCCTTTTTGGATCGCTTTGGATAGTTGAGTTGGATGGTGGAGAAGAGGAGGATCGAACTCCCGACCTCTGCATTGCGAACGCAGCGCTCTCCCAGCTGAGCTACTTCCCCACACGAGGCGCGCAGTATACCAAAATCCGGCGTGGGCCGCCTTCAGGTTTCGTCGTCTTCGCCGGAGCCACAGGCGGCGCGTTGCAGGCGGTCGGCGACGGCCAGCCAGGCTGAAGTCGCCGGCGGGGCTTCGACCAGCAGCAGATCGTGTGCCGCTTCATCAAGCGCGCGCAGGGTGGTGTAGAGGTCGTGGGCGTAGGCGACGGCATCGGCTGGCGCGGCGTGCCATGTCAGATTTCGTGCGACGACGGGTTTTGCCGCGTGGGCCAGGACGACAATTCGCAGTCCGGCTGCCAATTCGACGGTGATGGCGTCGGGCAATTCGGTGCCGGCCACTATGCGCAGCGCCGTGCGCGGCGCATAGTGCGCGGCGTGCGAGCCCGCCACACGCGGCGCGTCGCTCTCTGTTGTCCGGGCTGGTAGTGTTTCCCCGAGCACCCGGGCGATATCTGCGGCGGTGATGGCGCCGGGACGCAGCACGCGCGGCTCGCCACCGGAAAGATCGACGATTTCGATGCCGACGGTGCAGGGACCGCCATCCAGCACCAGGGGCACGGCGGCGCCGAGTTCGGCGATGACGTGGGCGGCGCTGGTCGGGCTGATGCGGCCGTAGCGGTTGGCCGATGGCGCCGCGATGCCGCCATTGAAGGCGCGCAGCAGGGCCAGCGCCAGCGGGTGGTTCGGCACGCGCAGGCCGACGGTATCCTGGCCGCCGGTGACAGCGTCGGGGACGTGTGGCTGGCGCTTCAGGATCAGGGTCAGGGGGCCGGGCCAGAAAGCCGCTGCGAGCTTGCGTGCGGCTTCCGGCACCTCGCGCGCCCAGGCGTCGAGCGCTTCTGCACTGGGCAGGTGCACGATCAGCGGATGGTCGGCGGGGCGGCCCTTGGCGGCGAAAATCTTGGCGACGGCGGCGGGGTTCGAGGCGTCGGCGCCGAGGCCGTACACCGTCTCGGTGGGGAAGGCCACCAGTTCGCCGGCACGCAGGAGCGCGACCGCGCGCGCGACGTCATCTTCCAATCCCGGCGCTGTCGGCATGCCCGCCTTCAAGGCAAATCGGGCAGGGTCTTCGCCAGCACTTTCTTGGTTTGAGCCGTGCGGAAATCCGCCAGCTTCTTGGCGATTTTCTTGTCGTTCAGAGCCAGCATGGCGACCGCGAACAGCGCGGCATTGGAGGCTCCGGCCTCGCCGATGGCGAAGGTGGCGACGGGGATGCCGCTGGGCATCTGCACCATGGAGAGCAGGGAATCGAGGCCTTGCAGGTGCTTGGACGGCATCGGCACGCCGAGTACCGGCAACTGGGTCTTGGCGGCCAACACGCCGGCGAGATGGGCGGCGCCGCCGGCCGCGCCGATCAATACCTGGAGGCCGCGCCCGGCGGCGTTGCTGGCGTAGTCCAGGGCCGCGTCGGGGGTGCGGTGGGCAGACAGCACCTGGGCTTCATAGGCGATGCCGAAGTGCTTGAAGGTCTCGGCGGCGGCGCGCATCACCGGCCAGTCGCTGTCCGAGCCCATCACGATGCCGACCAGGGGTTTTGTGGCCATGTTGGTTTCCTTCTTAGGTTTCAAGAGTGCGCTCCGCCGCTTCGATGGTGTTGGCGAGCAGCATGGTGATGGTCATCGGGCCGACGCCGCCGGGCACCGGGGTGATCAGTCCGGCGACGTTCTTGGCCGACTCGAAATCGACGTCGCCGCACAGCTTGCCGCCTTGTTCGGCGGGCAGGCGGTTGATGCCGACGTCGATGACGGTGGCGCCCGGCTTGATCATGTCGCCGGTGATCATTTTCGCCTTGCCGACGGCGGCCACCAGGATGTCGGCGCGCAGGGTATGGGATTTCAGGTCGCGGGTCTGCGAATGGCAGATGGTGACGGTGGCGCTCTGTTGCAGCAGCAGCATGGCCATCGGCTTGCCGACGATGTTGCTGCGGCCGACGATGACGACTTCCGCGCCTTTCATGACGACCTTCTCCGACTTGAGCATCTCCATGACGCCGTAGGGCGTGCACGAGATGAAGCGCGGCTTGCCCTGCATCAGCGCGCCGACATTCTCGGCGTGGAAGCCGTCGACGTCTTTCAGCGGCGAGATGGCTTCGAGCACAGCGTCGCTGTCGAACTGCTTGGGCAGCGGCAGTTGCACCAGGATGCCATGCACCGACGGGTCGGCGTTGAGTTCGGCGATGCGGGCGAAGACAACGGCGGGGTCGGTGTCGGCGGCATAAACATCGCGCAGTGAGCGCAGGCCGGCCTTCTCGCAGGCATTCACCTTGTTGCGCACGTACACCGAGGAGGCCGGGTCTTCGCCGACCAGGATCACCGCCAGGCACGGGTCTACGCCGCGTGATTTAAGCGCTGTGGCGCGTTCGGCCAGCTTGGCGCGCACGGAAGTGGAAAGGGCGTTGCCGTCGAGGATGCGGGCTGTGGTCATGTCGTTTGCGAGTCCGTCTGAGGTGGCTGAATTAGAGGTGGATGAGGGTGTATGCGCGCCATGGAATAGCCGTCGACGAAGCGGCCATCGCGCAACGCCTCGCCAACGTGTGTGCCTTCGATGACGAAACCGAATTTCTGGTAGAGCTTGATCGCCGCCAGGTTGTCGGTGAAGACGGTCAGTTCAAGGCGCAACAGGCGCAGCCAGTTGTCCGCAAGCGAAATGGCTTCCTTAAGGAGCGCCGATCCCACACCGCGCCCGTGCCAGTTTCCATGCACCACCAAGCCGATCGAGGCGGCATGGGCGCGGCGCGGATTGGCATTGGTATGGATCCCGCAATTCCCGACGACTTCCCCATCGGCGAGCGCCACCAGTAGACGCGCATCGGTTTGCGTTTCCAGCCGCTTGCGCCAGAATTCGATGGACGGGAACGGAATCTGCAAGGTGTTGGCGTACACCTTGGGGTCCATGAAGATGCGCTGGAACGCCTCGGCATCCCCTGGTTCGGCGCTACGGATGATGATTTTCAACGGATTGCCCCGGTCGGCCCGTCGATTCAAGCCGTGACCGGCGCCTGCTTCGATTGGGCGTCGGCCCTGCGTCCGGCCTCGAAGGCGCGGCGATTGACGTCGACCATCTCGGGTTTGCGTGCCTGAAAACGGCGCAGGATGGAGGCCAGCAGCACGTCGGCGGGAAACGGCAGATGGTCGGCCATGGCCCCCAGCATCACCGAATTGCCCAGGCGCATATCGCCGAGTTCGATGGCGATGGCCATGGCGTCGAAGGCATGCACCTCGATGCCGCGCGCACGGATCTCGGCGACCGGATCGGCCGGGTAGTCGTAGAGCCCGCCGCTGACCACCGGCGGCACCAGGCGTGCCGTGTTCATCAGCACCAGCCCGCCCGGCCGCAGGGTATGGCACCAGCGCAGCGCCTCGGCCGCCTCGAAGCCGACGATCAGGTCGGCCTCGCCTGGCGCGATCTGCGGCGACAGCACCTTGGGGCCGAAACGCAGGTGCGACGACACCACGCCGCCGCGCTGAGCCATGCCGGCGACTTCGGTTTTCTTGACGTCGTGGCCGCGCGAGATCGCCGCTTCGGCGAGTATCTCGGTGGCGGTCATGACGCCCTGGCCGCCGATGCCGACGACGAGGATGTTGGTGACTTTATCTACGCTGTTCATTCAGTGCTTCTTCATGACGTTGATGGATTGCACCGCCACCGCCGGGATGATGGCTTCCGGCGCGCAAGGTTGCAGGCACAGGCCGCAGCCGGTGCAGGCGGCGGTTTCGATGGCGACGAATTGCAGCTCGACTTCCTTGCCCGAAGCCTTGACGGCTTTCTCGCGGCGCTGCACCTGGATCGCCGGGCAGCCGACGTCGATGCAGTTGCCGCAGCCCGTACACTTGTCGGTGTCGACGGTGTAGGCCTGCTGCTTCTGGTATTCGTCGATCAGCACGCAGGGACGGTTGGTGATCAGCACCGAGGGTTCGGCGATCTTGGTTTCCTCGCGCAGCAGCTTGAACAGCGTCGGCAACTGGTAGGGATCGACCATGTGGATGCGTTCCGGCTTGACGCCGAGCGCCTCGACCAATTGGGCAAAATTCACGCGCGGCGCCAGCGCGCCGTGGATGTCCTTGCCCGAGGCCGGATTGGCCTGCCCGCCGGTCATGCCGACGGTGCGGTTGTCGAGGATCAGAATGGTGACGTTGCCGCGGTTGTAGGTGATGTCGAGCAGGCCCTGCATGCCCATGTGGAGGAAGGTCGAGTCGCCGATCACGGCGATGACTTTCTTGTCCTTGTCGGCTTCGCCGCGGCCCTTGTCCAGACCCAGCGCCACGCCCATCGAGGCGCCCATCGAAATGGTGGAATCCAGCGCGTTCCATGGGTGGCCGGCGCCCAGCGTATAGCAGCCGATGTCGCCTGCGATGGTAACGTTCTTGAGTTGCGCCAGGGTGTAATACACGCCGAGGTGCGGGCAGGCCACGCACATCGTCGGCGGACGGGGGAACACCGCGGCGGGCAGGGCGGCGGGCGCTGCCACCGACTCGCCGAGCAGGCGCGCCACGGCCGGCTTCAGCACCTCGGGCGACAGTTCGCCGATGCGCGGCAGGAAATCCTTGCCGTGGCAGGTGATGCCGGCGGCCTTGAGTTCAGTCTCCAGCAACGGCTCGGTTTCCTCGACCACCAACAACGTGTCGACGGTGGCGGCGAAGGCACGGATCATAGCTACCGGCGCCGGGCAGGAGAAGCCCAGCTTGAGCACCGGCGCGTTGGGGAAGGCTTCGCGCACATGCATCCAGGCCGGGCCGGAGGTGACGAAGCCGACGCGCCGGTCGTGGCCTTCGTCGATGCTGTTGAATGGCGAAGTCTCGGCGGCGGCACGCAACTGCTGCTCGCGCTCGAACATCAACGGGATGCGTGCCTTGGCATGGCCCGGCACCATCACCCAGCGGCGCGGGTTCTTCTCGAACCTCCCCGCCACGGGCGCAACACGTTCGCCGGTCTGCACCAGCCCCTTGACGTGGCAGATGCGCGTGGTCAGGCGCAGGATCACCGGCACCTGGAACTGTTCGGAAAGTTCGTAGCCGAACTTGGTCATCGCATAGGCTTCCTGCGAGTCGGCCGGTTCGAGGATAGGCAGATGGGCGAAGCGTCCCCAGGTGCGCGAGTCCTGCTCGTTCTGCGAGGACGACAGGCCGACGTCATCGGCGACCGCTATGACCATGCCTGCGTTGGCGCCGGTCAGGGTGAAGGTCATCAAGGCATCGGCGGCGACGTTCATGCCGACGTGCTTCATGGCGCAGAAAGCCCGCGAACCGGCCATCGAGGCGCCGATGCTGACTTCCAGCGAGACCTTCTCGTTGACCGACCACTCCGTGTAAAGGTCAGTGGGGGAGTTTCGGGAAAGCACTTCCAGCATCTCCGTCGACGGCGTGCCGGGATAGGCGGCGGCGACGCGCACCCCGGATTCCCATACGGCGCGGGCGACGGCTTCGTTGCCGGACAGAAGCCGGCGGGGATTACTGGCCACGGAGGCCGGCAAGGAGGAGGCGGGAGAAATGGCAGCCATATTCACCTGCTTGTCGAAAAGGGAAGGATTTTACAGATTATTGACAAACCCCGGCGGGGTGATTGATGCAGATCAACCGGATAGACGCGAGGTGCGCTCCTGGCGTCTTCATGAAACGAACGACTTTATGAAGACTTCAGGCGAAATTACCGGATCGCAGACACGATCCCGGTTCTTCGCGGTACCGGAAGATCCGTGGGTCGATGCTTGTAGTATTTCGTGTCGGCGTCCTCGGGCGAGAGGAACTCAAGCTTGGTGAAGCCGGCACCGGTCAGCTTTTCCGCCATCGCCTCAGGCTCGAAGTAGCTCACGAAGGGCTCACCGGCCCCGGCGACACGCCCGGCAAGTTGAGCAGGCGCCGCATCGGATGCCGACTCCGGCGGTTGCAAGAAGGTGAGCACGATCTCGCTGCCCGACGGGAAGGCCGCGACGGAGAGCAGTGCCGAGTCAATCGCCGCCTCGTTGAGGTACATGGTGACGCCCAGCCAGGAAAATAAAGTCGGTTCGTCAAGTGAGACGCCGTGGCGGAGCAGGCCATCAAGCAGCGACTCGTGTTCGAAGTCGATCTGGGCGAAGGCCAGGTTCGCCGGCATTTCGAGCGCGGCGGCGGCGAGATGGGAGCGCTTCAGGGCTTGTGTGCCGGGATGGTCGACCTCGAAAATCTTCAGCGATTTCGCCCATGCGGGTTGCCTCAGCGCGAAGGTATCGAAACCCGCGCCGAGGATGATGTACTGGGTAATCCCCCGCTGTTGGGCGGCCTGGAGGCAGTCCTCGGTGTACCGTGAGCGCAGCACCACATGGGATCGCAAGGCCCTGGCGGGCGCGGACTGGTAGCGCTCGATCTCGTCATGGATCTTCTGTGGCGCTGCATTTCCGAGCAGCCTTACCGCGATCGGATCGTCGAGTATTCGCGGTGGCGCATCGAGCAACTGGTGGGCCGCGCGCAGGTAGGCCGTTGCCAGCGCCGTGTGGCTTGCTTCCCGATCGGCCATGTTCAGAAAAACCGGAGCTTCAAATATCCTCCGCCACCACTGCGATGGCGCCGCACGGACATTCCGTGGCGCACATGCCGCAGCCCTTGCAATAATCGTAATTGAACTTGAAGCGGTTGCCCGGTCCGAGCTTGATGACGGCGTTGTCGGGGCAGACGCCGTAGCAGTTGTCGCATTCGAAGCAGTTGCCGCAGGACAGGCAGCGGCGGGCCTCGAACTGGGCGTTGGTCTCGTCGAGTCCGCCCAGCACTTCCTCGAACGTCGACTGGCGGCGGATGATGTCCAGCACCGGGCGCACCGTCTTCGGCGCATCCGAGTAATACCAGGTGTTGAGGCGTTCGAAAGTGGCCAGTTCATGTTTCGCCGCGGGTGCCGACTTCTCGCCGCGCAGCCAGGCGTTCATCGCCTTTGCCGCTTTCTTGCCGTGGCCCACCGCCACGGTGACCGTGCGCTCGTTGCCGGCCATGTCGCCGCCGGCGAAGACGCCGGGATGCCCGGTCATCATGCCCGCATCCACCTGAACGATGCCGTTGCCGATGACGAGTCCGTCCACCTTGTCGAGCAGCGACAGGTCGGTATCCTGGCCCAGCGCCAGCACCAGGGTATCGGCCTCGATGCGTTCGTATTCGCCGGTGGGCTGGGGGAAACCGTTGGCGTCGAGCGCCATCTTTTCCACCATGATGTCAGACGCGCCGGCCTCCGTGATGGTGGACAGCCACTTGATCGACACGCCTTCCTTCAGCGCGTCTTCGACCTCGAAATCGTGGGCCGGCATTTTCTCGCGGGTGCGCCGATAGACGATGATGGATTCCTCGGCGCCCAGCCGCTTGGCGGTGCGCGCCACGTCGATGGCGGTGTTGCCGCCACCGTAGACCACCACGTGACGACCCAGGAGCGGCATGGCTTCGCCTTCCATGCCGCGCAACACCGAAACCGCGTCGAGCACCTTGTTGGCGTCGCCGGCTGGGATATAGGCACGCTTGGCGATGTGGGCGCCGACGCCGAGGAAGGCGGCGTCGAAGCCTTCCTGCATGGCTTCCGCCAGGTTGGCGACCTTGGTGTTGAGGCGCAATTCGACGCCGAGGTCAAGGATGCGCTGGACTTCCGCGTCGATGATGTCGCGTGGCAGGCGGTACTTGGGTATGCCATAGCGCATCATCCCGCCGGCATGTTCGGCGGCTTCGAATATCACCACCTGGTGGCCCAGGCGCTGTAGGTGGTAAGCGGCGGAGAGTCCGGCCGGACCGGCGCCGATGACCAGTACCCGCTTGCCTGAAGACGCCGCGGGTTTGTCGAATTTCCAACCGTTCTTGATCGCCTCGTCGCCGAGGAAACGCTCGACCGAGTTGATGCCCACCGCCTCGTCGAGACGGTTGCGGTTGCAGGCGCCTTCACATGGGTGGTAACAGGCGCGGCCCATGATGGCGGGCAGGGGGTTGTTCTCGACCAGCGCGCGCCAGGCCTGTTCGTAGTCGCCGCTCTCGGCGTGGGGCAGCCAGCCCTGGATGTTTTCGCCGGCCGGGCAGGTGGCGTTGCAGGGCGGCAGGCGATCCACATACACCGGACGGTTTGTGCGCCAGGAGCCGGTGTGGTTGGCCAGCGAGGAACCGGGATTTAGCGTGATGGCAAAAGGTTTATCCATCATTGCATTCCTTCTTCGAGCAATTTGTACTTGCGGATATTCTTGTCGGCCAGACTCTGTATGTGCGCGATGGTGTCGACGCGCGGCTGTTTCCCGAACAGGTGGGCGTAGCGCTTCTGCGGCTTCAGATATTCCTCCACCGGCAGCCGCTTGCGGATCTTCAGCACGGCGGTGACTTCGCCGTGCTCGGCCTCGAACACCGGGAAGACGCCGGTTTCCTTGGCCAGCCGCGCCATGCGGATGGTGTCCTGGGATGCCGTGCCCCAGCCCAGCGGGCAGGGAACCAGGATGTGGATGTAGCGCGCGCCGTGGATGCCCATGGCCTTGGTGACCTTGTATTCGAGGTCGCGCAGGTCGGCCACGGTCGCCGTGGCGACATAGGGAATTTCATGGGCCATGGCGATGGCTGGGACGAACTTGCCCTGACCGAAAGCATTGCCGGGCTCGGTTCCGACCGCCATGGTGGTGGCGGTGCGCGCCCCCGGCGGCGTCGCCGAGGAGCGCTGCACGCCGGTGTTCATGTAGCCGCCGTTGTCGTAGCAAATGTAGAGCACGTCGTCGTTGCGTTCGAACATGCCCGACAGGCAGCCGAAACCGATGTCGGTGGTGCCGCCGTCGCCGCCCTGGGCGACCACGCGAACGTCACGTTGTCCCTTGACCTTGAGCGCAGCAGCCATGCCGGTGGCGACCGCCGCGGCGTTGCCGAACAGCGAATGCACCCAGGGGATCTGCCAGGAGGTTTCGGGGTAGGGGGTCGAGAAGACTTCCAGACAACCGGTGGCGTTGGCGGCGATCAGCTTGCCGTGGCAGGCCTCCATAGCCGCGTCGATGGCATAACGGGCGCCCAGCGCCTCGCCGCAACCCTGGCAGGCGCGATGCCCGGAGTTGATCGAGTTGTAGCGCTTCTCGCCGGCCTGCACGCTGCGTTCTTCCGGGGCCAGCAGGCGGTTGCCGACGGTGAAGGTGCCGGTCTGGTAGAACTTGATGGGTTGGAATGACATCGCCGCCTCCTTAGACGATCTTGGCCGCAACGACGCCGAGGTCGCGCAGGATGTTTTCGGCCACCGGACCCGAACGGCGATGCTTGCGCTCGCGCTCCAGTTGTTTGTTCACCACTTGCCAGTCCAGATCGAGGAAGGTCACCGGCTCCAGCTCGCCGCGAGTCGCCTTGGTGAACAGCGCGTGCAGCGACTTCTTGGTGATGGCGCGGCCGCCGAGTCCGGCGATCACCGTGTAGCCCTTGAGTCCCATGCCGGTCACCGCCATCCGCACATCGGTGGCGACGATGCCGCCGATGCCCACCGCCAGGCTCTTCTCCAGCACCACGAAGCGCTTGCAGTGGCGCAGCGCGTTGGCTACTTCGGCCAGCGGGAACGGGCGGAACGAGGTGATGCCCAGCACGCCGATCTTGTTACCCGCATCGCGCATCTCGTCGATCACGTCCTTGATGGTGCCGAGCACCGAACCCATGGCGATAACCATGGTTTCAGCGTCTTCGGCGCGATACGTGTGAATCAGGCCGCCGATGGTGCGGCCGAACACCGCCTGAAACTCCTTGGCCATCTTCGGGATCAGGTCCAGCGCCTGCATCTGCTTGGCGTGCGCCAGGTAGCGCACTTCCATGAAGGCCTCCGGCCCGACCATGGCGCCGATCGACACCGGATGGGCGGGGTCGAGAACCTGGCGCGGCGCGTACGGCGGCAGGAAGGCGTCGACCTGTTCCTGCGTCGGGATGTCGACGCGTTCGTAGGCGTGGGTGAGGATGAAGCCGTCCATGCAGACCATCACCGGCAGCGACAGCTCCTCCGCCAGCTTGAAGGCCTCGATGTGCAAGTCGAGCGCCTCCTGGTTGGTCTCGGCGAAAAGCTGTATCCATCCGCAGTCGCGCTGCGACGTCGAGTCCGAATGGTCGTTCCAGATGTTGATCGGCGCGCCGATGGCGCGGTTGGCGACCCACGGTCATCACGATCGGCAGACCCAGGCCGGAAGCGTTGAACACCGCTTCGACCATGAACAGCAAACCCTGCGAGGCGGTGGCGGTATAAGTGCGCGCCCCGGTTGCCGAAGAGCCGATGGCCACGCTCATGGCGGCGAATTCGGATTCGACATTGATGAATTCGCATTCCTTCAGGTGACCGTCTTTCACCATTTCGCCCAGACCCTCGACGATATGGGTCTGCGGCGAGATCGGATAGGCGCAGATGACTTCCGGGCGGCACAGCGCCACCGCTTCCGCAACCGCGTGGGAACCTTCGCATTGTTTAAGCATCGGCGTTCTCCTGCATTTCCCGTTTGACATATTCGTAGGCTTCGCTGGCCGCGGCGATGTTGCCGTCGGCAATCTTGCCGCTGAATTTGTCCCGCACCGCGGCGATCACCGAGTCCAGCGTGATCAGGCCGCTCAAGGCGGCGAAACCGCCCAACAGTGCTGCGTTCGGAACCGGGCGGCCGATATGCTTGAGCGCCAGTTCGCTGGCCGGCAGCGCGCACTTTCGATCGGCCGGCCGGCGCTGCGCCCGGCGCCCCGTGGCGATCTCGCCGATGCCCAGTTCCTCGAAGCTGCGCGTGGTATTGATCAACACATACCCCTCCAGCTTCAGGCCGCTGAAGACATCGACCTGGTGCAACAGGGTCGGATCCTGGATGATCAGTCCGTCAGGCTCCATGATCGGCTCGCGCAAGCGGATTTCCTTATCGGCGATGCGGCAGAAGGCCACCACCGGCGCGCCGGTGCGCTCCGAGCCGAAGCTTGGGAAAGCCTGGGCGTGGCGTCCTTCCTCGAAGGCGGCGATGGACAGCATTTCGGCGGCGGTCACCACGCCCTGACCCCCCCGACCGTGTATGCGAACCTGGAACATGACCCCTCCTTGTTTTGACGCTGCTGATTAAAGATAGCGCTTCTGTCCGTCATTTGCCAACTATCGATGATGTCCGGCGGATGATCCTTGCGTATTCCACGATGTGAATTATATTTTTATAATGTGAAAAATCGTTGATCCAAATCAACGTCGATGGCGATGCAGGATTTGCAGGTAGCGTGAGATACAGCAAGGGGTGCAAATTGTCACGCGAGGCGTGCATGGACTTCGTCCGCGGACAGACCGGACGACAGACACGATACGCAGTGAGAACGCCTCAACCCGCGAGATCTCGCGGGGCTGTTGTGCGGCGTTGGAGTGTAACTACCTTCTCGGCGGCGGAAGCTGCGCCATATAGTCCGCCAGGGCCTCGAGGTCGCTGTTGGAGTATGACTTGATGACCTTGACCATCTCGGGATTGGAGTTGCGGCGGTCGCCGTCGCGTATGAACTGCGATTCCCTGAGCAGGTAACGGAAGTGCTGCGATGCGACCATCGGGTAGAATTTTTCCGCGCTGCCTTCGCCTCTGGCGCCGTGGCAACTTGTGCAGTCCTTGTCGTAAAGCTGCTTGCCGGCCGCCAACCGGGTGCCGGGGCCCTTGCCGATCTCCGCCGAGATCGGCAACCCTTGTAGATAACTGGCGATGTCGGCGATCTCGAAAGGCGTGAGCGCGTGGTCCCCGATAAAAGGTTCCATCTTCGGGTTGATGCGGCGGCCGGCGCGGATGTCGACGATCTGCTTGATCAGGACCGTCGCATGTTGACCGGACAGCCGCGGGTAGGCGCCGCTGGTGCGCCCCGAGGCATCGTTGCGATGGCAGCCCTGGCATGGCTCGAAGGCGACTTCGCCACGCACCGCGTCCCCCTTGGTCTGCAAGGCGATCAATTGCTCGCCCTTGATCTCGTTCCACGATGGCGTCTGGGCGGTGGTGACCAGCGGCCATAGCATCACCACGAAAATCGTTGTCAGAAACTTGTTCACGGTGTTATCTCCTGATCTCGCGGGATTCTAATTGCTATTTGGCTTCAAGGCCGACCAGATACTCGGCCACGGCATGGATTTCTTCTTCGCTCATGCGCTTGGAGGTGACGCGCATGAAGCGGCTGACGTCGTTGGAGCGCTCGCTGGCCGCGAAGTTCTTGAGTTGCTGGGTCACGTACGCCGTATGCTGTCCGCCGATACGCGGGTAGACGCCGTGGCCGGCGCCCTGCGGCTGATGGCAGCCGACGCAGGCCGGCACGCCGGTTTCTTCGTTGCCGTCGTGGAATATCAACTTGCCCAGTCCTATCGCCTTCTTGTTGTCGGCTTCGCCCGGCTTCAGTTTCTGCTTGCTGTAGAACGCGGCCAAAGGCGCCACGTCCTCCGGCTTGAGTTGCGCGACGACAGGCGCCATCACGTCGCTCTTGCGCCGCCCGGACATGAAGTCCCTCAACTGCTTGACGATGTACGCCTCCTGCAAGCCGGCGATCTTGGGAAACATCGGAATGACGCTGTTGCCGTCTTCCGCATGGCATGCGGCGCAGACGGTAGCGGTAACGGTCTGGACATCTTGCGCGGCGACAGGGTTGCCGAATGCCGCTCCCAGCGCCACCGCCAAGGCCGGTCCGAGTGCGCGGAAGCCTTTCCCGGCCTTGCGGCTGCGATCTTTATCAGGTCTGTTCAATTTCCGTTCCTCCGCCAGGTATGTGCTTCTCACAGCTTGTACTGGACCAATACGCCGATGATATTGCCGCGGTAGTTCTGCGGCCCGGCGTCGAGCAGCAAGGTACCGCTGTCGTAGTTGGCGACCGCGCCGACGATTACATTGTCGTAGTGCCAATCCTTGACTCTTCCGATCTCGTAGCGATCGAAGATGCGTATCGCCAACTTCTTGTCTATCGGGATGATGAGGTTGAGATTCAGGGTGTGCTGGACGAAGGTCATGCTGGGCAAGGCGCTGCCGGCAATCAGGGCGGCGGCGGCTTGAGCCGCGGCGGTGGCGGAAAACGCCGTGTTGCCGTAGCTATAGTTGATATCGGTCGTGCTGCGCGAGTACATATAGTCGATGCCGAAGCGCAGGCTGCCGAAGGTCCGCTGGTAGCCGAAGCCCAATACGTCGTTGCGGTCGCTGCTCTCCGATGACCACGCCGAAGACAGCGGACGTGCCCCGTTGTCGCCGTTGATATTGTCGGAACACGCCGAATAGCCGAACAGGTTGAGATTGGCGACGGTGCAACCGGTGTTGACGGCCGACGCGACGCCCGAGTTCAGGTTCATCGACTTCTTGCCCTGTTGGTACGAGTAGAAGGCATTGAACGCATGGTCGGTCGATGGCTGGTAATTCAGATCGAGCGTCAGCGAATTCTGGTTGTCCTTCTCCATGCCATAGAAGGAATCGGGATACTTCATGTTCTTCGCCTGCAAGGTGGCGCCCAGATCGAGATCTTCACGCGCCTGGAAGTTCAGCCGGGTGTTGAGGACATTCTGGTCGCGGTCGGCCTGATCGTACTTGCGGAAATAGTACGAATAGCGGTTGAAGATGCCCGCGGCTAGCGCTGGATATCCGGATACTCCCGCCTTGGTGATCAAGGTCTGCACGTCGAGACCGGGTAGCGCCTGGCCAAGATCCTCGAAGGTCCGGTATCTATATTCCCCGCCGCGCTTGTGATCGGCCTCGAAAGTGGTGCGCAAAGTCCAACTGGCGTCCGCGAGAGCGCGGTTGACGTAGCCGATCTTGAGTTTATCTTCCCAGGTCTTGTCCCGTTCCCGGAAATCGCGCTTGAAGTCTTCGCGCTCCAGCGCGGCGTTGACGCTGCTGGTCCGGGTCAAATCGTAGTCGGCGGTTACGCCATAGTTGGCTTGCTTGGTGGAACGAGCCTGGCCGAATATCGGAACGTTGGTCCCGGTGGTCACGGCGCCGGCGAGGCCAAACTGGCAGGTGGCGATCAAGGCGTTGCTGCTGAACCCCGGCGGCACATAGCAGCTTCCCGCGGTGCCGGGTGTCGCACCGGGCTTGAGGCCGACGACGGTGTCGAGAGCCGTCAAGTTGTTGCCGTCTACGAATCCTCTGCCGAATTGCCCGGTGAGCGGGTTGTAGGCCATGTAGCCGCCCTTGTTGGCGGTGGCGTAGCCGCGCACGCTGCCCTTTACGAGCAGGTCGTCGATGGGCCTGAGAGACAGGCCCAGATCGATCAGCTTGTTGTCGATGCGCTGCCTTGAGGTTTGCTGGCTCAAGGCGGCGGTGGTGTTCCAGTTGGATACCAAGGCGCTGTTCGCGGCATAGCCGATGTTGTTGCCGAGCCAGGTGGTCAAGCCGGCGGCGGCGATCTGGGCATTCTGGGCCAGCGAGATCGGCGCCAGCAGGGCCTCGTCCTGTCTGTTGGAGCCCCAGGACACTGCCGCGGTAAAGCGGCCACGGTAAAAGTCGGGCAACTGGCGGGCGAACTCACCCTTGATGTTGACGGCGTTGTTGTCGGGATTCAGCGCGTAGGTAGCGGTTTGCGAGGCAGCGTTGCCGGTCACTTCCGATAGCAGACTGTCCTGGACATTCAGCGTGCTGATGTTGTTGCGGAACTGCGACAGGGAAACACGCAGGTTGGCCTGGGTCAGGGAATTGACATATTGAAGTCCGGCCAGGAATTCGTGGGTCGTGTAGTCGATCGGCTCGGCGATTTCGTAGGAAACATTGCCCTCGTTCATGGCGAACGGACGTGCGCCTTTGCGCGCCTCCTGGCTGTAACTGGCATAGCCTTGCCAGAAGTCGTCCAGTCTTGCCTCGACGCGGACGCCGCCTTTCTTCCGCACCAGGCTCAACTCGCTCTCGGGCGTCGTCGCCAGCTTGTCGCTGATGGCCTTCGCCATGTTGGACTGGGGCGACCCCGCCGTGATCGCGCCCGTGGTCGGGTTCGGGGTGCCGGTGATGCCGTTGATGGCGGCGAGCGCCGTGGCATTGGAATAGGTCTTTCCTCCGTAGCTCCAGCATGGCGCGGCGGAAGTACAGGCCACCAGGGGAGTCGCGCCTACCGCCGGATTGCCGGTCTTGACGGCGGTCGGCGCGGGTAGCCCGCTTGTCAGGTCGCCCGTGCCCTCGCCGCTGAAAAGTGACTTCCAGTTGTCGGTGAAGACATGGATCGTCTCGTTGTAGAACAGCTTCACCTTCCAGTCGTTGTGTCGTCCGAATTGCAGGCCGTAGAACTGGTCGTCCCGTCCGGCGCCGCCGCCGAAGGACTGGATGAAGTTTGCCGAGTCGGGTTTCTCGGCTTCGACCTCGAAGTAGTTGAGATAGGCGCCGTTCTTCAAGTCCTTGTACTTGCGGAACAGCGCATTCTTGCCGGCGGCGCCGCCCCCGATCATGCCGGCCTCGATACCGCCGGTATATTCCCAACCGCCTGCGGTCCTGGTGACTTCGCCCGGGTTGTCGTAGGGGACGCCATAGAGCTGACCTGTCGGCGAGTGGCGCACGGTATCGAAACCGTCATTGTCGACGGGCCGTGGCACCGCCGAACGACCCGGCGGATTGAGTGCGTTGCCGAGCGCCGTGTCTACACCCACCGCCGAGTCGGCGAGAGCCGATCCCGCGTCCCACTGGGCAAGGGCGGCAGCCACGCAGGCGGAGATTATTTTCATGCGGGAACGTGCGGTCATGCGAAAACTCCCGGAAATGTTGAGCTGAGCCATTTGCAGTCTCCCGTGTTCGGTCAGCGCTGGAAGCGGGCGCCGGAAGGACTGTTGCTGCCGTGGATGGTCGAGTGGCAGTTCTGGCACGAACGGCCTGTCATGCGCTTGTTCGGCGTGCCGCCCAGGACGTTGGTGGCTGTGACCGCACTGGCGTTATTCCCGAGCGTGTTGTTTCCCCACACGGCATGCCCCATGGTGCCGGTGGTGCTATGGCATCCGGCACACAGGAACGGGCGTGGCTGGATCAGCAGCTTGTCGGCATTGGAGCCGTGCGGGCTGTGGCAATTGAGGCAGTTCTCGCGAACCGGCGCATGTTCCCATATGAAGGGGCCGCGCTTCTCGGCGTGGCAGGAGTAGCACAGTTCATTGACGCTGTCGGCCTTGAGCAGGCGCTTGGAACTGCTGCCATGCGGGTTGTGGCAATCCTCGCAAGTCATCTTGCCTTCCGGCACAGGCATATGCGACTTCTTGCGGAACTCGGCGCGCTGCTGCTGGTGGCAGCTCTGGCAGGTCTCGGTGATACCGGCCTTCTTCAGCAGGCCGTTGGCGGAGAAGCGCGCCATCGGATTATGGCAGTCGGAGCAGGCGAGTTTCTGGGTAGCGTGAATCGACCCTGGCCAATGCAGACGCTGGCCGCCTGAATGGCAAGTGAGGCACTGGCCGTTCTGTTTTTCGATCGGCGTGCCCCACTCCTTGTCGAAGCCGATGATCTTGGTCTTGTCCTTGGTATCGGCGGCATGCAGGGAGCCCGGTCCGTGGCAGGCTTCGCAGACGGCCTTCTCGGTTTCGTTGCGCGGGTTTTCGCGGAATACCCTGGCGTGCTGGGTATGGCCGAAAAGGCTCAACTCGGTGTCATGACATTCGCCGCAGCGCTTTTCGCCGATGATCCTGGCATTGGCCATGGGATCGTTATCGGCCAGGGCTTCGCGGCCGGGCATCAGGCAGGACAGCAGTGCCGCGGCGATGATCGCGGACAACCTGAGGAACGAGACTGATTGAATTATTCCCATACGTCGAAATCCCCTCTTGCCTTGTTATCGGGCGGCCTGCATGTACAACAAATGCCACGCGGCCTGTTACGCAGAAACGGAAACCACAATAACAACGAGGTCTGAGCGTTGGCTTAAGGAACGCTACTAATCCTTAAGACATGTTAAGACTGGCTAATGCCTGTGTTAAATTCCGTATTGGCAGTAGGGAGGTTCTTTGGCTGCCGGTGGGGAAAGTGTCCATGCATGAGAGATCATGAAACTGCTGCTGGTCGAGGATGACCCCCTGCTTGGGGATGGCTTGCGCGCCGCTCTCAGCAAGGCGGGTTTTTCCGTCACCTGGGTCCGGGATGGCAATACCGCGCTGGGCGCGCTGGGGACGGCGGAGTTTGCCGTCATGGTGCTGGACATCGGCCTGCCTGTCGTCAATGGCATGGATGTCCTGCGCGATCTGCGGGCGAAAGGCAATACGCTGCCGGTGCTCATGCTGACCGCAAGGGATACGACGCGCGACAAGGTCATCAGCCTGGATCGCGGCGCCGACGACTATCTCGTCAAGACGGCCGACATGGAAGAGTTGATCGCGCGTTTGCGCGCCCTCGTCCGCCGCTCCGGCCAGGGCGGCGGCGGCACGATTCAGGTAGGCGGCCTGACGCTGGATCTGGTGGCCCATACCGTTACCAGCAATGACAAAACCATCGCCGTTTCCAGCCGTGAATTCGCGGTATTGAGGGTGCTCATGGAAAGCGTCGGGCGCGTCCTCACCCGTAGCCAGCTCGAGTCAGCCCTCTATGGTTGGAGTCGAAATGTAGACAGCAATGCCGTCGAGGTGCATATACACAACCTGCGGAGCAAGCTTGGCGCGGAAACTATCAAGACCGTCCGCGGAGTGGGTTACACCATCGTCAAGCCCGCATCGTGATCATTCGCTTTCGCCTGTCCCTGAGCCAACGACTGCTAGTCGGCTTGCTCGTCGTCAGCTTTGCCTGCTTTGCCGTCATCGCCGGGTTGACCATCCGGGACACCATCAACGAAACCTATGAACTCTTCGACGCCCATCTCGCCCAGACCGCGTTGGCGCTGCTGCGCGTCACCGATCCGGACGACGACGATCCGCACGTGATCCCAAGGAGCGTCGAATCCCCCTCGCTCAATGAGATTTTCTCTCAATGGCCGGATCTGCCCGAGCGTCTTGCAAGCGCTGGTTCCGTATCCGGAAACCCGCAAGGACAAGGCGCCGCCCCGCAGGTATCCGGCGAATCGGCCGACCCGGGATCGATACACTCCTTGCACGTGGAGTATGAAAAGAAGCTGCGCTACCAGATCTGGACCCGCGATGGCCGCCTGCTGTTGCGGTCCTCGAACGCACCGGATGTGGCGATGACGGGACTGGACGGATTTTCAGAAATCACCGACAGCGCAGGTCAGACCTGGCGCTATTACGGCGTCTGGGACCGGCATCATGATTTCCGCGTGCTGGTGTCGGAAGCCCACGATGTGCGCAACCGGCTGGTGCGCAGCATCGCCCTGCACCTCGCCAGCCCGCTGGCGCTGGGGCTGCCGGTATTGATCTTCCTGCTCTGGCTATCAATCAGCAGGGGACTGAATCCGCTCGGTACGCTGACCCGCGAGATCGAGAAGCGCAAGCCCGAGAACCTGATGCCCCTGGATGCGGCCAGCGCGCCTGGAGAAGTGCGCCCCATGGTTTTGGCGTTGAACGAACTGTTGCGGCGCATGACGCATACCCTGGAAAGCGAGCGGCTGTTCACCGCCAACGCCGCCCATGAGTTGCGCACGCCGCTGGCGGCCATTCAAGCCCAGTTGCATGCGGCGCGTGCCGCCGACGGGGGTGCCGAGCGGCAGCGCGCCATGGATCAGTTGCAGCTCGGCGTCGAAAGAGGGATACGGCTGGTGGGCCAACTGCTCACCCTCGCCCGTCTCGACCCCGAACAGGCCTTGCCCGATGCCCAGCCGGTCGACATGGGCTGCATAGCGCAAGAGGTCTGCGCACAGTTGGCGCCACTGGCGCTGCAACGTGAACAGACGCTGGAACTCGAGATAGAACCGGATTTGCCGCTGTTGCCGGGAAATGCGGACATGCTTTCCATGCTGATCGGCAACCTGGTGGACAACGCCATTCGCTACACCCAAAGGAGTGGCGACATCAAGATTGCGATCCGTCGGCAGGCTGCTGACATCGTCCTGGAGGTCAGCGACGACGGTCCGGGCATTCCGGCGGCGCAACGCCTGCGGGTGTTCGAACGCTTCTATCGACTCGCCGGGCAGGACCAGCCGGGTACCGGCCTGGGACTCGCCATCTGCCGGCGCATCGCGGAACTGCATAAGGCCCAAATCCACCTGGCGGACGGGCCGGACGGCATCGGTTTGTCGGTCAGCGTCTTGCTGCGACGGTAACTGGCGCAGTTGTCGAGATCCGTCCGTTAGGCCCTGATTCACCTCATCCTCCGTGCTGGACATCCGTGCCTGGGCACGACGCCATTGGTCTTGCCACCGTAATTGTGGAATTCCACATATTGCATAATGTGGTTTGTGTTTTTATAATGTGAAAAATGCATTGCCCAGTTCGACGTTGGCGGTGGCGCGATTTTTCTTTCCGCAGCCCGCCATTCGTATTAGGCTTGAAGTAAATTAACCGCTTGTAACCACTGCCAGCCAATAGGTAGAGCGAGCAATCCAATATCCGATGAGGAGACATGATGTCCGCAACCCCCAACGTGCCTGAGGCGACCGACGCCGACGCCCAGGAAACGCGCGAATGGCTCGACGCCCTCGACGCCGTGATTGCCCAGGAAGGACCGCAGCGCGCCCATTTCCTGATCGAGCGCCTGATCGAACTGGCGCACCGCGCCGGCATCAACCTGCCCTATAACGCCAACACCGATTACATCAACACCATCCCGGTCGATCAGCAGATCGCCGCGCCGGGCGACTATGCCATCGAGAACAAGATCCGCGCCTACGTGCGCTGGAACGCGCTGGCCATGGTGTTGCGCGCCAACCGCGACGACTCGGGCCTGGGCGGCCACATCGCCAGCTTCGCCTCGGCCGCGACGTTGTTCGACGTCGGTTTCAATCACTTCTGGCGCGCGCCCACCGAGCAGCATGGCGGCGACCTGGTGTTCATGCAGGGCCATTCGGCGCCGGGAGTGTATGCGCGCGCCTACATGCTCGGGCGGATCAGCGAAGCGCAGCTCGACGGTTTCCGCCGCGACGTGGATGGCAAGGGACTGACTTCCTATCCCCATCCCTGGCTGATGCCGGACTTCTGGCAATTTCCCACCGTATCAATGGGACTGGGTCCCTTGCAGGCGATCTACCAGGCGCGTTTCATGAAGTACATGCACGACCGCGGCCACATCAATGCCGAGGGCCGCAAGGTCTGGGCCTTCATGGGCGACGGGGAAATGGATGAGCCGGAATCGATGGGCGCCATCGGCATGGCCGGGCGCGAGAAGCTCGACAACCTGGTGTTCGTGGTGAACTGCAACCTCCAGCGCCTCGACGGCCCGGTGCGCGGCAACGGCAAGATCATCCAGGAACTCGAATCCGATTTTCGCGGCGCCGGCTGGAATGTCATCAAGGTGATCTGGGGCGGCTACTGGGACAGCTTGCTGGCCAAGGACAAGCATGGCCTGTTGCGACGCCGGATGGCGGAGTGCGTCGACGGCGACTACCAGACCTTCAAGTCCAAGGACGGCGCCTATGTGCGCGAATACTTCTTCAATACACCCGAATTGAAGGCGATGGTCGCCAACTGGTCGGACGACGACATCTGGGCGCTCAATCGCGGCGGTCACGATCCGCACAAGATGTACGCGGCTTACCACGCCGCCGTCAACCATCCGGGACAACCGACGGTGCTTCTGGCCAAGACCATCAAGGGTTACGGCATGGGCGATTCCGGCCAGGCGCAGAACATCACTCACCAGCAGAAGAAGATGGGCACGGTGTCGATCAAGGCTTTCCGCGACCGCTTCAAGCTGCCGATCAAGGACGAGGAGCTTGAGAACCTGCCTTACCTGAAATTCGAGGACGGTTCTCCGGAGATGAACTACCTGCGCGAACGTCGCCAGGCGCTGGGCGGCTATCTGCCGAGCCGGAGGCGCGCTGTCTCCCCGTTGCCGGTGCCCGCTTTGTCGGCTTTCGATGCACTATTGAAAGCCTCCGGCGAAGGCCGCGAGTTCTCGACCACCATGGCTTTTGTGCGCATCCTCAACATCCTGGTCAAGGACAAGGAGCTGGGCAAGCGCATCGTGCCTATCGTGCCCGACGAATCGCGCACCTTCGGCATGGAAGGGATGTTCCGCCAGCTCGGCATCTGGAACCAGCTCGGCCAGTTGTACACGCCTCAGGACGCCGATCAGTTGATGTTCTACAAGGAGACCAAGACCGGCCAGATCTTGCAGGAAGGTATCAACGAGGCCGGTGCGATGGCCGACTGGATAGCGGCGGCGACCGCCTATTCGACCCACGGCGTGCAGATGATCCCGGTCTATATCTGCTATTCGATGTTCGGCATGCAGCGCACCATGGATCTCGTTTGGGCCGCCGGCGACCAGCGCTCGCGCGGCTTCCTGGTCGGCGGCACGGCGGGGCGCACCACGCTGAACGGCGAAGGCCTGCAACACGAGGACGGTCATTCGCACGTGCTGTCAGCGACGGTGCCCAACTGCATCTCCTACGATCCGTGCTTCGGCTACGAGCTGGCGGTGATCGTTCAGGACGGCTTGCGGCGCATGGTCGCCGAGCAGCAGGACGTGTTCTATTACCTGACGGTGATGAACGAAAATTACGAACACCCTGCCATGCCGGCGGGTGTCGAGCAGGACATCCTCAAGGGCATGTATCTGTTCCGCAAGGGCGCTGCCAGCAACGCGCCGCGTGTGCAACTGCTGGGGTCCGGCACCATCTTCCGCGAGGCTGTCGCCGCCGCCGAGCTGCTGCGAGCGGACTGGGGCGTGGAGGCCGATCTGTGGTCCTGCCCGAGCTTCACCGAACTGGCCCGCGACGGCCAGGATTGCGCCCGCTGGAATCTGCTCCATCCGGACGAGAAGCCGCGCATCACGCATGTCGAGCACTGCCTCAAGGACACCCGCGGTCCGGTGATCGCCGCCAGCGACTACATCCGTCTCTTCGCCGAGCAGATCCACCCGTATGTGCCGCGCCGCTACACGGTGCTCGGAACCGACGGCTTCGGCCGTTCCGACACGCGCGAACAGTTGCGCCATTTCTTCGAGGTCGACCGTCACTGGATCACGTTGGCCGCGCTGCGCGCCCTGGCCGACGACGGGCAGATCGACGCGCAGAAAGCCGCCGAGGCCATCGTCAAGTACGGTCTCGATCCGAACAAACCCAATCCGCTGAAGGTGTAAGCACATGGCGCAAATCATCGAGGTGAAAGTCCCCGACATCGGCGACTTCAAGGACGTGCCGGTGATCGAAATACTGGTCAAGGCGGGCGACGCCATTCAAGCCGAAACCCCGTTGCTGACCTTGGAGTCCGACAAGGCGACGATAGAGGTGCCGTCACCCGCTGGCGGTGTGATCCGGGAAGTGAAGGTCAAGGTCGGCGACAAGGTTTCCGAAGGCACGCTGTTGCTGATTCTGGAGGCGGGCGACGCGGCATCGGCGGCGCCAGCCGCGGTTGCCCCTGCCGTCTCGGCAGGTCCCGCTGCGACACCGGCGCCTGTGGCCGCAGTCGCAGCCCCGGTGGTCGAGCCCGCGCCTCCCTCTGCCCCTGCGCCCGCCAGCGCACCGGCGACGGCTAGCGGCGTGTTGGCCCATGCCAGTCCGTCGGTGCGCCGCTTCGCGCGCGAACTGGGCGTGGACGTCGTCCGCGTGACAGGCAGCGGACCGAAAGGGCGCATCACCGCGCAGGATGTCCAGGCTTATGTCAAAGGCATTCTGGGCGGCGCCGCAGCGGCTCCCGCGCCATCAACGGGTGGCGGCGTCCCACAGGGATTCCCTTCGGTCGTGGGGCTCGACCTGTTGCCATGGCCGAAAGTGGATTTCGCGAAATTCGGGCCGGTCGAAGCCAAGCCGCTGTCGCGCATCAAGAAGATTTCCGGCGCCAACCTGTGGCGCAACTGGGTGATGATTCCGCACGTCACCCAGTTCGACGAGGCCGACATCACCGACCTCGAAGCCTTCCGCGTGGCGGTGAACAAGGACGGCGACAAGACCGGGGTCAAACTCACCATGCTGGCCTTCCTGATCAAAGCCAGCGTGGTGGCGCTGAAGAAGTTTCCCGAGTTCAACGCTTCGCTCGAAGGCGACAATCTCATCCTCAAACAATACTTCCACATCGGCTTCGCCGCCGACACGCCCAACGGCCTGGTAGTGCCGGTGATCCGCGACGCCGACCGCAAGGGCGTCAACGACATCGCCCGCGACATGGCGGAACTTTCAAAAAAGGCGCGCGACGGCAAGCTCGGCCCGGCCGAAATGCAGGGCGGTTGCTTCTCGATTTCCAGTCTCGGCGGCATCGGCGGCACGGCCTTCACGCCCATCATCAACGCGCCAGAAGTCGCCATCCTCGGTGTGTCGAAGAGCGAGATCAAGCCCAAGTGGGACGGCAAACAATTCGTGCCGCGCCTGCAACTGCCGTTGTCCCTGTCCTATGACCACCGCGTCATCGATGGCGCGACGGCAGCGCGCTTCACCAGTTTCCTTTGCCAGTTACTGGGCGACATGCGGAAGTCGATGCTATGAGTCAGATCATTGAAGTGAGCGTGCCGGACATCGGCGATTTCCATGATGTGCCGGTGATCGAAGTGTTGGTGAAGCCGGGCGACGCCATCCGGGCCGAAGATCCCCTCCTGACCCTGGAATCCGACAAGGCGACGATGGAAGTGCCGTCGCCGGCGGCCGGGATCGTCAAGGAAGTGAAGGCCAAGGTCGGCGACAAGGTTTCACAAGGCACGCTGGTGCTACTGCTGGAAGCGGCGGTGGGCTCGGCGCAGGCAGCCAACGGCGCCAAGACGCAAGCGCCTGTCTCCGTGACGGCTGCTCCGGAAAAGCCGGCACCGGTGGCTGTCGCGCAGACCACCCGCGCCGCCGACATCGAGTGCGAAATGCTCGTGCTCGGCGCCGGCCCCGGCGGCTATTCCGCCGCCTTCCGCAGCGCCGATCTGGGCATGAAGACCATCCTGGTGGAGCGCTACGCGACGCTCGGCGGCGTCTGCCTTAATGTCGGCTGCATACCCTCGAAAGCCCTGCTGCATGTCGCCGCGGTCATGGAAGAGGCGCAGCACATGACTGAGCTCGGCGTGTCTTTTGCAGCGCCCAAGCTCGACATCGACAAGCTGCGCGCCCACAAGGCAAAAGTCGTCGGCAAACTGACCGGCGGTCTCACCGGCATGGCCAAGGCGCGCAAGGTCGAGGTAGTGCGCGGCTACGGCCATTTCCTGGACCCGCATCACTTGGAAGTCGAAGCCACGACGGGCACGGCGCAGGAGAAGACGGGGACAAAACAGGTGATCCGCTTCCAGAAATGCATCATCGCCGCCGGCAGCGCCGCCATGCACCTGCCCTTCATTCCCAAGGACCCGCGCATCGTCGATTCGACCGGGGCGCTGGAGCTTCGTAGTGTGCCGAAGCGCATGCTGGTCATCGGCGGCGGCATCATCGGCCTGGAGATGGCGACGGTGTATTCGACGCTCGGTACCCGCGTCGATGTCGTCGAAATGCTCGACGGCCTGATGCAGGGACCGGACCGCGATCTCGTCAAGGTATGGGAAAAGCAGAATGCCCAGCGCTTCGACAAAGTCATGCTGAAGACCAAGACCGTCTCCGTCGAGGCCAGGCAGGATGGCCTGTGGGTCAAGTTCGAGGGCGAGCAGGCGCCAGCCGAAGTGCAATGCTACGACATGATTCTCCAGTCGGCCGGGCGCAATCCCAACGGCAAGAAGATCGATGCCGACAAGGCCGGAGTTGCAGTCAATGAGCGCGGTTTCATTCCCGTCGACTCGCAGATGCGCAGCAACGTGCCGCACATCCATGCCATCGGCGACATCGTCGGCCAGCCGATGCTGGCGCACAAGGCGGTGCATGAGGGACATGTGGCAGCCGAGGTCGCCGCCGGTCTCAAGAGTCACTTCGATGCACTGGTGATTCCCGGCGTCGCCTACACCCACCCCGAAGTCGCCTGGGTGGGACTCGGCGAGGACGAGGCGAAGAAGACGGGACGCAAGGTCAGCGCGGCGAAGTTCCCCTGGGCCGCCTCCGGCCGCGCCATCGCCAACGGCGCCGACTACGGTTTCACCAAGCTGGTGTTCGACGAGGAGACGCATCGCATCGTCGGCGGCAGCATCGTCGGCCCCAATGCCGGTGACATGATAGGCGAAATCGCCCTGGCCATCGAAATGGGCTGCGATGCGACGGACATAGCCAAGACCATTCACCCCCACCCGACGCTGGGCGAGAGCATCGGCATGGCCGCGGAAGTGGCGCACGGGACTTGTACCGACCTGCCGCCGATGCGGAAGAAATAGTGGCTAAGATGATATTTGGACGACTGGTGTCAGAGCCGACCAGCCTGTCAGAACAACTCCAACTTGCGGGCATTGGCGGATGCGTACTCAGACGTACTCAGGATTCACCTTGTAGAACTCGAAAATACGCCCGATCTCTTCGCGCTGCGCGGCGCTGAGCGAGGCGAATTCGAGTCCGCAACGCAGTCGATCTTCTTCCTTGCGCTGCCAACAAAGCTTGGCATCAAGGTCCAGAGGCTTTTGCTTCATATAGCTATCGATCGAATCGGCGGGTAGATGCAGAGACACGTTCACCGGTTTTCCCTCTTGGAGAAAACGAGGAATCGTCAGTCGCACGCCGGACAGGCTGAGGTCTGAAACTAGCGCTTCGATCTCCTCGCCACCTTGGTCAATGCGCACCAGAATGCCGCGATTCAGTCGCGGATGGCGGCGTTTGTCGCTGCCGTCGCGCGCCAAGGTTTCAGTCTCGCGCTGGAAGCGGAAGTCGGACATCATCTCGTTGAGACCGGCGGTAACGCGATGCAGGCTGGTACCGATGGCGGCAGTGGTATCGACCTTGGCGGAATTCTCGTGTAGCGTCAGGAACAAGTCCACCAGGGTCTTCTCAAGGGACTCCAGTTGCGTTATCTGTTTACGGCTCGCGTCGACGATGGAATCGTTTGCGGCGGCAGCCTCGGACACGCCGGTAGCCATGCCGGACATCGCTTCGGCCGTTTCGGCGGCAACCGACTGACTGTGCCGCACCTTGGTCACCACCACTTTCATGGTTTCGTGCAATCGGGAAACACTTGTACCGATGCTGCCGACAATGCCGGTGACCTCGACCGCCGACTTGGTGGTGCGCTCGGCCAGCTTGCGCACCTCGTCAGCGACGACCGCAAAGCCACGTCCCTGCTCGCCGGCACGTGCCGCCTCAATGGCTGCATTGAGCGCCAGCAGATTCGTCTGACCGGCGATATCCTTGATGGTGTCGATAATGCGCGAAATTTCTGCCGCGGTTACCGCCAGTTCGGCCACTTCGCCCGAGACCCGATCCACCTCCGACGCAGTGGCCTGCATTTCGGTGATATTGCGTTGCACGGCGTCGACGCCGTCGTTCCCGCACTGCTCCACGTCGCGCGTCTTTAGAGCGGCGGAACTCGCCTGCGCCTCGACCGAGCGCGCAATGTCCCCCAGTGCCCTCGTCTCTTCGGATACCGCGTCGGAGCGGCGTTGTTCCTTGCGGCTGATCTCGGCGATCTCTTTCGAGATGGTGGCGATCTGGAAGGCTGACTGCGCCATGTGCTTGCCGCTGTCTTCGACTTTTCCGAGGATGCCGGACAGCTTGCTGATAACGTTGCTGGAAATCCGCTGTAATACACCGACCTCGTCGTAAGCCGTGATCGCGATGCCGCGCGTGAGGTCGCCTGCTTCAACCACTTTTAGCGCTTCGCACAGATTCAGAATGGGCTTGAGAAACAGCTTCGCCACCAGGCCGATCAGCATGAACTGAAAAGCGAACTCGAGACCGGATTCCCATACCGAGTTGAAATGATAGCTGGCGCGGTTTTCGACCATCGCTTGTATTGCTGTCGCGGGTGCTCCGCCCTGTCGGGCGATGTCGATCATTTGTTGCAGTTCGTGCGACGCCAGCAGCCGGTTGTAGATGGTCGTCACCATCGTCACGATGAAGAACCCCAACTGAAACTTCCAGCGAATACTCAATTTCATGAACCAGTTCATGTTGGCCTCAGATAAAGGATAGGAAATCCAAAGGGTCTTCGGGGAGTATGGATGGTACGAGGTGGCGCAGTCAATTATCGATTTCCGCTCCGTTGCCATCCTGATGCACAAAAAAATTTCCCCGAATGGACCCGCTTCCTTCCTGGTCAATCCGGCTTAACCAGGTTAGCCAAGGGATGTCGCTGATCTTCATTCCTAACGAGCAAGCGGCGCGGCAATGGCGGCGCCTTCGATGCCGTGTCGCGTCAAGGCTTCAGCGATAAAACCGGAAGCCTTCATCTCTTCGACGAATTCGGTCAGATAGCGAATACTCGCCTCGCTGCCACGCGGCATCGCCATGGCCTGGTTGATGACCATGAAGCGGCCATCGAGAAGGCGCAAGCCGGGAATGCGTTTCGCATCCGCCTGAAGCTGCTGCTTGACGCCGGCCGCTACCTCCAGCCCCTGGGCGATCATGGTATCCGTCACCGCCGGCGAAGTAGCTGCGCGAACGATCTGCGCATGCCGGATTTCGCGGCTCAGATACAGGTCGTAGGCGCTGCCCTTGGCGGTGGCGATGCGCACCCCTTCCCGATCGACGTCTGCGTTGTTCTTCAGGGGCGAGGCCTGCGATACCAGATAGGCGCCTTCGATCATCAGGTAGGGGGCGGTATATGCCATCTCCAAGGCGCGAGCCGGGTCGATGGCGACAAAGGCCACATCCCATTCGCGGTTCTTGATCCCTTCCACCACCTTGCCGGCGGCGTTGTAGATCACCAATTCCACGGAAACTCCCAGGCGTCTGCCGAGTTCGCGCGCCAGGTCGACGGATACTCCCATGGCCTCGCCGGTTATGGCGTCCCGCGTAGCGAGGATCGGATTGCCAAAATTGATGGCCGCGCGCAACTTGCCGGCCGGGGCCAGGTGTTGTTGCGCATCCGGAGACGCCAAGGAAGCTTTGGATGTCATCCCAAGGACTCCAAGCGCCATGATTGTTCCCAGCCAGAAGTTGTTTCGCATGTGCTCGATCTCCAAATCGACGGATGCGGACGCTCAGTATGACCTGCCTGCGGCGAAGATGACAAGCCCATAGCCGGCGATGCGCGGAGATGGCGAGCGGCAGCCGATAAAGTTCTGGACCGCGGTCTCTGCGGCCTTCGCGCGCAAGGTAGAATTCGACATCGCATATGAGAAAGCCAGCATGACCCAGGATCAACTCAAACAAGCCGTGGCTCGCGCCGCACTCGACTACGTGGCCGCTAGCGTGCCCACCGGCGCCATCGTCGGCGTCGGCACCGGCTCGACGGCGAATTTCTTTATCGACGAATTGGCGACAATCAAGCATCGTCTGGGCGGTGCGGTGGCGAGTTCGGCAGCCACCCAGAGGCGTCTCGAAGGCCATGGCATCCGCGTATTCGACCTGAATGACGTCGATCGTCTGCCCGTGTATGTCGATGGCGCCGACGAGATCGATCACGGCCTGTCCATGATCAAAGGCGGCGGCGGGGCGTTGACACGGGAGAAAATTGTGGCAGCCGCCGCGGATATCTTCGTTTGCATCTGCGACCAGAGCAAACGGGTGCGGACGATGGGCCGATTCCCCCTGCCGATCGAGGTGATCCCCATGGCGCGCGCCCGGGTCGCGCGCGAACTAGCCCGCTTCGGCGGTGAGCCACGTCTGCGCGAGGGTTTCGTGACGGACAACGGCAACCTGATTCTGGACGTCCATGGATTGTCAATCACCGACCCGGCCGCCTTGGAGAGCGAGCTCGATCATGTGGTCGGCATCGTCACCAATGGACTGTTTGCCCGACGCGGCGCCGATCTCCTGCTGCTGGCCGATCCCGCCTGCGTCGAGACATTCAAGCGGCCGGCGGTCTGAGCCGTTGCAACAAATCTGTCATGTGGTGCTGTTAGAATCAAGAGTCAATTTGGAATTGACTGGCAAGGAGCGAAAGCATGAACGAGCACATCGTCAAACAGTTCGACACTGACCTCGAGAATATTCGCAGCCGGGTGCTACAGATGGGCGGCCTGGTCGAGCAGCAGATCGTCAAGGCGATGGAATGCCTGGCGGGGGGTGACTTGATGTTGATCGAACAGACGATCGCCAACGACGACCTGGTCAATCGCCACGAAGTCGAGCTCGATGAGGCTTGCACCCATATCATCGCCCGGCGCCAGCCGACGGCGGTCGATCTGCGGATGGTGATGATGGTGGTGAAAACCATCACCGATCTCGAACGGATCGGCGACGAAGCCAAGAAGATCGCCAAGAAGGCCAGGGCCATACACAGCGCCGATACGCACTTCGTGCCGCGCATCGAATTGCGGCATGTCGCGGGCCTCGCCGTCGACATGCTGCGCAAGGCGCTGGACGCCTTCGCGCGCCTGGACCTGGCCGCCGCCGCCCAGGTGGTGCGTCAGGATCAGGAAGTCGATCGCGAGTTCAAGAGCATCATGCGCCAGTTGATTACCTTCATGATGGAAGACCCACGCACCATCACGCGCTGCCTGGATATGCTGTTCATCGCCAAATCGATCGAACGCATCGGCGACCATGCCAAGAACCTTTCCGAATATGTCGTGTATATGGCCAAGGGCCGCGACGTCCGCCACATCGGATTGGAAGAGATGGAGAAGGAAGTGGCGGGGTAGTCGCTACCCCCGTCGCCCCGGCACTAGGACCGCGGCACGAAACCCGAGACGTTGTCGGCGCCCTCGCCGAAGAAATGCTTCTGCATCTGTTCGGCAAGATAGGCGCGGGCCTTGGCGTCGGCCAGGCTCAGGCGGTTCTCGTTGATCAACATGGTCTGCAGCTTGACCCACTGTTGCCAGGCTTCCTTGGAAACATTCTCGTACAAGCGCTTGCCGAGTTCGCCGGGCACCGGCGGGAAGTCGAGACCCTCGGCCTCGCGGCCTAATTTGATGCAGTTCACCATGCGTGCCATGGATCATTCCTTTCGTTCACTCGATGTCTGAATTGTAACGCGATTCCGCGCGGCGATAGCCCAAGTTCCCCCCGGATATCATTCGGTCATCACTTTGGCTAGAATCACCTCAATCCAGGTGCGGGAATCGGTCGACCTGAAAGAGAATGCCTCTCACGTTTAGGAACGCTACCATGACCAAGCAAACAAAGGTGATTGCGGCCAACGGCATCCATGTCGGCCTGGATGTCGCCTCACTCAACAAATCCGTGGCAAACCACCTGACCTTTACGGTGGGCAAGGATGCCGTCACGGCGACCGAGCGCGACTGGTTTTACGCGACCGCCTTCATGACCCGCGACCGCCTGATCGAGCGCTGGATGGACACCATGCGCAGCTACTACAACCGTGACGCGAAGCGGGTGTACTACCTGTCGATGGAGTTCCTGATGGGACGTACCCTGATGAACAGCCTGCACAACCTGGGCTTCGAGCCGGAATGCCAGCAGGCGCTGAAATCCCTCGGCATCGACCTGCACAAAATGCGCGAGGTCGAACACGACGCAGCGCTGGGCAATGGTGGCCTGGGCAGGCTGGCGGCCTGCTTCCTCGATTCCATGGCCACGCTCAGCCTGCCGGGATACGGCTACGGCATCCGTTACGAATATGGGATGTTCTCGCAGCATATCGAGGATGGCCGGCAGGTCGAGCATCCCGACAACTGGCTGCGCTACGGCAATCCCTGGGAATTCCCGCGTCCTGAAGTGCTGTACCAGGTCAAGTTCAACGGCCGCGTGATGCAATTTTCGGATGAGAAAGGCGTATTGCGCCACCATTGGGTGGATACCGAAGACGTGATGGCGATGGCATACGACACGCCCATTCCCGGCTATGCCACCAATACCGTTAACAACATGCGCCTATGGGCCGCCAAGGCGTCGCGCGATTTCGAACTGAAGTATTTCAACGAAGGCAATTACATCAAGGCGGTGGAAGACAAGAACGAGTCCGAGAACCTCTCCAAGGTGCTCTACCCGGACGACTCCACCGCGATGGGACGGGAATTACGCTTGCGCCAGCAGTATTTCTTCGTCAGCGCTTCCCTACAGGATATCCTCTACCGCTTCTGCAAGTCGCACGATGGATTCGACGAACTGCCCGACAAGGTGGCGATCCAGTTGAACGACACCCACCCGTCCATCGCCGTTCCGGAACTGATGCGCATTCTGGTCGATATTCACCACCTGGAATGGGACAAGGCCTGGGAGATTACCACCCGTACCTTCAGCTACACCAATCATACTCTGATGTCGGAAGCCCTCGAAACTTGGCCGGTCGCCCAGTTCGAAAGTCTGTTGCCGCGGCATTTGCAGATCATCTATGAAATCAACCATCGCTTCATGAAGGACGTGATGCACCGCTTCCCGGGCGACAGCGGAATGCTGCGGCGCATGTCGATCATCGACGAAGGCACTGTCAGAAGGATACGCATGGCGCATCTGGCCATCGTCGGCAGCCACAAGGTGAACGGGGTTGCGCGGCTCCATAGTGAACTGATGAAGCAGACCATATTCGCGGATTTTCACCGCCATACGCCCGACAAGATCATCAACATGACCAACGGCATCACGCCGCGTCGCTGGTTGAACCAGGCCAACCCACTGTTGTCGGCGCTGATCACGTCGCGTATCGGCAATGGCTGGATCAAGGATCTCAAGGAGTTGAAGCGCTTGATACCGCTGGCCGAGGACGGGAAGTTCCGCAACGAATTCGCCGCCGTCAAACGCGCCAACAAGGAGCGTTTTGCCGCGTTGCTGAAACAGAAACTGTGTATCGAGATCGACGTGGACTCGCTGTTCGATGTGCACGTCAAGCGCATCCACGAATACAAGCGGCAACTGCTCAATTTGCTGCATGTCGTCACCCTCTACAACCGCATCTGCAATAACCGGGCGGAAGACAATGTGCCGCGCACGGTGATTTTCGCCGGCAAGGCCGCGCCCGGCTATGCGATGGCAAAATTGATCATCAAGCTGATCAACGATGTCGCGGATATCGTCAATAACGACATGCGCGTGCGCGGATTGCTGAAGGTGGTTTTTCTGCCCAACTATGGCGTGTCGCTGGCTGAGGACATGATCCCGGCGGCGGACTTGTCGGAGCAGATTTCCACCGCCGGAACGGAAGCTTCCGGCACCGGCAACATGAAGCTGGCCCTCAACGGCGCGCTGACCATAGGCACCTTGGATGGCGCCAATATCGAGATCGGCGACGAGGTCGGCGGGGAGAATATTTTCATATTCGGCATGACCACCGACGAGGTTGAAAAACTTCGCGCGAGCGGTTATCAACCCATGGATTACTATCGGAGCAATGCCGAATTGCGCGAAGTGCTCGACATGATTTCCTCGGGCTACTTTTCCCAGGAGGAGCCGGGCCGGTTCAAACCGATCGTCGACAATTTATTGATGAACGGCGATCATTACCTGCTGTTGGCGGATTATGCTTCCTATATCGCCTGCCAGAAGAAGGTCAAGACTGCCTACAGCGACCAGGAGGACTGGGTCAGGAAGGCCATTCTGAATGTTGCCAACATGGGCGAGCTTTCCAGCGACCGCACCATCCTGCAAGATGCCGAACTGATCTGGCACGCCAAGCCGGTTCCGGTGTGACATGAAATGAAAACACTACACTATCTGGCCGCAGCGGCGTGCTGCATTGCGCTGTCGGGAGCGCTGGGCGCGGATGACGGCAGGGCGCAGGCTGCCCGCGCCTTCGACCTTCAGGGTCATCGCGGCGCGCGTGGCCTGGCACCCGAGAATACCCTGCCAGCTTCCCGGAAAGCCCTCGATCTCGACTTGACCACCATCGAGTGCGACATGGCAATCACCAGGGACGGGGTGGTGGTCGTCCATCACGACTTGTGGCTCAACCCCGACACAACGAGCGGACCGGACGGGAAGTGGCTGGAGCAACGCGGTCCGGCGATCCACGATCTCACTTTTGCCGAGCTACAGCAATACGATGTCGGGCGCCTCAAGCCCGGCACAGAATACGCAAAATCATTCCCGGACCAGGTACCCGTGGATGGCACACGCATCCCCAGGCTTACCGATCTTTTCGATCTGGTGAAGAAGTCCGGCAACACTCGGATCGGCTTTGATTGCGAGACCAAGGTTTCGCCGCTCGATCCGGATGCCACCTTGCCGTTCGAGGAGTTCACCCGGCGCACCATTGCGGAGATACGCCAAGCCGGCATGCAGCAACGGCTGATGATCCAGTCCTTCGACTGGCGTACCTTGCAGGTGGTGCAGAAAGAGGCGCCGGAAATTCGCACGATGTATCTGTCTTCGCCAAGGACTCTGATGCCGGGCAAGGATGGGGCGCCCTCTCCATGGCTCGCCGGCTTCGATCCCGGGCGCCACGGAGGCAGCGTTCCGCGGGCGGTCAAGGCCGCCGGCGGAAAGATCTGGGCGCCCAACCAGACCTTCCCGACACCCGCGATGCTCGCCGAAGCGCACGCGCTGGGCATTGTCGTCATCCCCTGGACGGTTAACGATCCGGCCATGATGAACAAGCTGCTCGACATGGGTGTGGATGGCATCATCTCCGACCGGCCCGACATCGTGAAAGTCGAGATGAGGAAGCGCAAGTAGTGTAGGGACGCTCCATGTCTCCCAAGGACGAGAATCCGGCGCTTGTCTGGCACGCCGCAACGCCTGAAGAAGTCGCCGAGAATTTGCAAGTCGATCCGGCGATAGGATTGTCGACTGCCGAGGCGGCGCGGCAGCTGGCCCTGCTTGGCGCCAACAGCCTGCCCGAGGCGCAAGGGCGCGGCGTCATTCGGATGCTGGTCGACCAGTTCAGCGACTTCATGATCCTGGTGCTGATCGCCGCGGCGGTGATTTCCGGACTGATCGGCGAGCCTGCGGATACCCTCGCCATCGTCGTTATCGTGCTGCTCAACGCGGTGATAGGCTTTGCCCAGGACTACCGCGCCGAGCGGGCGATGAGCGCACTCAGGAAAATGGCCGCGCCGACGGCCCGCGTTCGTCGTGACGGCCTGACACAAGTCGTTCCCGCAGAACAGTTGGTGCCTGGCGATGTGGTGCTGCTGGAGGCAGGCGCTATCGTGCCTTGTGACTTGCGCCTGATCGAAGTCGCCCGGCTACAGGTCGCGGAAGCGGTGCTGACTGGCGAGTCCCAGGCGGTGGATAAGAGCGTCGCCGTCTTGCCCGAAGCGGCCGCGGCCCTGGGCGATCGTCTCAATCTCGCCTACAAGGGCACGCTGGTGACGCGCGGGCGCGGCTGCGGACTGGCCATAGCCACCGGCTTGCAGAGCGAACTGGGAAAGATCGCGCAGCTCCTGGCCGGCGAGGGCGAGATAGCGACGCCGTTGCAGCGCCGGCTGGCGCGTTTCGGCAAGCGGCTGGCCTGGGCGGTGCTGGCGATCTGCCTGGTGATGCTGGTGGCCGGCCTGTTACGCGGCGAAGCGCCGGTGCTGATGTTTCTCACCGCGGTCAGCCTGGCGGTGGCGGCAATTCCCGAAGCCCTACCGGCCGTCGTCACCATTTCCCTGGCCCTCGGCGCGCGCCGCATGGTGAGGCAGAACGCCCTGGTGCGACGCCTGCCGGCGGTGGAGACTCTGGGCTCGGTGACGGTGATCTGTTCCGACAAGACCGGCACGCTGACCGAGAATCGCATGCGCGCGGAATCCTTTTTCGTTGCTGGCCGGCAGCATTCGCAACTGCCCGATGACGAATCGGCGCGACTCCTGGCACAGGCGCTAGTGCTTAACAACGATGCCGAGCTTGCGGCAAACGGCGCGCACAGCGGCGATCCCACCGAGATTGCGCTGCTGGAGGCTGCCGAGCAAGCCGGTTGCTCCACGGCTCAGCTTGCCGCCGAGCAGGCACGCGTCGCGGAAATTCCCTTCGACGCCGAGCGCCGGCGCCTGCTCACCGCACACCGCCTGGACCAGGGCCATATCGTTTATCTCAAGGGCGCCCCGGAGGCCGTGCTGCCCTTGTGCAGCCTGCAGCAGGGCAGGGACGGGCTCGAACAATTGGCCGCGGAGGAAATTCTGGCGATGGCCGAAGACATGGCGGCAGCCGGATTACGCGTGCTGGCGGTGGCCAGTCGGCGGATCGAGGCGCTCCCTGAAGACTTGTCGGGACTGGAGCGGGACATGCTGTTCCTCGGCCTGGTGGGCTTGATGGATCCGCCCCGCGCGGAAGCCATGCGAGCCGTGGCCGAATGCAAGAGCGCCGGCATCGTGCCTGTGATGATCACCGGCGATCACCCGGCCACCGCCCGCGCCATCGCGCTGCGCCTGGGCATCGTCGAAGCGGACGGTGCGATCATGAGTGGCGCGCAGCTGGCGGTGCTTTCCGACGAAGCGTTCGCTGCCTGCGTGAAACAGGTGCGGGTGTTTGCGCGCATGGATCCGGCGCAGAAGATTCGTATCGTTCTGGCGCTACAGGCGGCCGGCGAGTTCGTCGCCATGACGGGCGACGGCGTGAACGACGCTCCGGCACTCCGGCGCGCCGACATCGGCATCGCCATGGGCAAGGGCGGCACCGACGTGGCGCGCGAGGCGGCGCACATGGTGCTGCTCGACGACAACTTCGCCACCATCGTGCTGGCCGTGCGCGAGGGAAGGCGCATCTTCGACAATATCCGCAAGTTCATCAAATATGCGATGACCGGCAACTCGGGCGAGATCTGGACCATCTTCCTGGCGCCCTTCCTGGGGCTGCCGATACCGCTGCTGCCCATCCATATTCTGTGGATCAACCTGGTCACCGACGGGCTGCCCGGCCTGGCGCTGGCCGGCGAGCCCGCCGAGCGCAACATCATGAAGCGGCCGCCGCGTCGTCCCACCGAGAGCGTCTTCGCTCACGGCATGTGGCAGCACATCGTCTGGGTGGGTCTCAGCATGGGGGCGGTATGCCTGTCGCTACAGGCCTGGGCCTATCACACCGGTTCGGCACACTGGCAGACGATGGTGTTTACGGTGCTGACGCTGTCCCAACTGGGGCATGTGCTGGCCATCCGTTCGGAGCGGGAGTCGTTCTTCTCGCTCGGGGCGACCAGCAATCCGCTACTGCTGGGGGTGGTGATATTCACCATCCTGCTGCAACTGGCAACGATCTATGTGCCGGCCTTGAACCCGGTCTTCAAGACCGAAGCGCTGGCCCCGGCGGAGTTGATCCTGTGCCTGGCGCTTTCTTCGGTAGTGTTCTTCGCCGTGGAAATCGAGAAATGGTTGATCCGTCGTGGCTCGATCTATCGCGAGGCATAATGCTGCGGTTCGTAGATGATCGATGACCACTACGCTCGGCAATTCAATGCAAATTCACTGGGGCTCAACCCTGTTTGCCTACTGAAAACCGTACAGAGGTGGCTATGACTTGAAAACCCGGTCATCAACGCTATCTCGACGAGAGGACTCTCGCTCAACGCTAACATCCTTTTTGCTGCGGCGATTCGCTCAGATAAGACATACTGGTGAGGGCTGCAAGCGAACGTATTGCGAAATCCTCGGAATAGAAATGCCTGATTGGCGCCGGCCGCATCGGCAAGATTCTGCATCGTAATCTTCGCCGATAGATTTGCGCGTACATATTCCTTCAGTTTCGAAAACTGCCGGGCACTAAATCGGGACTTGCCTTCGAAGGATGTAGGAGATTGGCGCGACGAGCCGTGGTGAAGGTGAACGTGTCGAATAAGTCCATGTGACATGGACTCTGCAAACAACTCGCCGTGCGGACAGCCCTGCTGAATCTCTTCGATCATCCCAAGAAGCAGCCCATTCATCTTCGAATCATTGAACTCCATATTCTGCTGAAGATCTTTTCCCAAGAATACGTCCTCGAGTCCCAATCTGCGATAGGTGGAGCTATCCAACTCCACCAGAATGCGCGTCGCTTTATTACATTGCCATTTGAAGCGGTTAACCTCCATATGCGGGCCAAAGAGGCCCGCAGTCCCTGATCCGATATTAAGCTCGGTATTGTGTATCCCAAAGCGCAGCGAACCGAGGGCTGCTCCGCTTGAAATCAGACCGATACAAGGATGTTCCAGCCAAACGTAACCGCGGACAAAACCTGTCGCGTTGAAGTAACCAAGTTTCAAGCCTTTCCAGCGTTGAAGTTGCTCCTCGCTTAGCAGCGAAGGTTCCAAATACCCTTCTATGAGTGAGTTCGTAGGTGTCGGAAGCTTCGTCATCCGGCGGATTGTAACGTAACGGGAATGGCCGCGACTGTCAAAATTCTTCTGGTTCCTGGCAGGAATTTGAAAGACTTTTCAGCGCAGGTTCCATATCTTCCTCCCGTTGGTGTTCATAGTTCAAAGCGTGTTCAAGGGCAAGGGTTACCGCGACTGCAACGGGACGTTCAACGAACCCAAGAAGATTGAAGACATCGACGCAACCGAGAATGTGCCCATGACTTGTCGCGGCTTCAGTGGCCAAACGATGGCCCATAAAAAAATAACTTCCGGAGGAGGCTTAATCATGAAGATAGCATCACCAGTGCACGACTACAACGGACCAAACTCTCGCCGGTGGCGCAACGTACTGCTGACCGGCATTGCTGGAGCGGTGGTCGCATTGGGTGGCTGCCTCAGCGACAGCAGTGGCAGTGGCAACGACCCGAACGCGGTTGCCACCCTATCGACCGTGCCGGACAACCTGTCGATCAACCCCACTGGAACATGCTCGATGGCAGGCATCGGCGCAACCAAGTTGACCGCCGATGACACGGTCACGATTCTCGATGCGGCTGCTGGAACCACTGGTACGGGCCCAACGGACAAGGCGTATTGCCTCGTCAAGGTGAAGGTCGCCCAAGCGATCAATATTTGGGTCGCGATGCCGACGTCGGCGTGGAATGGTCGGTTCCGATCCGAGGGGGGTGGCGTCTATGTAGGCTCCGTTGGTGTGGCCGCGGACTCCGTGCGGCAAGGCTTCGTCGGCGTGCAAACCGACACCGGACATACGTCGTCGATCCCCCCACCGTTCCCGGCCCTCCTGGACGGTTCGTTCGGCATGCTCTCCCCGGGCGTACCGAATAATCCGCTCCAAACGGACTTCGCCTACCGATCGGAACACTTGATGGCCGTCATCGGCAAACAGCTTGTCAAGGCGTTCTACTCGCAGGATCCCGTTCGTTCGTACTGGTACGGGTGTTCCACCGGCGGCAGGCAAGGTTTGATGATGGCCCAGCGCTTTCCGGATGACTACGACGCGATCCTGGCAGGCGCGCCGGCTATCCACTGGGATCGCTTCCAGGCTGCTCAAATTTGGGCGCAGGTCGTAATGCGACAGGAACTCGCTGTTGCGGGCGTTCCGGGCGCTCCGATGCTTACCGCCAAACTCAATCTGGCGAGGGCGCGCGCGGTCGCGACATGCGATGCCGCGGATGGGGTGACCGATGGAGTGATCGGCGATCCGCGAACCTGCACCTACGACCCGACGACGGACGCTAACATCACAAATAGCGCTTGCGCTTCAACCGACGGGACTTGCCTGAGCATGGCGGAAGCTACATCCATTACGAAGATGTGGGGCGGCGCCCGCGATACCCTCGGAAACCTTCTGTGGCCCGGTTTCGAAAGGGGAGCGGACCTCAATCCCATGGCGGGCGCTACGCCATTCGTGGCTCCGATCCAGCAGGGCAAGTATTGGGTCTATTTTGACCCAAACTGGGACTGGACAACGCTGACTTACGCGAACTTCCCAACGTGGTTCAAAGATAACATCGCGAAGGTCGGCCCGTTGATGGCCACGCAAGACCCCGACCTGTCGAAGTTCAGGGCGCGCGGCGGCAAGCTGATCATGTACCACGGGTGGGCGGACCCGTTGATCATGCCGGAGGGCACGACCCTGTACTGGGACGATGTCAATCAGACGCTGACGAAAGCCAGTGTGCCAGTTGACTTCGCCAAGCTTTACATGGTTCCAGGGATGGGTCACTGTAGCGGTGGTGCGGGGCCGAACTCGTTCGGACAAGGATCGAGCGGGGCCGTGCCGGCGGATACGACGCATGACATTTTCCGTGCGCTCATGGCTTGGTCCGAGAAGGGTACGTCGCCCCAAGCGATCGTCGCGACCAAGTTCCCCAACGACGTTGTCACCCAACCGGTGCAAATTACCCGCCCGCTGTGCCCTTACCCGCAGGTGGCAAAGTACAAGGGCTCGGGAAGCACGGATGACGCCGCTAACTTCACGTGCGTCAATCCCTGACCAAGATTGCGGGGGCTATTACCGGCCCCCGTTTGTCTTGGCAGTAGTTCGGCAGGAGTTCTAAGCGCGACCGGGAAACCAAATTTGCCGGGAATAGTGATATTCACCATCCTGCTGCAACTGGCAACGATCTATGTGCCGGCCTTGAACCCGATCTTCAAGACCGAAGCGCTGGCCCTGGCGGAGTTGATCCTGTGCCTGGCGCTTTCTTCGGTAGTGTTCTTCGCCGTGGAAATAGAGAAATGGTTGATCCGTCGCGGCTCGATCTATCGCGAGGCATGACTTCGCTTTTCAGGCGGACGAGCAGCACGGACCGGCGAAATTAGTCGCTTCTCGACGGAAAATGGAAATATAATTGATACAGAAAGAAATAATGAACTAAATTGCATCAGACTCCAACCACGAGAGCTGAGCAAGCGGAGGAGCATCATGTCGGACACACCTATACCTTATGGGCCGATCACCATCACGGACGCCTTCGGCCCGGGTGGCTTGGCGCTATTGAAGATAAGCAAAGTGGTCGCTATCGCCGGGGGCCTGGTATTCGTGGCGCTGGTCGGCATGTCCATCGTTTCCATCGTCGGGCGCAAGCTGTTCGGCTTTGTCGTGCCGGGAGACGTCGAGGTCTTGCAGATGGGCGCCGCTGTTGCGTCGGCATCCTTCTTCGCCTATTGCCACATGATCCACGGCGACGTGAAAGTGGATTTCTTCACCCACAACCTGGCCCCGCGCAAGGTGGCATTGCTGGATGCCTTGGGTTCATTGCTGATCGGCTTGTTCGGGACGCTGATCGCCTGGCGCACAGCAGTCGGTGCGGTATCGATCAGGGAGGTCCATGAGACTTCGGCGATTCTCGACTGGCCGGTGTGGGTCGCTCAGGCGCTGATGGTCCCAAGCTTCGTGTTGATGGCCATCGTCGGCTTCTACATGTGCGCCCATCTGCTGCGCCTGGCCGCGGGAAAATTCAAATGAGCGGCGCCAATATCGGTTTCATCATGTTCGGCATCATGCTGGTCCTGCTGATGGTACGCATACCGATCGGCATCGCCATGTTCATGGTCGGCGGCGGCGGCTATGTCTATCTGTCCGGCGGAGATTTGATTCCCTTGCTGAGCTCGCTCAAGAATCTGGCTTATGCCAGGCTGTCGAATTACGACCTGGTGGTCATCCCGCTGTTCCTGCTGATGGGCCAGTTCGCCACCCACGGCGGTCTGAGCAAGGCGCTGTTCCACTGCGTCAGCGCTTTCATCGGACACCGCAAGGGCGGCATCGCCATGGCCGCCATCGGGGCTTGCGCGGGCTTCGGCGCGATCTGCGGATCGTCGCTGGCCACGGCCGCCACCATGGGCCAGGTCGCGCTGCCGGAACTGCGCCGCTACAATTATTCCGGCGCACTGGCCACCGGCGCGCTGGCAGCCGGGGGTACGCTGGGCATCATGATTCCACCGTCGGTGCCGCTGGTGATCTACGCCATCCTGACCCAGGAATCGATCGGTAAGCTGTTCATGGCGGCCGTCCTGCCGGGCATCATCGCCATGCTCGGCTACATGCTGGTGGTGCAGATCATCGTGACCTGGAAGCCTGCCGCCGGCCCCGCCGGCCCGCGCGTCGCCTGGCCTGAGCGCCTGCGCAGCCTGCTGCTGGTGTCGCCGGTGCTGCTGGTGTTCGTGGTGGTGATCGTCGGCATCTACGGTGGCTGGGCCAATCCGACCGAAGCGGCGGCCATCGGTGCGGCGGCCTGCGGCGTCCTCGCCGTGGTCACCGGAGGCATGCGAATGAAAGGCCTGATCGACAGCGCCGCCGGCATGGCCCAGGCCACCGCCATGATCTTCCTGGTGCTGATGGGCGCGGACATGCTCAATACCGCCTTGGCCATTTCGCAAATGCCGGTGGAACTGGCGACCTGGGTCCAACACAGCGGGCTGTCGCCGCTGCTGGTGATGGCGGTGATCCTGCTGATCTATATTCTGCTGGGCTGCGTGATGGATTCGCTGGCGATGATCCTGCTGACGATTCCGATCTTCTACCCGATCGTGATGGGCCTGGATTATTTCGGCATGCCGGTCGCGGACAAATCGGTGTGGTTCGGTATACTGGCCTTGATGGTGGTGGAAATCGGCCTGGTGCATCCACCTGTGGGCATGAACGTTTACATCATCAACCGGCTGGCCAAGGACGTGCCGCTGACGGAGACTTTCAAGGGAGTGATTCCTTTCCTGCTGTCCGACTTCATCCGCATTACCGTTCTGGTGTTTTTCCCGATCATTTCGCTTTACCTGATCCACACTTTTGAAGCCTGATTACATTGGAGGAGAACCAAATGAAATTGCTCAAGACATGCAAGGTATTTGCCGCCGTCGCCATTGCGCTGACTGCTGGCGCCGCGAGCCTGGCCGGTGCCCAGGAAGTGACGCTCAAAGTGGCTCACTTCCTGCCACCCAATTCGAACGCCCAGGTCGGCCTGATCGGGCCGTGGTGCGACAAGGTCAACAAGGAATCCGGCGGCAAGCTGAAGTGCCAGATCTATCCCGCCATGCAGCTCGGCGGCACGCCGGCGCAACTGTTCGACCAGGCGCGCGACGGCATATCGGACATCACCTGGACGGTGCCGACCTACCAGGCCGGGCGCTTCATCAAGTCCGAGGTATTCGAACTGCCGTTCATGGTCGACACCGCCGAGAAAGCCAGCCCCGCCCTCTGGGACTATGTCCAGAAGAATGCACTGGACGAGTTCAAGGGAACCAAGGTGCTGTTCATGCACTTGCATGACGGCGCGCAACTGCAATTCGGCACCAAGGCGGTCAAGTCGCTGGAGGATATCAAGGGTCTGAAGATTCGCGCCGCGACGCGGCTCAACGCCAAGATGCTGACCGCGCTCGGGGCGATCCCGGTGCAGATGCCGGCGCCGGCGGTGCCCGAGTCTATCGCCAAGGGCGTGGTGGACGGCGCCAGCTTGCCGTGGGAGGTGATGACGCCGTTCAAGATGCAGGAGATCACCAAGTTTCATACCGAAACGGCACCCGGCCAGCCCAAGATCTCCAACACGATATTCGTGTTTGCCATGAACCAGGCCAAGTACGACGGTCTGCCGGCCGACTTGAAGAAGGTCATCGACAATAACAGCGGCCGTGAAGCTTCGGTCTGGGCGGGCAAGGTCTTCGACGCCACGACGGTCCCGTCGCGCAAGATCGCCCAGGATCGCAAGAACACCTTCATCACCATCAGCGCCGATGAGTATAAGCGCTGGCAGAAGGCGACCGAGAACGTCGATGATGACTGGATCAAGGAAGCGAACGCTCGCGGCGCCAACGGCAAGGCCTTGCTGGACGATGCCAGGGCATTGCTGAAGAAGTATCAGTAAGCGCTGTAGACGGGCCAATACGCGCCCAGTGTTCGACCGATGCCGCGGCTTGTCCGCGGCATCGGCGTCTGCGAGTTTCACACTCGGAATTTCCCGCACTTCGCGGCGCTAGCGCCGGCGAAACAATTCCTGGCGCGCGGCGGAAGTAATGGCGATCACCGCGGGGTGGGTGAGGCGGCGTTCCACCGAGATGGCGTAAAACTGCTCCGTGACCTCGACGGTAGCTCCGATGGCGGCCACCGCGTACTGTTGACGCACTTGTTCGACGATCGCCGTCGGCGCCGCGAAGACTCCTGCTCCGGCACGGCCGAAGGCGTTCATCAAGGCGCCATCGTCGAATTCGCCAACGACGCGGGGCTGGATACGCTTTGCGTCGAGCCAGCGCAAAAGCTTGGGCCTGACCGCCGCATCCTCGCCCGGCAGCAGTAGCGGCGCGCCATCGAGGCACCGCGGGAAGCCTCCGCGGAGTTTCCGCGCCAGCTTGGCCGTGGCGAAGAACGTCAGTCCGCACTCGCCCAGCAGGTGATTGAAGCCCTTGATGTTGGCCGTGGCCGGCATCGGGCCGTCGGCGACCACGATATCCAGGCGGTGGACCGCCAGGTCGGCCAGGAGACTGGCAATCTTTCCTTCGCGGCACACCATGCGCAACGGTTCTTTCAAGGCTATCGCCGGTTCCAGCAGGCGGTAGGTCACCACTTTCTGCACCGCATCGGCTATCCCGACCCTGAACTGTAGGGGCCGGCCCGCCGCGGGGTTGCGCAGGACACCTTCCAGCTCCTCGCCCAGGGTGAAGATTTCGTCGGCGTAGCTCAAGACCACCCGGCCGGCGTCGGTGAGTTCGAGGCGGCGCCCGACTCGCGCGAAGAGTTGGTATCCCAGCAGTTCCTCGAACAGGCTGATCTGCCCGCTGATGGTCTGCGGCGTCAGGTGCAGGCGTTCGGCGGCCCGGGCGATGCCACCCGCCTTGGCCACTACCCAGAAGTAACGCAGATGTTTGAAATTGAGTGCGGCCATGACGATAGTTCGAGTTTCTCGAATAGATCATACATTATATTCGAATTGTATCGAGACCCAGCCCGGCCTATGCTGACGGTGTTTCCATTCCACCAGGTCAGCGACGCCATGCGGATTTTTCTCCCGACACCAGGTCCATCTTTCACCGCCATGCCGGGCGCGAATTGAGGAGCAGGTAATATGGAACTGCTCTCCATCGAGTTTCTTTCCGCGCTGTTGGCGATCGTCGTCATCGATCTGGTGCTCGCCGGCGATAATGCGATCGTCATCGCGCTGGCGGCGCGCAATGTTCCGAAGCGCCTGCAAAAACGGGCGATTCTTTGGGGCACCGTCGGAGCGATCGTGCTGCGTACTTCGATGACCCTGATCGTGGTCTGGCTGCTGAAGATTCCCGGCTTGCTGTTCTTCGGCGGCGCGATGCTGGTCTGGATCGCCTACCGCTTGCTGCTGCCCGAGGAGGATGGCGCGGATGGCGTGGGTGTCAAGACGGCCAGCACCTTTTGGGGCGCCCTCAAGACCATTGTGTTTGCCGACATGGTGATGGGTCTGGACAACGTGCTGGCCGTCGCGGGCGCGGCGCACGGCAGTTTCATGCTGGTCGCTCTCGGCCTGCTCATCAGCATTCCCATCGTGGTCGGCGGCAGCACCCTGCTGCTGCGCTTCGTCGAGCGTTATCCGGGTTTCGTCTACCTGGGTGCCGGTGTCCTGGCCTGGACGGCGGTCAAGATGGTCACCAGCGAACCGTTGTTGCAGGACGCACTCGGCGCGTATCGGTTCACCGTGCCGTTGCTCTACGCGGTGACCGTGTTCGGGGTGCTGTGGGCCGGTTTCGTCAGGAACCATCACCGGCTCGAATCGAGAATCAGCGCGAGGCTCGCGCGCCTCACCCGGCAGGGCTTTGCCGGGTCGCCGGCGGCCGGCAATTCTGAAGGAGGATCCACCATGTTGAAAATACTTGTTCCGGTAGACAACTCCCGCAACTCGCAGCATGCGGTGCGGCATGTCATCACAGCCTGTGCGAAAAGCGGAGAGACGGAAGTCCATCTGTTGAATGTCCAGGCGCCGTTTTCAAAGAACATCGCCCAGTTCGCAAGCCGCAAGAGCCGTGACGCCTTCCATCGCGACGAAGCCGAGAAGGCACTGCGGCCGGCGCGCCGGATGCTCGACGCCGCCAGTATTGCGCACACCGAGAAGTCATTGCCGCGGCGGCACGACGCCTGAACTGCGATCACAGCGTCATGAGCACGGCGCGCAAGAATTCGCTCACGCGCATGCTCGAGGCCTCGGTCACCAACCGCGTGCTCGAACTGACTAGCGTCCCGGTGGAAGTGGTGGCGGGGGACGCCGTGTCGAATCTGGAACGCTATGGCATCCCGGTGGGCATTGGCGGAGTGTTGGGATTGCTGCTGCTCGCCGCCGCCGACTGATTCAACGGGTTTGTCATGGCCATGCCGCTGACGTGAAGCGGCGTGTTGCGCGGAGACCCACGCTGGTTCCCTGTAGGCTGTCGGTATTTCACGCCAGTGAGTGGGGCAGGCATCCAATGCTAGAATCCATCGGACCAACTGCCGGAGTTGCCATGAAGCCCATCGTAGCCCTTCGCGTGCTGCCCATCGTTCTTCTGACGTTGCTTTTCGCCCCGGCCGCATGGGCGGCCGACGGTCCGGCCGTGGCTGGCATTCCGGTCGATTTCATCCTGTTTGCGGCGACCCTGCTCGGCGTTGCGCTGTTCCACAACTACACGCTGTATGTCGCATTGATCGGGCTGGCCTCCATCACCGTGTATAAGCTGATATTCACCGGCTTCAAGACCGGCGCCGGTTTGGCCGGACTGGCCATGCATTTCGGTCACGAATGGGTGGTGCTGGCCAACCTGTTCTGCCTGCTGATGGGCTTCGCGCTGTTGTCCCGCCACTTCGAGAAGAGCCATGTGCCAGTGGTATTGCCGAAGTACCTGCCGGGTGAGTGGAAGGGCGGCTTCGTATTGCTGGTGATGGTATTCGTGCTCTCCAGCTTTCTCGACAACATCGCCGCGGCCTTGATTGGCGGGGCGATGGCCCACCAGTTGTTCAAGGCCAAGGTGCATGTCGGCTACCTTGCCGGCATCGTCGCCGCCTCCAATGCCGGCGGCTCCGGCAGCGTGGTCGGCGACACCACCACCACCATGATGTGGATCGATGGCGTCAATCCGTTGAATGTGCTGGAGGCCTATGTGGCCGCGGGCGTGGCGTTGTGCATCACCGCGTATTTCGCCGCCAGGCAGCAGCATGCCTATTCGCCGATCATCAAGCATACCCATGAGCATACGCATGTCGACTGGGCCAGGGTCGGCATCGTGGTGTTGATACTCGTCGCGGCTATCGTTGCCAATGTGGTCGTCAACGTGAGTTACGGCGATCTGGCCGATCTCTTTCCCTTCATCGGTGCCGCCGTCTGGCTGGCGATCCTGGTCAGCATTCCGCTGCGCCGGCCCGACTGGGAGGTGTTGCCGGAAACCTTCAAGGGCACGGTCTTCCTGCTCTCGCTGGTGAGCTGCGCCTCGATGATGCCGGTCGAGAAACTTCCACCGGCTTCCGCAATGGTGGCGCTCGGTCTGGGCTTCGTCTCAGCCGTCTTCGATAATATTCCACTGACCGCGCTGGCACTCAAGCAGGGCGGCTACGACTGGGGTTTCCTGGCCTATGGCGTCGGCTTCGGTGGGTCGATGATCTGGTTCGGTTCATCGGCCGGGGTCGCATTGTCCACCATGTATCCGGAGGCGCGATCGGTGGGCAACTGGCTGAAGTATGGCTGGCATGTGGCACTGGCCTATGTGGTGGGCTTCGCCGTGCTCAACTTCACCCTGGGTTGGCACCCCGAAGCGCCGCACAAGAAGCCGGTAGTGGTCCAGGCACAGGTGTCCGGCGTCCTCCGCTGAGGTGCGCCAGACGACTCGATGAACCGGCGCACCTTAGCACTCGGGCTGGCGGTCGCGGCCTATCTACTGTCGTTCTTCCATCGCGTCGCGCCCGCGGCGATCGCCCAGGATCTGGCCGCCGCTTTTCAGATCGGCGCCGCCGCGCTCGGCTCGCTGGCCGCCACCTACTTCTACATCTACACGCTGATGCAGGTGCCCACCGGCATCCTCGCCGACACCCTGGGACCGCGCAAGATACTGTTTCTCGGCGGACTGGTGGCCGGGGTCGGCTCCCTGCTGTTCGGCCTGGCGACCAGCTTCGAACTGGCTTTCGCCGGCCGCGCCCTAGTGGGCCTGGGCGTGTCGGTGACCTTCATCGCGATGCTGAAGCTGATCGCCGTCTGGTTCGAGGAGAGCCGCTTCGCCACCATCAACGGCTTGTGCATGCTGATCGGCAACCTCGGCTCGATACTCGCGGGAGCGCCGCTCGCTTGGCTGACCCAGGTCGCGTCATGGCGCGAAATCTTCGCAGCCGTCGGCGTGTTGTCCTTGATCATCGGCGTCGCCAGTTTATTTCTGGTCAGCGACGGACCGGTCGTTCCCGGCCAGCAGCACCGTAGCGGGGCGCGCATCGACCGCAGCGCATGGTTTGCCGGCTTGCTCACCGTGTTGAAGAATCGCGCTACCTGGCCCGGTTTCTTCGTGAATCTGGGTATCGCCGGCAGCTTCTTCGGTTTTGCCGGCTTGTGGGCGGTGCCCTATTTCACCCAGGTACTGGGCATGACGCGGGCGGTCGCCTCCAACCACATCAGCCTGTACTTCCTCGGTTTCGCTGTCGGTGCGGCGCTGTGGGGACGGATCTCCGATCACTTCGGGCGCCGCAAACCCATCATGTTGGTCGGCAGCTCGTTGCATGCGCTGGGCTGGCTAGTGTGGCTGTCCGGCGTGACGATGCCGCTGTCGCTTACCTATCCGTTCTGCCTGATGATGGGCTTGCTCACCGCAAGCTTGACGTTGTCATGGGCTTGCGCCAAGGAGGTCAATCCGCCGCTGCTCGCCGGGATGGCGACCAGCGTGGTGAATGTCGGGGTGTTCCTCGGCCCGGCCATATTGCAGCCGCTGGTCGGCTGGGCCATGGACCGCAGTTGGCTGGCGACGCATGGCGTAGTAGTGGAAGGGGTGAGGAATTATGCGGCTGCCGACTACCATGTGGGCATGCTGCTGATGGCCGGTGCCGCACTCTTCGGCTGCCTGTCCACCCTGCTGGTACGCGAGACCGGCTGCCGCAATATCTGGAAGGAAACGGCATGAAGGACATGAAGGCTAAAATCCTCTTCGCCCATGGCGCACGCAATCCGGATTGGGCCCAGCCCATCCTCGCCATCCGCGAGGCCATGTTGACGCGTCTACCGGAGGCGCGCGTGGAAGTGGCTTTCCTGGAGTTCATCGCGCCGCAACTGCCGGAGACCATCGCAGGCCTGGTTGCCGACGGTTTCCGGGAGATCGTCATCGTGCCGATTTTCATGGCCCAGTCCGGCCATACCAAGCGCGATCTGCCTGCTTTGCTGGAGGCCGCACGCGTTCGCCACGACGGACTGGTGATCGAAGTGGCGACGCCTATCGGCGAAGCGGCCGAGGTGGTGGCAGCGATCGCCGAATACGCGCTGAGGACTTAGCTCTCCGCGTTGCGCCTATTCGAGCGTTAGCGCCGCCAGTTCCCTGGCCCCTGTGGGCAACTGAGGGAACTCTCCCCAATCCTTACGCTTCGCACGTTCGCTGAATAGCTTGTCGGCTTCCGTATCCACCTCAAGGAACTGTATCTTGGCAATCTTGCAGCCCGGCCGCAGATTGGCGGCGACCCATAGGCCGTCCCTGATCTCGACCGGCGGGGATTGCAGGTAGTACCCGCTCTTGTCACCCGACAACACCGTCCATACTCTGGCCGTATCCGGCAACTCGGTCCTGCCGCGGGCACTCAATGGCGCATCGATGATCGCGTTGAAACCGCCTCCCCCGATTTGGGAATATTGGGCTCCCGCATAGACCGGGGTTCCGCCCTTCATAGCCAGCCGTTCCAGCGAAAATCGTTCGCTGCCGGACGTGGCGGTGATTTTGACGCTGGCGCAGCTAGTCGCGGGCGAGGTCCTGGAAAAGCTGTCGTGCAGCAGGGCCGGCACCAGCAGCGGAACCGCCAGCAGGCCGGCGATTCCCGCATAGCGCCGCAATCGATCGTTCGTCATTTTGTCATCCTCCCAGTTGCAATGCTCGCTAACAGATGCAGCCGGCGTTCCTGTTCGAACGTCAGAGCTGCCAGTTCGATCGCACCGCCGGGCCACTCCACGCGCCAATTCCGGTTGTTCACCTGCGCGCGGAAATCTTGGTCCGTGGCGGTATCCACTTGCATGAAGCTGAGCGTGACGATATTGCCGCCCATGCGAATATCGCTTGCGACCCATTCGCCCGCCATGATTTGTATCCGTGGCGACAAATAGTGTTGACCGCTATCGCTCGTCGAAACCAGCCAGACGCTCGCCGTTGGCGGCAACTCCGTGCTGCCGTGGAAACTCATCGGCGCATCGTCGAAGCCGCAGATGCGGCCGCCTTCGATCCGGGCAAAGCTGCGCCCGCCGTAGATCGGCCTGCCCTCCGTCCCGGACAATCCGTCGATGGAAAACTTCACCTTGCCGGAACTGCCGACCGCCTTGACGCGGACGCATTCGCTTCGGGAAAGCGGCCCGGAAAGCGGGTCGTTCAGCAGCAAGGGTACCAGCAAGGGAACCGCCACCAGGGCGGCGATGGCGGCGTAGCGCCTGAATTGATCGTTTGTCATTGTCTTCACCCGCCCAGATCGATCGTCTTCCAGCGCCGCAGTCCCCACAGGTACAGTACGGTCGACGTGGCGATGGAGACGGCGACACCCGCGAACACCAGCCGCGCCCCGGCGTCATTCACGATCAAAGCGGCGTTCACAGCGGCAATCGTGCCAACGAATACGGTCAAGAAGACAGTTGGCGTACTCAAGACGGTGGTCTTGCCGGGCAGGACGAAGATCTGCAAGGCGGTGGCGCCGGCCAGGCTCAGCAGCAACGCGGCGACGAAGCGTCCGATGACGGCGGCTGGAATCTCGGCCCATATCGCAACCAGCAGGCTGGGCAACCACAGGAATGCGATCACCGCGGCGCAGACAGCGAAATAGCGCCGCGTCAGCCAAGCGGGCAATTCGCGCCGGTGGGCCGCGCCTGGCAACAGCGTGTAGCGGCCCAGGCTCTTGCGCCCGATGGAGGCCGAAAGGGGAGTGATCGCCGTCAACAATGCCATCGAGGGCGCCAGGGTAGGGGCAACTATGGCCAGATAGAGAATCCCGATCTTGGCAAAGACACCGACAAACAAGGCCATCGCCAGCGGACCCCATAGCCAGCCCAGCAACGCCGGCGGGCAGACGCGGAACTCCGGCCGCAGCCTGCTCTTCGCATGGAAGAATTGCAGCAGTTCCCGCATGACGAACCCGTCCAGCGCGGTACCCGTGCGTACCCGCTGCTCGATGCGAGCCAGGCTGGAACAGTGCGCCGCCTCTTGAACCGCCGGCATCCGGCGCGCGAAAAACAGCGGCCAGTTGTGCGGGCCGAGTAGCAGCGACAGCAGATTGATCGGCGTGTAGCCCGGCCACGCCGGAGCCAGCGGGGAAAACAGCCATTCGCGAAAGGGCGCGTAGCCTACCAACGCCCACCAAGGAAGCAGGGCGAACGACATCATCAGCACACGCGCCAGCCAATGCATTTTCCGGGTCACGAAAAAACCCCAGATGAAACTCAGACCCAACAGGCCGTAGGACCACAGCCACACTCCGCCTACCCAGGACATACCGTCACGGTCGACGCTGCCCAGCCAGTAGGTCAACGGTATGGTCGACCAGATCGCCAGTGCCGTGACGGTGACCACGCGCATCAGGCGGCGATGGTAGTCCGGCACCAGACGCCGGCTGTCCGAGCCCCACAAGTCCGAAGTGGCCTTGCCCAGCCCGAGGCCGACGAACAACAAGACGTTCCATGACCAGCCGAAGACGACAGTGGTGAGCCGCATCGCGGCAAACACCTGGGTCGCAACCAAGGCGAACATGAACAGCACTAACAACCCGGAAAACAGCCAACTCGCTACCGGAAGTTGCCTGAATATAGTCAAGTAAACGCGCCAATGGCTATGTTCTCTGGCATGCATCACCGCCTGGCTCGTCGCCTGAGTGCTCATGTTCACGACATCAGCTCCACGAACAGTTCGTCTAGGTTCATTGCCATGACTTGGCGCGCTCCCGACGGCAGGTCGGAGAGCGGGAATTGCCGCGTGTCGATCACGGCCGTCGTGTCCTCGCTGCCCGTATGCTGGGCCAGCACGCCTGGGCCGCTGGGCAGGCGGATCGGGGAAACGACGCGGCGCAGGTTTTCGTTCAGCGCGTCCCATTCGTCCACCAGCAGCACGCGGCCGTTTTTCATCAACACCAGGTGGCTGATGACGCGCTCCAGATCGGAGAGCAGATGGCTGGAGATGAGGACGGTGCGGTCGGGCGTCTCATCGAACAGCGTGCGCATGAATTCCCGGCGCATCAAGGGATCGAAGCTGGCGACCGGTTCATCGAGAACCAGCAATTGCGGCGCATGGCCGAGCGCCAGCAACAGCGACAGCTTCTGCTTCTGTCCGAGCGACAGGCCGGCGACTTTCTGGCGCGGAGGCAGGTCCCATTTTGCGCACCAGTCGGCGACGCGCGCCGCATCCCAGTCGGGATAGAAGGCGCCGATGTAATCGAGATGCTGGTCGACTTTCATCCACTCGATCAGTTCCGGCGTTTGCGGTACATAGCCGAGCCTGGCGCGCGCCGCGTCGCTCAGTTCGCGCGGGTCTTCACCGAGCAGGCGTATGCGCCCCGACTGAGGCAGCGTGAGGCCGAGCAGGCAGCGGATCAGGCTGGACTTGCCGGCGCCGTTGCTGCCAGCCAGCCCGACCACCGAACCCGTCGGCAGGCGCAGGCTCGCATTGTTCAGCGCGATGATGTCGCCGTAGGCGAGCGTGACATCCTCCAGCAGAACGGGATCATCCGACATTGCCGCAAGCGGCGGAATCAACTGGGGTTGAGTCATGGTCATTGCTTGTCTCCTTCGAGTTCGTTCTTGAACAGCGCCAGGGCATCGCGCATGGGAATTTCCAGTTGGCGGGCATGCTGCGCCGCCGCTTGCAGGCTGGGGCGCAGCAGTTCGAGCCGGTCCGGCAGTTCGCGCACCGGTTGGCGTTGCGCGATCACCATGCCCACTCCGCGCTGGCGCATGGCCAGGCCCTCGGCTTCGAGCAGGCTGTAGGCCTTGGAGACGGTCATCGGATTGACGGCATGTTGCGCGGCCACGCTGCGCACCGAAGGCAACTCGTCGCCCGGCTTGAGCAGGCCGCCCGCCACCATCCGCCGCACCTGATCGATGATCTGGCGGTAGATCGGCACCGCGGCGCTGGGGTTGATGTCGAAGAGCATATTGGGAGCCTTCGCTATAGTGTATATAAGCAATAATACACTAGATTTTGCGAAATGCAAGCTTTTCGTTGGAAATAGCGAGAAGGCTGGCAACACCCAGACTGGAAGCGGTTCCGCCATTCCGCTTGGGAAAATCCTCCTGGTGGAAGGAGTGGGCGTTGACTGAATAGTATATTAGCGTATACTAATAAACATGAAGACACCCTACACACTGATCTCCCTGGCCTTGGCGGCAATCCTGGCCGTGGCACCCGGTTATTCCGAAGCCCAATCGCTGGCGACTGCCACGGTCGAACTGCGCGAGGTCGACCAGACCTATCCCGCCGAGGCTGTCGTAGAGGCCGTCAGGCAGGCCACCATTGCCGCGCAGATGCAGGGTCGCGTCGTCGAGGCGCGTTTCGATGCCGGCAGCCGCGTCAAGGCGGGCGAAGTGCTGATGCGGCTCGACGAGCGCGAAGCGGCGCAAGGCCAGGCGGGTGCACAGGCGCAACTGGTCAATGCCCGCGCTGCATTCGAGCGCAACAAGAACCTGCTGGCGCAGAAATTCATCAGCCAGGCAGCCTTCGACAAGGCCGAGGCAGATTACAAGGCGGCTGCCGCCGGCGCCGGGCAGGCGGGCGTAGCGACCGGCTTCGCGACGATACACTCGCCCTTTGCCGGCATCGTCGCCCAGCGTCATACCGAGTTGGGCGAGATGGCCGGACCGGGGAAGGCGCTGATTACCGTCTTCGATCCGAAGAGCTTGCGTGTGGTGGCCAGCATTCCCCAGCACAAGCTGGCCGAGGTAAAGCAAGCGCTACGCGCCAGGGTGGAATTTCCGGAGACCGGCAAATGGATGGATGCGTTGCGCGTCGAAATCCTGCCGACGGCGGACGCCCAGACCCATGTGGTCCGTGCGCGCGTATATCTGCCGGACAATCTGGAAGGCGTCCTGCCAGGCATGTTCGTGCGCGCCCATTTTGTCATCGGCAAGGCCAGGAAATTGCTGGTACCCGCGGGTGCGGTGCTGCGCCGTGGCGAACTTACCGGCGTATATGTGATGGACGACAAGGCCTTGCCGCACCTGCGTCAGGTGCGCCTGGGCGAGTCCCTGGCGGGAGGCGACATCGAGGTATTGGCGGGACTTTCCGCGGGTGAAAAAGTCGCCCTCGATCCGGTCAAGGCGGGCATCGCCTTGAAACAAGCCAAGTGAGGTGAGGAAATGAAAAGCTCCTTGCCACTTGTCCGGGGCGCGACGCTTTCCGCCCGCAAGTTTTCCGCACACTCAACCTAGCCATGGGCATTTCCGGACGTATCGCCGAGTTTTTCCTGCGCCATTCCATGACGCCGCTGATCGCTCTGATCGCCTTGTTGCTCGGCTCATTTGCGGTACTGGTCACGCCACGCGAAGAAGAGCCGCAGATCAATGTCACCATGGCGAATGTATTCATCCCGTTTCCTGGCGCGTCGGCCAAGGATGTCGAGGCGCTGGTGTCCCGGCCGGCGGAACAAGTCCTGGCGCGAATATCCGGCATCGAGCATGTCTATTCCGTGTCGCGTCCGGGAATGTCGGTCATCACGGTGCAATTCATCGTCGGCCAGGATCCGATCCAGGCACTGGTGCGCTTGTATGACACCATCAATTCTCACCGCGACTGGGTGTCGCCCAACCTCGGTGTGCTCGACCCTATCATCAAGCCCAAAGGCATCGACGACGTACCCATCGTCACGTTGACGTTCTGGAGCACCTCGGATACGGATGGCGCCTCAGGCAAGACGGCGTTCGAGTTGCAGCAGGTGGCCCGCGCCGCCGAGATCGAGCTCAAGCGCATACCCGGCACACGCGACGTGGAGACAATAGGCGGACCGGGTCATGTGATCCGCGTGGTGATGGATTCCGACCGCATGAATGCCCACGGCGTCACCGCGCAGGATCTCAAGGCCGTGCTACAGGTGTCGAACGCATCGCAGCCATCGGGAAACCTGGTCAGCGGCAATGCCGAAATGCTGGTGCAGACCGGCACCTATCTCGAATCCGCGGCCGACGTGAAACGCCTGGTGGTGGGCGTGCAGGGCGGCAAGCCGGTGTTCATGGCCGATGTCGCCAAGGTCGTCGATGGCGCGGATCAGCCGTCGCGCTATGTGTGGTTCGGCACCGGCGCGGCCGCCAAGACCAAGGGCATCACGGCGCTGGGCGAATATCCCGCTGTCACCCTGTCGGTGTCGAAAAAACCCGGCGTCAATGCCGCCGACATCGCCGAGGCTGTGATCGCACGGGCCACAGCGCTGAAAGGCTCGGTGATTCCCGATGGCGTCGAGTTCACGGTGACGCGCAATTACGGTGAAACGGCTACCGACAAGGCACAGAAACTCATCGGCAAGCTGGTATTCGCCACTGCCTTCGTCGTCCTGCTGGTGCTGTTCGCGCTGGGCAGGCGCGAAGCGGTGATCGTCGGCGTGGCGGTGTCGCTGACCCTTGCGGCAACGCTGTTCGCCTCCTGGGCATGGGGATTCACCTTGAACCGGGTTTCGCTGTTCGCCTTGATATTTTCCATTGGCATCCTCGTCGATGATGCCATCGTCGTCGTCGAGAATATCCACCGCTGGCACACGCTGGAACCCGACAAGCCCTTGTGGCAGATCATTCCCGGTGCAGTCGACGAGGTCGGCGGGCCGACCATCCTCGCCACCTTTACAGTGATTGCGGCGCTGCTGCCGATGGCCTTCGTGTCCGGCCTGATGGGCCCCTATATGAGCCCGATCCCGATCAACGCCTCGATGGGCATGTTCATCTCGCTGGCTATCGCCTTCGTCATCACTCCCTGGCTGGCGCTAAAGCTGCTCGGCGGGAAGCCCGGCCATGATCCTCATCCGTCCTCCGCATCGGGCGGGAGCCTGCGCGTCGGCAAGCTCGAAAGACTGTTTCGCCGCGTCCTCACGCCTTTCCTCGATGCGGCGAAGGGCAAGGGCGCCCGCCGCAAACTGTGGATAGTCATACTGGCGGCCATCCTGTTTTCGGTTTCGCTGGCGGTGGTCAAGCTGGTGGTCCTGAAAATGCTGCCTTTCGACAACAAGAGCGAGTTCCAGGTAGTGCTCGACATGCCGGTGGGCACGCCCCTGGAAGAAACCGCCAAGGTGTTGCGCGAGATCGGAACCCACTTGGCGACGGTCGAGGAAGTCAGCGATTACCAAGCCTATGCCGGCGTCGCCAGCCCGATCAACTTCAACGGCCTGGTGCGCCAGTACTACTTGCGCGCGAATTCCGAGATGGGCGACATCCAGGTCAATCTTGCGGACAAGAAGCATCGCCATCGCCAGAGCCACGAAGTGGCGGTGTCGGTGCGCGACGCGGTGACGGCGATCGCCCGCAAGCACGGCGGCAACGTCAAGGTCGTGGAAGTGCCGCCCGGGCCACCGGTGCTGTCGCCGATCGTCGCGGAAATCTATGGGCCGGATTACAGCGGCCAGATCGCCGTGGCGAAGCGGGTGCGGGCACAGTTCGAAAACACCGCCGACATCATCGGCGTCGATGACAGCAGTTCCGTGCCGGCGCGGAAGGTCGTGCTGCGCGTGACGCAAAGCAAGGCGGCGCTGCTCGGCGTGGCGCAGAAGGACATCGTCGAAGTGGTCCGCCTCGGCCTGGCCGGCGAGGACGTGACACCGGTGCATGACGGTGAAGCCAAGTACGAGATCCCGGTGCGGATTACCCTGCCGGCCGAGCAGCAGAATTCGATCGACCAGTTATTGAAGCTGCGCGTGCGCTCAAGGGAAGGCGCCCTGGTGCCGATCTCGGAACTGACGGAAGCGCAAGTACTGCCACGTGAACAGGTGGTCTATCACAAGGATCTGTTGCCGGTGGTGTATGTCACCGGCGACATGGGCGGCAAGCTCGACTCGCCGCTGTATGGCATGTTCGATATCCGCACCAGGGTCAAGGACATGCCGCTCGACGATGTCCAGGGCGGCGGCGGCACGCTCGGCGAATATTTCGTCCGCCAGCCGAAGGATCCTTACGCCGGGTATAGCCTGAAGTGGGACGGCGAATGGCAGGTGACTTACGAGACCTTCCGCGACATGGGCATCGCCTATGCGGTCGGCCTGGTGCTGATCTACTTGCTGGTGGTGATGCAGTTCGAGTCCTACCTGGTGCCGCTCATCATCATGGCTCCGATTCCGCTCACCATCATTGGCGTCATGCCCGGCCACGCCTTGTTCGGCTCGCAGTTCACAGCGACCTCGATGATAGGCATGATCGCGCTGGCCGGCATCATCGTGCGCAACTCGATCCTGCTGGTGGATTTCATCAACCAGCAGGTCTCGGCAGGCATGGACTTCGCCGAGGCGGTGATCCAGTCCGCCATCGTCCGTGCCAAGCCGATCACGCTCACCGGCCTGGCCGCCATGCTGGGGGCGCTGTTCATCCTGGACGACCCGATATTCAACGGCCTCGCCCTGTCCCTCATCTTCGGCATCCTGGTATCCACCGTGTTGACCCTGGTGGTCATCCCGGTGCTGTATTTCGCGGCGATGAAGAATCGCATCGGCCGCCAATAACTCGCATCGTCTTCAGACCACGCCCGTGCCATGAAATCGTCCAAAAACAGGATTTACGCCCCGAAGGAAGTGGCCTTGAGCCACGCCCCCATCCCCAACCCCCGCCCGGGCGGGGGATACAGATTGCTCGCTGCACTCGCGAGTGACGGGTGCCCGACTTTGGGGTTAGGGTGCGGGGCGCTTCGTAACAGCGTTTCACGCTAAGTTCTTCACCTTCCCTCATATCAGAAAGGCACACCCATGACCGTGAATCAAATCGTCCGCATCTTCGCCGGCTTCTTCGTCATGCTTTCGCTGGCCCTCGGCGTGGCGGGCAGCCCCTTGTTCGTCAGCCAGAACTGGTTGTGGTTTACCCTGTTCGTCGGCGCCAACCTGTTTCAGAGCGGCTTCACCCGCTTTTGTCCGCTCGACATCATCCTGAAGAAACTCGGCGTAAAGGAAACCACTGGGGCCGGTTGCGCCTGAGCCTCAAGTAGCGCCGGTGAAAGCCGGGGCGACGCGGCTTTTTTTTTGCGCCTCCGGCAGGTATGCTTCGCTTCTCTGTTCAGGCGAAGTTACTTTACATGCGGGTGCCCCAATCCAGCCATTGGCGATTTCGCCAAGATGCCACGACGCTGTGGATTTCGGCGCTGATATTCCTGGCCGGCGCCTTCTTCACCGAGCGCTCCTGGCAATCAATCTATGCTGACGAAATCAAGGAGGCGCGCGTCGACTTCGAGGACGCCACCGAGGACGCGGTCCACCATCTGGAGTACCGGCTGCGTGCCCAGGATCAGGTGCTGCATGCTGCGGAAGGCTTGTATGCCAGTGCCGGCATAACTCGCCGGAATTGGCGGGAATTCGTCGATAGACTCGACCTGGACAGGCAGTTTCCCGGGCTACGGGCGATGGAGTATTCGCCGCTGGTCGCGGCAAGTGACCTGGCGCGTGCGATTTCCTCGCGCCGTACCGAAGGCGACCCGCTTTTCCAGGTATTTCCAGCCGGCAATCGCCCAGCCTATCAACCCATCTGGTATGCCGCACCCCAAAATACGCTGAATCTGCGTGCGCTGGGTTATGACCTGGCGACTAATTCCGAGCGTCGTGCAGCCATGGATCGGGCGCGCGACAGTGATACGACGGCGATGTCAGGCAAGGTTCCGCTGATCCGGGATGATAAGTCCGATGAGCCGGGCTTCCTGATGTTTCGTCCGCTCTACCGGGGAGGCAAAGCTCCCCTGCCCGAACAGCGTTCCAGGCTTTTCGCCGGTTATATCGTTGCCGCCTATCGCATGCGTGACTTCATCATGGGGACGTTTCAGTTCCCTCCAGACAGAAAATTCGAGTTGAAAGTGTTCGATGCGGCCATGTCCCCCGGACGAGAGTCGCTGATGTTCGATTCGAATCCCAAACAAGAGCGCAGCGGACGTCAATTTCATCTCGAAAAAGTATTTGCTTTCGGTGGCGGAACTTGGCATGTGGTTTTCGATTCGACGCCGAAATTCGAGTCCGAGATAGATCACGCCCGTTCGACCCTGACCTTGGGCAGCGGGCTAGTGATCACCTTACTGTTGACGCTGCTGGGTTGGACCCTGGCCGGATCACGCGCCCGGGCGATGAGGCGGATCGAAATAGTGACCGCCGACTTGCGCGCCAGCCAGGAGCGCTTCCAACTGGCGATTGCCGCGACTGAAGATGGTATCTGGGATCGCGACCTGGTCACCAGGACAACTTACCTATCGCCGCGCGGCGAGGAAATGCTCGGCTATCCTTCCGGCGGACTCGCGGGAAAAATTGACAGCATACACAACCTGCTTCATCCCGATGATGTTGCTCGATGGGAAGCCGCGCTCCAAGCGCATTTGGAGCATCGCCTGCCCTATGATGTCGAATACCGTGCCCGCCACCGCGGCGGCGAATGGCGCTGGTTCCGGTCACGCGGCCAGGCCGTCCGGGACGCGGCTGGCCGACCCCTGCGCATGGTCGGATCCTTAAGCGACATCACCGCGATGAAGACTTCCGCACTGCATCTGGAACGGCAGCGCGAGTATCTGATTCGCCTGATCGACGTGATTCCCGATCCGATCATGGTGAAGGACCGCGACTCGGGTTATGTCATGGTCAATCGCGCCTGTGCCCGAAGGATCGGCATGCAAGCCACCGACATCGTCGGCAAGACAACGCGCGACCTGTTCCCCGAGAATACCGCCGCCGACATGATTGCGCTCGACCGGCGCCTGCTCGAAACCGGTGAGGATCAAGCCCGGGAAGTTTCCGCCTATGACGCCGGATCCGGCACTCAGCGCCATGTCGTGATCAAGAAGTCGCTGACCTTGAGCCCAGACGGTGAACTCCTGATCGTCAGCATAATTTCCGACGTTACCGAATTGCGCCGTGCGCTGGCGCGCTTCGAGGCGGTGATCGATGACACCCCGCTGGTTGCCGTTGTCGGACTGGATCGCGCCGGAAGAGTTGTACACTGGAACCGCGCGTGCGAAGCCCTTTATGATTTGCCAAAAAGCCAGGCAATGGGGAAAGAGGTCGGCGAACTGCTGTTCTCAGGCGAAGCAACCGCCAATTTTCGGCGATTGATCGAGAGCGTATGGACCAGCGGTCAGCCCACGCCGGCGACGGAATTCTATATCCCTTTGAAAAATGGCAAGCGTGTCTGGGTGTATTCCGCTCTCTACCCGGTCGTCGAGAACGGGATCGTTACCGAAGTATTCGGCATGGGCGTCGATATCTCCGCTCGGCGCCGAGTTGAAAGGGAACTCAAACTGCATCGCGATCACCTGGAAGAACGTGTGGCCGCACAGACTGCCCACCTGGTGCGCGCCAAGGATGAGGCGGAGCGGGCGAATCGCGCCAAGTCGGAATTCCTCGCCAATATGTCGCACGAATTGAGGACGCCGTTGCATGGGGTCCTGAGCTTCGCCAAGATCGGCGCCGCCAAGGCCGCGACGGCGACTCCCGAGAAACTCTCCGGGTACTTCGAACGCATTTGCCAGAGCGGGGAACGGCTGCTGACCCTGCTCAACGACCTGCTGGATCTGTCCAAGCTGGAAGCCGGCAAGATGATTCTTGAATCGCGGCGGGAAAACATCTTGGATCTGTTCTTGGACGTCGCGGCGGAATTTGAGACCGTTCTCGAAACCAAGCCGCTTGCCCTTGTCGTGGAGCCCGTGACCGTCGCTCCGGTGGCGGAATTGGATGCTGTTCGCATCAAACAGGTGTTCCGTAACCTGATATCGAACGCGATCAAGTTTACCCCGCCCGGTCGGACAATCCGTATGAGCATCAGGCAGGTGGAGCTAAGGGCGGGTCACCGCGCCACCGATACTACGATGGTTCCCGCGCTTTGCCTGAGCCTGGCGGACGAGGGCATCGGGATCCCGGAAGGCGAACTGGAATCGATCTTCGACAAGTTCGTGCAGAGCAGCCTGACACGCACCGGCGCGGGAGGCACCGGTCTGGGTTTGGCGATCTGCAAGGAAATTGTCGAGGCCCATCGAGGTGCAATCCGGGCCGCGAATAACCCAGACGGCGGCGCGACACTTGAAGTATTGCTACCCTGCGGTCACTGACGATTTTAGGCGGAGGTTGATGTCATCATGAGAAAGTGGCGCTTGCTGGTGGTCGACGACGAACCGCTGAACCTGGAGATCATCGCCGAATTCCTGGATGATCCCGGCTACGACCTGGACTTGGTCGAAAACCCGCTACGCGCTCTGGAGAAGTTGGAAGCGCCCGACAGCAAATATGATCTGATCATTCTCGATCGGATGATGCCGGACATGAACGGCATAGAACTACTACGCCGGATCAGAGCGGAAGAGCGGCTTTGCCACATTCCGGTGATCATGCAGACGGCTGCTTCTTTGCCTGAGCAAATACGCGAGGGCATCGAGGCCGGCGCCTACTATTATTTGACTAAACCCTACGAGCCGAGGGTGCTCCTGGCGATCGTCCACGCCGCGCTGAATGACGTCGAGGAGCGGTCGAAATGGGTCAGTGAGGAAGATCGGAATAAGTCGCGGACGGATGCATTGCGCCTGCTGACGCGCGCCGAATTCAGTTTTTCCAGTCTGGCCGATGCGCAACACCTGGTCGACCTGCTGGCTTCCTTGTGTCCGGCTCCGACGCCAGCGGCGATAGGGCTGACGGAACTACTGGTGAATGCGGTGGAACATGGCAATCTCGGTATCAGCTACGCCGAGAAGTCGCGTCTCAGATTGGAGGATGGGTGGGAGGCCGAAGTGCTTCGCCGGCTGGATCTGCCCGAATATCGAGGGCGCGTTGCGACCGTTTGCATGGAACGCGATATTGGCGAAATTCGCTTCACCATCGCCGATCAAGGGAAGGGTTTCTCCTGGCAGAATTATCTTGAGATGGATCCCGCCCGTGCCTTCGACCCGAATGGGCGCGGTATCGCCACGGCGCGGCAAATCAGCTTCAGCAGCATCGAGTATCAAGGTTGCGGCAACGTCGTCTTGGCGAGATTGGCAATTCCCGGCCCTCAGTCGACGGGCTAAGTTAAAATCGACCCCGTTCCATCCCGTCATGCCGTCCATGCAAGATCCAGCCCCGCAAAAAATCACCGTTCTGGTGGTAGATGACACGCCGTCCATTCGCCAACTTCTCCAGATATTCCTGAAGAAGCTCGGCTATGACGTGCTGCTGGCCGAGAATGGTTTGCAGGCGGTCGAAAAAGTTTCCAGCGAACCAATCGATTTGGTGTTGATGGACGTGATGATGCCGCTCATGGACGGCTACGCGGCGACCCGCCGTATCAAGGCACTGAGCGGTGAACGCTGGATTCCCGTGGTCTTTCTTTCGGCGCTCGACAGGCAGGAAAATCTCGTTGCCGGCCTGGATGCCGGCGGCGACGACTATCTGGGGAAACCGCTCAATTTCGTTGTCCTTGAGGCCAAACTGCGCTCTTTGAATCGTACCCTGCTGATGCAGCGCGCGCTTATCGAAACCCGGCAGCGAGTCGAAGACAACGCCGAAAGCCTTCAACGCTATCACGATACTCAAGTTCAGGAGGATGACCTGGCGCAGGAGATAATGATGCGCCTGATGAATCGCGACGGCCCGGCCGGGCCAGGGGTACACCAATGGCTGGCGCCGGCGGCAAACTTCAGTGGCGACATCGTCGCCGCAACGCGATCGCCGCAAGGAAAGCTGTATGCCTTGCTTGCCGACGCGACGGGCCATGGATTGAGTGCGGCCATCAGCGCATTGCCGGTACTGATGGTATTCAGCGGCATGGTCAAACGCGATCTGGCCTTGTCCACACTCGTGGAAGAAATCAACAAACATCTGTGCAGCACGCTGCCGACCGGGCGTTTCGTGGCTGTTGCGGCGATCTGCGTCGATTCTGCCAAGAGAACCGCGGAGGTCTGGAACGGCGGCATGCCGGATCTGCTGCTGCTTGACCCGGACGGCCAAGTCAGGAGGCGTCTTGCCTCCGTTCACCTGGCGCTGGGCATCGCCGACTTGAGTGACCCGGCGACGACCGCGGTGGAACGAGTCGAATGGTCCGCCGGCAGCCAGTTCATGCTGTATTCCGATGGCCTGATGGATGCCGAAAACGCCGTCGGGGCCGCCTTCGGGATGGAACGAATCGTTGCGGCACTGGCCGGGACGCCCAGGCAGGAGCGCCTCGAAAGATTGCAACAATCGCTGGCCGAACATGTGGACGCCAAGCTTCCACATGACGACATTTCGGTGTTGCTGATCGATTGCGACCCACTGACCGCGTAGTCCCGGCCGAGTGCAAATGTGTAAACGGGCGAAACTTCAACGGAGGAGATAATTATGCAAATCGGATTTATCGGACTGGGCCTCATGGGATGCCCGATGGCGCTGCACCTTGCGCGTGCTGGGCACCGCTTGCATTTATGGGCGCGGCGGCCGGTTTCCCTGGAACCGTTCAAGGACGTCGATGCTCATGCGCACCTCAGCGCCGCCGAAGTGGCGAAACATGCCGAGATCGTCATCACCATGGTGGCGGACGGTCCGGATGTGGCGCAAGTTTGCCTGGGTGAGGGTGGACTTGCCGAGGGCGCGAAGGCCGGCTCCGGCCTCGTCATCGTTGATATGAGCACCATCGCCCCGGCGGTTGCGCGCGACGTCGGCGCCAGACTTGCCGCCAAGGGAATCGAGTTTCTCGATGCGCCGGTCTCCGGCGGCGAGGTTGGCGCCAAGGCCGCGACCCTGACCATCATGGTCGGCGGCAATGCCGCGGTATTCGAGAAGGTCAAGCCGCTATTCGAGAAAATGGGCAAGTCGACCACGCTGATCGGCGATTGCGGCGCGGGCCAGGTGGCGAAAGCCTGCAACCAGATCCTGACCGGGGTCGGGGTCGCCGCCGTGGCCGAGGCCTTCAACTTCGCCCGCAAGAGCGGCGTCGATCCGGCCCGGGTTCGCGAAGCGCTGCTGGGCGGCTTCGCCTACAGCAAGATACTGGAGAACCACGGCCAACGCATGCTGGATCGCAACTTCAAGCCGGGTTTCAAGGCCTGGATGCACCAGAAGGATTGTTCAACGCCATGGTCGGCAGCGGCATGGGCGAAGAGGATTCGATCGCCATGCTGAAGTTATTGGAACGGATGAGCGGCTCCGAATGAAACTGGGCTTCATCGGCCTCGGCGCCATGGGCCGCCCGTTGGCGGGCCATCTGTTGAAAGCCGGCTACGCGCTGGCGGTGTGGTCGCGCCGGCCGGAAGGGTCGGCGCCGCTGCGTGCGGCGGGGGCGCGAGTCTGCGCCTCGCCGGCCGAGGTGGCGAGGCACGCCGAGATCGTGTTCACCATGGTGACGGGGAGCGAGGATGTCGCCACCGTGGTCCTGGGTGAGGAAGGCCTGATCCACGGGAGTAGCGACGGCGGCGGACTGTTTTCGACGCTGGTGGATATGAGCACCATCGCCCCGTCCATGGCCCGGTATCTAGCCGTGCGTCTGGAAGAGCGAGGCATCGGGATGCTCGACGCGCCTGTTTCCGGCGGAGTCACGGCTGCGGAGAGTGCCGCATTGGCGATCATGGTGGGCGGTCCCGCCGAAACCCTGGCGCAAGTCCGCCCGCTGTTCGATCTGTTGGGGAAAACTATCGTGCATGTCGGGGAAAACGGCGCCGGCCAGGTTGCCAAGGCCTGCAACCAGATGGTGATGGTTGCCGCCATCGAAGCTTGCGCCGAAGCCATGTGCCTGGCCGCGGCCAGCGCCGTCGATCCGCTCAAGGTGCGACTGGCCTTGCTGGGAGGCGCCGCAGGCTCGCGGGTTTTGGAAGTGTTCGGCGCTCGCATGGTCGACCGGGATTTTCACGCCGGGGTCGAAGCGCGCTTGCACCATAAGGACTTCGGAATCCTGCTCGATGAGGCGCATCGTCTCGGCTGTCCGTTGCCGATCGCCGCCGTGGTGCGACAGCAATTGAATGCCTTGATGGCGCAGGGCTGGGGTCGCGACGACAGCGCTGCGCTGCTGCGGGTAGTCGAACAGGAGAGCCGGCGAAAATGATCCCGCGTATCGACCGGCTGAACGCGGGAGAGCTGCGCAAGATCCTGCTCCAACAGCAGGCGATATTCGACAACGCCACCGTCGGAATATTGTTCTCCCGCAACAGGATGGTGGCGGCGTGCAATCGCTTGTGCGCGGAAATGTTCGGTTATGCGGAGGAGGAAATGGTCGGCATACCTGGCCAGGACTTGTATCCCTCGGCGGAAGCGTATGCGGAACTTGGTCGCGCGATTCGGCCGACCCTCGCCGCCGGCCAGCCGTTTCACGCCGAAATTCAATACCGGCGCAAGGACGGCTCCGTGTTCTGGAGCCGCGTCTCGGCCAAGGCCGTGGATCCGCTGAATACCCAGGACGGCACCATCTGGATCATCGAGGATATCGGCGAGGAGCGAAGCATCCGCGAAGCCCTTACCAAGGCAACGCAGGAGTCGGATGACCGGGTGCGCGCCGCGCTGGCCGAGCAGGAGTTGATCTTCAACAACGCAGCGGTCGGCATGATGTTCGTTCGCAACCGCATCGTGCGGCGCTGCAATCGAAAGTTCGAGGAGATTTTCGGCTACGCCGAGGGCGAGCTGGTCGGAAATTCGACCTTGCTGTTCTATCCGACGGTGCGCGACTACGATGAACATTGGGAACGCAGCTATGATCTGTTGCGTCGCGGAGAAACCGTCAGCGGCGAGGAGCGCGTGCGGCGCAAGGACGGCAGCCTGTTCTGGGTCCGCAGCACCGGCCGCAAAACCGATGCTCCCGGTCTGGGATTGGATGTGATCTGGATTTTCGAGGATGTGAGCGGACGCCATCAGGCCGAGGAAGCGCTGCTGCGGGCGCGGGACGAAATGGAGCAGCGGGTGGTCGAGCGGACGACGGAACTGGCGACCACCAACCGGCAGTTGCAGGCGGAGATTTTCGAGAGGATGGAGGCCGAACAGCGCATCTGGCATATCGCGCATCATGACGGGCTGACCGGCCTGCCGAATCGCAGCTTGCTGCATGACCGTCTCGACCAGGCGCTGACCCAGGCCGTTCGTTCGGAACATCGCCTGGCGGTGATGTTTCTCGATCTTGACCGCTTCAAGAGTGTCAACGATACGCTCGGCCACCATGTCGGCGACCAGTTGCTGAAACATGTTGCCGAACGTTTGCGCGAGGCGGTGCGTGCGGTCGATATCGTGTCGCGTCTCGGCGGAGACGAGTTCGTGGTCATACTTCCCGAAATCCAGGATTCCGACGACGCGACCCGGGTGGCGCAAAAGATCATCGCCACGTTGGCGCCGGCTGTCATGGTGGACGGCAGTCTTCTGCATGCCACGCCATCCATCGGCATCAGCATATTCCCCGACGACGGCAACGAAGCATATGGGCTGATGAAGAATGCCGACACGGCGATGTATCACGCCAAAGCCAGCGGACGCAATACTTTCCGGTTCTTCAACGCAGGGATGAACGAGTAGGACTCAGGGGGTACACGAAGCCCCCGGCGTTTGGCACGTGTAAAGCCGGCGCCCCTGGTAGGGCATAATGTGACCTTTCGCCAAGATCAAAAGAAGGAGCATCACATGAGTCAAATCACCACTGCCAGCGGCCTGATCATCGACGATGCCGTCGTCGGCAACGGGGCCGAGGCTTGCGCCGGGCAGAGCGTTTCAGTGCATTACACAGGCTGGCTGGCCGATGGCGCCAAGTTTGACTCCAGCAAGGACCGCAACGACCCTTTCGAATTCGACCTCGGCGGAGGCGACGTGATCGCCGGCTGGGATGAAGGTGTGCAGGGGATGAAGGTTGGCGGCACGCGCAAGCTGACCATTCCGCCACAGCTTGGCTATGGCGCCCGCGGCGCCGGCGGAGTGATTCCGCCGAATGCCACGCTGGTTTTCGAAATCGACCTGCTGGAGATTCGTTAGATCGTGAAGCTGCCGTCCAAACTGCCCGATGTAGGGACCACCATTTTCACCGTCATGTCACGCATGGCCGTCGAGCACGGTGCGATCAACTTGTCGCAAGGTTTTCCGGATTTTTCGTCGCCGCCGCGCTTGCTGGATCGCGTTACCCACCACATGGCGGCAGGGCATAACCAGTATGCACCGATGCCCGGTGTGCTGCCGCTGCGCGAGGCCATTGCCGAGAAAATCGAATCCCTCTACGCCGCGCGCTACGACGCCGAAGATGAGATCACCGTCACGGCCGGTGCGACCCAGGCAATTTTCACCGCCATCACCGCCTGTGTCCGGCCGGGTGACGAGGTGATCGTGTTTGCGCCCGTTTACGACTCCTACGTTCCGTCTATCGTCCTCAACGGCGGCAAGGCAATCTACGCGACGCTGCGTTTTCCGGATTTCCGCCCGGACTGGGATGAGGTACGCGCGCTGATCACGCCGAGAACCCGCATGATCATTATCAATACGCCGCACAATCCCAGCGGTGCGGTATGGGCGGATACCGACCTGGCGGCGCTGGAGGCACTGGTACGCGATACCGACATCATCGTGGTTGCCGACGAGGTCTACGAGCACGTGGTGTTCGACGGCGTCAGGCATCAGAGCGTCGCACGCTATCCCGGGCTGCGCGAGCGCAGCTTCGTTGTCTCCAGCTTCGGCAAGACTTATCACATCACCGGCTGGAAGGTCGCTTATTGCTATGCGCCGAAAGCGCTCATGGCCGAGTTTCGCAAGGCGCACCAGTTCGTGGTATTCGTGGTGAACCATCCGGTGCAACTGGCCCTGGCGGACTTCATGCGCGAACAACCGCGTTTCGCTCCGGGACTGGCCGAGTTCTACCAGGCCAAGCGCGATTTCTTCCGTAGCCAGTTGGAGGGATCACGCTTCCAGCCCTTGCCTTGTGGTGGCACCTACTTCCAGTTGGCGCGCTACGCGGACATCAGCGACGAACCGGACACGCTGTTCGCGCAGCGGCTGACGCGCGAACATGGCGTGGCGGTGATCCCGGTATCTGTCTTCTATCCGCGAGGGGATGACCATCGCATCGTGCGTTTCTGCTTCGCCAAGAGCGAAGAGATGCTGGCGGCGGCCGGCGAGTTGCTACGGAAAGTCTAGGGGAAGACTTAGCGTGAAATGCGACGAAGAGGTCGTCTGGCGATATCGAGCGTAGCGAGCATATTTAGCCCCCCGCCCCGGGGCGGGGGCAGGGGGTGGGGGGCCATGGGAATGCCGCTAACTTTCATGATCGGGGGCGTAGCCCACGCATCATGGAAGTTAGGGCAAGATCAGGCTGAGGCGCGCGCCGCCCTTGCCGAAACCGTCATTGGCAAGATCCACACGGCCATGGCGGCCGGCGGGCGTGGCATGGCGCTCCGCGATCACGCGTGCGAAGCTCAGTCCCAGCCCGCTGCTTTCCGGAGTCATTTTTGCCGTGCTTTCAGCGCGCAGTATCTCATCCGGATAGCCGGCGCCGTCGTCGGCGATGTCGAAGCGGATTCCGCCGCCGGGTTCCGCGGCGACGGAGAAGCGGATCTGTTGGCGGGCATGGCGCAAGGCGTTGCGTAGACCATCGAGCAGGACGAACTTGACCAGATAGGCATCGAAAGCCCATGCGCCGATGTCCTTGGCGGCAGCAAAATCGGTTGCTATCGATTGTACGGACACCCCATCGGCGTCATCCATGGGCCGGGTGGAAGCCAACTCGGACATCAGGTCGGCGAGGAAATCCTCGAGATATTGGTCTTCCACCGCCATGCGCAGATTGCCTTCACCAGCGCGGTAGAGGGCCAGCAACTCGACCAGTTGCCCGGAGATGGTCGCGGTGACGGCTTTTGCCTGGATCAGCGACGACGATTGTCCGCCGCACTCCTGTTGCGCCTTGTCGAGCCAGACGCCGAGGGAATTGAGCGCGTTCTTGGCATCATGAATGGCGGCGGCGAGCAGAATTTCCATGGGGCTATGCCTCTAGCGGACGCGCGCCGGGAGGCGCCAGTTTGCGATAGAACGCCACCACCGGGTCCAGTTTCGGATGCAGGGGATTGGCCTTGATGGCTTGGGTGATATAGCGATGCGCCTGGGTAATCTGCGTCATGTCTACCCCGCCGGTTTGAACGCGCATCAAAACCGCCTGGGCGGCGTTGATGGCAACCTGTGCGTTGTTCGGGAGGCGATCGGCGGCTTCGACCAGCATCATGATGGCCTTGTCCAGTTCGCCTGACTTGGCCAGCGCAACGGCTTCGTTATTGAGCCGGATCATGCGTTTCTTGGTGTCGTCGAGCAATAACGCGCCTTCGTCCTCCAAACCGGCGACCTCGAACACGGTGCGTATCGAATCCAGGACTTTCTCGTCTTCCTGGTAGTTCTCGGCGACGTCCTCGATGATCTTCTTGGCTTCGTCGGGCTGGCCATTGGCGAAGCACGCCTGGGCGATTTCGAGCATGGTGTTGATGTCCAGCTTGCTCGACTTCTGCGCCGCCTGGGCTCTCAAGAGCGCCGCCTTGGCGTTCTTTTCGTCGCCGGCACGCACATACACCTGGCTTTCGAGAGCCGCCTGGCGCGCCGCCAGTTCCGGGGTGCGCTGGAAATGCGTGGCCATGTCCTTGACTGCCGCCAGCGCATCCTGGACCTTATCCTGCTCCACGCAACTCCTGGCGAGTCCGGCGTAATCGTCGTGACTCTTGAAGAATCCCGTCCGGTCGCGTTCGACGGCAAAGCGGAAGGCGCCCTCGGCGCGCTCATAGTCCTTGTTTGCCAAAGCCAACGCGCCCAACTCGCGCTGGCGCTGGGTCGTCGACGCCACATGCAGCGCCTGGTCGACGACCTGCTGGGCGGCAAATTTATCGGTCTTGACGAGGAGATCGGCAAGCGCATCGTAGGCGGCAAGATAATTCGGGTAGGCGACCAGCGCCTGTTCGAGCAGGCTGCGCGCCTCGTCCGGATTGCCATAGGCGATCAAGGCGAGGGCCTTGCCGACTTCCGCCCAGGGCGTGGCGCGTTCCTGGAGGACACTCTCGTACAACGCCAGGGCTTCCGTGGCGCGCCCCTTGGCCAGCAGCAGGTCGCCTTTGATGCGCAGCACTTCGAGCGTGTAACGCGATTTCTTGGCGATCAGTTCGTCGCAGGCGGCCAGGGCGCTGGTGTAATCGACCTTGGCGCCGAGGTGCTTGTACACGGGTTGCAGCGCTTCCTTTTTGTCGAAAATTCGACCCAGCCGGGTTCCCAAGGTATCCGCCGTGAAGGGCTTGAGCAGATAGTCGTCCGGCGAATATTCCGCCGCCGTCGACACCTGCTGGTAGCCGGTTTCGCCGGTAATCATCAGGAATGCCGTGGTCATCGGCAGGATATGCTTGCGTCGCACCAACTCGAGGAATTGCTGGCCGTCGGTACCCTTGCCCAGGTTGTAGTCGCAGACGATCAGGTCGTAGTGCTTGGCGTTGAGCTTGTCTATGGCCTCCTTGACCGTCGAGGCCTGGTCGCATTTTTCCAGACCGATGGTGGAGAGTTGCATGCGCACCGTCGTGCGCATCGAAGGCATGTCGTCGATCAGCAGACCGAATTTTTCCCTCAGGTCCATTGGCGGGCGCCCGGTCTGACGGCCATGCCGACGTCCGGATTGATCAGGTGACGGTTGAGTTGGGTCCGGTTCATCTGGTGCAGTTTACCCGAAATGACCCGATTGTCGCAGGGCCATATCGGTGGCGATCGCTCAAACAGGGGTGGTAAAAGGCCGCAAAGCCACGAAACGGCCTGACTAGGTTTCGACGATGCGACGGATGACCGCATTGAAAGGCACGATCCATTCCGGGGCGAATTGGTTGTCACAGGCATTGACCTCGGCTATGGCGCGCAACACTGAACGCGAATGACCGCGGTCGCTGTGTTTGAGCGTGACCGCTTCGAAAGCATCGACGATCGCCAGGATTTTCGCCCCGGCGCAGATGGCGTCATTCTTGAGATGATTCGGGTAGCCGCCGCCGTCAGGCATTTCGTGGTGCTGTGCCACGATTTCGGCCGCTCCTCGCCAGCCTTCCCGGCGTTCAAGGAGACCGGCTGCCTGGGTTGGATGGTTTTGCAGCAGGCGCTTTTCTCCGTCCGTCAGCTTTCCCCCGGCCAACCACAGGTGCTCGGGCAGGAACATCATTCCTATGTCATGAAAATATACGGCGGCTTCGAGTTGCACCGCGTCGATCGGCTGGCTGCTGCCGGCGTTGGTTTCCAATGCGAGTTTCAATTGACGCTCCGTGCGTCCCAGGAATCGCGGCGAACGGGCTTCGAACATCAGTGCCAGCGAGTGAAAAAAATCCAGGTCGGCGGCGACGCTTCCCGAACGTCTTTCACTGGAAAATACGGCCTGCGTGAGTTCCTGCGCGGACGAGCTCAGAACCGGGCGAAAACCGGTTACCGCTTCGATCAATTGCACCGAGTGGACATCCAGCAATCCAGTCTTGTCGGAGGCCAGGATATCGAGTCCGCTGACCAGCTCGACGAGTTTGAGCTGCGCCAGGGAGCGATTGCTGTTCAACGCTTCGACCGCCAGTTCCAGGCGATCCATGGCCAAGAGGATCACTTCGGCCAGCAGCTCGGAGAATCCGATTTCGTTGGAGCGCAAGCGATCCAACAGAGTCTCGATCGGATGCGCGATCAGCACGCCAAGGTCCACATGGCACATCGCGGCATCGCCCTTGATATTGTGCAGGGCGCGGAACAGGTCGGCGATCAACGCCTTGTCATCCGGATTGCGCTTCAGCCGAACGATGTCGCGTTCAATGTTGGGAATCTGATCGATCAGAGCATCGACAAACTCCTGTAGCGATTCGCGGTCGACTACGGTGGGATGAAGCAGGGCGGCGATGTTCATGTCGGTTCGAATCGATCGATAACGATATATACCTACAACATACGACAGACTGGGTGATCCTGCAAGGGCGATAAGCGCTGCCGGCCGGCAATTCGCCCGCCATTCTGGAATACCCTAGGTCTTTCCCCAGGAATCCCTCAGCGTAACGGTGCGGTTGAAGACCGGGGCGGCGGGTAGCGAGTCGATGCGGTCGGCTACAAAGTAGCCGTGGCGTTCGAACTGGTAGCGCTCTTCCGCTTTGGCGTCTTTTAGCGATGCCTCCAAGTAGGCGGTGATCACCCGTTTCGAATCCGCGTTGAGGTCCTGCAGAAAATCGCGGTCGCCGGCTCCCGGGCTGGCCGCGGAAAACAACCTGTCGTAAAGACGGACTTCCGCGGCATGGGCATGCGCCGCCGACACCCAGTGCAGATTGCCCTTGACCTTGTAGGTATCGGCCCCCGGTGTGCCGGACTTCGAGTCCGGCATGTATTCACAGTGCACCTCGGTTATATTGCCGTCGGCATCCTTGACGCCGCCGCCGCACTTGACGACATAGCCATAGCGCAGACGAACGCTATTGCCTGGGAACAGGCGGAAATATCCCTTGGCCGGAACCTCCATGAAGTCCTCGCGTTCTATCCACAACTCGCGCGAGAACGGCATGGCCCGCTTGCCCAGTTCCGGGTGCTGGGGATGGTTCTGGGCGAAGCAATCCTCGCTAAGATCGGCGGGGTAGTTGTCGATGATCAGCTTGACCGGGTCAAGGACCGCGATGCGGCGCGGCGCTATCTCGTTGAGATGCTCCCGCATGCAATCTTCAAGCAGGGAAAAGTCAATCCATGAATCGGATTTCGAGACGCCAATGCGTTCCGCGAACAAGCGCATGCCTTCCGGGGTAAAGCCGCGCCGGCGTGCGCCGACCAGGGTCGGCATGCGCGGATCATCCCAGGCGTCCACGTGACCCTCCTCGACGAGCTGGATCAGCTTGCGCTTGGAGAGCAGGACGTAGGTCAGGTTGAGGCGGGAAAACTCGATCTGTTGCGGCAGCGGACGCTGCAGCAAGCCGCCTTCGGCGAGGCGCTCCAGCAACCAGTCGTAGAACGGACGCTGGTCCTCGAACTCCAGGGTGCAGATGGAGTGAGTGATATTCTCCAGCGCATCCTCGATGGGGTGGGCATAGGTGTACATCGGATACACGCACCAGATGTCGCCGGTATTGTGGTGGCTGGCATGGCGGATACGGTAGATGGCCGGATCGCGCAAGTTCAGGTTGGGCGAGGCCATGTCGATCCTGGCGCGCAGTACATGGGCGCCGTCCGGAAACTCGCCGATCTTCATGCGGCGGAACAGGTCCAGGCTTTCTTCCGGCGAACGTTCGCGGTTCGGGCTGTCTCTCCCCGGCTCGGTGAGGGTACCTCGATTGGCGCGCATTTCGTCGGCGCTCTGGCTGTCCACGTAGGCATGGCCGGTGCGGATCAGGTACTCGGCAAACTCGTACATCCAGGCGAAGTAATCGGAGGCGTGATAAAGATTTTCCCGCCAGTCGAATCCCAGCCACTTGACCGAATCGATGATGGATTCGACATATTCCTTTTCTTCCTTTTCCGGGTTGGTGTCGTCGAAACGCAGATGGCAGACGCCGCCGTAGTCCCGTGCCAGGCCGAAGTTCAGGCAAATGCTTTTTGCATGGCCATAGTGCAGGTAGCCGTTCGGCTCCGGCGGAAAGCGCGTGCGGATCTTCTCCTCGTCGGGCGTAGCGCCGGCATGCGCTTGGGCCGGGCCTGGCCGACCGCCCCAGCGCCGGGCGGCATACTTGCCGCCGGCAAGATCGGCTTCGATGATGTTGCGGATGAAGTTGGTGGCGGGTGGGCTGAGCTTGGCGTCGGCTGACATGGGAAGTGGCAGGCTGCAATTCGGTAAGCAGGTATTTTAACGGTAAAGATGCGGCGATCGCCGTGTAAAATCACTCCCATTCCAAATCATGGGTCGTCAGCAATGAATCTCTCCGGCTTTGCCGCTGTTGGACTGGGCGCCGCGCTGGGCGCCTGGCTACGCTGGGGGCTGGGTGTGCTGTTCAATCCCCTGTTCCCGACGCTGCCGCTGGGCACGCTGGCGGCCAACCTGATCGGCGGATACCTGGTCGGCGTGGCCGTGACGGTCTTTCACATCAATGTCGATCTGCCGCAGGAATTCAAGTTGTTCGTCATCACCGGTTTTCTCGGTGGCCTGACCACCTTTTCCACTTTTTCCGCCGAAGTGGTCGCGATGATCCAGCGCGCCGAATATGCCTGGGCGGCCGGCACCGCGTCGCTCCACTTATGCGGTTCTTTGCTGCTGACCGGGCTGGGGATATACACGGTTCTGCAACTCGCAAAATGAAGCTTGACCGGCAGGCCCGCCTGGCTGCGCGGCCGAGCATAGACTACGATGAGACGCTGCCAGTGAGCGCGCGCCGGGCCGAGATCGCCCGCGCCATCGGCGAGCACCAGGTCGTCATCGTCTGCGGCGAAACCGGCTCGGGCAAGACCACTCAATTGCCCAAGATCTGCCTGGAATTGGGTCGCGGTTGCGCGGGACTGATCGGCCACACCCAGCCGCGGCGCATCGCCGCGCGCGCCACAGCGGCGCGTATTGCCCAGGAATTGAAGAGCGAGCTGGGCCGCTATGTCGGTTACAAGATACGTTTCAGCGACCGGGTCTCGCCGGAGACCTACATCAAGCTGATGACCGACGGCATCCTGCTGGCGGAGACGCAGAGCGACGCGCTGTTGCGCGCCTATGACACAATCATTATCGACGAGGCCCATGAGCGCAGCCTCAATATCGATTTCCTGCTGGGTTTTCTGAAGCAGTTGCTGCCGAGGCGTCCCGAGCTGAAAGTGATCGTCACTTCGGCGACTCTCGACGCCGCAATGTTCTCTCGGCATTTCGACGCTGCGCCGGTGATCGAGGTATCCGGCCGTCTTTATCCGATCGAGATCCGTTGGCGGCCGGTGCAGGAAGAGGCCGCCGACAAGGAGCGCCAGATCAACGATGCCATCGTCGACGCCGTCGACGAGGCCCAGCGCGCCGGGCCCGGCGATGTGCTGGTATTCCTGCCCGGGGAACGCGAAATCCGCGAGGCAGCCGAAGCCCTGAGGAAGCATGCTTTCGACCGGCGGGGAAGTCCCGGAACCGAAATTCTCCCTTTGTTTGCCCGCCAGTCGGCGCAGGAACAGAACCGGGTGTTCCAACCCCACCAGGGACGGCGTGTGGTGCTGGCGACCAACGTCGCCGAGACGTCCCTGACGGTGCCCGGCATCCGCTATGTGGTCGATGGCGGACTGGCGCGCGTCAAGCGCTATTCGCATCGCAACAAGATCGAGCAGTTGCAGGTCGAGCCTATCGCCCGGGCTGCCGCCAATCAGCGCTCCGGCCGCTGCGGGCGGGTGGCCAGCGGCATCTGTTTCCGCCTGTATGCCGAAGACGATTTCGCCAAGCGCCTGCCTTATACCGAGCCGGAAATACTCCGTTCGTCATTGGCCGGTGTGATCCTGCGCATGAAGGCGCTGCACCTGGGGGAAGTCGAAAATTTCCCTTTCCTGCAGCCGCCCCAGCCCAAAATGGTGACCGACGGCTATCAGTTGCTCGGCGAACTGGGCGCGGTCGAAGAGACGCGTGAGCTTACCCCGGTCGGATTTGAGCTAGCCAAACTTCCGCTCGATCCAAAGATCGGCCGCATGATACTGGCCGCGCGCGAATTGGGCGCACTGCGCGAACTGCTGGTGATCGCCGCGGCGCTTTCGGTCCCGGATCCCCGCGAACGACCGCCAGAGCGTGCGGGAAGCGCCGACCAGGCGCATGCCAAATGGAAGGACGAAAAATCCGAGTTCCTCTCCTGGCTGAAACTCTGGGAAGCGGCGGATGAAATCTGGAAACACGAGTCGTCGGCCAAGCAGAAGCTGTGGTGCCGGCAGAATTTCATTTCCTGGATGCGCCTGCGCGAATGGCGCGATATCCAAGGGCAGCTCCACGCCTTGTGCACCGAGCATGGCTGGAAGGAGAACCTGTTGCCCGCCTCGTATGATGCGATCCACCAGGCATTGCTCAGCGGCCTGCTCGGCAATATCGGCTTGAAGAGCGAAGAGGAAGGACATTACCTCGGCGCGCGCGGCATCAAGTTCTACATCCATCCCGGATCGACCCTGGTCAAGAAGGCCGGCCGCTGGATCATGAGCGCGGAGTTGATGGAAACGTCACGCCTGTTTGCCCGTTGCGTGGCGAAGATCGAGCCGGAATGGCTGGAGAGGATCGGAGCCCACCTCGTCAAGCGCCACGTCTATGAGCCCCATTGGGAGAAGAGTTCGGGCCAGGTGGTGGCCTGGGAACGGGCCACGTTGCATGGTCTCCTGCTGTATGCCAAGCGCCGCGTGCAGTTTGGCAAGCCGGGCGCTGCCTATGTGCCGCTTGGAGATGTCCAATTGGCGCGCCAGTTGTTCATCCGCGGCGCGCTGGTGGACGGCGAGGTGCACGAGGATTTTGCGCGCCGGGCGAAGTTCTTCCAGCACAATCGCAAGCTGATTGCCGACATCGAGGCGCTGGAACACAAGTCGCGACGGCCCGATGTCCTGGTCGACGACGAATTGATCCAGGCGTTTTACGACAGCAAGCTCTCCGATGGCATCGTCACGCTGGCGGCATTCGAAGCCTGGCGCAAGGATGCGGAGCGACAGGAGCCGAGGCTGCTGTTTCTCGAACGCGAACAATTGATGCGGCATGAGGCCGCCGGAATTACCACCGAGGCATTTCCGCATTTCCTGGAGTCGCACGGCCAGCGTCTCAAACTCGAATACCACCACGATCCCGGGGCCGCCGACGATGGCGTGACACTTTCACTGCCGCTGCCGGCGCTCAATCAGGTTTCCGCACAGCGTTGCGACTGGCTGGTGCCGGGCCTGCTCAAGGAAAAGGCGGTGGCGCTGCTGAAGACCCTGCCGCAAAGGTATCGCCAGCGCCTACAGCCTCTTGATGCCTTCGCAGAAGGATTTTGCGAGGATGTCCATGACCATGAGGAGCCGCTGGTGCGCTCCCTGACCCGCGCGGTCGAGGAAAGGCTCGCCATGAAACTGCCGCTCGACGCCTTCCGTCCGGGCGAGTTGCGGCCCCACCTGCACATGAATTACCGCCTGCTCGACGAGCACGGCGGCACCCTGGCGATGTCCCGTTCCTTGCCGGAGTTGCGCGCCGACCACGGTGGCAGAGTGGCCCAGGTATTTGCCGACGCCAGGCTCGAATCGCCATCCAGCGAGGTCGAACCGGCGGCGCACGCAGGGCTTACCGACTGGACATTTGGCGACCTGCCCGAACTGCTGGAGGTTTCCGTCGCGGGACGCCTAATGGTCGGCTTTCCCGCGCTAGTGGATAAAGGCGAAAGCGTCGACTTGCGCGTCTTCGACACGCCTGACCAGGCACGCATGCTGCACCGTGCCGGCTTGCGCCGCTTGTTCGCGCTGGGCTTGCGCGAACAAGTGAAAACCATAGAAAAAGCTTTGCCGGGGGTCCGGGAATTGACCTTACAGTTCATGCATGTGGTCAGCGAGCAGGATTTGCGCGAACAACTGGTCGCCGCCGCGCTGGAGCGCACCTGCCTGGTCGAACCCCTGCCGACCAAGGCGGTTGAATTCGAGGCACGCAAGGAAGTCGCACGGACCAAGGTCATCCTGGTGGCGCAGGAAATCGCCCGGCTGATGCAGGCCATACTCGGCGAATACGCCGTCCTGCAAAAGAAAATCGCCGCCATGCGAAAAGCGTTTCCGCAGGCTTGCGCCGACATTACGGCTCAGGCGGGAGAACTGCTGGGTAAACATTTCGTCGTCGCCACGCCATTCGACCGCCTGACACAATATCCCCGTTACCTGAAAGCCGCAGCCTTGCGGCTCGACAAGGCGCGCGTCGATGCAGCGCGCGATTCGCGCCTGATGGGAGATTGGCAGTCTGTCGGCAAGCCTTTCGAACGCGAATGGACCATCCAGGCGCGCAGCGGCGTGCCCGATCCTTCCCTGGAGGAGTTTCGTTGGCTGCTGGAGGAATTGCGCGTCGCGCTGTTTGCGCAAGAACTGCGCACCCCCTCTCCGGTCTCGGTGAAGCGATTGCAGAAGATGTGGGAAGCGAGCACCCGAGAGACAACTGCGGGCACCAGAATTCGAAAATGAAATCCATGGCTGTGAACCGGGGAGGCATATGGGCAGCATGACGGGTTGGGGCGCATTGATCATCGGCGACGAAATCATGCGCGGAGGCCGCCAGGACCGGCACTTCACCCGCGTCGTGGAGATACTCGCGGCGCGGGGTTTGCATCTGGACTGGGCGACGTATATCGGGGATGACCGCGGTCGCCTGATTGAAACCCTGCGACGGTCAATGGCGGGCTGTGACGTGCTGTTCAGTTTCGGCGGGATCGGCGTCACGCCTGACGATCACACGCGCCAGGCGGCGGCCGAGGCCGCCGGTGCGGCACTGGCATTGCATCCCGACGCCGAGACCGAGATCCGCGCCCGCTTCGCCGAGACCGGCGCCGAGATTACGCCGCAGCGCTTGCAGTTGGGTGAATTTCCGATCGGTAGCCGGATCATCCCGAATCCCTACAACCGGATTCCGGGATTCTCACTGGACGAACATCATTTTTTTCCCGGCTTTCCGCAGATGGCGTGGCCGATGCTCGAGTGGGTTCTGGAAACATATTACAGCGATCGATTTCATGCCATCGCGGAGGCCGAAGCGGCGATCATCGTCTGGGACGGCTCGGAGGGCACGCTGCTGGAGCTGATGCGCCGGATCGAGGCCGGTTACCCGCGCGCCAGCCTGTTCAGCTTGCCGTCATTCGGCACCGAGACCATGGGACGGCACATCGAACTCGGGATGCGCGGCGAACCGTCCCAAGTCGAAGCCGCGATGGCCGAGATTCGTGACGAGGTCACCCGACTCGGCTTTACCTGGGAGGAAAAGCGTTAACCCCAAAAAAAGACCCCGGCACAAGGCCGGGGTTGAATCCAGTCATAGACGACTGGAGGAGGAGACGAATAATCTTTGAACCGATCAGGCAGCTTTCTTGGCCTTGGCGCCGGCGGAACCGACAGCCTTGACGGTGGCGCTGGTGGCGGCGGCAACATTGGCTTCGGTGATTTCGGCGACTTGCTTGGCGGCCTTGGTCATGCTGTCATATGCCGAGTTTGCGGCGGCGATGGCGGACTTGACGGCGGCGACGGCAACATCGGAACCGGCCGGAGCATTCTTGGCGGCTTTGTCGAGTGCGCTGGCGACGTTCTTGTTGGCTTCGGCGAACTGCGACTCGACGATCTTGGAAACTTCTTCCTGGGTCTGGGTCGCGATTTCATAGATGCTGCGCGAATAGGCGACGGCCTTTTCCGCGGCCGGCTGGGCCAGGGTGGATTGCAGCGCGACGAAGGACTGGATGTCCTTGACGCCCAGCAGAGCCTTGGAGGAAGCGACGCTGTCTTCAAGAATAGCGCGGGCGGTGTTCAAGTTCAGGGCGGCAAGGCGCTCGGCGCTGGCAAAAGCGGTATTGGCCAGGGTCAGGATGGCTTCGACATTGGCTTTGTTGCTGCTGGCGAATTGATCAGGTGTTGTAAACATGGTGGTTCTCCTTAGGATTGGTCAAAATTAAGCAGTAGTAAGTTTTCAGTTCAAGCCCCGAATCTGCCTAAAATCAAGAACAGCTCCATGGCCACTTGTTGCAGTGCATCATGATTCGAATTATAAGGATGGGAACACCAATGTCAAGCTTTTTTTGTGCATTGCACCAAATAATTTCTAATAATTAAATATTGTTAATTAACATGGTATTAATCATAGATATAAATGCAGTGTCGGCTAAGTATAGAGACTATTTATTGCACTGCGATGAAATTTCACATGAGCTGGTGATCTATGTCTGAATCTGGAGAACAAATCTTCCGTCGTACGGCGCCAGGCGTGTTCGTATTGCTCTGGAGTACCGGATTCATAGGCGCCAAGCTCGGTTTGCCGGATGCGGAGCCCCTGACTTTCCTGTTATTGCGCTTTGCGATTGTCTGCGTCCTCCTGCTCCTGCTGGCATTGGGGTTGCGGCGGCCATGGCCTTCAGGAGGTGTGCAAATTTCGCATATCGCGATTGCCGGCGTGTTGCTTCACGGGGGTTACCTCGGCGGCGTATTCAGCGCTATCCACCGTGGCATGCCTGCGGGATTGGTGGCCTTGATCGTGGGCATGCAACCGCTATTGACGGCCTTGCTCGGCGGGCGGTTGCTTGGCGAACGGGTCGGCGCCAAGCAATGGGCGGGGCTGCTGCTGGGGTTTGCCGGTGTAACGCTGGTGCTTTCGGGCAAGCTGGCGATGGCCGGACTCTCCGTCGCCGGGCTGCTGCTGGCGGTATTGGCGCTCGTCAGCATTACCGCGGGAACGCTGTACCAGAAGCGCTATTGCGGCCGAATGGACCTGTGGACCGGCTCGTTGGTGCAGTTTGCCGCGAGCGGCCTGGTCTTCCTGCCGTTAGCGCTCACTTCCGAAACGATGCATGTCAACTGGAGTGGGAGTTTCATCTTTGCATTGGGTTGGCTGGTGCTGGTGTTGTCGCTCGGCGCCATTTCATTGCTCCACCAATTGATACGACGCGGCGCGGCGACACGGGTTTCCGCATTGTTTTACCTGACCCCGCCGACCACGGCTGTCCTGGCCTGGGCGATGTTCGGCGAGCAGCTCGATGCGCCCGCCGTGGCGGGCATGGCGCTGGCAGCTTTTGGAGTGGCGCTGGCGTTGAGGAAATAGCGCTCTGAAGTGCTACCCCTCAGAGGTTCTTGAAGGCCGCCCTGCGCTTGTCGATGAAAGCGGCCATGCCTTCCTTCTGGTCGATCAAGCCGAAACTGGAATGGAAGCTGCGGCGCTCGAACAGCAGGCCTTCCTGGAGCGATGACTCGAAGGCGCGATTGACCGACTCCTTGATCATCATCACCACCGGCAGCGAATAGCCGGCGATCTTCTCCGCGGTGGCGAGGGCGTCTTCGAGCAGCTTGGCAAGCGGCAGGATGCGTGACACCAGGCCTATCCTCTCCGCCTCGACCGCATCCATCATGCGCGAGGTGAGGCACATTTCCATGGCCTTGGCCTTGCCGATGGCGCGCGGCAATCGCTGTGTGCCACCGGCTCCGGGGAGCGTGCCCAGTTTCACTTCCGGCTGCCCGAACTGGGCATTATCGGCGGCGAGGATGAAATCGCACATCATCGCCAGTTCGCAACCACCGCCCAGGGCGTAGCCGGCAACGGCGGCGATGAGCGGCTTGCGGCAACGCGCGACCCGGTCCCAGTTACGGCTGATGTAATTGGCTTTGTACACGTCCATGTGCCCCCAATCCTTCATGGCGGCAATATCGGCTCCCGCGGCGAAGGCTTTGTCGGAGCCCGTAATGACGATGGCGCCGATCGCTTCATTCGCCTCGAAACTGTCCAGCGCCGCGCCGACTTCGTCGATCAGGGCGTCGTTGAGGGCGTTGAGGGCTTTGGGGCGATTCAGGGTGATGAGGCCGACGTTGTTATTCGAGCCACGAATTTCGGCAAGGATATTTTCATAAGACATGATGCGGATTACTCCTGAAGAGGCGTAAGAATTTGCGCCGCGGGTTTAAGCGGGATGGCCTCGCCGGACGGCTTGGTGGGCACCGCCGGGTTATCGCCCTTACGCGGTTGGATCACTGCGCGCACACGGTTGCTCTTGTCGGAAGACGATGCCGCACTGCTGCCATTGGGGCCGCTGGAGACCACGTAATTCTCGCTCTTGGCGTCGTAGGAGATATATTGGCCGCGCACTTCGTCTCGCCCGCTCTTGATATGCGCACGCTGGAAAAATTCGGTTTTTTCGGCCTTGCCGTCATAGACGATGCGTTCGGCTTCGCCTTCGATGAACTCGTCCCGACCTTCGCGCTTTTGCCGGAAATGCGCCAGGCCTCCCGGACCGCCCGTGGCGACGCCGCTCTGGAGGCCGTCGGGGTCATCGCTGACGACGAGCTTTTCACAAAGAATGATCAAGCTCCCTTGTGCAATCTTGACATCGCCCGTGAAGATCCTGATCTTCTTCGCGTCATCGACGGTGAGCAGTCCGGCGTCGAGCAGCAGGGGTTTTTCCCGGTCGGCCTTTTCAGCCAAAGCCGGCGTAGCCGACAGCAGGAGAAGAGTAAGGAATGTCAGTATGCGTTTCATGGTGTGTTTGCGGCGGACGGGTATATCGTGCCATGTACCCGGCCCATCAGATTCAAGGTGCGTACACGGTTATCGACTTCTATGCCGGTGCCAAGGATAACGCTACGTCCTTGTGTAATGGTCACCGGGACGGTTGACCTGGCGGTTTCATCGTCTGGATAGACCAGGAGTTCGGCCGTGGTCATCACCAGTGCAGGGCCGTCGTCGCTGGCATCACGAACCATTCGTACGTCGTCGGTCAGGCGTACTTCCTTGCCGTCTTGGCTGACCCTGGCCTGGTGCGCGCCAAGACGGGTCGGTTGCGCGTGTGCATAAAAGGTGAGCGCCGGATCGGTGACGACGGTGCTGTCATCGTCGGTGTAATGCAGCATCTTCCTGGCTGTCAGGGCATGCTTGAGGCTGCCGTCCAGGTTGAATTGACGCATGTTGAGTTCGGAGACAATGAAATCCGGGTCGTGGCGGCCTTTGCCATTGCTGGCTGCGCTGTCGCCCTGGGTGGCGCGTTCGAGCCAAAAGGTGAGCGCCGCCAGTAAAGTCAGCAGCATCAGCGGCAGTAGGTTTGCGCTCTGAATTCTCACTTCGAAGCGCCCTGCTGACGTTCCAAACCAGGCGCGAGATAGGGTGCCAGCGCCGCGTCAAGCTTGCCCTGGGAGAGGAGGATCAGTTCGCAGACTTCGCGTACCGCGCCTTTTCCCGCAGCGGCACGGGTCAGGTAATCGACATGTTGATGCACGAGTGCATGAGCGCTCGGCACGCCGGCGGAAAATCCACAGGCGCGGAGCAGCGGCAGATCGACCACATCGTCTCCCATGTAACCGGCTTCGGCGAAGTCCAAGGAGTGCTTTTCCAGGAGAGTCTTCATGGCGGCGTGCTTGTCCTCGATGCCTTGCAGCAGAAGCTCGATGCCGAGATTCTCTGCGCGCAATTCGACGGCGCGCGAGCGGCGGCCGGTGATGATCGCCAGGACGACGCCGGAACTGGCGAGCATTTTCAGGCCATGTCCATCGAGAGTGTTAAAGGCTTTCATCTCGTCGCCCTGGGAGGAGAAGTAAAGCGTGCCGTCGGTCATGATCCCGTCGACATCGAATGCCATCAGCCGGATCCGGCGAGCGCGTTGATGAGCTCTGGAAGTCGACATCACACCACCTTGGCGCGAAACAGATCGTGCATGCTGATGGCGCCGCATAAGCGGCCATCGGCATCCAGGACCAGCAGTTGGGTGATCTTGTGGTCCTCCATCAATTGCACTGCCTCTACGGCGAGGCGGCCCGGTGCTATGGTCCGCGGTTGACGCGTCATGACCTGGCCGACGGGGGTGTCGCGCAGGTCGCCGAGTTTCTGCATGGCGCGGCGCAGGTCGCCATCGGTAAAAATGCCCAACAACGCTCCGCCATTCCCGGCGCCGCGCACCGCCACCATGCCCATGCCGCCGCTCGAAATGGCGACCAGCGCGTCGACGATGGAGGTGGTTTCCAGCACGCATGGTACCCGGTCCGCCGGGCGCATCACATCGCTGACATGCGTCAGCAGCCGGCGGCCGAGCGCGCCGCCGGGGTGGGAGCGGGCGAAATCTTCGGGACTGAAACCTCGTGCATCCAGCAAGGCCACCGCCAGCGCGTCGCCCAGGGCCAGTGCCGCCGTGGTGCTGGCGGTCGGCGCAAGATTGAGCGGGCAGGCTTCTTCCGTTACCCCGGCATCCAGGTGCACGTCGGCTTCCCGGGCCAGCGACGAAGCCGGGTTGCCGGTGATGGCGATCAGCCGGCCGCCCTGGCGCTTGACCAGTGGCACGATGGTGAGCAGCTCGTCGTTCTCGCCGGAATTGGAGAGGGCGATCAGCACGTCTTCGCGCGTGATCATGCCGAGGTCGCCGTGCACCGCCTCGGCCGCATGGACAAAGTAGGCGGGCGTGCCGGTACTGGCCAGGGTTGCGGCAATCTTGCGGCCGATGTGGCCGGACTTGCCGATTCCGCAAACGATGACCCGGCCACGACATGCCAGGATCATCTCGACCGCGTGCACAAAATCGCCGTCAAGACGCTTGCCCAGGGCGGCGACAGCGTCCGCCTCGATTTGCAGCACGCGCCGCGCCATTTCGATAGGGCGCGACGGCAATCCGGATGCGCCAGTTTGGCTCATAGAGGCTATGCAGTTATGATTGCGGTGATTATAACAAACCGCATCCTCGCCACGGTCCCGCCCTTAAATATGAGCACCACCCTGCAACTCGTGCTGCTGCTCCTGGTTACTTCGGTGATGGTGGTGGCGCTGTTCCGCGCCCTGAATCTGCCGCCGGTGCTTGCCTACCTGCTGGTCGGCGCGGCCATCGGGCCGCATGCCCTGAAGCTGATGCCTGAATCGGAGGGGACTCGCCACCTGGCGGAATTCGGGGTGGTATTCCTGATGTTTACCATCGGTCTGGAATTTTCGCTGCCGCGCTTGTTCAGCATGAAGCGTATCGTCTTCGGCCTGGGGGTCGCCCAGGTATTGTTGACCAGTGTCGTGATCCTGCTACTGGCCTGGCTGGCTGGGCTGTCGTGGCAGGGTGCGCTGGCTCTGGGCGGTGCGCTGGCGATGTCCTCCACGGCGGTGGCGAGCAAACTGCTGGCGGAACGCATGGAACTGGATTCGACACATGGCCGCCAGATTATGGGCGTGCTGCTATTCCAGGATATCGCCGTAGTTCCCTTGCTGATCTTGTTGCCGGCCCTGGCCGGTGCCGCCGATTCGCTGCCGAGTACGCTGTTCGCCGCCCTGCTCAAGGGCGTGGTGGTGGTCTCCATCGTGCTGTTTTTCGGCCAGCGCTTGATGCGTACCTGGTTCACCATCGTTGCCCGGCGCAAGTCGTCCGAACTGTTCATGCTCAATGTGCTGCTGATCACCCTGGGGCTTTCCTACCTGACGGAATTGGCCGGTCTGTCGCTGGCCCTGGGTGCATTTGTCGCCGGCATGCTGATCTCGGAGACGGAATACCGTTTCGAGGTCGAAGAAGATATCAAGCCGTTTCGCGATGTCTTGCTGGGATTGTTTTTCATTACCATCGGCATGTATCTTGACCCGGGCCTGATTGCCAGCCATTTCCTGCTGGTCGCCGGCGTGCTGTTCGGCCTGCTCGCGGTGAAACTGGCGATTGCCGCCGGCTTGTCGCGCCTGTTCGGCGGCGCCCCTGGTGAGGCCTTGCGCACAGGGTTGTGGCTATGTGCCGGCGGCGAGTTCGGTTTCGTCTTGCTGGCGGAGATCATGGAACAGCGTCTGGTTGCCCCATCGATCACCCAGGCGGTGCTGGCGGCGCTGGTCCTGTCGTTGTTGCTGGCGCCGTTGCTGATTCATTTCAGCGACCGGATCGTGCTGCGCTTCGTTGCCTCCGAATGGCTGCTGCGTTCCATGGTGCTTACGCAGATTGCCGCGCGCACCATCAGCAGCGACAAGCACGCCATCTTGTGCGGTTATGGCCGCACCGGCCAGCATCTGGCGCGCTTCCTGGAAAAGGAAGGCATCTCCTACGTCGCCCTGGATCTCGATCCGGAGCGCGTCGGCGAGGCGGCGGCAGCCGGGGACACGGTGGTGTTCGGTGACGCGGCGCGGCGCGAGACCCTGATCGCCGCCGGTATCCAGCGCGCCGACGTAGTGGTGGTGACTTCCAACGATCCGCAACTTGCGTTGCGCGTGCTACACCACGCACGGGAACTGCGGCCCGGGTTGCCCGTGGTCGTGCGCGCTGCGGAGGATGCCGACATCGCGCGCTTCGAGGCTGCCGGCGCCGCCGAAGTGGTGCCGGAAGCGCTCGAGTCCAGCGTCATGCTGGCGACCCACGCGCTGGCTCTGCTCGGAGTGCCGATGCATCGGGTGATCAAGCGCTTGCGGGAGATTCGGGAACAACATTACGTGCTGCTGCGCGGATTCTTTCACGGCGCATCGGATGTCGGCGACCACCTGTCCGATGCCCAGCAACCACGTCTTCATTCGGTCATACTCACCGAAGGCGCTTACGCCATCGGCCGGACTCTCGGTGATCTGGCGCTGGACAAAGTGGGGGCGACGGTTTCGGCAATCCGGCGACGTGGCATCCGGTCTATCGAACCCGACCCGCAAACCGTCATGGAAGCGGGGGACGTGGTGGTGATACTAGGCGTGCCGGCGGCGGTGGCTGCGGCGGAGGAAAAAATGCTGCGCGGCGATAGAATCAAAAAACCCGCCTGATGGCGGGTTTTTTGCGAGGCACTACGACCCTAAATCAGAAGGCGAGACAGACGATGTAAGTCTGGCCGTCGACGATGGCTGCGGTGGCGACTGCCGCCAGCGCGGTACCGGTATAAGGACCGGTAGCGACCCGCATTGAGCCGGCGGCGGTATTGCCGTCATCCATGGTGGTGTCGAGTTGCACGGCGAATTTCCCCTGCACGCCCTCGGAACAGACGAAGTAGGAACCTGTCATGCCGGTGATCGGTGCCGTGGACTGGATGCCTATCCTGCCGCCGTCCGCATTCACCGGAACCGCCGCGGCGATGGAGGTGGTGAAGTCGGTGGAACCGGCTGCCAGACCCGCCAGGCGGACTTGCTGCCAGAAGGCGACCGTTTCGTCGGTACCGGTGACGGAGTTGTAATTGCCGTTCAGCGTGCCATTGCCCAAGGTTCCGGCAGTGGGCGCCAAGGCGGCGTTCCCTGATGACGTAATGGCGCTGGCCAAATGAGTGGCATAGTTGGGATCATCGCCGGGCAGGGCTTTGTACTTATCCTGATAGCCGTAGATGAAGAGCGGGATGCTCTTGAAGTCCTGGGCGAAGTTCTTGACCTTGGCGCTGTTGATCAGTTCCTGGCCTTTCAGCACGCCGCCCAGCAGTAGGCCGATGATGACCAGTACAATGGCAATTTCGATCAGGGTGAAACCGGATTGTTT
>JAPLQT010000005.1 GCA_026399515.1 Pseudomonadota bacterium | reverse complement strand
TCGCTGGAGGCGACGAACTTGCCGATCACTTGCGGCGGGCGGTTCAAGCCCAGGTCGTAGAGCATGCTCTTCAACTGTCCTTCGAGCAGCGGCCGTTTTTCCTCGACCACCAGGATGGTCTCCAGCCCGTCGGAAAATTCCCGCACGAATACCGGGTCGAGCGGCCAGACCATGCCGATCTTGCCGACGCGGATGCCGAGTTCGCGGCCGCGTGCTTCCGGGATACCCAGCTCGGCGAGCGCCTGCAAGGCGTCCTGGTAGGCCTTGCCCGCGGCGAGTATGCCGAGGCGCGCCTGTGGCGCATCCAGCGCGATGCGGTTCAGTTTGTTGGCGCGGCAGTATTCCAGCGCCGCATACAGCTTGTGGTTATAGAGCCGGTCTTCCTGTGGGATGGCCATATCGAAGCGACGGATATGCCAGCCATTCGGTCCCAGCGCCGCCGCCGGCGCGCTCTCCGGCAGGACGATGGACGGTGTGTCCGGACCGACATGGACGGTCCCGCCGCCTTCGACGACATCGTTCACAACCTTCATGCCGACCCAGCAACCGGAGTAGCGGCTCATGGCGATGCCATGCAGGCCGAAGTCGAGCAGTTCCTGAGTGTTCGACGGGTATAGCACCGGCATGCCGACGGCCACGAATATCTGGTCGGAGAAATTGGCGATGGTCGAGGACTTGGCGCCGTGGTCGTCGCCGGCCAGCGCCAGCACGCCACCCATGGGGCCGGTACCGGCGCAGTTGGCGTGGCGCAGCACGTCGCCGGAGCGGTCGACCCCGGGGCCCTTGCCGTACCAGATGCCGAAGACGCCGTCGTATTTGGCGCCGGGGAAGGCGCCGACGTATTGCGAGCCCCACAGGGCCGTGGCGGCGAGGTCTTCGTTCACCGCCGCGCGGAAATGGATGTGGTGCTGTTTCAGCAGCGGGTCGACACGCCACAGCTCCATGTCGTAGCGACCCAGGGGCGAGCCGCGATAACCGGAGATATAGCCGCCGGTATTCTTGCCGGCGGCTTCGTCACGCAGCCTTTGCTGGATCGGCAGACGCACCAGCGCCTGGGTGCCGGAGAGATAGATCCAGCCCTCGCGCACCAGGTACTTGTCGTCGAGGGTGACGTCGGAATGGCCGGAGGATGGTAGCGGTGCGTTCATGTTTGTCCTTTGTCGCGCTATTCGAATCTCATGCGTAGGCGTCGCCGACGGTGGCCTGGATGCGGGCCATCACTTCCGGTGTCATCTGCGCGGAAATTTCCAGCGCCTTCATGTTCTCGTGCACCTGGGCGATGCGCGAGGCGCCGGTGATGACGCTCGACACGTTGGGGTTCTTCAGGCACCAGGCAATCGCCAGTTGTGCGGTGGTGCAACCGAGTTCCTTCGCCACTCCGGCCAGCTTGATGACGATGTCGTTGCGCTGGCGATCCAGCAACTGTTCCTGCATCCAGGCCATGCTCTTCAGGCTGGCGCGGCTGTCGGCAGGCACGCCTTGCGCATATTTGCCGCTGAGCAGGCCGGACGCCAACGGGCTCCAGGTGGTCAGTCCCAAGCCTATGTCGGCGTAGAGCCGCGCGTACTCCTGCTCGACGCGCCGACGATGGAACAGGTTGTATTGCGGTTGTTCCACCACCGGCTTGTGCAGGTGGTGCCGGTCCGCGATCTGCCAGGCCGCACGGATCTCGTCCGCGCTCCATTCCGACGTGCCCCAGTACAGCGCTTTGCCGCGCGCGATCATGTCGTGCATGGCATACACCGTTTCCTCCAGCGGCGTGTGCGGATCGGGGCGATGGCAATAGACGATGTCTACATAGTCGAGGCCGAAGCGCCTCAGCGAACCGTCGATGGCCTGCATCAGGTACTTGCGGTTGAGGGTGTTCTTGGCGTTGACGCCATCGCCGAATTGATTGCCCAGCCCCCAGAAGAACTTGGTCGACACGACATAGGTCAGGCGATCCCAGCCGAGCTTCTTCAATGCAGCCCCCATCAATTCCTCGGATTGGCCCACGGCATACACTTCGGCATTGTCGAAAAAATTCACGCCGTAGTCGCGGGCGGCGCTCATCATGTCGATCGCGCCACGCTCGTCGACCTGGTTGCCATAGGTGACCCATGATCCAAACGACAGCGCCGACACTTTCAGTCCGGCACGGCCCAGTCTTCGGTATTCCATTCGCGTGTTTCCTTTCCTTGATCGGAGAATCTCGCTACGGGGAGTTCAGGCGACGGACTCTACAGCGGCAACGCGCTTCCGATCCGACGCGCGGCGCTTCATCGTGACTCTTCCTTGTTGTTGTGTCCGGCATCTTAGCGCGAAACTGCGCCCAATTCACCGGATTGACTCACGCGAATGAAGGCCGCCCAGTCAGATGGTTCGTTGGAGCCGCTTTCTAAAGTGGCATCGAGAGACGTCGCGGACGCCCCTGCCTGGCCCCGCCGTGCTTACTTGCCGGCTAACTGATTTCGATCCGCTGCCCGGATGCGGCGTCGAACCAGTGGGCGCGATCGGCCGCAAACCTCAGTCCCAGTTTCCCTGCGCCGCTGGCGTCGGCCGCGACTCGTGCCACCAGGCTCTGGGTGCCGATCTTGCCGTGGATCAATGTGTCTGCGCCCAGCGGCTCGATCAGCGTGACATTCATGAACAAGGATGCGTCGCCATCGGAGCAGGGTTCCAGATGCTCGGGTCGAAGTCCGACAAACACTTCCCGGTTGTGCACCGATGCCGGGCTGCCGGGTAACCGGATGCTGGTGCCGGCATCCACCTCGAGCGAGGCGCCGTCGCCGCTCATGCGGCCGCGCACCAGGTTCATCGGCGGCGAACCGATGAAGCCCGCAACGAAGGTCGTTGCTGGGTTGGCATAGACCTCGAGCGGCGCCCCGATCTGCTCCGCGCGTCCGTCATTCATTACGAGCATGCGCTGGGCTAGAGTCATGGCCTCGACCTGGTCGTGCGTCACGTAGAGGCTAGTCGTCGCCAGCCGCCGGTGCAGCGCCTGTAGCTCCGCGCGCATCAGTACTCGCAGCTTGGCGTCGAGATTCGACAGCGGCTCGTCGAAGAGGAACACCGCCGGTTCGCGCACGATGGCGCGGCCCATGGCGACGCGTTGGCGCTGGCCGCCTGACAGGTCGCGCGGCCGGCGATCAAGATACTGGCCGAGCTCGAGGATCTCCGCCGCGCGCTTGACGCGCGCCTCTATGTCCGCGGGCGACGTGTGGCGAATCTTGAGGCCGTAGGCCATGTTCTGGCGCACCGACATGTGGGGGTAGAGCGCGTAGTTCTGGAACACCATGGCGATGTTGCGGTCTTTGGGTTCGAGGTCGTTCACCACGCGCTCGCCGATCGCGATCTCGCCGGCGGTGATCGTCTCCAGTCCCGCCACCATGCGCAGCAGCGTCGACTTGCCGCAGCCTGAAGAATGCCCTGAATCACCTTGACGGCGCCGAAGGACTTTTGAACATTGCGGATCGATACGCTGGACATTATGGTTTTCTCATTTTTCGGTTTCGACGAGTCCCTTGACGAACCACTTCTGCATCAGCAGCACCACCGCCGCCGGCGGGAGCATGGCCAGCATTGCTGTCGCCATCACCAGCTGCCACTCGTTGGCCGCATCGCCGCCGACGATCATGCGCTTGATGCCGATCACCACCGTGTACATGGATTCCTCGCTGGTGATGAGCAGCGGCCACAGATACTGGTTCCAGCCGTAGATGAACTGGATGACGAAGAGAGCCGCCATGGTGGTCTTGGACAACGGAACTACCACGTCCCAGACGAAGCGCATCGGGCCGGCGCCGTCGATGCGCGCCGCCCCGGCCAGTTCGTCCGGA
>JAPLQT010000079.1 GCA_026399515.1 Pseudomonadota bacterium | reverse complement strand
GAATATACACGAGCACAAATGATATGTGATCTATTTTGCGGTTCCCGTGCCGCTGGCGTTCTTGCACCGGCGGGCAATCTCGCCGAAAATACGGGCGGCATAATCCGCGTTGGCGGCGTAGGAGATCGCCAACGCAGTTTCGGCCCGAGGCGTTTTCCTGTTATTGTCCCGCCTCATAGTGAGAAAAATCATGCCGCGCATCCATTCAGCGTCCGTCTCGTCGGTCATCGCCAGCATGGCGACGCTGCTGACGTGCCTGATAGCATCTTTCGCCGCAAACGCTGTTGCTCCTGAAGGGCCCGATCCCGCCAAGATTCTGCGCTATGCCTTCGAGATCGCGGAAACCAGTTTCGATCCTCAAAAAGTCAGCGACGTCTATTCCGACATCGTGATGAAAGCGATGTTCGATCCGCCGCTCAGATTCGATTATCTGGCTCGCCCGGCCAAGCTGATTCCCAACACCCTGGTGGCGCTGCCGACGGTCTCCGCGGACGGAATGACCTATACCCTGCGAGTGAGGTCGGGGATATATTTCGACGATCACGAAGTGTTTGATGGAAGGAAGCGCGAGCTGGTGGCGGAGGATTATGTATACAGCATCAAGCGGCTGTTTGACCCGAAACTTTCTGCGCCGCTGCTGGCCGAGGTCGAAGGTTACCTCGTCGGATCGGACGAATATGTGGCACTGGCGCGCAAGGCCAACCGGCTCGACTATGACGCGCCGCTGGCCGGACTCCATTCGCTGGATCGGTATACTTTCCAGGTCAGGCTGAAGAAGCCGATGCCGAACTTTGTTTATCTATTTGCCGATTGCCGGGTCGCCTGCGCGGTGGCACGCGAAGTCGTGGAGCATTACAAGGAAGATATCGGCTCCCATCCGGTCGGAACCGGCGCCTATCGGCTGGCATTCTGGAAGCGCTCGTCGAAAATGGTGTTCGAGCCCAACCCCAATTATCGCGAAGAATATTTCCAGGGCGAGCCCGCGCCGGACGACCGGGAAGGGCAGGCGATCCTCAAACGCATGCAGGGCAGGCGCCTACCCATGATCGGACGCATCGAGGTCGATGTCGTCGATCAGGAGCAGCCTCGCTGGCTGGCCTTCCTGAACCAGGAGCACGAACTCTTGTGGCGCCTGCCCGAGGAATATGCGACCCAGGCGGTGCCGAACAACCAGTTGGCGCCGAACCTGAAGAAGCGATCCATCCGGATGGAGCAGGTCCCGGCGCTGGATCTGACCTTTATGTACTTCAACATGGAGGATCCCATCGTCGGCGGGTATACCCCGGACAAGGTGGCGTTGCGCCGTGCCGTATCGCTGGGGTACAAGACCCTGGATGAGATCCGCATCATCCGCAAGAACCAGGCGATCCCGGCGCATACGCCCTACAGCCCCGGCGTGGCCGGCTATGACCCGAATTTCCGCACCAGCGCCAACGAATACAGCCCGGCCAAGGCCAAGGCGCTGCTCGACATGTATGGCTACATCGACCGCGATGGCGACGGCTACCGGGACATGCCGGATGGCTCGCCGCTGGTGCTCAAGTTCAATTCCACGCCGAACGCCCGCGACAAGCAGATCGATGAACTCCTGACCCGCAGCATGAAGGAGATCGGGCTGAAAGTGACGATACGCAAGGCCAAGTGGCCGGACCTCCTGAAGGAGTCGAATGCTGGCAAGCTGATGATGTGGCAACTCGGCGGCTCGGCTTCGGCGCCCGATGCCGATACCTGGCTGACTTCGCTGTACGGGCCGAATGCGGGATTCAAGGGGAATCGCGCCCGCTTCAAGCTGCCGGCCTATGATCGCGCTTTCGAAAAGGCCCAGCGCCTGCCGGACAGTCCGGAACGCACCGCCTTGTACCAGGAAATGGCCAAGCTGATGGTGGCCTACGCACCCTGGAAAATCAATACGCACCGCATCCTGACCGACATGTGGTATCCGTATGTGATCGGTTTTCGCCGCCCGCTGGTGCAGACTGAGAATTGGTGGCGGTTCGTCGACATTGATCTCCAGGCACAACGCGATTACCTGGCGGGACGATGAAGTTACTTGAGGCGCATGATCGTCGGACCGCCCCCGTGCCATGAAATCGTTCAAAGGCGGGATATACGCCCCGAAGGAAGTGGCCTTGGGCCACGCCCCCACCCCCACCCCCAACCCCCCGCCCAGGCGGGGGCTACAAACTGCTCGCTACGCTCGTGGGTTTCGGGGCGCTTCCGTATTTCACAGTAAGGGAGTTGCGGCGTGATCGCCTATATTTTCAAGCGCATCTGGCAAATGATCCCGACCCTGGCCGGCGTGGTCCTGCTGATCTTCTTCCTGTTCAACTGGGTGGGCGGCGACCCGGCCCTGGTGTTGGCCGGCAAGATCACCAATCCCGAGCAGATCGCCAATATCCGCAGGCAACTCGGGGTGGACGAGCCCTACTGGTATCAGTTGTGGGTGTTCGTCAAACAGATCGTCACTTTCGATTTCGGCCGCTCCTGGGCGACCAACGAGGAGGTGTCGCATATCTTCCTGACCCGCCTCGGCCCGACGCTGACCATCATGCTGCCGGTGCTGGTGCTGGAGACCGTCATCGGCGTGATCCTCGCCATAGGCGTCGCCTATGTGAATGGCACCGTCACCGACCGCATGGTCATGATGATCTGCACCGTGGCGATGTCGATCTCCCTCCTGGTCTACATCATCGTCGCCCAGTACCTGTTCGGCTTCAGGCTGGGCTGGTTTCCGGTGCAGGGGTGGAGCGAAAGCTACTGGAGGAATGTGACCACCTTTGCGCCGCTGCCGATCCTGCTGGCGGTCTTCGTCGGTCTGGCGCCGGCGCTGCGCCTGTACCGGAGTTTCTTCCTCGACGAAATCAATCACGACTATGTGCGCACGGCGCGGTCCAAAGGATTGGCCGAAAAGATCGTGATGTTGAAGCACGTGCTGAGAAATGCCTTGATACCGATCCTGACCAATATCGGCATCGCCTTGCCGGGAATCTTCATCGGCTCCTTCCTGATGGAAACCTTCTTCTCGATACCCGGGATAGGCCGCGAAGTCCTGGTCGCGGTGAATCGCTCGGATTTCCCGGTGATCAAGGCGGCGACGGTGTATCTGGCGATGATCACCATGTTCATCAACTTGCTGGTCGACGTGATGTACAAAGTCGTTGATCCGCGCGTCACGCTCAAGTGAAGGGGCGGACATGAGCGCGGTGACGACCCAAGCCCTACCGTCGCGGCAGCGACATTCTCCGGGATTATGGACGCTGGCCTGGCGGCGCCTGAAACGCGACAAAGTCGGCATGGTTTGCCTGGCGGTGGTGGGGTTCTTCCTGTTGCTGATGATCGCTTCGTATCTGGGCATCGTCGCCGGCAACTGGTCCCAGGAGGTGGGAGTTTCCTATGCCCACCCGATTTTCATGGCGGGGGAGGAAAATATCGAAGCCGCCCAAATGGGATCCGGTTCTGTGGCTTCGAACGTCCCCACTGCCGACCTCTCCGACATCGATCCGCTGGCGCCGCGCTACCGGGAATGGGAGGAGCGCACCGCCAAGATCCAGGTCACTGAAACGCCACGTGCCGAAACCCTGCTGCTGGGTGGGGACAAATGGGGGCGCGACGTGCTGCAAAAAGCCATCAAGGGGGCGGAGACATCGATTTTCGTCGGCCTGACTGCGGCCTTGCTGGCCACCATCATCGGCACCTTCTTGGGTGGACTGTCGGGCTACCTGGGCGGCAGGGTCGGCGATGTGCTGGAGTGGTTCTACAACGTGTTCACCTCGATTCCCTACATCCTGTTGATCCTGTCCTTTGCGGCGGTGCTCAGGCAGGGGCTGGACACCATCATTTTCATTCTTGCCTGCACCGGCTGGACCGGCATCTACCGCCTGGTGCGTTCCGAGTACATCAAGCACGCCTCGCGCGAGTACGTCAAAGCGGCCCAGGCCATCGGCGCCACGCATACGCGGCGGATGTTCGTGCATATCCTGCCCAACGTCAGTCATGTCAGCCTGGTGCAGCTCTCCCAGCATGTCGTGCAGTTCATCAAGGCGGAAGTCATCCTGTCCTTTCTGGGACTGGGTGTGCCGGTCGACTCGGTCTCCTGGGGCACCATGCTGGCCGAAGCCCAGACCGAACTGGTGATCGGCAAATGGTGGCAGCTCGCCGCCGCCGGGGTGTCGATGGCGATCCTGGTGACGGCGTTTTCGATGCTCACCGATTCCCTGCGCGATGCTCTCGACCCGAAAATGAAATGAGCGATATGGACCAGCCGCTGCTCCAGGTAAGAAATCTCGGGATCGACTTTCGCCTGGAGGGCGGCACGGTCTTCGAGGCCGTGAAGAATATTTCCTTCGAGGTGCCGAGAAATTCCACCGTGGCCCTGGTCGGCGAATCGGGTAGCGGCAAGTCGGTATCAGCGATGGCCGTCATGCGCCTGCTGCCGCGCGAGTCGGCGATCGTCTCGCCGGCCAGCGAAATCCTGTTCGAAGGCACGAACCTGCTCAAGTTGTCCGATGAAGGCATACGCGGCATACGCGGCAAGGAAATCTCGGTGATATTCCAGGAACCGATGAGTTCGCTGAACCCGGTGTTTACGGTCGGTGACCAGATCGCCGAGATACTCAGCCTGCATATGGACCTGTCGCGGAAGCAGGCGTGGCGGCGTGCCGAAGAGCTGATGCATGAAGTCGGCATTCCCGATTCGGCCTTGCGCATCAAGTCCTTCCCGCATGAGTTGTCGGGCGGCCAGCAGCAGCGGGTGATGATCGCCATCGCGATTGCCTGCAATCCCAAGCTGCTCATCGCCGACGAGCCGACCACCGCCCTGGACGTGACCATCCAGAAACAGATCCTCGATCTGCTCGCAAGTCTCCAGGAGCGCTACCGGATGTCGGTACTGTTCATCACCCATGACCTCGCCGTGGTGGGCGAAATCGCCGACCACGTGGTGGTCATGCAACACGGCGAGATCAAGGAACAGGCCACGGCGCGGCGGATCTTCGAAGCGCCCCAGCACCCCTACACCCAGGCCTTGCTGTCCTGCCGGCCGAACGTCGACGAGCGCCCGATGCGCCTGCCGGTGATCGCCGACTTTCTCGGGCCGGACGGAGCGGCGCGCATCAAGCGCGAACAGCGCCGGCGCGGCTACGAGGGCGATGATGAAATCGTCCTGGAGGTCAGCCATCTTTCGAAACATTTCCGTTTGAAGGAAGGCATCTTCAAGTCCCGCGACGTCGCGGCGGTGAAGGACGCCAGCTTCAAGCTGGCCCGGGGCAAGACGCTGGGCTTGGTGGGGGAGTCCGGTTCCGGCAAGACGACGGTCGGACTGACGCTGATGCGCCTGCATGAATCGAGCGGCGGCGAGGTGCTGTTCGATGGCGTGGATTTGCTGAAGCTTTCCGAACAAGACTTCATGAAGTACAAGCGCCGTATTCAGATCGTCTTTCAAAATCCGTATGCCTCGCTCAATCCGCGCTTTACCGTCGGCCAGATCCTGATGGAGCCGATGACGATACATAAGCTCGCCGCCGGCAACCGGGAATGCATCGACATGGCGATGGCGCTACTGGAGCGGGTTGGGCTGCCGGAGGAATCTTTCCACAAATACCCGCATGAGTTTTCCGGCGGACAGCGCCAGCGGATTGCCATCGCGCGCTGCCTCACCATGAAGCCGGACGTATTGATCTGCGACGAATCGGTGTCCGCGCTCGACGTTTCCGTCCAGGCCCAGGTGCTGAATCTGTTGCAGGACTTGCAGGACGAATACCGGATGAGCTATATCTTCATCTCCCACGATCTGGCGGTGGTCAAATACATTTCCGACCAGGTGATGGTGATGTCGGACGGCGACGTCATCGAAGTCGCCAATTCGGATGACATCTACCTGAACCCGCAACAGGAGTACACCAGGAAGTTGCTGGGTTCGATTCCCAAGGGATGGCAGGGCGAAAAGCCAAATTAGTCACACCGGACTCAATTTGAATTCGCGCTATTTCGGGGATTTCCTTACAATAGCCACCTGAACCGCTCCGTTCCGCGGAGTGCCCCGACAAAAGAGCATAGCCCGCAGCCATGGCCGAGATCGAACAATTCCAGGAAGACGTTGAACTCAGCCTGCGTGAGGTCGAGGGCCTGCTGGTGCGTCACAAGCGGGTCGAGGATCTGGTGCATCGGCAAGAGATGAAGAAACACGATCTTGTCGAAGGCCTGGTCCACAAGCAGCATACGGCCGAGTTGCAGAACAAGCTCGACACCCTGCCGCCGGCATTTCTTGCCTACATCCTGGAGAGCCTGCCCGAAGATGACCGCCTGCTGGTCTGGAACATGGTCAAGGACGGTCGGGCGGAGCAGATCCTCAGCGAGCTTTCCGATCCGGTCCGGGAAGAACTGATCGGCAGGCAGTCCTCCCCGCGAAAAAAAATCATGCTCAGCGCCTTCGAACTGCAAGAGGGACGCTTGCGCCAAATCCAGGTGGATACCCATGAGGATCTGGTCAGGGCCAGCCCGATCTGGGTTGACCTGGTCGCCCCGTCCAACGAAGAGCGCGCCTGGGTCGGAGAGATTTACGGTCTGGATCTGCCCGACCCCGAATACCACACCGACCTGGAGGCCAGCGCGCGCTTCTATGTGGAAGAGGACGGCGCGATCTATCTGCACTCGGACTTCCTGCTCGACAAGGAAGACGAGTCGCGCAACGTCGCGGTGACCTTCATCCTGCATCGGAACATCCTGTTTTCGGTGCGCATGGTGGAGCTGCCGGTGTTTCGCTTGCAGCGCCTGCGGGCGCGTACACAGGTCGGCTATGTCACCGACGGCAAGGATGTGCTGCTGGATCTTTATGCCGCCGACGTGGAGTACTCGGCCGATGCGCTGGAAGACGTCTACGCCGCCCTCGAAGCGGTCGGCAAGCAGGTGCTGAGCACCGACATGACGGATACCGAAGCCGCCAAGGTGCTCGCCGCCATCGCCGGGGAAGAAGACCTCAACGGACGCATTCGCCGCAATGTGCTTGATACCCGCCGCGCCGTCTCCTTCCTTGTGCGCGGCCGCCTCCTGTCGTCCAATCAGCTCGAAGACACTCAACAGATCCTGCGCGACATCGAATCGCTGGACGGACATACGTCCTTCCTGTTCGGCAAGATCAACTTCCTGATGGATGCCACGGTCGGTTTCATCAACATCAACCAGAACAAGATCATCAAGATCTTCTCCGTGGCTTCGGTGGCACTGCTGCCGCCGACGCTGATCGCCAGCATCTACGGCATGAACTTCAAGGGTTGGTTCCCAGAGATCGGCTGGGAATACGGCTACCCGTTCTCCCTGGCCCTGATGGTGGTCTCGGTCGCGGTGCCTTTCTACCTGTTCAACAAGCGGGGCTGGCTTCGGTAAAACCGGTCTGGCCCGGGCATATCGAACGGTGTTCATCCTCAACGGGACTCGCTATTCCCCATCTGCGAGCTTCGGGATGCGCCCGAAAAATGGTAACGATGCTAATCTGTATATAATCGTGGTCCTCGATGAAATCCGGTCGAGGAGATTTCCATAATCGAACCGACATGCCCCACTCCAAGAAAAGTGCTCCGAAACGGACGGACAGCGGCGCTGCAACGGTGGTGTCCAGCGTGCGTCCGCAACGGCTGCAACTGGCTGACATTGCACGGCTTGCGGGGGTATCCATGTCCACGGCATCCCGCGCCCTGAGCAACAATCCCCTGGTAAGCGAGAAGACGCGGGGGCGAGTCGCCGAACTGGCGCGATCCCTCAACTACACGGTCAACGCCGGCGCTCAAAGCCTGCGTCTGCGTCAGAACACGACGGTCGGTGTGGTATTGCCTTATTCTCAGTCGCTGCGTCGCAAGGTTTCGGACCCGTTCTTCCTGGCCTTGATCGGCAGCATCGCCACGGCCCTGACGGATCGGGGCAAGGAAATGCTGCTGACGCGGGTTAGGGAGGATCATCTGGCTTCCGCCGGGCAACTCTACGATGCGGGGCGCGCGCTGGGTGTCATCGTCATCGGCCAGTGGCATCAGCACGACCAGTTGAACGCACTGGCCGCCCGGCAAGTGCCGCTGGTGGTTTGGGGTGCCCACTTGCCCCAGCAACTCTATTGCACCGTGGGCAGCGACAACGTGGAGGGCGGCAGGGTGGCGACGCAACATCTGCTGGACGCCGGCCGCAAGCGCATTGCATTCCTCGGCGACATTTCCGAACCGGAGGCGGCGCAACGCTACGACGGCTACCTCAAGGCCCACGCGGCGTGCGGTGTAAAACCCGTCGACAAATTGAGGATCTCGACGTCTTTCGATGCCGATGAAGCCCGCGTCGAGATTGCCAAACTGGTGGGAGGACGGACCAAGTTCGACGGCATTTTCGCGGCCAGCGATGTGATCGCCATGACGGCCATCAGTGCCCTGATGCAGGCCGGATTGCGGGTGCCGCAGGATGTGTCGGTGGTGGGCTTCGACGACATTGAAATGGCGCGCCACTACCATCCCTCGCTGTCCACTATTCGCCAACCGATCGACGAAGCTGGCGAGGCCATGGTCGATGCCTTGCTCGACATCGTTGCCGGACGCAAGGCAGTGCCCCGGCAACTCCCGGCAGTATTGATTCAGCGGGAATCCTCCCTGCCTGGCTGACAGACACCGGCGACAACAGTCCTCGTAAAGCCGGCACACTCCTGCGGCTTTTCGAGGCCAGGGGAGACTTGGTCCCTATCTATCCGTCATTTCCACCTTCCCGATCGTCGCAGGCGATTTTCCGGCGCAGTGAGCGGCTCGCCTGGTTGACGCACGCTTCGCATTCCCCCAACAGCTGTCGTGAAGCGCCAACTCTTGTGTTTCCACGCCGGGAATCGATGCGGTTACCGGATCGAAATCCTGACTGGAACACAGAATCTGGCGGTTTGATAGGAGTCGACGGTTGGTATTGACAATCGATTGCAGGAAAACTTATAATCGATTGCAAAGGCCATGGGCGAACATGCCCGCAAGGTTCCGGCCCGCATCAAGCGTGTGGTGACAAGTCGCTCGGTGAGGGTCATGTTGTTCGTTAAATCAAGGGGGAGGTTGGATGAAATCATTAAACAAGCGGCACAGTCGCAAACTCGCGAAAGGCCGTTCCGTCGTCAGGATGAACACCGCGGCTGCGGGCGCGGTCTTTTTGATCGCAACCACGGGCGTGGCTTATGCGCAACAATCCAGCCCGGACACAAGCCGCGTGACGGTGAGTGGCATCCGCAAGGGTATCGAGGATGCGATCTCGGTCAAGAAGAACGCGGATTCCATCGTCGAATCGGTGTCTTCCGAAGACATCGGCAAGTTGCCCGATGTGAGCATTGCGGAGTCAATCGCTCGCCTGCCGGGCCTGTCGGCGCAACGAATTGCCGGACGCGCTCAGGTGATCAGCGTGCGCGGCCTGTCGCCGGATTTCGCGACGACCCTGCTCAACGGCCGCGAGATGGTGAGCACCGGCGACAATCGCGGCGTTGAGTTCGACCAGTACCCCTCCGAATTGCTCAGTGGTGTGACCGTCTTCAAAACACCGGATGCCGGCTTGATTGGACAGGGACTGTCTGGCACGCTGGACATGCAGTCCGTGCGGCCCTTGAACTTTGGCCAACGCGTGGCGGTCGTGAATGCCCGCGGATCGCAGAATTCATTGGGTTCGGCGGCCAATGCATCGGCCAACGGCAATCGTTTCAGTGCCAGCTACATTGATCAGTTCGCCAACCGCACGATCGGCGTCGTACTCGGGATCGCTCATCTGGAGACCCCGGTTCAGGAAAACCAGGTCGGCCTGTACGAGCCCTGGCAATCGATTGGCGTAGGCTGGCGTCCAGGTGTGTCAGCCGGTACCTATTATTCCGATGGTATCAAGGCGCTGCGCCGGACCGGTGTTACCAAGCGTGACGGCCTGATGGCGACCGTTGAGTACCGCCCCTCGAAGGACTGGACGAGCGTTCTGGACGTATACCATACGCAGGCCTCTCAGGAAGATACAGCCAATCAGTTTGAAGTGAACCTCGGAGGCTACAACGGTGGTTACAATCCCGGGCTGAATGTCACGTCGCCCTCCATCAATAATAGTGGTACTTTCACCGGCGGCACAGTCTCCGGCTTATACCCGCTCGTGCGCGGCATGTACAACAAGCGTGACGATAAAATCGACGCCTTTGGCTGGAACAACAAGTTCAAGTTGGGCGCGGTCGCGATGGTCGCGGACGTCAGCTATTCGAAGGCGACGCGTAAGGAGCTCAGTCTCGAGAACAACACGCAACTTGCGCCCACCGGGGCGACCGCACCGTTGGACACCTTGCGGCTCAACTTCGCGACCGGTGGCTTCTCAACCCTGACTCCGGGGATGAGCTACTCCGATCCGAGCAAGCTGCTGGTGCGTGGCACTATTTACGGCTCTGGATACGGCAAAGTGCCGAGCGTGGAAGACAAGCTCCAGAGCATCAAGCTGGCGGGAACGATTGCCGCACCCGCAGCCGTGAGCAGCCTGCTGAAAGACATCGAGTTCGGCGTCAACTACGCCGACCGTTCCAAGATGAAACGTCAGCCCGAAGGAAACATCAACGTCGGTGCCCAAGGCGACACAGCCATAGCGTCGGACTTGCAGTACGGCTTGGTAAACCTCGGCTTCGCCGGCTTGGGTTCGATTCCGTCGTGGAACGTCCCGGCTGCGGTGGCGCGATACATGACGTTCAACCCCAGTGGAACGGCGTTCCCCTACTTGGTTGCCAAGGCGTGGGACGTGAGCGAGAAGATCACCACCGGCTTCGTCAAGGGCGACATCGACGCGAATTGGGGCAATGTGAGTGTTCACGGCAATGTGGGCGTCCAGGTACAAGGCACAGACCAGTCGTCTACGGCGGTTCGGCTCACTGACGGAGGCAACCCCAAGCCCGTGACCGACGGCAAGACCTACGCCGACGTTCTGCCGAGCCTGAACCTGGCTTTCGGCTTGAGCCACGACGAGACCCTGCGCTTCGCACTGGCCAAGCAGGTGGCGCGGCCCCGCGTCGACCAGTTGCGCTCGGCATTGGAGTTCGGGGTTGGTGATACCGCGGACATCAATGGCATCCGCAAGCCCGGCGCCAGCGGCGGCAACTCCAAGCTGGATCCGTGGCGCGCGACCGCTTTCGACGTGTCGTTCGAGAAGTATTTCGGCACCAAGGCCTACGTCGCTGCAGCTTACTTCTACAAGGATCTGAAGAGCTACATCTATACGCAGACAAACCCGGCTGACTTCTCGGCCTACATCGCCGATGCAAAGGTCATCCCTGGAACCACGATCGCCAGGATCGGCGATTACACCGCGCCTTACAACGGCAAGGGTGGCCGCCTGTCGGGCGTCGAACTGTCGGCATCGTTGCCCTTGAGCATACTGACGCCGGCACTGAAGGGCTTCGGTATCGTCGCCAGCGCCAGCTTCAACGACAGCAACGTTTCCATCAAGGATCCGGATAGCGCGTCAAGCGTCGGCTCTGGCAACATATCCCTGCCGGGCCTGTCCAAGCGGGTTAGCAACCTGACCGCCTATTACGAAACCGGCGGCTTTGACGTGCGTATCAGCCAACGCAAGCGCTCCGACTTCATTGGCGAGATCGGCAACTTCAACGGTAACCGGACGCTGCGATATGTCGTTGGTGAGAGTATCGTGGACGCCCAGGTTGGCTACAATTTTACTGAGGGCAGTTTCAAGGGACTGGGACTCCTGCTACAGGCCAACAACCTGGGTGATGCGGCGTACCAGACCTACGCTGGAACAAAGGATCGTCCGCTGGAGTACATGAAGTGGGGCCGTACCATCCTGGCCGGCGCGACCTACAAGTTCTAAGTCGGTTTCGACCGCCACCAGACAGTCCTCGTCGCCTAACCGGGGGGCGAGGACTGTTTCCTTTTCGCCAGGGCACGCCGCCGATCTATGGCGGCGTCGTTTGATCACTGACGATGCGGCCATCGGTTATCCTTGCAGGGTCAAGGGAGCCGGCGTGCCTTTGAACCGGTGACTGTTCGGGCTTGCGCGGCTGCCGAAGCCTCACTGGCCGCCCAAGCAGCCCTCCGGCGATCGACCGAAAGAGCCCAGGACCCGGACTTTGCTCGCTACCTGCGCCGCACTGATGAGGAGAATCAAAACATGAACGTCAAGAGCGCAGTCGTTGCTGTTGCCTTACTCAGCATGTTCGGGACCATCGCGCATGCCGCCACGGTCACCGTTTCCTGCGGTGCCCAGGGGCAGGAGTTCGAGATATGCAAACAGGATGTCGATGCCTGGGCGAAGAAGACCGGCCACATAGTGCGCCTGTACACACCACCGGCCTCGACCACCGACATGCTGGCCCAGTTCCGCCAGATGTTCGCCGCCAAGTCCAGCGACCTCGACGTGTTGCTGGTCGATGTCATCTGGCCCGGCATCATCAAGGATCACCTGACCGATCTCGGCAAGTACAGCAAAGGCGCCGAGAAAGAGCACTTCCCGGCCATCATCGCCAACAACACAGTGGATGGAAAGCTGCTGGCCATGCCCTTGTATACCGACGCGGGCCTGCTCTACTACCGCAAGGATCTGCTCGACAAATACAAGCTCAAGGTGCCGGCGACCTGGGACGAGATGGCAGCCGCCGCGCGCAAGATCCAAGACGGAGAGCGCGGTGCGGGCAGCAAGGATTTCCAGGGCTTCGTCTTCCAGGCCAAGGCGTATGAAGGGCTGAGCTGCGATGCCGTCGAATGGCTGGCCAGCTTCGGCGGCGGCAGCATCGTTGACCCTGGCGGCAAGGTGACGGTGAACAATCCCAAGGCGGTGCTGGCGCTGAATACTGCTGCTTCGTGGATAGGCAGCATCGCCCCCAGCGGCGTGCTGAATTACGGCGAGGATGAGGCGCGCGGCGTTTTCCAGAGCGGCAAGGCCGCCTTCATGCGCAACTGGCCCTATGCCTGGTCGCTAGCCCAGGGAGCAGACAGCCCGGTGAGGAACAAGATCGGCGTCGCGCCCTTGCCCAGGGGCGGCGCCGACGGACGCCATGCCGGCACGCTGGGCGGCTGGCAGCTTGCTGTCTCCAAATACTCGAAAAACCCGGATGCCGCCGCCGACCTGGTGATGTACCTGACCAGCAAGGAAGTCCAGAAGAAGCGCGCCATCGTCGGCTCCTTCAAGCCCACCATCGTGTCGCTTTACCAGGACAAGGAGGTGATGGCGGCCAACCCCTTCTTCGCCAGCCTGCTCGACGTGTTCGCGAATTCCGTGCCGCGTCCGTCGACCGTGACCGGTCCCAAGTATCCCGCCGTGAGCGAAGCCTTCTGGAACGCCACCCATGACGTGCTGGCCGGCAAGGCGACGGCGGAGGATGCCTTGAAGCGCCTCGAAGGACGCTTGAACCAGATCAAGCGCGGCGGCTGGTAGGAACTCCGCGAGCCATGTCCATCCGTACCCGCACCGCCTGGCTCTTCCTGGCGCCGATGCTCGTCACGCTCGGCGTGGTCGCCGCATGGCCGCTGGCGCGCACCATCTGGTTCAGCTTCACCGACGCCAACATCAACGATCCGTCCCTGGCCCAGTGGATCGGCTTCGAACACTACTTCGGCGAATTCGGCCTGTTCGCCAACGCCACAAACACCGACGGCTTCTGGAACAGCGACTGGGGTATCGCCATCGTCAATACCTTGAAGTTCGCCTGCGTCTCGGTGACTTTGGAAACCATGTCGGGAATGGGCGTCGCCTTGCTGCTCAACCAGGAGTTCAAGGGCCGCGCGCTGGTGCGGGCGGCTGTGCTTGTGCCCTGGGCGATCCCGACCATCGTCTCGGCCAAGATGTGGGGATGGATGCTCCACGACCAGTTCGGGCTGGTCAACGATTGGCTGCTGCAACTCCACCTGATCAATGAGCGGATTGCCTGGACCGCCGACCCGCACTACGCCTTGTGGACCACCGTGGCAGTAGATGTCTGGAAGACCACGCCCTTCATGGCCTTGCTGATCCTCGCCGCCCTCCAGACCCTGCCCAAGGAGTGCTACGAGGCGGCGCGCGTGGACGGCGTTCATCCCTTGCGGGTCTTCTGGCGCATCACCTTGCCGCTGATCCGTACGCCCTTGATGGTGGCGGTGATTTTTCGGTTGCTCGACGCCTTGCGGGTGTTCGATCTGATCTACGTGCTGACCGCCAACGACAGCAGCACCATCAGCATGTCCGGCTTCGTGCGCCGGGAGATGGTCGAGAACGGCAACATGGGCTACGGCTCGGCCGCGGCCACCTCGCTGTTCGTCATCATCGGACTGGCCACGGTGTTGCTGATCCGGCTGGGCCGGGTCCGCATGTCGGAGGAGACGGCATGAAACGCTTCGATGGGTGGCGCCTTGCCCTGTACCTGGCCGCCGCCGCGGTGACTGCGATCTCAGTGTTTCCGTTTCTGTACGCGATCTCGACATCGCTGAAGACCGGCACGGCGCTCTTCGACCCCAGCCTCATACCGGCTACACCTTCGCTCGACAACTATCTGCAATTGTTTCGCAGCTCGGAAAATCCGTTCGGCCGCCACATTCTCAATTCGATCATGGTCTCCTTTGCCGTCGTGACGCTGTCCCTGCTCATCGGCGTCACTGCGGCTTACGCGTTTGGCCGGATCGCCTTCAAGGGGCGCGGCCTGCTGCTCTCGGCGGTGCTGGCGGTGTCGATGTTTCCCCAAGTGGCGGTACTGTCCGGCATGTTCGAGATGATACGTTTCCTGGGCCTGTATAACCGGGCGCTGGGCCTGATCCTGCCCTACATGATTTTCACGCTGCCGTTCACGGTATGGGTGCTGACGACCTTCATGCGCCAGTTGCCCAAGGAACTCGAAGAGGCCGCGATCATGGACGGTTGCGGCCCGGCGCGCATCCTGCGCAGCGTCTTCCTACCGCTGCTGTGGCCGGCGATGGTGTCCACCGGCTTGCTGGCATTCATTGCGGCATGGAACGAGTTCATGTTTGCCCTGACCTTCGTGATCGACAACGACCAGCGCACCGTGCCGGTGTCGATTTCCCTCATCACCGGCGCCAGCCGCTATGACATTCCCTGGGGCAAGATCATGGCGGCCTCGGTGGTTGTCACTATTCCCCTGATCGTACTGGTGCTGGTTTTTCAACGCAAGATCGTGTCCGGCCTGACGGCCGGCGCAGTAAAAGGATAAGCAATGAGCAGTCGTATCAAGGCCCCGAATAGCGGTTGGTGGCGGGGCGGCGTGATTTACCAGATATATCCCCGCTCTTTCCAGGACGGCAATGGCGACGGCATCGGCGACCTGCCGGGGATCACGGCGCGGCTCGCGCACGTGGCCGAGCTGGGAGCGGACGCCATCTGGCTGTCCCCCTTCTTCAAGAGCCCGATGAAGGATTTCGGCTACGACGTGAGCGACTACCACGACGTCGACCCGATCTTCGGCACGCTGGCCGATTTCAAGGCCTTGCTGAAGCGGGCTCATGAGCTTGGCTTGAAGGTGATCATCGACAAGGTGCTCTCGCATACCTCGGATCAACACCGCTGGTTCCAGGAAAGCTGTGCAGATCGCGCCAATCCGAAGGCGGACTGGTATGTCTGGGCCGACGCCCGGCAGGACGGCACGCCGCCGAACAACTGGCTCAGTGTGTTCGGCGGCAGCGCCTGGCAGTGGGACACGCGGCGCTGCCAGTATTTCCTGCACAATTTCCTGGCCAGCCAGCCCGACCTGAATTTCCATACCCCCGCAGTGCAAGATGCGCTGCTGGACATGATGCGCTTCTGGCTCGAGCTCGGCGTCGACGGATTTCGCCTGGACGCGATCAACTTCTGCTTCCACGATGCCCAACTGCGCGACAACCCGGGCGGCGGCCAGCCGGACGGCAGCGACCCGACGGCACCCGCGTCCAATCCCTATAGCTGGCAGTTGCACCAGTACGACAAGAGCCGGCCCGAAGCACTGGATTTTCTGCGCCGGGTGCGCGCGCTGACGGACGAGTATCCCGATACCACGACGGTCGGCGAAATCGGTGACCGCAATGGCGCCGCCATGGTCGCGCAATACACCGACGGCGGCGACAAGTTGCACATGGCATATTGCTTCGACCTGCTCTCGTCCGAGCACAGCGCGCGTTATCTGCACGATGTCCTGGACAAGTTCGAACGCGTCGCCGGCAGCGGCTGGCCATCCTGGGCGCTCTCCAACCACGACAGCGTGCGCCTGGCCACGCGCTGGGGCGGCAGCCAGCCGCCGGCGGCCTTGCTGCGCCTGGCGCCGGCGCTGCAACTGAGCCTGCGCGGCACTTCTTGCATCTACCAGGGCGAAGAACTCGGCCTGCCGGAGTCCGAAGTGGCGTACGAGGACATGCAGGATCCGTATGGCATCGCCATGTGGCCGGAGTTCAAGGGCCGCGATGGTTGCCGTACACCGATGGCCTGGGATTCCAAGGCGGCCGACCTCGGCTTCGGCAGCGGCGAGCAGCCAGCCTGGCTGCCGCTCGACGACGCCCATCGTCCCTACGCCGTCGATCGACAGCAGGCTCAGTCGGGCTCGCTGTTGCACTATTACCGCAAGCTGCTGCATTGGCGGCGCGGCCAGCCGGCGCTGCTGCACGGCGAGATGGATCTCTGGCCGGTCCATGACCAGGTGCTGGCCTATGTGCGGCGGCAAGGCAACGAGCGCGTGCTGTGTGCGTTCAACCTCAGCGACCGCCCCGCCACGCTCCCCTTGCCAACTGGTACGGCCGTCCCCAGGCTGTTGGGGGAGAGCGGCGTCACGGGAGCCCGGGTGTCCGCCGGTGCATTGGTTTTCGATCCCTGGGGCGCGCTGTTCGCTCGCCTGGACTGATCGCCTGGAGGATAGTCCCATGTCGCGCATCGAATTCAAGCAAGTCAACAAGCGTTATGCCCCCGGCCTGCCATGGACCATCCACGACGCCGACCTGTGCATCGAGCATGGCGAGTTCTGCGTTTTCGTCGGCCCTTCGGGCTGCGGCAAATCGACCCTGCTGCGCATGGTCGCCGGCCTCGAGGAGATCACATCCGGTGAAATACTCATCGAAGGCGTGCGGGTCAATGACCTGCCGCCGGCGCAGCGCGGCGTCGCGATGGTGTTCCAGAGCTATGCGCTGTATCCGCATATGAGCGTGCGCGAGAACATGGCTTTCGGACTGCGCGTGTTCGGCGCCGACCGCCGGGAGATCGATCGCAAGGTGAATCAGGCCGCCGACATCCTGCAACTCACGTCGCTGCTGGACCGTTTGCCCAAGCATCTGTCGGGCGGACAGCGGCAGCGGGTGGCCATCGGCCGCGCCATCGTCAAGGAGCCGCGCGTGTTCCTGTTCGACGAGCCCTTGTCCAACCTGGATGCCTCGTTGCGGGTGCAGACCCGGCTGGAAATCGCAAAGTTGCACCAGGACATCGGTTCGGCCAGCATGATCTACGTGACCCACGACCAGGTCGAGGCCATGACGCTGGCGGACAAGATCGTCCTGCTCCACACCGGCGCGGCGGTCCAGGAGCACGGCAGCGTGGCCCAGTGCGGCACGCCGATGGCCTTGTATCACCGGCCCGCCAGCCTGTTCGTCGCCGAGTTCATGGGCTCGCCCAAGATGAACGTGCTGCCCTGCCGGCTGGTCGCCGCCGAGGCCGAGCATGCCATCGTCGACCTGGCCGGGCAGCAGGTGGTGGTGGCGGTGGATGCCCGAGGATTGTCGGCGGGTGCGGACGTGCAACTTGGCATCCGGCCCGAGCACATCGTCGTCGCCGACCAGGGTGACGGCAGCGGCGCGACCGCCACGCTGCTGCGCATGGAACGGCTGGGCGACGCTTCTCTGCTGTATCTGAATGTCGGTGCCGGCCTGCCGATCATGACGGTGCGTGTCGAGGGGCATGCCGTCGCAACGGTGGGAGAGCGACTGACGCTGCGCCTGCTGGCCGACCGGCTGCATCTGTTCGACGGCGCCGGACTGGCGTTCACGCGTACCGTGACACTGCCGGCATGATTACCGATTAGGAGTTCTTCGATGATGAACCATTGTTTGCTTCGTTGCGCCGTCTTCGTTGCGCTACTGTTCTTCGGCTTTGCTCACGCCGCCGATCCGTCGACAACGGTAGACATCCGCAAGGTCGCCGCAGCGGACCACGGCAGCCGCCTGGCGCCGGGCTGGCAGAACGGCGCCTTCATGGAAATCTTCGTGCGCGCCTGGCGCGACAGCGACGGGGATGGCCAGGGCGACCTGCGCGGCCTGACGCAGAGCCTGGACTACCTGCAGGAGCTGGGCATCAAGGGCATCTGGCTGATGCCCGTCACGCGCAACGCCGATGGCGACCACGGCTATGCGGTCACCGATTTCCGCAGCATCGACCCGGCCTACGGCACCCTGGCCGATTTCGACAAGCTGCTGCGCGAAGCGCACAAACGCGGCATCGGCGTGATCATGGATTACGTCATCAATCACGGTTCGGACAAGAACCCGCTGTTCCAGAGCGCCGTTGCGTCACCGGCCAGTCCTTACCGCGACTGGTTCGTGTGGAAGGACCCGGCACCGACGGGCTGGGACATCTGGGGCAAGAACCCCTGGTACGGCTCGCCGACAGGCACTTACTACGCCACTTTCGGTGCCGACATGCCGGACTTCAATCTCGAGAATCCGCGGGTGATGGACTACCATCGCGACAGCCTGCGCTTCTGGCTAAACCGGGGGCTGGACGGTTTTCGTTTCGACGCGGTCTCCCACCTCATCGAAAAGGACGCCGTCGAGTGGCGGGACCAGCCCGGCAGCTATGCGCTGGTCGGCAACATCAAGGCCCTGATGGACAGCTATAGCAACCGCTATGCGGTCTGCGAGTCCACCGGCAAGCCACAGACCTGGGCGCCGCCCTATATCTGCGGCAGCGCCTTCGCCTTCGACCTGAACGGCGACATCGTCAACGCGGCGCGCGGCGACCCCAAGGCCATCCGCAGCGTCGCCGACTATTACAAGTCCGCGCCCATCACAATGGCGGCTTTCATCGCCAACCACGATTCCTTTACCGGCGGACGACTGTGGGATCAGTTGCAGGGAGATGTCGCCCAATACCGGCTCGCGGCGGCCACCTATCTGCTGTTGCCCGGCACGCCTTATCTCTACTACGGCGAGGAACTCGGCATGGCCGAAGGCGTCGGCCCCGAGGGTGACACCACTGCGGCCAAGGATGCGCGCGTGCGGCCGCCGATGAGCTGGACCGCGGAACTCGGCAAGGCAGGCTTCACCGGCGGCAAGCCTTTCCGGCCACTCTCGAAGAATGTCGCGACGCATAATGTCGCGGCGGAACGCAAGGATCCGAATTCGATCTTCGCCTTCTACAAGGACATGCTGAGGCTGCGCAACACGCTGCCGTCGATCGCCCGCGGCAGCTACGAGGCGGCGTTCGCCGAAGGCCAGGTGATGGGCTATCAGCGTAAGCTGGGCAAGGAACACACTGCGGTGCTGATCAATTATGGCCTGGCCGCCATCACGGCCGAGGTCGCCGGGTTGCCGGCGGGCGCCAAGCTGGTTTCGGCTTATCCCGCCGGCGGCGGCAAGGCGGATAGCGATAGCGCGGGGATCGCCCGCATCGCGCTGGAACCTCAGTCGGTGCGCGTATTCACATTGCGTCGCTGATGCTTCCCGTGATGCGTCACCTCGCCGCAATTCTGTCGACGGCGGTGTTCTTGCTGGCGGCTTGTGCGCACACGCCGCCGCTAGTCACCTCTGCACCTACTCCGACCGCAACTGCCCAGACAGCCGAGTCGCCGGCAGCCAGCCTGCGGCACGACTCGCGCCGGCTCGCCGACAAGTCGCCCTTCGGCGCGGTGCCCGCGGGCAGTACGGTGAAATTCGGCCTGTCGTCCGCGATCGGTGTGAACTCAGTGACGCTGGTGTTGGAAAAGCGCCAGATGGAGGGCGACCAGGAATTCCTGGAGTACCGCGAGGTCGCGCGCCTGCCGATGTCTCGCGAGACCCAGGCTGGTGAAGAACGCTGGAGCGCCAGCTATCGGTTCGACCAGGCCAGCGTGTATGGCTACTGGTTCGAGGCGGCGACCGGCGGAAAAACCTATGTCGTCCAGAACAACGACTACGGCATGCCATGGACCAAGGAGAAGGGAACCAACGGCCCCGGCGCCGTTACGGAAAAACCCGCATCCGCCAAGGATATCCGCCGCTTCCGCCACACCGTCTACTTCCCGGATTTCCGTGTGCCGGACTGGGCGGCGGACGTGGTGTATTACTATATTTTCCCGGAACGCTTCCGCAACGGCGATCGGCGCAACGATCCGAAACCCGGCGCTCGCAAGTATCACGACCGGGACGTGGAATTCCATAGCGACTGGAACAGCCGGCCATACAAGCCCGGCAGCGGCGACGGCTCGGACCAGTTATACAACAACGACTTCTACGGCGGCGACATCGCCGGCATCATCGAGAAGCTCGACTACATCCGCGACCTGGGGGCGAACGCGCTCTACATCACGCCGATGTTCGTGGGCGCGAGCAACCACAAGTACGATACCGCCGACTACACGAACATCGATCCCGCCTTCGGCAGCAATACGGATTTCGTCCGCTTGACGCAGGAAGCCAGTCGACGCGGCATCCGGGTGATCCCAGACACCTCGCTGAACCACAGCGGTAGCGATTCGATCTATTTCGATCGCTACAACAACTACGGCGGCAAGGGCGCTTTCGCCGGCGCCACGATCCACCCCGACTCGCCCTACGCCGGCTGGTACAGCTTCGACGCCACCCAGACCGACCCGAACAAGCAATACAAGGGCTGGCTCGGTGTGGTCGACCTGCCGGAGCTGAACAAGGCCTCACCCGAATACCGGCGCTTCGCCTATGGCGCGCCCGACTCGGTGATGAAGCTCTGGCTCGACCGCGGGGCAGCCGGCTGGCGCATGGATGTCGTGCCCTGGGTGCCCGACGAGTTCTGGCGCGAATGGCGCGCCGCCATCAAAGCTCACCGGCCCGACGCGCTGACGATCGCCGAGACCTGGTTCGATTCCTCGAAGTATTTGCTCGGCGATACTTTCGACTCGACCATGAACTATATCTTCCGCAACACCGTGCTCGATTACGCCGCCGGCGGCAAGGCCGGCGAGCTGTATCAAAGCATCGAAATGATGCGCGAGATCTATCCGCCGCAGGCCTTCTATGCGCTGATGAACCTGCTCTCGACCCACGACCAGGCGCGTTCTCTGTATCTCTTCGGCTATGCGGACGAACACACCGATGCCGCCGCCGTCGCGTTGGCCAAGCGGCGTCTGAAGCTCGCACTGTTCTTCCAGATGATCTTCCCCGGTGCGCCGGCCATCTACTATGGCGACGAGGTGGGCGTCACCGGCGGCGACGATCCGTACAACCGCGCGACCTATCCCTGGGCCGACCTGGGCGGCAAGCCCGACCTTGCGTTGCTGGCCGATTTCAGGAAGCTCACGCGGCTGCGCCAGGAGCACGCCGTCCTGCGTCGGGGCAGCATTGACGCTCCCTTGTTCATTGATGACCATGTGATCGTGCTGGTCCGCCGGTTCGGCGACGTATGGGCCATCACAGCCACCAACAATGCCGACAGCGGTCGGACGGTGACCGTGAAACTCCCGGCGGCCGTCGAGGCGTCGGGCTTTGCCGACGCGCTGACCGGAACCCGCGTCAATGTCGAGCAGGGTTCGCTGAGCTTCGATGTGCCGGCCTTGTATGGCAGCGCATTAATATCGATCGGTCGATGAGCGTCGCCACGGTGCGCGGTCTGGTCTTGCCCGTGCTGCTGGCCTTCGCCGGATCGGTGCTGGCCCACGTGCCGCCACCGGCGGATTGCGATGCACCTGGGTTCGAGCGGCGCTTGCAGGCCACCCCTGCCACCCCTGTCATCGAGGCGCATGCCTATTGGCTCAATCGCGAACTGCTGAAATGGCCGGGAGTAGGCATCGTCGAGACTGAGGGCGGGCGGTTCAAGCTTTACCATGCCGTTTCGGGCAGCATCGTCGCCGCTGTCGGTGCCAGGGTAGTCGGCGCCGATGGCGCACTTGAGCTCGAAGCCTACGTCGCTACGCTGCCCGAGCAACTGGCGCAGCGTTTTCGTTTCGTCGCCGATGGCCCGGTGTTGCGCCTTCCCCGGGGATCGATAGCGCTCACCGATCTGCACAAGCGGCAACTGGTTCTGGTGCAAGAAGACCAAGCTGGCCGGGTGATTCGTGCCACCGCGCTACAGGCGGCGGGAGCCCTCGACGACCTCTATGCCGGCGCAGCCGACGTCGCCGACTTCGGCGTCTCGGTAACGGCGAGCACCAAGCGGAGGCGCACCGGCATCAAGCTCTGGGCCCCCACCGCCCAGCGGGTCTCCGTCTGCATCTATGACAACGGCGACGGCAACGCCCGAGCTGCGATTCCCATGCGCTTCGACGCGCAGACCGGCGTCTGGTCCTGGTCGAGTCCGATGGACTTGTCCGGCCAGTACTACACCTATCTTGTCGATGTCTTCGTGCCCCGCGTCGGCCTGTTCCGCAACCGGGTGACGGATCCGTATTCGATCAGCCTGACGACAGACTCCCTGCGCAGCTATATCGCCAACCTGAACGCCGCCCGGTTCAAGCCGAAGGGCTGGAACGGCAGCGGCGCACCGGCCACGGCACCCGCCGCGACCGACATGGTGATCTACGAGCTGCACGTGCGTGATTTTTCCATCAACGATCCGACGGTCAGTCCGCCCCACCGCGGCAAATATCTGGCGTTCACCGAACCTGGCTCGAACGGCATGCATCACCTCAAGGCGCTGGCCGACGCGGGCTTGACGGATGTGCATCTGCTGCCGGTATTCGATTTCGCCAGCGTGCCCGAGGCGGGCTGCAAGACACCGAATCCACACGGTGCCCCCGACGGCGCGGAGCAGCAGGCCGCCGTGGCGGCGACCAAGGCGGCCGACTGCTTCAACTGGGGCTACGACCCCTACCATTACACGGCGCCCGAAGGCAGTTATGCAACCGACGCGGCCGACGGCGCCAGGCGCATCGTCGAGTTCCGGCAAATGGTGTTGGCGCTCCACCGGACCGGCCTGCGGGTCGGCATGGATGTGGTGTACAACCATACCGCCGCGGCGGGCCAGCACCTCTGGTCGGTGCTCGACCGCATCGTGCCCGGCTACTACCAGCGCCTCAACGCGGCGGGCGAGGTCGAGACTTCCACCTGCTGCTTCAACACCGCCACCGAGCACCTGATGATGGGCAAGCTGATGACGGACTCGGTGCTGAGCTGGGCGCGCGACTACGGCATTGACTCGTTCCGTTTCGACCTGATGGGCCACCAGCCCCGCGCCCTCATGGAGCAGTTGAAAGCGAGACTGAAGGCGGTCACCGGGCGCGACATCCACTTGATCGGCGAAGGCTGGAACTTCGGCGAAGTCGCCGACGGTGCGCGTTTCATCCAGGCTACGCAACTGTCGCTTAATGGTTCTGGCATCGCCACTTTCAGCGACCGGATGCGCGACGCGGTGCGCGGCGGTGGTCCGTCCGACCGGGGCGAGCGGCTGGTCACGCAGCAGGGCTACATCAACGGCCTGGTGTACGATCGCAACGCGCATGCCGCCGACAATGCCAACAGCATCGATGACCTGAAGCGCGCCGCCGACATGGTGCGGGTCGGTCTGGCGGGCTCCATCCGCGACTATCCGATGAAGACCTACCGCGACGTCGTCCTGCCGCTGGAGCGCATCGACTACAACGGCCAGCCGGCCGGCTACGCCAGTCAGCCGGGCGAAGTGGTGAATTACGTCGAGAACCACGACAACCACACCCTGTTCGACATCAACGCCCTCAAGCTTCCCGGCGGCACCAGCCGCGAAGACCGGGCGCGGGTGCAAATCCTCGGCGCGGCAATCGTCGCTTTCAGCCAGGGCGTGGCTTACTTCCATGCGGGTATCGATACGTTGCGCAGCAAGTCGCTGGATGGCAACAGCTACGACTCGGGCGACTGGTTCAATCGTCTCGATTGGAGTTACGCGGACAATTACTTCGGCAGCGGTTTGCCGCCGCAAGCGGACAACGGGGGGAATTGGCCGCTGCTGCGCCCCTTGCTGGCCGACCCGGCGATCAAGCCCTCCACCGCGAACATCGCCTGGACACGCGACGCTTTCCGCGATCTCCTGAAAATCCGAGCCAGCTCCAGCCTGTTCCACCTCTCCAGCGCCGACGAAATAAAAAAACGTTTGGCCTTCTACAACACTGGCTCGGCACAGGAGCCCACGGTGCTGGTCGGACACCTGGATGGCAAAGGCTACCCGGGCGCCGCCTTCAAGGAAATCCTGTACCTGATCAATGTGGATGTGGGCACGCGGCGGCTGAAGATCGAAGCGCTGGCCGGCCGCGCCTTCGAGTTGCACCCGGTTCTGGCCGCTGCTGCCGATCCTCGCCCGAAGGCGGCGACTTACGATCGTGGCGGCGGGGAATTCACCGTGCCGGCGCGCACGGCCGTGGTACTGGTCGTGCGTTGAGCAGGCTACTTGCGCCCTGCGGACACTAGAAGCAGCTTTCCGCGGCAGCGACGGTCGCCGCGATGTCTGCATCGCTGTGCATCGCCGAAACGAAGCCGGCTTCGAAAGCGGAAGGCGCCAGGTACACGCCTTTCTCCAGCATGGCATGGAAGAAGCGATTGAAGGCGTCCTTGTCCGCCTTCATGACTTCGGCATAGGACGTCGGCGGCGCCGCGGAAAAGTACACGCCGAACATGCCGCCGACCGATTGCGCGCAGAAGGCGATGCCGCGCCGCCGCGCCGCCGCCGTTAATTCGTCGCAGAGGCGTCGGGTCTTCCCGGCGAGTGCGGCATAGAATCCGGGAGCCTGAATTTTTTTCAGCGTCGCCAGGCCGGCCGTCACCGACAGCGGATTGCCGGACAGCGTCCCGGCCTGATAGACCGGGCCGAGCGGCGCGATTTTTTCCATGATGTCGCGCCGCCCGCCGAAGGCGCCGAGCGGCATGCCGCCGCCGATCACCTTGCCGAAAGTCGACAGGTCGGGAGTGATGCCATACAGGCCTTGTGCGGAATTCAGTCCGACCCGGAAGCCGGTCATCACCTCGTCGAATATCAGCACTGCGCCATGGCGAGTGCATAAGTCGCGCATCGCCTTGAGAAACTCCGGCTTGGGGGCGATCAGGTTCATGTTGCCGGCGACAGGCTCGACGATGACGCAGGCGATCTTGTCGGCGTGCTTGGCGAACGCGTCGGCGAGCTGTTGCGGATCGTTGTAGTCGAGGACCAGGGTATGGCGGGCGAGATCGGCCGGCACGCCGCTGGAAGAGGGGTTGCCGAAGGTCAGCATGCCGCTGCCGGCTTTTACCAGCAGACTGTCGGAATGGCCGTGATAGCAGCCTTCGAACTTGATCAGCGCATCCCTGCCGGTGAAGCCGCGCGCCAGGCGGATGGCGCTCATGGTCGCTTCGGTGCCCGATGACACCAGGCGCACCATTTCCATGCTCGGTACCAGCCGGACCAGCAGTTCCGCCAGCTCGACCTCTCCTTCCGTCGGCGCGCCGAAGGACAGCCCCTTGGCCGCCGCCTGCTGAACCGCTTGCACCACTTCGGGATCGGCATGGCCGAGTATCAGCGGGCCCCAGGAGCCGACGTAGTCGAGGTAGCGCTTGCCGTCGGCATCCCACACATGCGGCCCCTCGCCGCGCGTGAAGAAGCGCGGCGTGCCACCCACCGAGCGAAAAGCGCGCACGGGAGAATTGACGCCACCGGGGATGATGCGTTGGGCGCGGGCAAAAAGTTCTTCGTTGCGGGTAGTCATGAGAACCTCGTCATCAGGCGAAAATTAGTTGGTATTCACTGGCGCGCGCGGCAATATCGGCGGCACCGAAAAGATCGTTCACCACCGCCAACAGGTCGGCGCCGGCTGCAATAGTCTGCGCGGCGTTCTCCAGCGCGATGCCGCCGATCGCCGCTATCGGCAGGTCGTAGCGCCGGCGCGCCTCGCCGAGTATGGTGAGCGGCGCGGGCGGAGCCTCCGGCTTGGTGGCCGACGGATACATGCTGCCGAAGGCCAGATAGTCGGCGCCGGCCGCCGCTGCATCTGCGGCGCAGTCGAGATCGGCGTAACAGGAGATGCCGAGGATCTTGTCCGGCCCCAAGGCGGCGCGCGCGGCACGCAGGTCGCCGTCGTCCCGCCCGAGATGCAGGCCGTCGGCATCCAGCGCCAAGGCCAGCGGGAGGTCGTCGTTGATGATCAAGTGCGCGCCGTGAGTGTGGCACAGGCGCAACAGTTCAGATGCCTGGCTGTGCCTGAGTTTCGGATCCGCAAGCTTGTTTCGATATTGCACCAGGCGCACCCCGCCCAGCAGCGCCGCCTCGACCAGGGCCGTCAGGCGCGAGGTCTGTTCGTCGTCCGGAGTGATGGCGTAAAGGCCGCGAAGTTTCAATGGCGCTTTCAATGCTGGGATCTCACGCAGTGTCGTCGTCGGCGCTCTCACGTGCCCAGAAGAACCGGTCCGGCAGGTACTGGCCCATGCCGGGTCTAAACCCCGCCGCCAGCGCCTGCCAGGTATATTCCTGGGCATCCTTGACGGCTTCTGCGATCTCCAGTCCGTTCGCCAGGTTGGCGGCGATGGCCGATGCCAGCGTGCAGCCGGAACCGTGATAGCTGCCGGGCAGGCGTTCCCACTTGTCACTGCGCACCACGCCATGGCTGCCATACAGCGTATTGACCACTTGCTCGGTGTTTTCGTGAGTGCCGGTGACGAGCACGAACTCGCTGCCGGCGACGATCAGCCGCCGCGCGCATTCGGCGAGCGTCGTGGGATCCTGGCCTTGCTCCTCGCCGTCCTCGATGTCCTCATGCCCTTCGTCGAGTGTCAGGCGGCGCGCCTCGAGACTGTTGGGCGTGATGATGGTGGTCTGGGGCAGCAGCAGTTCGATCATGGCATCGACCATGTCTTCATCGGCGAACTGGTCGCCACGACCGGAGGCGAGCACCGGATCGAATACCAGCGGGATGTCGGGGTAATCGGCCAGGATTTCGGCAATCGCCATGATGTTTTCGACGCTGCCCAGCATGCCCAGCTTGAACGCGGCGACGCTGACGTCCTCAAGCAGGGCGCGCGCCTGGTCGGAGACCCAGTCGGCATCGATGACCAGGATATCCTCTACGCCGGCGGTATCCTGCACTGTGAGGGCGGTGATGACCGACAGCGGATGGCAGCCCATGCTGGCCAGGGTCATGATGTCCGCCTGAACGCCTGCGCCGCAGGTGGGATCCGAGGCGGCGAAACTCATGACGATGGGCGGCAGCAACTGGGGAGGGTCTTGGGGCATGAGCGTTTCGGCCGCGGCGGGGAGAGACTCCCTGCGTGCGAAGTGGGATGGCGATGATTTTAACCGAAAACGCCGTCGCTCAGATTGAGAACCCTCGCCGAAGCTGGCATCATGCGGCCGAGGGTACGGTCGGTACTGCTGGAGTTGATTGAGGTCAAGCTCCGACAGGTGCCTGGCGAATATATTAACATCTTGGTTTTTCCACGGAATCGGCATGTCTGCTCCCATCGAACTCGTTTGTCCCGCCGGCAGCCTGCCGGCGCTCAAGGCCGCCGTCGATCACGGCGCCGACTGCGTCTATCTGGGCTTTCGCGACGATACCAATGCGCGCAATTTCAACGGCCTGAATTTCGACGATACTGCTCTCGCCGAAGGACTGCGCTACGCCCATGCGCGCGACCGCAAGGTGTTTCTGGCGCTGAACACCTATCCGCAGCCCGATAATTGGACGCGCTGGACGGGTGCGGTCGACCGTGCCGCGAAGGCCGGCGTGGACGCCATCATCCTTGCCGATCCGGGGCTGATGGGCTACGCCCGGCGCAGCCATCCGCAACTGCGCCTGCATCTATCCGTACAGGGTTCGGCGACCAATTACGAAGCCATCAATTTTTATCGCGAACGCTTCGCCATCCAGCGCGCGGTATTGCCCCGCGTGCTGTCGCTGGCCCAGGTGGAACAGGTGATCGCCAACACCGATGTGGAGATCGAAGTGTTCGGCTTCGGCGGATTGTGCGTCATGGTGGAAGGCCGCTGTTCGCTGTCGGCGTATGCCACAGGCACATCGCCGAATTGCCAGGGCGCCTGTTCGCCGGCCAAGAGCGTGCGCTGGGAGCAGACCAAGGACGGGATGAACACGCGCCTCAACGGCATACTCATCGACCGTTATGCCGACGGCGAACGCGCCGGCTATCCGACCTTGTGCAAGGGCCGTTTCGCGGTGGATGACGCGACCTACTATGCCATCGAGGAACCGACCAGCCTCAACACGCTGGAACTCCTGCCCCAGATGATCGATATCGGCGTGCGCGCCGTCAAGATCGAGGGCCGCCAGCGCAGCCCCATCTATGTTGCCCAGGTGACCCAGGTATGGCGCGAGGCGATCGACGCCTGCCGCCGTGATCCCCAGCACTACAAGCCGCTGCCGGCCTGGATGGCGGAGTTGAACAAGGTTTCCGAGGGACAGTCGCACACCCTCGGCGCCTATTACCGACCCTGGAAATGACACTATGAAACTGTCATTGGGTCCGCTGCTCACTTACTGGCCGCGCCAGCAGGTCTTCGACTTCTATGCGGAGATGGCGGAACAGCCCGTCGATATCGTTTATGTCGGCGAAACCGTCTGTTCGCGCCGGCACGAATTGCGCCTCGAAGACTGGATCGACGTGGCGACGCTGTTGGCCGATGCCGGCAAGCAGGCGGTGCTGTCGTCGCTGACCCTGATCGAATCCGAATCCGATCTCAAGACCTTGCGCCGGATCGTCGACAATCCGCGTTTCATGGTCGAGGCGAACGACATGGGCGCCGTGCGCCTGCTATCCGAACGGAAGCTGAAATTCATCGCCGGGCCGACCCTGAACATATTCAACGGCGAGACGCTGCGACTGCTCGCCGACCTGGGCGCGACACGCTGGGTGATGCCGCCCGAGGCCGGCGCGACACAGTTGGCGGCATTGCAGGCAGAGCGTCCGGACGGCATGGAAACCGAGGTGTTCGCCCTTGGGCGCCTGCCGCTGGCATATTCGGCGCGTTGCTTCACCGCGCGCCGTTTCAATCTGCAAAAGGACGCCTGCGAATTCCGCTGCCTCGACTTCCCGGAGGGCTTGACGCTCAAGACCCGCGAGGGGGAAGCTTTCCTGACCCTGAACGGCACCCAGACCCAGTCGGCGAAAGTTTTCGATTTGTTGCTGGAAATGCCGGGACTGCGCGAGGTCGGCGTCGATGTGCTGCGCATCAATCCGCAATCCGGACACACGGCCGACCTGATTGAGTTATTCTGTCGCTGCCGGGATGGCTTGATGACCCCTCAAGCCGCCTGGGAAGCGTCTCGACAGCACCTGACCGGTCAGCCATGCAACGGCTTCTGGCATGGCAAGCCGGGGCTGGAACAGGTCATGACGGAACGAGGAAGCCGATGAAATTACCCAAGCAGATACCCGACTTCACTTTGCCAGCGCTGTTTGCGCGCCTTGGTCAACGCCTGCCGCAATTACCGCCGTCGCTGGCGCTGATCGCCGCGCTGAATCTTGCGCTGGGCCGCTTGCTGCCGCGCGAACCGCTCACGCCCCTGCTCGGCAAGCGGCTGGCGATCCGCGTCAGCGATGCCGGCCTCACCCTGCGTTTCGCCTATGGCGAGCGTGGCTTTCATCCGAGCTTCGGGTCGGCCGCCGCGGATCTGACCATCTCCGCCCGTGCCCGGGATTTCCTCGCTTTGCTGACACGCGAGGAGGATGCCGATACGTTGTTCTTCAACCGCCGCTTGCAAATGGAGGGAGAAACGGAACTCGGACTGCTGGTCAAGAACACTCTCGATACGATAGAGCTGCCACAATTGCGCTCGTTGTCGCCGACCCAGGCATGGCGGCAACTCCGCGCGCTCCTGAGCGGCGCCCACCATTCCGGCGCGTGACAAACTCCTAGCGCGCCCCGGCTTGCACCCGCGCCCCGCCTCCCACTCGCCGCTGCCGCTGTATCTCGCGGCGGCGTATACGCTGCTGGTGATCTATGCCAGCCTCCATCCGTTTTCCGGCTGGCGCGATTCCGGGGCGCCGGTCACGGCCTTCCTGTTTGCGGCATGGCCGCGTTATTGGACGGGATTCGACTTATTCACCAACGTCCTCGCCTATCTGCCTCTCGGTTTCATCTGGGTGCCGACCTTGCTGCCACGCCAGGGACTCTGGCCGGCGGTGTTGCTGGCGAGCCTGCTCGGCGCCTGCCTGAGCCTGTCGCTGGAAACCTTGCAGAACTTCCTACCGACCCGTGTGTCTTCGAATCTCGACCTGGGTTGCAACAGCCTGGGTGCCTTGCTCGGCGCGCTGGCCGGTGCCCGCTGGGGTGCGTTGCTGCTCGACGGCGGACACCTGCACGCGATGATCCGTCGCCGGATCGGCGGCAGCGCGATGGCCGATGCCGGCCTGGTGCTGCTGGGACTATGGCTGCTGACCCAACTCAATCCCGAGATCCTGCTGTTCGGCAATGGCGACCTGCGTGGCTTGTTGAGAAGCGTGGGATTGCAGGCGCCGCTGCCTTATATTGCCGAACAATTCCCCTTGGTCGAGGCCGGTGTCGCCGCCAGCAACACCCTGGCGCTCGGCCTGCTCTTCGGTTGTCTGCTGCGCACAGGCAGATACCTATTCCCCGCGGCGTTGATCGTCACCGCCCTGCTGGTGAAGAGTTTCTCGTTGATGCTGCTGATGAGCACCGCGGGTCTGTCCTGGGCCACCTCCGGCAGTCTGGCCGGGCTCACGGCGGGCACGCTGCTGTGGCTGGCGGCGTCGCGGCTGCCCGGACCGATACGCCAGGCGCTGGCGGCGCTGTCCTTGATGCTGGCGACGGCGCTGGTCAACCTGGCGCCGGAAAACCCCTACTACACGGCCATCCTGCAAGTCTGGCATCAGGGGCACTTTCTCAACTTCAACGGCCTGACGCGCCTCACTTCCGCGCTATGGCCTTTTCTCGCCCTGCCATGGCTGATGCTGTTCCGGCAGGAGACCACGGAGCACCCCGCATGACCAACGACACCGCACACGATCTCCTGACACTGCGCGATACCCTGCGTGAGTTCGCCGCCGCGCGCGGTTGGCGCGACTTCCATACCCCCAAGAACCTGGCCATGGCGCTGATCGTCGAGGCGGCCGAACTGGTCGAACATTTCCAGTGGGCGACTCCTGACGAAAGCCGCAGCCTGTCACCCGAAAAAGCTGCGGAGGTACGCGACGAGGTGGCCGATGTGCTGATCTACCTGGTCGAGATCGCCGACGTGCTGGACATCGACCTGATCGCAGCGGCGCGCGCCAAGATCGCGAAGAACGCCCTCAAGTATCCCGCGCCGCCTCCCTGAGGCGAATTGCCGGGATGTTTCGCACTGGCGCGACTCCCAGCAGCATCGGTTGTTCCAAACAACCTTCAAAACACTTCGTTATTGCTTGACCGTAATGACTTTTTCAAACAAACTTCGATTCATGAAAGGTGACTTGACCGCCCTTGAGGAAAAAGTCGAACAGTTCCTCGTGTTCTGCCAAAGCTTGCGCGCTGAAAATCTGGCGCTGCGCAGCCGCGTATTGGGACTGGAGGAAGAGCGCCAGGTGCTCGTGGATAAGATAGACACAGCGCGTACCCGGCTTGAAGCGCTGATGGTCAGATTGCCGGAAGAGTGAATACATGAGCACTAAGTCCACTCTCGACATCAAGCTGCAAGGACGCGAATTTCGCGTCGCCTGCACTCCCGATGAGCGCGAATCGCTGCTCGCGGCAGTCGCCCTGGTCGACGGCAAGATGGCTGAGATTGCGGCCAAGACCAAGAGCACGGGGGAGCGTCTGGCGGTGATGACGGCACTCAATCTGGCTCACGAACTGCTTGCAAAATCGCTCCCGGAAAAGGCCGTGGCCGAAGTTCCGGACGCTTCCGCCGCAAGTTTTGACAGCGAGAAATTTGCGCGTAGAATCGGATCCATCGTAGCGCGTCTGGATGCGGCGATGGTGGAGCAGGACAAGTTGTTCTAGTCTTCGCAACGGGACACATATCTCCTCTATCGCACCTGTCCGGCCTCGCTCAGGAAATCCCCTGCGGTGCCCGCCATGGCCATAAATTCCTTGAACCAATGCTCTTGGCATTCGGCCCGCGACCGCAACGCCGCCGTTGTGAGCGTTCCTCGAGAACGCACCTGAAGCGGCTGGAAGTTGGCCACTCTGAACCCCGGTTCAGGATGCCGGCCTAGCGACATCGCGGGGGACCCGTTAAAGCGCGGAGAGGGAGACATCCCGATTCCGCGCTTTTGTTTAGGCAAGCACATCCGGCAAGCCGCCGCTACCCAGGCGATGACGGTACCCGGACGGGTTTTCGACGAAAGCGATAAATGCGTTACTGGCTGATGAAAACCGAGCCGTCGGTGGTCGGCATAGACCACGTTCTGGCGATGCCGGGGCAGACCGTTGCATGGTGGGGCGTGCGCAACTACCAGGCGCGCAACTTCATGCGCGATCAGATGCACGTGGGCGACAAAGTCCTCTTCTACCATTCGAATTGTCCCGAGCCCGGCATCGCCGGCCTCGCCTTGGTGGCCAAGCGCGCCTATCCCGACGAGACGCAATTCGATCCGGACAGTCATTACCATGATCCCAAGGCGACGCGGGAGAACCCGCGCTGGATCAACGTCGATGTGCGCGTGACGAAGAAGACGCGGTTGATCGGCTTGGACGAATTGCGCGCGCATCCCAAGCTGGCTCAGATGCGAACGCTACAGCGCGGCAACCGCTTGTCGATCACGCCGGTCGATCCCGCCGAATGGAAATTTATTTGCGAGAAATTGTTGGGCATCAAACCGTGACGCTGTGGTGGCTGGCCTATCCGCTGCTCGGTGTTTTCGCCGGCTTCATCGCCGGACTGTTCGGCGTCGGCGGCGGACTGACGCTGGTGCCGGTCCTGTACATGATTTTCTCGGCCCAGGGTTTTCCCACGGAGCACATCATGCACCTGACGCTCGGCACGTCGATGGCGACCATCGTGCTGACATCCATTTCCAGCATGCGCGCCCATCACAGCTATGGCGCGGTGCGCTGGGATATCGTCAAGGGGCTTGCCCCGGTCGGCACCCTTGGCGGGTCGCTGTTCGCCGGCATGGTGCCGACGCGGCCGCTGGCGATCGCCTTTACCGCGATCGTCTATTACGCGGCGCTGCAGATGGTGCTCGACTTCAAGCCCAAGCCGCATCGCGGCCTGCCAGGTACGGCCGGACTGTTCGTGGTCGGCACGTTGATCGGCATCGTCTCCAGCCTGGTCGCGGCGGGCGGCGGCTTCATGTCCATCCCCTTCATGGTGTTCTGCAACGTCGCGATCCACCATGCCGTCGGCACGTCTTCGATGCTGGGTTTTCCGATCGCCATCGCCGGCTTCGTCGGCTACCTGATCGCCGGCTGGGGCACGCCGGGACTGCCGCCACATACCCTGAGCTTTATCTATCTACCGGCCTTCGTCGGTGTCGTGTCGATGTCGATTCTGGTGGCGCCATTGGGCGCGAAAGTCGCCCATTCGATACCCGTAAAGCAGCTCAAACGCGGCTTCGGCATCTTCCTCGCGCTGCTGGCGACGAAGATGCTGCATAGCTTGCTGACCGCCTAGGCGCCGGGCGAAGGGCCGCCCCGAGCCCGGTGCAGCGTGGAACATGGAGTCCCGCAGGGACGAACCTCCGTCACCCCCTTCCGCGGGAAGGGGGCGGGGGGAAGGCTCAGCTTGAGTCTGCCAGCAACTGTCCGCCGCCGAAACTGGAGCTCGCGCCCACCGCTCCGCCCAGGCTGACTTTCACCGCGCAGTACTTGAACTCCGGAATCTTGCCGAAAGGATCCAGCACCGGATTGGTCAACATGTTGGCAGCCGCTTCGTAGTAGCAGAAGGGGATGAATAATGCTCCCCTGGGCGTGCCGTCGTCGGCGCGGGCATAGAGGGAGACGCTGCCGCGCCGCGATGCCACGGTGATCACCTCGCCCGGCGCAACACCCAGGGCCGCCAGGTCCAGAGGGTTCAGCGAAGCCACCGGGTCGGGTTCGATGGCGTCCAGCACCGTGGCGCGCCGGGTCATGCTGCCGGTATGCCAATGCTCCAGTTGCCGTCCGGTGATCAGCACCATCGGGTAGTCGCTGTCCGGGCGCTCCGCGGCCGGGATGATGTCGGCGGGAACCAGCCGCGCCCGTCCGCTGGCGGTCGGGAAATCCTCGATGAATACCACGCGATCACCCGGATCGCCTTCCCGCTCGCAGGGGTGGGTAACCCCGGATTCGGCCACGAGCCGTGCCCAGGTGATGCCGGCGATCGAAGGCATCGCTTTGCGTGTCTCGTTGAAGACTTCCTCGGGCCCGGCATAGTTCCAGTTGAGACCGAGCCCGCGCGCCATTTCCTGGATGATCCACAGATCCTGGCGTGCCTCGCCCGGCGGCTCCAGCGCCTGCCTGCCGAGCTGCACCAGGCGGTCGGTGTTGGTGAAGGTGCCGGTCTTCTCGGGGAAGGCCGAAGCCGGCAGTACGACATCGGCGAGGTAGGCGGTTTCGGTGAGGAAGATGTCCTGCACCACCAGGCAGTCGAGCTTCGCCAGCGCGCCGCGGGCGTGATGCACGTCCGGATCGGACATGGCGGGATTCTCGCCCATGACATACATGCCGCGGACTTTCCCGGCATGAATCGCGTCCATGATCTCGACCACCGTGAGCCCGGGCTTCGCGTCCAGCTTGGTGTCCCACAGCGCTTCGAACTTCGCCTGGACCTCGGGCACATTGACCCGCTGGTAGTCGGGATACATCATCGGGATCAGGCCCGCGTCGGATGCGCCCTGCACGTTGTTCTGGCCGCGCAGCGGATGTAGGCCGGTGCCGGGCCGGCCGATCTGTCCGGTCATCAGCGACAGGGCGATCAAGCAGCGCGCGTTGTCCGTGCCATGCACATGCTGGGAGACGCCCATGCCCCAGAGGATCATCGAGGCCTTGGAACTGGCGAACAGGCGCGCGACTTCCCGGATGGTCTCGGCAGGTATGCCGCACAGCGGCGCCATCGCCTCGGGACTGAAGCCCTGGACGTTCTTCTTGAGTTCTGCGTAGCCGCTGACGCGGTCCGCGATGAACTTCTCGTCCACCAGATTCTCCTCGACGATGGTGTGCATCATGGCGTTCAATAGTGCGACATCGGTGTCGGGCTTGAACTGCAGGTAGTGGGCGGCATGGCGGGCAAGCTCTGAGCGGCGCGGGTCGGCGAGGATGAGTTTGGTCCCGGCTTTCACCGCATTCTTGATCCAGGTGGCGGCGACCGGATGGTTCACGATGGGGTTGGAACCGATCAGCAGCACCACCTCCGAATACATGACATCCCGCACCGGATTGGAGACCGCGCCCGAGCCTATGCCTTCGAGCAGCGCCGCGACGCTGGAGGCATGGCAGAGGCGGGTACAGTGATCGACGTTGTTGGTGCGAAAGCCCGTGCGTACCAGCTTCTGGAACATATACGCCTCCTCGTTGCTGCCCTTGGCCGAGCCGAAGCCGGCCAGGGCCTGTGGCCCCAGTCCGTCGCGGATCGCGGAGAGGCCGCCCGTCGCCAGCGCCAGGGCTTCCTCCCAGGAGGCCTCACGGAACACGGATAGGGGGTTGTCCGGGTCCATCGCGAAGTCGGCCGACTTGGGCGCATCCGCCCGACGGATCAGCGGCTTGGTCAGGCGTTGACGGTGATGCACATAGTCGAAGCCGTAGCGTCCCTTGACGCACAGGCGGCCCTCGTTGGCCGGACCGTTCCGCCCTTCGACGCGCAGGATCTGGTTGTCCTTGACGTGGTAGGTGAGCTGGCAGCCGACGCCGCAATAAGGGCAGATCGAATCCACGGTCTTGTCGGCAGCGATCAGGCCGACACCCCGGGCCGGCATCAGCGCGCCGGTGGGGCAGGCGCGCACGCACTCGCCGCAGGCGACGCAGGTACTCTGACCCATGGGGTCGTTCAGGTCGAAGACGATTTCCGAACGATGGCCGCGGAAGGCGAAACCGATGACGTCATTGACCTGCTCCTCGCGGCAGGCGCGCACGCAGCGCGTGCACTGGATGCAGGCGTCGAGATTGACCGCGATGGCCGGGTGGGAAAGGTCTGCACCTGGAGACAATCTTGGCGTGAAGCGCGGCTTGCCCACCGCCATTTTCTTCACCCAATAATCGAGTTCGGAGTCAGGACTGTACGATTGCTCCGGCATGTCGGACTGCAACAGCTCCAGCACCATTTTCTGGGAGTGCAACGCGCGCGGGCTGTCGGTGCTCACTTCCATGCCCGCCTGCGGATGGCGGCAGCAGGAGGGCGCCAGGACGCGCTCGCCCTTGATCTCGACGACGCAGGCGCGGCAATTGCCGTCCGCCCTCATGCCTTCCTTGTAGCAAAGGTGCGGGATGTCTACGCCGTGGCGCTTGGCGGCCTGGATCAGGGTCTCGTCCGGGCTGGCGGAAACGGACTTGCCGTTCAGGGTGAAGGCGATCGCTTCGGCTTTCTGCAAGCGGGTCATCTATTCGATCTCCTGGGGGAAATACTTGATGACGCTGCGTATCGGGTTGGGCGCCGCCTGGCCCAGGCCGCAGATCGAGGCATCGGCCATGGCCTGAGCCAAGTCTTCCAGCAAGGCCTGGTCCCACTTGGGTGCTTTGACCAAGGCCGCCGCTTTCGCTGTTCCGACCCGACAGGGCGTGCATTGGCCGCAAGATTCGTCGGCGAAGAAATGCATCATATTCGTCGCCGCGTCCCTGGCCTTGTCGTGCTGCGAGAGGACGATCACCGCCGCCGAGCCTATGAAGCAGCCATACGGGTTGAGAGTATCGAAGTCGAGCGGGATGTCGGCCATGCTTGCCGGCAGGATGCCGCCCGATGCGCCGCCGGGCAGATAGGCGTAAAGCTCGTGGCCGGGCAGCATGCCTCCGCAATACTCGGCGACCAGTTCGCGCAAGGTGATGCCTGCCGGCGCCAGATGCACGCCGGGCTTCAGTACCCGGCCGCTGACCGAAAACGAACGCAGACCATGGCGACCGTTCCTGCCGTGGCCGGCGAACCAGTCTCCGCCTTTTTCCAGGATGTCGCGCACCCAGTAGAGGGTCTCCATGTTGTGTTCCAGCGTCGGCCGGCCGAACAGTCCCACCTGGGCAACATAGGGTGGACGCAACCGCGGCATGCCACGTTTGCCTTCGATGGACTCCATCATCGCCGATTCCTCGCCGCAGATATAGGCGCCCGCGCCGCGGCGCAGATGGATAGTCGGCAATGCACTGGGCGGATCGGCGCGCAGGGCCGCGAGTTCGCGCGTCAGAATTTCGCGGCAGCCGGCATATTCGTCGCGCAGATAGACATAGATTTCGGCGATACCGACGATGCGCGCCGCGCTCAGCATGCCCTCAATGAAGCGATGCGGATCGCGCTCCAGATACCAGCGGTCCTTGAAGGTGCCCGGCTCGCCTTCGTCGATATTGACCGCCATCAGGCGCGGCTCAGGCTCGGCGCCGACGATCCGCCATTTGCGGCCCGCCGGAAAACCGGCACCGCCCAGGCCGCGCAGTCCGGAGTGTTCCATGGCCTGAACCACCGAGTCGACGGAACGCGCGCCGGACATGCATTGCCGGAATGTTTCGTAGCCGCCGGCCTTGCGGTATTCCTCGTAGTCGATGTACGAAGCAGGCGCAGGGGTGATGGCTCGTTCGCCAAGCGCGGCGCTGACGTCCGCAACGCTCGCGTGGTCGATGGGATTCTGGCCTACCACGGCCACCGGCGCCGCATGGCAACGTCCGACGCAGGGTACCGGGACGATCCGCACATCCTTCAAAGAGAGCTTGTCCAAGTCCTCGCGCAGCTCATCGGCACCGGCCATCTGGCACGACAATGACTCGCACACCCGCACCGTGAAACGTGGTGGCACCACATCACCTTCCTTGACCACATCGAAGTGGTGATAGAAGGTCGCGACCTCATACACCTCGGTCATGGCGAGTTTCAACTCGGCCGCGAGGGCGACGATATGCGCCGCGGAGATATGGCCGTAGGCATCCTGGATGCGGTGCAGGTATTCGATCAACAGGTCGCGCTTGCGCGGGTCGGCGCCGAGCAGGGCGGCGACCTGGATCTGGGCCTGCGGATCCTGCGCACGCCCCTTGGGCTTGGAACGCGCCTGGCCCTTGAGGCGGGCGGCGTCGGCGATGGGGATAATGCCGGCCTTGGAAGATTCTGTCATCGCGTATGGCCTCGGGTGCCGTCGATATA
>JAPLQT010000039.1 GCA_026399515.1 Pseudomonadota bacterium | reverse complement strand
GTCGCGGTGGCATCGAAAAACAACGGCAGGTAATACTCGATGCCGGCCGGCGCGATGCCGTTGGAAACGTCCTTGTACAAGGCCACGCGCGAAGCGTCGCCTTCGAAGGCTTCGCGGAAGTGCAAGCGGAAGTGTGTGCGCCCGGCTTCGTCGAGCGGGAACTCGCGCGCCGGCAGGGTGCGGATCTCCGGCACCGGATAGAGGGTGCGCTGGCTGTCGGCATCGAAGGTACGGATGCTTTCGATTTCATCGTCGAATAGGTCGATGCGGAAGGGCAGAGCCGCGCCCATCGGGAACAGGTCGATCAAGCCACCGCGTACGCTGAACTCACCCGGCGCCACCACCTGGGTGACATGCTGGTAACCGCCCAGCGTCAACTGCGCGCGCAGATTGTCCACCGCCAGGCGTTCGCCTTTTTTCAGGAAGAAGGTATGCGCAGCGAGGAAGGCCGGCGGCGCCAGCCGCGTCAGTGCCGTCGTTGCCGCGGTCAGCAGCACGTCGCACACCCCGCGCGAGATCGCATACAGCGTTGCCAGCCGCTCGGAGATCAGGTCCTGGTGCGGCGAAAAATTATCGTAGGGCAGCGTCTCCCAATCCGGCAGCAGATGAACGCGCAGGCCCGGCGCGAACCAAGCGATCTCCTCCTGCAAGCGCTGTGCGGCCAGCGGGCTGGCGGCGATCACCGTGAGCAGGCGCGCGGGTGCCGATTCCTGTGCCAGTTGGGCGATCGCCAACGCGTCGGCGGAACCGGACAAGATCGGCAGATCGAAGCGCGCACCCGGCTTTAACGAAGCCAAAGGGGCAAGCTGCTGCAGCAGCGCAGGAAGCGGAATGCTCAAGGGAGTAACGGGAAAGATCCGAAGGGAGCGAGAATTATAACGGATGCGCCGACATGGTTCTCTTATAGAGACCTCAGTTCGCGATGGCGGAAACAGTCGACCAGATGATCATTCACCAGCCCCACCGCCTGCATCAGCGAATAACAGATGGTCGGGCCGACGAACTTGAAGCCGCGAGCGGTGAGGTCTTTCGACATTGCGACGGAAAGCGGCGTCTGCGCCGGCAGTTCTGACTGTTTGCGCCAAGTGTTGTGCACCGGCTTGCCGTCGACGAAGCCCCACAGATACTCGCTGAAGCCGCCATCCTTGCCGCCGCCGAATTTCTCCTGGAGGTCGAGGACTTTCCCTGCATTGATGATCGCCGATGCGACTTTCAGGCGGTTACGGACGATGCCGGCGTCATTCAGCAGGCGTGCGACCTCGCGCTGGTCGTAGCGCGCCACCTTGGCTGGGTCGAAGCCGTCGAAGGCGGCGCGGTAGTTGTCGCGCTTCCTGAGGACGGTGATCCAGGAAAGGCCCGCCTGGGCGCCTTCGAGGATGAGGAATTCGAACAGGGCGCGGTCGTCACGCAGCGGCACGCCCCACTCGTGATCGTGGTAGGCGACGTACAGCGGGTCTTCACCGCACCAGAGGCAGCGCTTGGCAAGCTTGCTCAATTCAGCACCAGCACGCCACGCTTCAGGCCGCCGTCTTCAGGATGGATGGAGAGGACGAAGCCCAGGCCGGTGACGAACTTGATCATGCGCTGATTTTCGGCGAGGAATTCGCCGTACATGAACTTGAGGCCGGCTTCATTCCTGGCGGTTTCGATCAGCACTTCCATCAGGCGCCGGGCCAGCCCTTTGCCGTGCCATTCGTCGGCGACCACGATGGCGAATTCGCAGGATTCGCCGTCGGGATTGGTGGCATAGCGCACCACCCCAACTTCAAACTCTTCGTCGTCTTGCTTGACGGTGGCGACGAAGGCCATTTCGCGGTCGTAATCGATCTGGGTGAGGCGGTTCAACTGCGCCTGGGACAATTCCCGGATGGTGTTCATGAAGCGGTAATACTTGGACTCGGCGGACAGTCCATGCACGAACTCCTGCTCCATTTGCGCGTCTTCCGGCTTGATCGGTCGGATGGTGACCGTCAGCCCATCCCGGGTCTTGTAGCGGATCACCTTGTGCGAAGGGTAGGGGTGGATCGCCATGTGGTCGTAGCGGCCGGCATTTTGCGGTTGGCTGGCGATGAAGATGCGGGCATCGACGGCGATGGCGTCGATCTCGTCGACGATCAGCGGGTTGATGTGCATTTCATGGATCCACGGCAATTCGCAGACCATTTCCGAAACGCGCAGCAGTACCGCTTCGATGGCTTCCATATTGACCGGCGGCTTGTTGCGGAAGGCGCCGAGACGAGCGACGGCGTGTGTCGATTGCAGCATGTCGGCGACCAGTATGTGGTTCAGCGGCGGCAGGGCGACCGCGCGCTCCTTGCCGGCCTTGCCGAATTCGTAACCGACGCCGCCCGGTTCCAGGGTGATGGCGGGGCCGAAGATCTCGTCCCGCACCATTCCGACCATCAGTTCGCGCCCATTCGGCTTGACGATCATTGGCTCGATGGCGATGCCGTTGATGACGGCGTCGGGACGATTCTTGTGGACTTTCTCGACGATCTCCTGGTAGGCATCGCGCACAGCGTTCAGATTGGTCAGGTTAAGGCGCACACCGCCGTAATCGCTCTTGTGATCGATTTGCAGGGAATCGACCTTCATCACCACCGGCAGGCCGATTTCCTGGGCAATCTGCATCGCCTCTTCGGCCGAGCGCGCCACCATGGTCTGGGCGATCGGAATATGGAAGGCCGCGAGCACTGCCTTGGACTCCATCTCGCTCAAGGTCCGCCGACCTTCCTGTAGCGCCGTCTCGATCACCAGGCGGGCACTGGCCAGCGCCGGTCGGGTATGGTCGGACATCGATGCCGGCGTCTGCATCAATAACTTCTGGTTGCGATAGTAATTGCTGATATGCGAAAACAATTCGACGGCCGGATCCGGGGTGCGGAAGGTCGGAATGCCGGCGCCCCTGAACAATAGGCGCGCTTCGCGCACCTGTTCCTCGCCCATCCAGCAGGTCACCAGGGGCTTGTTCGACTTGTTGGCCAGTTCAATCACCGCTCGCGCCGTTTGCGTGGGGTCGGTCATCGCCTGTGGTGTGAGAATGGCGAGTACGCCGTCGACATTGTCGTCGACCATGCACGCGGCAAGTGTCGCCGCGTAACGAGCCGGGTCGGCATCGCCGATAATGTCCAGCGGGTTGGACTTGGACCAGATCGGCGGCAGGATCTGGTTCAGCGTGTCGCTGGTTTTCCGGGTGAGCACCGCCAGCGGGATGCCGAGATCCGAGGCGCGGTCGGCGGCCATTACACCCGGCCCGCCGCCGTTGGTGATGATCGCCAGGCGATTGCCGCGCGGATGGAAATTCGAAAACAAGGCCTGAGCCGCGGCATACATCTGTCCCACGTTGGCCAGGCGCACCACGCCGGAACGACGCAACGCGGCATCGAACACATCGTCGGCGCCGACCAGGGCGCCGGTGTGCGACAGCGCCGCCTGTTCGCCGGCCGGATGGCGACCGACCTTGATCAGCAGCACCGGCTTACAGCGGGCCGCGGCGCGCAGCGCGCTCATGAAGCGGCGCGCATTTTTGATGCCTTCGATGTAGAGAATGATGTTTTCGGTTTTCGGATCGGCAACCAGGTAATCGAGTATCTCGCCGAAATCCACATCACTTGAGGTGCCCAGCGAAATCACGCTGGAAAAGCCGACCTTGTTGGGCAAGGCCCAGTCGAGGACGGCGGTACATAAGGCGCCAGACTGGGAAATCAGGCCGATGCTGCCGGGGTTGGCGCTGCCGTTGGCAAAGCTCAGGTTGATGCCGCGGTTGGGACGCATGATGCCCAGGCAGTTCGGGCCGAGCAGGCGCATGCGATGGCGGCGCGCATTCTCCAGCACGGTACGCTCCAGCGCCGCGCCGCTCTCTCCGGTTTCTCCGAAGCCGCCGGAAATCACGATCGCGCTACGCGTCCCGGCGCGTCCGCAGGCTTCCACGATGTGCGGGACAGTCGGCGCCTTGGTGCAGATCACCACCAGGTCCAGTCGTTGCGGGATGCTTCCGACCGAGGAATAACTTTTCTGGCCGAAAATGGATTTGTGCCCGGGATTGACCAGAAACAATTGACCCTTGTATTCCGAATCGAGCATGTTGCGCACGAGGGTCAGGCCTATCGATCCCGGGGTTTCGGAGGCGCCGATGATGGCGATCGATTTGGGTTCAAACAGTGGCGTCAGGTAGTGGTCTTCGTAGCTCATGAGCGGCGCTTAGTCTCGCAGTGGCGAGGCCAGCGGTTGGGTATGTTGCGGTGCGGTAAGAATACCACCAAGCATGCAAGGTGTAACCGGGTTAATGATCGCCGCCTGTGGGCGCGGGCAATGGCGATCACGGATGCAACAAGTAGTGCGGGGAAATGGTCGCGAAGAAAACGTCGACAACGGTTGCCAATGCGAAAGCACCACGATGATGGGAATCGAAGCCTACTCATGGCTATAATAGCCTCAATCATAGTAAGGTCAAGGCGCGGGATCACGCTCTGGTGCGCTACTGCGAACGTCGGCAGTTTGTTGCTTATCCTAAAAAACAGGGGCACGTCTATCATGGTTACATTGTTCTGGATGCAATGCGGCGGTTGCGGCGGGGACACCATGTCCTTCCTCAATTCCAACTCCCCCGATTTGCTCGAATTGTTCGATACCCTCGGCATCCGGCTATTGTGGCATCCTTCATTGTCGACCTTGTCCCCTTCGGCCCAGAACGAGTTGATCGAGACCCTGATCCAGGGTGAACAGCCGTTGGACATCCTGGTGGTGGAAGGGGCGATCATTCGCGGACCGGCCAGTACCGGCATGTTCGATACCCGCAACGGCCAGCCCAAGAAGGACCTGGTCGCCACCCTGGCGGGGCAGGCCCGGCATGTCATTGCCGCCGGCACTTGCGCGGCATTCGGCGGCTTGGGCACCGAGGGCCATACCAAGGCAACCGGCCTGCAATTCCGCAAGAGAGAACCGGGCGGGCTGCTCGGCAAGGATTTTCGCTCCGCTTCCGGCATGCCGGTGATCAACCTCGCCGGCTGCCCATGCCACACCGAGGTCATGGCGGGTGCGCTGTCCGCGCTGGTCAGCGGGCAGACGCCGGAACTGGACGAGTTCAACCGCCCGCTCGACTGGTACGGCATGACCGTGCATCAGGGCTGCACGCGCAACGAGTACCACGAATACCGCGTCGAGGAATGGGATTTCGCCCAGCGCGGCTGCCTGTTCTTCCACATGGGTTGCCACGGACCGCTGGTGGACGGGCCGTGCAACAAACTGCTGTGGAACGGGCGTTCCTCGAAAACGCGGGCAGGCGTGCCGTGCTTCGGCTGCACCAGCCCCGATTTCCCCATGCCTTACCCATTCTTCGAGACGCGCAACATCGAGGGTGTGCCCATCGAGTTGCCCAAAGGCATCAGCCGCGCCCACTACCTGGTGTACAAGGGAATGGCGGCGGCGGCGGCGCCGGATCGCCTGAAGAAACGCGAAACCAAGATTTAATCGGGACACCCGACCATGGCCAAAAAAATCATCCGCGACATTCCCCTCAACCGGGTCGAAGGCGACCTGGAAATCCGCGTCGAATTGGAAAACAACCGGATCGTCGACGCTTGGAGTTCCGGCACGATGTTCCGCGGCATCGAAAACATTCTGCGTGGCCGCGGGGCGCTCGACGGTCTGGTGATCACGCCTCGCGTTTGCGGCATCTGTAGCACCACCCATCTGATGGCGGCAGCCAAGGCGCTCGACCAGATCGCCGCCGTCAGCGTGCCGGACAACGCCGTCCGCCTGCGCAACCTGACCCTGATGGTGGAGCACTGCCAGAGCGATGTCCGCCACTCGGTGCTGATGTTCCTGCCTGATTTCGCGGCACCGATTTACCAGGCCCATCCGCTGTATACGGAAGCCGTCAAGCGCTATGCGCCGCTGCAAGGCGAACGCTGCATCGATGTTGTGCGGCAGACCAAGACCATTCTGGAGATCATCGCCATACTCGGCGGCCAGTGGCCGCACAGCTCTTTCATGGTGCCGGGAGGAGTCACTTATGTGCCCACCATGACCGAACTCAATCAGTGCCGCCACATCCTGCAACACTATCGCAAATGGTATGAACAGACGGTGCTCGGCTGTTCCCTGGAACGCTGGCAGGCGGTCCGCAGCGCCACCGACCTGGATGCCTGGCTGGCTGAAGGCGCCAGCCATCGCGAAAGTGATACCGGTTTCTTCCTGCGTTTCGCAAGGGAAGCCGGACTTCATGCTTTAGGACAAAGGCATGGCTGCTTCCTGTCCTATGGCTCGCTGGACTTGCCCGGCGACACCGCAATAGTCGGAGCAGGAGAAGACAAGCTGCTCGTCGCCGCCGGCTTCGTCGGCAAGGACGGACAGCCGCAGCGCTTCGATCAAGCCCAGGTGAAGGAGCATGTCGGCTTTTCCTGGTACACCGATTACCCGGGCGGGCGTCATCCTTTCGAAGGGGAAACCGATCCCCAGGCCACCGGCGCCGAAGGCAAGAAATACTCCTGGGCAAAAGCACCGCGCTATCTCGACCAGCCCGCCGAAACAGGGCCGCTGGCGGAACGCATCGTCGGCGGCGACCCGCTGTTTTGCGACCTGCTGCGGCGCGACGGCGCCAATCTGGTGATCCGCCAGTTGGCACGCATGACGCGCCCGGCCACACTGTTCCCCGCCATGGAAACCTGGGTAGACGAAATGATCGCACGCCACGATCAACCCTATTACACGGCGGTTCCCCCGCTTGTGGAAGGCCGCGGTTTCGGCCTGATCGAGGCTGCGCGCGGCGCACTCGGTCATTGGGTGGAAATCAAGGACGGAAAAATCTCCCACTACCAAATCGTCACCCCCACCGCCTGGAACGGCTCCCCGCGCGACAGCGAGGGAGTGCGCGGGCCGTGGGAAGAAGCGCTGATCGGCACCGCGATCAAGGACATCGACAACCCGGTGGAAGCCGGGCACGTGGTGCGCTCTTTCGACGCTTGCCTGGTTTGCACCGTACACGTGGTCGGTCCCGGCCGCATACCCGTGCGTTGCTGACATCGGCGGCATGAAAGCGACGAGCATCATTTGCGTGGGCAACCGCTATGTGGCGGGCGACGATGTTGGTTGCCGGGTATTCGACCATCTGCGGAGCACCGCTACGCCGCCGGACATCGAAGTGATCGACGGCGGCCTGTGCGGCCTCGATTTATTGGGATTGATGGAAGGCAGGCGGCGCGTGGTGTTCGCCGACGCCGTGGTGGGCTTGATCGAGCCGGGCGGCATCGTGGTGCTCGACCGCGAACAAGTGGCGCTTTACGCCGTGAACTATGGCCATAGCGCCGGCTTGCCTTATCTGCTGCACATGCTGCCCCATACCTGCCGGCCGCCCTGGCCGGAAATCGCCTTGGTCGGCGTCGAGGGTGCGGCGAACGAAGCGATGGTACGCGCCCTGGCGAAACGCTGCATGGAGATCGCGATCAATGGAATCCCGAGACCTGATTTACATTAACGCCGACAACGGACGCGTCGAAATGACGGCTGAAAACCGCATGCTGCGCGAGGAAATCCGCGTCTCGCGCGAAGCGGCGGAAATCACCGCGCAACTGGTGGTCGAGCAGTTCGAGAAAGCCGACGTGATCATGACCCGTCTGCAAAGCGCCAGCGCCAGCTTGAGTTCCAGCAACGAGGAACTGGAAGCCGCCAATCAACGCTTGCAGAAGCTGGACCAAATGAAATCGGATTTTCTTTCTTCGGTTTCCCACGAATTACGCACACCGCTGACTTCCATCCGGGGTTTCGCCAGCCTCGTCGACCGCGAGTTTTCCCGCAGTTTCATGACGCTGGCGGGAGAAGACAAAGGCTTGCAGAAGAAGTCCCAACGCATCCGCGACAACCTGGAAATCATTCTCAAGGAATCCGCGCGCCTCACCCGGCTCATCAACGACGTACTCGATCTTGCCAAGATCGAAGCCGGACGCATCGACTGGCGCGATACCCCGATTCAGCCCGCAACCCTGGTGCGCGATGCCGCCAACGCAGCGCAGGGGATGTTCGACCCCAAACCCGCGGTCAGCCTGCTTCTCGAAATCCAGGAAGGCTTGCCGTCGTTCATCGGAGACGCCGACCGCTTGTTGCAAGTGCTGGTCAATCTGATCAATAACTCGGTCAAGTTTACCGACCAGGGCTCGGTGACGGTGAAAGTCCTGCTTAATCAGGAAAGAATGATCCAACTGGAAGTCCACGACACAGGCATCGGTTTTCCGCCGGAGGAAGCGGAGACGATATTCGACAAGTTCCAGCAATCCAAGCATGGCGACACCTTGGCCGACCAGCCCAAGGGAACCGGGCTGGGACTGTCGATCTCGCGGGAAATCGTTAGCCGGCATGGCGGCCGTATCTGGGCGACCTCCACCCCGGGCGTGGGCAGCGTGTTCTCTTTAACCATACCGCCAGCGCCGGGCAGCCTGCCGGAGGTCGGCGCAATCTCCCCGGGAATCGACACCCTGGCGGAAACAGAAGCAAGCAGCACAAGCGCTGCGCAGACAGTGTCGGGCGCGGGAGGAAAGCCCAAGGTACTGGTAGTGGACGACGACGACGGCGTACGCGACTACCTGACCCAACTCCTACAGGAACAAGGTTACCAAGTCATGTCCGCCGCGGATGGGTTGGCGGCGATAGCCGCGGCGAAGAGTTTCCGTCCCGACCTGATTACCATGGATCTTGCGATGCCGGTGATGGATGGACGCACGGCGATCGTCAAGCTGCGCGCGGATCCCGAGCTGCAACACATTCCCATCATGGTGATTTCAGCCATTGCGGGTCTGGAAATGGCGGGCGGCGATCTGGCCATGGACAAACCTCTGGACGAACCACGTTTCCTGAAAAACATCCACCTGCTTCTGGATGGAGAGAAAAACACCGGTTCCAGAGCAGTGCGCTTCCTCGTGCTGCACGAAGCGAGCGAATCTCCGGAACGGACGCTGGGGGATTTTTCGGAACAATGCGAAGTGGATTTTTGCACGCTGGACGAACTGCCGGCGCGCATCCAGTCCGGTTTTCAAGGCATGGTGGTGATTCCCACCCATATGATAGGCAAGGTCGACTTGAGCATGCTGCAAGCAACCCCAATGCTGGAAGTCATGATCATGCCGGTTCACTTCGGCAAGCCGAACCGGGCTGCAACAGAATCAACCGAATAATGCACAGGGGAAGAACATGATCACGCAAAACGCCAAAATCGCGATAGTCGACGACGAAGTCCATATACGCGCCTTGCTCGAGCAAACCTTGGAAGACCTGGAAGGCGAACCGGAAATACTGACGGCTTCCAACGGTGCCGAGGGCTTGGCGCTGATCGAGAGCGAGCGTCCGCAACTGGTGTTCCTGGACGTGATGATGCCGCTCATGAACGGCTACGACGTCTGCGCGGCAGTGAGGAAAAATCCCGAACTGGCGGCGACCACTATCGTCATGCTGACTGCCAAGGGACAGGAGTCGGACCGGGTGCACGGACTGGAAGTTGGAGTCAACTACTTCATGACCAAGCCTTTCGACCCTGATGAAATTCTCGATTTGGCGCGCAAGATTCTGCAAGTCCCATGAGCAAACCGGCGGCTTATCTCAAACCGACGTGGGCGCGGCGGCAGCTTGAACTCGCATACCCATTGCTGCCTGCAGGCGCCCGCGTGGCGCTATGGTTTGGTGGCAAGCGGCTGGCGGCGATGGGCGAAGACGGGCCAGACCTGAGCGAAGACGCGGCGGGAGTGCAGACGTTTCCCTTGACCCTGGAAGGAAAAATGCGCGGCATGTTGCTGCTGCGCCTGCCGCCGGAAGCCGCAAGCGCCGCGGAAGGGATCTGGGGAGACTTCCTGGTGCACAGCCTGCAAGGCGTCATCGAGGCGGAACACGCGCGTCATTCGGTCGCGCAGGAGGCGCTGGCAAGTTACCGCGAGATGGCGTTGCTGCAACGGGCCGTCACCGAGCTCAATCATTCCCTCAAGCCCGCAGCGGTTGCGGCCTCCCTGCTCAAGGAATTCGACGGCCGCAAGAACGCAACCGACTTCGGCGCGGTGTTTCTGCGCGATGCCGATGACGCGAGTTATACCCTGATTCAATCTTTTGGCGAAAATGCCGCCGACGCCTTTCCCCGCCTCATTGAAAGCCGCCTGTTTGCCGCGATGGCCGAACATCCGCTCGGGGACATCCTCAACAACCTGGCGGAAGCACCACTGTGGAAGGGCGAAATTCAGGAATTTCAATCCCTGTTGTGGCTCCCCCTGGCCGTGCATGGTGAAAATCTCGGCCTGCTGGTGTTGGCCTCGCGCCGGGCCGAAGGATTTTCCGCTGCCGACATGAAGCGGGCGCAGATGCTGGTTTCGGTCGCCGCCAGCGCCTTGCGCAATGCCCAGCTTTACGCCGCCGAGCAGATGATATTCCCGGCCTTCGTCAAGGTGATTGCCACCGCCATTGACGCCAAGTCGCCATACACCGCCGGACATTGCCGCCGCGTGCCGGAAATCGCCCTGATGCTCGCCGAGAAGGCGCACCTGGCCGACAGTGCCTCCTTCGCCGCGTTCAGGCTCGACGACGAGGAGCGGAACGTCCTGGAAATCGCCGCCATGTTGCACGACTGCGGCAAGATGGTGACGCCCGAGTGGGTGGTGGACAAAGCCACCAAGCTGGACAGCCTCAGCAATCGCCTCGACCTGATCGCCCTGCGTTTCGAAGTGCTGCGGCGGGATGCCTGGATCGATTGTTTGCGCGATTCGGCCGATGGACTGCCCGCCGCCGAGCAGATTTACCAGGAGCGCCTGCGCGAACTGGATGAGGATTTCGCCTTTTTGGCGAAGTGCAACTTGGGCAACGAATTCATGTCCCCGGAGCATGTCGGGCGTATCCAGGGCATCGCCGCCAGGCGCTGGTGTAATGCCCGTGGAGAAGAGCTGCCGCTGCTCAGCGAAAACGAGGTCTACAACCTGTGCATCCAGCGCGGCACGCTGAACGCGGAAGAGCGGAAAATCATCGAGGAGCACGCCGTCATCACTATCAGGATGCTGTCGCAAATTCCTTTTCCGCGATCCTTGCGGAATGTCACTGAATACGCCGGCGGACACCATGAGCGCATGGACGGGAACGGCTACCCGCGCGGGCTGAAAGGCGAACAACTGTCGATCCCGGCGCGAATCATGGCCATCGCCGACATCTTCGAAGCGCTGACCGCGCATGACCGGCCTTACCGCAAGGCCGGCACTCTGAATTGGGCGGTCGAGGTCATGTATCGCATGAAAAAAGATGGACACATCGACGGCGAACTGTTCGACCTGTTTCTCTCCGAAGGGGTTTACCTCGAATATGCCCGGAAACATCTCGCCGCCAGCCAGATCGATCAAGTCGATGTGGCGCGCTATCTCGGCTAGGACGCGGAGATGAGTTTGAATAGCCAGTTCAAGTCGGGCCTGTTCCGGCGGATTATTGCGACCACCACCATCACACGGGTGGCACTGTTCGCCATCATGTATCTGCTCGCCGTACCGTTCATTCAAAGCACCATCGAAAGCATCGAGCACCGCTCGGCACGCACCATACTCGACAATGTCTATGACACGGTCGAGCATATCCAGCATAGCCTTGAAAACAACCGCCAGACCGTCCTCTTGGCACGCAAGACGACGCTGCGCGACATCGTCGCCGTGGTCGAATCGCGGGCATCCTGGCTGGAACAGCAGGCACGCACCGGGAAGCTCACTCGCGATCAAGCGAAAAGCATGCTGCTCGAAGAGATTCGAAAAATCCGCTATGGCAACGGCGATTATGTTTGGGCGTCGGATTACCGCTCGGTACTGGTTGCCCACCCCGACCAGAAGCTGAACAACAGCGATTTTTCCCAGCAACGCGACACCCGCGGCAATCTGATCGTGCCGCCGATGGTCGCTGGCGCATTAGCCACGGGCGAGGGTTATTATTCCTATTGGTGGCGGCGACTCGGTGATCAGCAACCGATCGAAAAACTGAGTTTCTACAAACATCTTCCCGCTTTCGAACTGGTCATCGGCACTGGGCTTTATCTCGACGACATCGACGCCACGATCAACCGACAGCGCGGCATAGCCATCGACGAACTACGTTCGCAATTGCGCAAGACCCGGCTCGGGGAAACCGGTTACGTCTATATCTTCGACAGCCACGGGTTCATGCTCATCCATCCGAACGCCAACATAGAAACCAAGACATTTGCGGACGCGACCGACCCTGCCACCGGAAAGCCGTTGGCGCCGATGCTCGCGGCGGTCGCCGACAAGCCGGAAGGATTGCGCTACAAATGGGACCGCCCAGACGACCCGGGCAACTATATTTACGACAAGATTTCCTGGGTGCGCCATTTTCCCGGACTCGACTGGTACATCTGCACCTCGGTGTATGTCGACGAACTCGATGACAGCGCACGCACCGTCAGGAACCGTGCGCTGCTGATCTTCGGTATCGCATTGCTGATCTCCCTGGTGCAGGTCTACTTCTTCGTGAAAGGGCTGTTCGGCCCGCTGAAGCAGCTCAGCGATACGGCCCTGTCCATAGGCAAAGGCGATCTCGACGCCCGTTGTCCTCTGAAACGCGACGACGAATTCGGCGTTTTGGCCGATGCGTTCAATGGCATGGTGGATCGCCTGCGGGACAATATCCAGAACCTCGACGCTAAGGTGAGCGAACGCACCGCCGAACTCGAAACCGCCAACAGGGAACTCAGGCAACTCGACCAGACCAAGTCGGATTTCATCTCCACTGTTTCGCATGAACTGCGTACGCCGATGACCTCGATCGTCGGTTTCGCCAAGCTGGCGAAGAAGAAACTCGATGACGTCGTCTTGCCCCAGGTCGGCACCGACAAGAAAGCCGCGCGTGCGGCCTCACAAGTCAGCAGCAACCTCGACATCATCGTCACCGAAAGCGAGCGCCTCAGCCTGTTGATCAACGATGTGATGGACATGGCAACGCTCGACGCCGGCAAAGTCGAATGGCAGCTTTCACCCGTGGCCGCAGCGCATCTCCTGGAGTGTACAGCCACCACTACCCAAGGATTGGCGGATATAAAGGGGCTGGCCCTATCCTGGCAAGTCGAACCAAATCTTCCGGAAATTTCCGGCGACGAAATTCGCCTGCGTCAGGTCCTGGTAAATCTGATTTCCAACGCCGTCAAGTTCACCGAGATCGGCCAAATCACCCTGCGTGCCGAACGCCAGGAAGGATGCATCCGCTTTTGCGTCCAGGATACGGGCATCGGCATCGCCCCGGAAAACCAGGGGAAAGTATTCGACAGGTTCAGGCAGATCGGCGACACGCTCACCGACAAACCGCAAGGCACGGGCCTGGGACTTTCAATCTGTCGTCAGATCGTGGAGCACCACGGCGGCAAGATCTGGATCGAATCGGAACCCGGCAAGGGCAGCACGTTTTATTTCACCATACCTTGCGCTGCTTTATGAATTGTGGATCTTCGCGGATGGACGTTCGCCGATCGCCCGATCCGCGCTTTCATGAAACTCCCTGATAGGCCACCGCTGAGGCTTAAAGTTGAGTAAAGTAGTAGAATATGTCTAGCTGCGTAAGCCGGCCTGAATATGCATTGGCATGCTTGGCCGCAACGCGGAAGACAAGGCGATATCTTCTCTGATAATGTTGTCGATAAATCCAAGCGACGAAGACACCCTGAAACTGGTTCGCCGGTTATCGCAGCGGCAGAACGTCATTGTCCTGCTGCTGATAGCGCTGACTCTCGGCTCGCTTTTCCTCGCAGGTATGCTGATCCTGCGCAATGAACAGGCTGCTGAAATCATCAACCTGGCGGGTCGCCAGCGCATGCTGTCGCAGCGGGTCGCGCTCTATGCCCACCTCTACATCGACACGATGGAGAGCGACAGCAGGAAGAAATTCAGCCGGCTGCTCAATATCAATATCCTCGAATTTGAAAGCGCGCATACCCGGCTCGCTGCGATCGTGAAGTCGCTCGACGAGGAGTCCGAACTTCACAAGCTTTACTTTGGTACGATACGTCTTATCGATGAGGATTCAAGACGATTTATAGAATTTGCGCGGCAAGTAGTTGCCGATACCGAATCCATAGCGAAAGCTCAAGTAGCCAGCAGCGAACGATTGCAGCGTATGGCGGATACCAGTTTGCTTCAGGATCTCGACGCCGCCACCTTCGCGTTTCAAAGGGAGTCCGAGCGCAGGGTCAGCCTGCTGTGGCGGTTGATGCTGCTTTCTTCGGCGTTGATCGTGGTATTCATCGTATTGAGTACCTTTCGCCTGGTCCATCCGATGATCCGGAGACTGCGGGGTAGCCTTGCGGCCGGGGAGGCGGCGTCAAGCGCCCTGAAATCGAGCGAAGCGAGACTTCATTCCATCATCGAGGCTTTCGGCTATACCCTGGAGGACATTCCGACCCTTGCCGATTGGGAGCGGAAAGCCTATCCCGATCCGGAATATCGCCGCGGGGTGATCGATACCTGGCGGGCAACAATTCAGAATATGAAGCGCGAGGATGCGAAACCACAGCCCATGGAATTCAACGTGCGGGCGAAATCCGGAAAGCTGGTGTCGGTCCTGGTGAGTCCCGCTTCCACCCGTCATTCGTTTGCCGGTGCCCGCCTGGTCGTGTTGTATGACATCACCGAGCGCAAGCTGGCGGAACAGCAACTGCGTATTGCCGCGATTGCCTTCGAATCGCAGGAGGCCATGACCATCACCGACGCCAATCAGGTCATCCTCAAGATCAACAAGGCCTTCACCTTGATTACCGGATATGCCGAGGAAGAAGTTATCGGACGGACTCCCGCCATTCTCAAGTCCGGGCGCCAGGACGACAAGTTCTACCAAGGCATGTGGCACAGCCTGAATAACGATCACTTCTGGGAGGGCGAAATCTGGAATCGCCGCAAGAATGGAGAAGTCTATCCCGAGTGGCTGTCGATTACCGCCGTGCTCGACGAGCAGGACAAGGTGACCCATTATGTCGCCGCCTTCACGGACATTACCCAGCACAAGCGGGCGGAAGACAAGATCCAACAACTGGCCTTCTCCGATCCCCTGACCGGTTTGCCCAACCGGCGCCTGCTGCTCGATCGTCTGCAACAGGCGCTGGCCGCCAGTACCCGCAGCAAACGTCAAGGCGCGCTGCTGTTCATCGATCTCGACGACTTCAAGAATCTCAACGACACCCTCGGCCATGACAAGGGCGACCTGTTGTTGCAACAAGTCGCCCAGCGTCTCGCCACCTGCGTACGCGAGGGCGACACGGTGGCTCGCCTGGGGGGCGACGAGTTCGTGGTGATGCTGGAAGACCTCAGCGAGAACCTGCAAGAAGCCGCTACCCAGACAGAGATCGTCGGCGAAAAGATTCTCGTCGCGCTTAACCAGGCTTACCCGCTGGCCGGCCAGCCGCACCACAGCACTCCCAGCATCGGCGTCGCCCTGTTCGACGAACACGACAACTCGGTGGACGAACTGCTGAAACGCGCCGATCTCGCCATGTACCAGGCCAAGGCGGCAGGCCGCAATACCTTGCGCTTCTTCGACCCGAGGATGCAAGCCGTGGTCTCGGCGCGGGTCGCTCTGGAGGCGGACCTGCGCCTGGGGTTGCAGGAGAAGCAGTTCCTCCTTTACTACCAACCCCAGGTGGATGGCGATGGCTGCTTGACGGGTGCCGAAGCCCTGATTCGCTGGCAGCATCCGAGTCGCGGCCTGGTTTCGCCTTTCGAGTTTATCGCGTTGGCCGAAGAGACCGGGTTGATCCTGCCGCTGGGCTACTGGGTGCTGGAAACCGCCTGCGATCAGCTGGTGGCGTGGGCCAGCCAGGAGGAAACGGCTGGCCTCATGCTGGCCGTGAATGTGAGTGCCAAACAGTTCCGCCATCGGGATTTCGTGGGCCAAGTCATGGCGGTTCTCGATTGCACCGGCGCAAATCCGCTGAAACTCAAACTCGAACTCACCGAAAGCCTGCTGCTGGAGAATGTGGAAGACGTGATCGCCAAAATGACCGCGCTGAAAGCCATCGGCGTGAGTTTCTCCCTGGACGATTTCGGCACCGGCTACTCCTCGCTTTCCTACCTCAAGCGATTGCCGCTGGATCAGTTGAAGATCGACCAGTCTTTCGTGCGGGATGTGCTCACCGATTCCAACGACGCGTCGATTGCCAAGACGATCGTGGCCTTGGCCCAGGGCCTGGGCCTGGCGGTCATCGCCGAAGGGGTGGAGACGACGGCGCAGCGCGATTTTCTTGCCAGCCACGGCTGCCATTCCTATCAAGGTTATCTGTTCGGTCGGCCGGGACTGGCCAAGAACATATTTCAACCTATACCGGCGGCACCTTCCTGAAATTCAATCTCGCTACGAAGTGCGATAACATGCGAGGAATAAGAGGGAGGGGAGGTAATGATCGATTCGGCGCTGTTCGACCCGGCGCGCATACTCGACGGCAGCCCGGTGGCCAGCTTCGTGGTAGACACGGACCATGTCGTGGTTTACTGGAACGAGGCGCTGGCGCGCATGACCGGAGTGGCGGCAGCCGAGGTGCTGGGCACTCACGACCAGTGGCGGGCATTTTATCCGGCCCACCGTCCGGTGCTCGCCGACCTGGTTGTCGATGGCGCTCCGTTGCCGCTGCTCGAAAAATTCTATCGTGGCAAGTACCGGCCCTCGCCTCATGCGCCGGGGGGTTGGGAGTCCGAGGATTTTTTCCCGGATTTTGGCGAAGACGGCCGCTGGCTGGCCTTCTCCGCGTCGCCCATCCGCAACGCCGCCGACCAGGTGGTCGGTTGCGTCGAGACCTTGCAGGACATCACGCAACGCAAGCAGGCCGAATTGGCGCAACGCGCCGCGGAAAGGCGGCTGACCGAAATCATCGCGGGCAGCCCGGTCGCCACTTTTGTGGTGGACGCGCAATGCCGCGTAACTCACTGGAACCGCGCCTGCGAAGCGCTGACCGGTGTGTCGGCTCAGGAGATGATCGGTCGCGGCGATATCTGGCACGCCTTTTATCCCTATGAAACGCGCCGCGTCGTGCTCGCCGAAATGATCGTGCACGGCGCCACGGCACTCGAGGTGGAACAGCGCTACAGCGGACATGCAAGCCCGTCGAAGCTGGTGGCCGGGGCGTTCGAAGGACGCGATTTCTTTCCCGCTTTCGGCGGCGACGGCAAGCATCTGCGCTTCATGGCGGCTCCGCTGCATGACGTTGCCGGCGCGGTCGTCGGCGCTATCGAAACCCTGGTCGAGTTCGCGGACGAAAGGCCAAGCTGAGCATCATCTTCCCATAGCGATGTTCGTTCACGACAACCCCCTGCTTCCCCTCGTCAAACCAGGGCGGATCGCTGTCTTCGGATCGGGCCCCGTCGCGCGCGGTTTGCTGCGCAATCTCGCCGCCGGTAGCCTCGCCGGGAAAATCCACTATCTCGGTAGTGAGGCTGTTACCCAAGAGGGTGTTGCCTGCCACGCCGTCCTGGACGAAATTCCCGGGCAGATCACCCTGGTCGCGGTGACGTCGCCGCTGGCGGACCTGCACGAAATCCTGGCCGCCTGCGCTCGCAAGGGCGCCCGGGTTGCCATCCTCTACTCTCTGGTCGAGGGGCGTGAGCAACAGCTACAACTGTCCGCGGAAGCGGCGCGCCTCGGCATCCGCCTGTTCGGGCCCAAGGCGCTGGGCTGCATCCTGCCTCACGCGCGCCTGAATCTCAGCGCCATGGAACTATCGGTTCCGGCCGGCAACCTGGCGCTGGTATCTCAATCGGCCTCGGTCTGCGCCAATATCCTTGACTGGAGCCACAACGACGAATTCGGTTTTTCCGCCATATTCGGCCCGGGGCTGTCGTCGGACCTGGAACTGCCGGAGATCCTCGACTACCTGGCCACCGACCTCAAGACCGAGAGCATCCTGATCTACCTCGAAGGCTTGCACCACCCACGCCGCTTCCTCAGCGCGGTGCGCGCGGCGGCCATGGTCAAGCCGGTGATCACCCTCAAGGGCGGGCGCCATGCAGCTTCGGCGCCGCTGGCGGCCGCGCACAGCGGCGCATTGGTGGATCGCGACGATGCCTTCGACGCTGCCCTCCGGCGGGCCGGCGTATTGCGCGTGCTCTCGATCGGCGACATGTTCTCCGCGGCGCGTGCCTTGGCGACACCCAGGAAGCCGCGGGGCAACCGGCTTGCCATCGTCGCCAACGGCGGTGCGCCGGCGGTTCTGGCCCTGGATCAGGCAGCCGAGGATGATATCGTCGCGGCAAGTTTGACACCCGAGACGCTCGAACGCCTGCGATCCCTGGTATTGGCCGACTGGTCGGCGGGCAATCCGATCGATCTCGGTCTCGACGCCGCTCCGGAGAATTGGCTGGCCGCCATTTCCGCCTGTACCGCCGATCCGGGCGTCGATGGCGTGCTGGCGATACTGACGCCCAATTCGGTCGCCGATCCCCTCGACTACGCCCGGTTGGCGATCGACAGTCTGAGGCGTACCGAGAAGCCGGTGCTTGCCTGCCTGCTCGGAGAGGTTCGGTCGCGCGCCGCGCGCGCCGCATTTGCCCAGGCCCGTTTCCCCACCTTTCGCACCGCCGAGAACGCCGTTTCCGCTTTCGCCTTCATGATGAATTGGGTGCGCAATCAAATCCTGCTGCTGGAAACACCGGCGGCGCTGTCTTCCTACATCGCGCCGAACACCGCTCAGGCGCAGGGCGTCATCGAGGCGCACCTGCGAGGCTCTGGCCGGATGCTGAGCCTGCCGGACGCCAAATCGATACTCGCCGCTTTCCGAATTCCGGTCACGCCTTCCGAGAGTGCAACCACGCCCACGGAAGCCGTGGCTGTTGCCAGCCGGCTTGGCTATCCCGTGGCGATGAAAAGCGGCGGCAACGGACGCATGCGGCTTGGATTGCGTTCGGCCGCCGAGGTGGCCCTGGCCTTCCGCGAGTTGCATCCGGACGCCGGTGCCTCGGTGTATCTCGAACCTCATATCGACCGACCACAGGGACGCTGGCTGAGCATATCGATACGTACCGACCAGGTTTTCGGCCCCGTGATCACGCTTTCCGAGGCGGGGATCGCTCCGGAAATCTATGACGCGCGTTCAATCGCCCTGCCGCCCCTCAACCCGCGCCTGGTCGGCGACATGATAGGCGTACCCCATGTGGCCAGGCTGCTGGGGCCGATCCGCCATAATCCGGCGGTGGCACTGGCACCGCTGGAGGCGATCCTGCTGCGCGTCTCGGAAATGGCGAGCGAGCTGCCCTGGCTGCATGCGCTCGATATCACGCTGGAGGCCGATGAGCGGGGTGCCGTTGCGGTCGACGCCAAGGCCGAAGTGCGGCAGCTTGCGGAAGGCGGGGACCGCTATGGCCACATGGCCATCTATCCCTACCCGTCCCAACTGGTGGGGGAGTGGACCCTCAAGGACGGCAGCACCTGTACCATCAGGCCGATTCGCCCGGATGACGCCGTCATGTTCCAGGATTTCGTCCGCGGCCTGACGGCGCAAAGCCGCCACATGCGTTTCTTCAGCACCATGCGGGAATTGCCGCAAAGTTCGCTGGCCCGTTTCGTCCAGCTCGATTTCGGCCGCGAGCTTGCCCTGATCGCCACCGCGCCCGGCAACGGCCAACAGAAGTTGCTGGGAGAAGCCAATTATTCCTGCCTGCCCGGCGGCAAGACCTGCGAGTTTGCAGTCGTCATCGCCGACGACATGGGCGGCCGGGGTCTCGCCTCGCGCCTGATGCGCTGCCTGATCGCCGCTGCGTGCGCGCAGGGAATCGCCATCATGCGCGGACAGGTGCTGGCGGACAACGAAGCGATGCTGGCCCTGATGGAAACGCTCGGCTTCGACGTGAAGCTGACCGATGAAGTGGATATCGTTGAAGTCTCGCGGCATCTCTAACTCGCATCGCCGTCAGACCACCCTCGTGCCATGAAATTGCTCAAAGACGGTATTTACGCCCCGAAGGAAGTGGCCTTGGGCCACGCCCCCACTCCCAACCCCCGCCCGGGCGGGGGCTACAAATTGCTCGCTGCGCTCGTGGGTGACGGGGCGCTTCGTAACGGTATTTCAGTAGACCAAACAGACCAACCCGCCACAACATTTTGAACCACTATGAACAACAGTGAACCAGCACCACCTGCCTCGCTCGACACCCATCCGCTCGCGGGTGCATATGCGGACGTCTCGCCCTGGGTCGGTCGCTTCGTCCCATTGATTGCTCCAGGCGGCAAGGTTCTGGATCTGGCGTGCGGCGGCGGCAGGCATGCGCGTTATCTTGCCGGCCTCGGTTATACCGTCGAAGCGGTGGACCGGGATGCGGAAGCCGTCGAGGCGCTGCGCGACATACCGGGTATCCAGGCGCGTTGCGCAGACCTGGAGGGTGGTCCCTGGCCTTATATGGGATGCCACTTTGCCTGTGTCATCGTCACCAATTATCTGTGGCGGCCTCTGTTTCCCCAGTTGATGGCGACATTGGACAAGGGGGGCATCCTGATCTACGAGACCTTCATGACAGGCAACGAACTCTTCGGCAAGCCCAGCAATCCCGCCTACCTGCTGCGGCGGGACGAATTACGCCATGTCGTGCACCATCACCTGGAAATCATCGCCTTCGAGCAGGGCGAAATAGCGGAACCACGTCCGGCAGTCGTGCAACGGCTTTGCGCGGTGCGTGGCGGCCCCTTGCGTTTGCCCGGCTGAGAGTCGGACCTACAACCCGGGCAGCACTTCCATCGTGCCTCCGCAGGCGCCGAAGCAGGCCTTGTAGTCGTTGTCGCAGCGGTAATAGCTCGGATAGGAGCACGCCGGCGGCTCCCGGCAATCTTTCCCCGCCGAGTCCTTACAGTGCTTGAAGGCCTCCATTGCGTAACGGTGCTGGGTCTCGCATTCCTTGCGCTGGGCCTCCATTTGGTTCCGGCATTGCTGTTGCGCGTTGTAGCACTGGGATGTGCAGACCCGGCCTTCGGGACTTTGCGGTTGGTGATACACGGTATGGGTCAACAGGTTGCCGCAACCCGCCATCGACATGACCAGGCCGGCGCAGAGAAATAACTTCTTCATCATGAATCCTCCCTTCGAATATCTTAGCGCATGCCGGCGGAAACTCGAAGCGCAACACCTCGCTTACTTGGGTAAATAATGCGCCAGCCAGTCTCTCACGATCGGCCACAGAGTCGCTTCGCTGTTGCGTTTGAAGAATCCGAAATGGCCGATGCGTTGCATGCCGATTTGTCCGGGTTCGATGACGCGGTAATCGGCGGGGCGCATGAGGTAGGCCTCGTGCAGCATGCGTGAGCCGGCTTCGAGCAGCAGTTCGTCGTCGGCGAAGGTCAGCGCCAGCACGGGAAATTCGGCGCTGGCATAGGCGGCGCGTGCTCCGGGTTCCCCGCTCAAAATATAGTCGGGCGTCAGGCACCAGCGCCGCCACTGGAACATCGCGCCGTTGGGAAGATCGCCGACGACGCCCAGGCGCGCGCCGGGGAAGTAGCCGAACAGCGGACACAACAGGGGTGCAAATAGATACCACATGAAGGGCGCCGAACGACGGATGCGCGGCGTGTTGTGGCGCAGCGATCCGCTGCCCACCGCGATATTCACCAGGCCGTCGACGCGTTCGCGGGAAGGCAGCAACGGCGCCGTCTGGCCGCCGAAGCTGTGTCCCACCACAAACAAGGGCAGATGCGGGAGGGCGTCGGCGGCGGCATTCACCACCGCATCGTAGTCGAGGGTCAGCCAGTCGCTGAGGTCGGCCTTCAGATGCCTCAGCGAACCCTGTAGCGACTCGCCCATGCCGCGATAGTCGAAGGTCCATACCGCGTATCCCTGGGTCGCCAGATACGCCGCGAAAGGCGCATAGAAGGACTGGGGCACTGCCATCGCCGCGGCGATCACGATGCAGCCTTGTGGTGGACCGGCCGGGTCGAAGCGATAGGCGGCAACAGAATAGCCGTCGCTGGTGTTGACTGAAATCCGATTCATAGCGTCTTGCGCCTTTCCGAAAGTGCCACCGCCAGGCCGCTGCCGGCGATGACGGTCATGCCGAGGATGGACCAGGTGTCGGGCAGGTGATCGAACACCTGCCAGCCGAGCAAGGTCGCCCAGATCAGCTGTGCATACATGAAGGTGGTCAGGGTCGTCGCCGGCGCATGGCGGAAGGCCCGCGTCAGCAGGTAATGGCCGGTGCCGCCGTATATGCCCATCGAGGCGATCAACAACCCCTCGAACGGCGTCGGCCTTGGTCCGTCCCAGAACCATGGCAATCCCAGCGTCATGACGACGGTGCCGACCAGTGCGGTATAAAACAGCATGGTGAAGGTGCCTTCGGAGGATGACAGTTGACGTGTCTGGATCTGGTATACGCCGTAGCAAACCGCGGCGGCCAGCGCCAGCAGAATGCCGGGAGTGGCCAAGGCGCCTCCAGGCCGGGCGACCAGCAAGGCGCCGGCAAACCCGATGACCACCGCCAACCAGCGCCGCCAACCGATTTTTTCGCCGAGCCATGGGCCGGCCATCAGGGTGACCAGCAGCGGCGTGATGAACAGGATCGCGGTGGTCTCGGCCAGCGGCATCAGGCGTAGCGCGCCCATCACAAAACCGGTGGTGCCGACCAGCATCAGCGCCCGCATGACCTGGGTCAGCGGCCGTTGCGTTGCCACCAGCCTCAAGCGCATAGAGGGCGCCAGGAAGACGATCATCAACAGGCAGTGCAGGGTGTAACGCGCCCAAACCAGTAGCGGCACGGCGAACTTCTGGGAGAGATGCTTGGAGGTGGCGTCAAGCGCCGCAAAGAAGAATAAGGCCGAAAGAATCAGCAGAATTCCTCGGACCGGGTGTTGCTGGGATTCGGGCATTTAGTGGTAAGTGGCCAACCCGTTCGTCGGGGCAAGGGCTTTGAATTGACGCAAAGCAACATTATGCCGCCTTATGCCACATTCGGCGGCAAAACGACGACCCGGTCGGCCACGTGCGTGGCCGACCGGGTCGGAGTTCGCGTTCTCAACGTATCATCGGGCTGGGAAAGCTCGCCAGCGGGGGAAACTTCCAGCGCGACAGCGCGTTCAACACGCCGAACATGCGGGCCTTCCAGGACGCGGCAGCCTGGGGATGCAACAAGTTCAGGGTAGACGCCCGGAGCGCGGTGATCACCACCGGGACGCGGCTTTCGATCCGCAGGCTTTCGCCCGGAGCGAGGATGATGTCGCGCCTGTCGCCGTCCACCGTGATCCACAGTTCGCCGCTGCCGCAACTCAGCACATGGTCCTGGATATCCGACAAGGCGAACAGTTCGCTCTTGGCGAGGTCGAAACGGGTTTCTTGCACGATGCTTGCCATAATGATCCTTTCATGCGTAAAATGCATAGACGGAGTTGTCGCTGCATGTGTTGTCACGATAGGGCAGCCTTGGTAGCAAGACAAACGCTAAATTAGTATTCGATGCATGAGGAATAATCATGTATGGCGATGTGCGCAAGCTGCCTTCCCTCGACCCGCTCAAAGGCTTCGATGCGGCCGCCAGGCATTTGAGCTTCACCCAGGCGGCGGCCGAGTTGTTCCTCACCCAGTCGGCCGTCAGCCGCCAGATCCAGACGCTGGAATCTCAACTCGGCGTCAAGCTGTTCCGGCGCGAAGTACGGCGCCTGGCGCTGACGCCCGAAGGCGAGGTGCTCGCCCGCGCGGTTGCCGAGATGCTGGCGCGGCTGGCGGAGGTCTGCGCCGGACTGCGGACCGGCCAGCGCCGGCCGCGCGTCACCGTGTCGGCGGCGGTGGGAGTTGCCGCGCTGTGGCTGGTGCCGCGACTCGCCGCGTTTCAGGAACTCGAGCCCGATCTCGACGTGCTGATCTCCGCCGACAATCGCGTGGTCGACCTGGAGCGCGAAGGCATCGACCTGGCCTTGCGCTACATCTCACCCGAGGCGCCGCCTCAAGGAGCGACACCGTTGTTCGACGAAGTGGTCTTCCCGGTCGCGAGTCCGGCTGTGGCTGCCGGGCTACCCGCAGTGTTGCGTCCCGAAGATCTGGCAAAAACCACTTTGCTGGCTTTCGACAGCGGCAACAACACGCCCTGGCTGTCCTGGGAACCCTGGCTGCTGGGCCTCGGGCTGGCCCGCGCCAAGCCCAAGGCGGTGCTCCAGTTCAACCAGTACGACCAGGTAATCCGGGCAGCGGAGGATGGCCGCGGCATCGCCCTGGCGCGCGGCCCGCTGGTGGCCCAGTCGATCGCCGAGGGGCGCCTGCGGCAGCTCGGCGATGCCCGGCGCCATGTCGCCGCGCGCGCCTACTTCCTGGTGCGAGCCCCTCATGCCGCGCGTCCCGAAGTGGAACGCTTCGCCGCCTGGTTGCTGGATGAGGCGCGCAAGACCGGAGTGGACGGGGCTGGATAGTCCTAACTTTCATGATGCGCGGGGTACGCTCCGAAGGACGTCCCCTGGGGGGACGCCCCCGATCAGCAAAGTTAGCAGCATTCCCATGGCCCCCACCCCCTGCCCCCGCCCCGGGGCGGGGTGCTAAATGTGCTCGCTACGCTCGATATCACCAGGCGTCCTCTTCGGTGATTTCACGTTAATCAATGCCAGTGACTCTGGACTAGTAATTCTTCTTGTTGTCCTGCTTTTCCCACAAGTCCTTGGTGAAACGCACGACGCGGTTGCGTCCCGTTTCCTTGGCGTGGTACAGGGCCACATCGGCGAACTTCACCGCCTGCCAGAAGGTGTCGCTATCGTCCGGAAGCGCGGAAATACCTATGGAAATGGTCTTTTGCAGCATGCCGCTGGCGACCTGCACCTTGAGATCCTCGACGGCGGCGCGAATCTTTTCGGCGACATCGGTGGCCGCGGCGGCATCGGTGTCCTGCAACAGGATCAGGAATTCTTCGCCGCCGTAGCGGATGACATAGTCGGAGGTGCGCACCGATTCGGCCAACAACTTGGCCAGCACCTTGAGCACGGTATCGCCGACATCGTGGCCGTAGACATCGTTGACCATCTTGAAATAATCGAGGTCGAGCATCAGAATGGACAGCGGCGACTTGTGCCGCTGCGACTGGGCGACCAGCATTTCGACCGACTCTTCGAGGAAGCGCCGGTTGTGCAGCCCTGTCATCGGGTCACGCAGGTTGGATTCGCGCAGGGTTTCCGTGAGGCGTTTCGCTTCCAGCACCGGCGCGGCTTCCCGCAGATAGACGCTGATGTAGGGCACCAGCTTGTCGATGCGATCCAGTTCCGCGGCGGGCGCGAGCAGTTGCAACACGCTGCCGACGGTGCCGGACTGGATGATGGGGAAGCAGATGTGGCGGCAGCCGGGCAGGTCTTCCGGCGGCTTGAATGCGAAACAAATATCCGGTGTGGCGATGGAATTGACGATGTGGCCGGTGCGCCGCGCGCGGCAGGTTTCGTTGCGAACGAGGATTTGTGGATCGCACCAGCTACAGGGGCCTCGTATCTGGCCGTCGACCAGCACGGGCATCATCTGCTTGCGCCCCGCAAGTACTTCATAGATCGAATAATGATGGATGTCGAACAAGCCTGCGATGGCGCCGGACAGGCGGATATAGATTTCCGACTTGGTTTCGTCCTCTTCGATGGCCTGTTTGAAATGGGCCGCTTCGGTGAGGGTTTCCACCATCTCGATGGTCGAATTGAGGAGGTTGCCGTTGCCGTCGTTGGGGGCGTGGTTGGTCAGTTGCGTCACCATGTCGTTGATGCGGTTCAGTCCGTTGTCGAGATGGTTCAGAAGGCGGTTCATCTCGCCAGCGATATGGCCGATTTCATCGTCGGTGCGGACCACGATCTGGCTCTTGAAGTCGCCTTCGAGGGCGCGCTGCACAGCCTTTTCGACGTGGGTGGCGGTTTCGACTATGGGGTAGGTCAGGCGCCGCAGCAGGAAGAAGGTGACGAGGGAGAACAGCGTCACTGCGGCGACCATCAGCGACAGCGTCAGGATCGCCTTGCGCTTGAGGTGGTCGATGGACATGGTGATGGTGACGGCGCCCAGCACCGTGCCTTCGGCAACCTGGTGGCACATCAGGCAGTTGGGGCTGCCGCGGTTGGTGGCGATATACGGAATGGTGCCGCGAAAGATGATCTCGCTCTCGCCCTCGCCCGTGGCGTCGACGAGGCCGAATTCGGCCTGGCCGCTGCCGAGCACGCGGCGTTCGATTTCATCCGCCGATTGTTCGCGCAGCAGACCCTTGCCGAATTGCTGCGCCACCTGCGGGCCGCGCACGATGCGCACCGACTTCAAGCCCTCCACCTCCAGCATGCGTACCAGCAGGCTTTCGCGCTTAGCAATGACGCCGTTGATCATTTCCTCCGTGAGACTGACGCGCAGCATCTCCGCCGAGCTGCGAATATGCTCGGTGGCTGTGGCGATGGAATACTGGCGGAAGGAGAACAGGCCGATCGCGAGTACCGAGGCGATCAGGCAGCAGGCGAGAATACCGAAAAATGCCGCGATCTTGGCTTGCAAGTTCATGACCGTGTAACCACTATTTTAAAGCGGGTATTCTAACCGAGTACTTGCCCCAGCCTAAATCCGCTGTTCGAGCGGCGGAGCGGGGTGGGCGCGGGAATCAGCGCCGGGCGCCGTCGCCGGAGATGACGGCGAGCAGCGCCGCGCGACGTTCGAGGCTATCCCTGGGCCAGTGGTCGGCGGCCTGGTAGTACTCGGCGACGGCCGGCGTTCCAGGCGGGAGCATCAGCCATGGCTGCTTCGAGGCGGTGAAGATGTGGATGTCCGGCGGCAAGCGGTCGGGTTCATCCAGGGTACCGACACGGACGAAGCGCACCGCGTCGCCGCCGCCGGCATAGTTGCTCCACACCGCGATGCGGCATTTCGGACAGCGGGCGATCTTCTGGCCCTTGCCACTGTTCGACGGTGTATCGACGATGTCGACCACGCCCTCCAGCAACTCCACGCGGTCGGCTTCTATCATTGCATTCAATGCGAACGAAGCACCCGTTTCGCGCTGGCACCAGCGGCAGTGGCAGCAGTGGACGAATAGCGGCGGCGTCGTCATGCGGTAGCGCACGAAGCGGCAGGTGCAACCGCCGTCGAAAGGCCGGGCTACGCCGGTGCTCATGGACGCTTTTGAGGTGTATTCGGCCATGTTGCGCTACCCACGCGGCTTCACTTGACGTGGATCGTAGAAGAACTTTTCCTCGACGATGCGATCGTTCTCCCAGCGCTGGTACGCCAGCTCGTCCAGCCGGGTACTCGTGCCATCGTGGCCCTCGAACTTGAATATCCAACGAATGACCACTTGGTCGCCGTTAACGAATACCGGATGCACACATTCCGAGCTCAGTGATCGTGCCCGCGACAGGACTTTCCTTTCGTTCGCCACCAGCGCGTCGCGGCCGGTTCGCGGGGGTGACTCGTTCTCCTGCATGGATGCATGCGGCGCGTAGAACTCCTCGATCGCCTCGACATGGGTGTTAGCTTCGACCATGGCGATAAAACGCTTCAGGATTTCTGGGGATGGCATGGAAACTCCTCTTCGTTCTGGATGACCGCGTGTGCTGCGGCAGCGGGGTAGTGGTTGCAGTGACGTCGCGGAGTCTGCGTCAGCCGCGAGCGGTGAGTTTCTTAAGATGCACCGTAGCGGTTTCGTTGACCAGCATTCCGTGTTCCATGATGACGCCCAAGGTTATCAGCAAGGCCGAGACATTGGAATACGCCGCAAGATAGACCGGTATCATCGGCGAGACGACCACCAGGGAGACGGGTATCCCGAGGAGAAATTGATGGCTGAGCGGCGGGCTCTCCTTTCCGGGCAAAACCATTTTTCGCACGAAGATGCCAAAGTAATAACAGAGAAACGGAACGGTGACCGCAAGCACATTGGTTACGGAGTAGTTGGGTTCCATCGCTTCACTCCTTCGCTTTCGTCGTGTCCAGGAAATTCACCGGCTTGTCCTTTTCGCCGTAATAGACCCACCCGGTTTCCCCTTTTTCCGTCTTGCCCTTGACCCATATGTCCTTGCCGAAAGGCACGGCGATTTCCTTGACCTCCTGAATCTTGATCTTCTCGCCTTCCTTCATTTTCGCGATTTCGTCGCCCGGTTCGGTCACCAGAAACAAGAATTTCTGGGAGGGCGGCAGTGCTCTCAACTTGACGGCATTTTGAGTTTTCAGAGTGGCGCCTATGTCCAGGGCGGTCTGTGCCAACAGTATGCCGGGCCAGAAAACACCGCATAGAAGGGAGGCGACCAACAGGCTGCGAGGCGATGTGCGTTTGATTGACATAGCGGTCTCCTTTGAATATCAAGTTGCCATGTTGCCTTCAAGCTTGCCGGGAATGATAAGGTTCGTAATCGCTAATAGATATACCTGAAAACCCGTAATCTGGTCATGAAATCGGCCTCACAACGTGGCCTGCCAGTAACCGACATCGATCCACTTTCCGAACTTGTAGCCGACCTCACTAAAGTGAGCCGCCTTCTTCATGCCAAGTTTCTCGTGGAGCGCGATGCTGGCGGGATTGGGCAGGGCGATGCCGCCTATAACCACATGCATTCCGCACTCCCTGAGCGAGGCGAAGAGGCGTTCGTAGAGTCTGGTGCCGTATCCTTTTCCCGCGGAATCCGGATCGAGGTAGACGGTGCTCTCGACGGAAAAGCGATACGCGCAACGCCCCTTCCACTTCGAAGCGTAGGCATAGCCCACGATCCGGCCGGCGTCCTCCACGACCAACCACGGCAAGGATGCCGATGTGACCTCGTCGATGCGTCCGGCCATCTCCTGTGCGGAAACTGCTTGTTCCTCGAAGGTAATGATGGTGTTGAGAACGTAGTGGTTGTAAATCCGGGCGATCGAATCGGCGTCAGTGGCGATGGCGGGTCGAATCACGGTGATCTCCTTGATGCAGCGTGGCCGTGCATGAGACGCCGGCCCTCGCTAGTTCTACGGTGAAGGCACGGCATCCACGCTTACCAATGATAACGCAACCGGCTATGACAGGGGCTTGCCGTCGGCGGTCAGGCTCAGACTGCCATTCGCCGAGAATTGCAGGGCAATGGTGTCGTGATGATGAGCGCCTGAGAACAGGTAGCTGTATTTGGCGACAATCGCATCGGCCTCTGCCTGCGTTGTGGCGGCGGCGTATTCCTGCTGGAACGGAGCGAGCTTTTTCATCTCGGCAACGTGCGAGGCAAGGGCATTGACGGTGCTGAGTTCCCGGGCCATCGTCGGGTTGTTTTCCAGCGCCTGCTTGAGTTCCGAAGCGTAGGGATAATTGGCGGGGAGCTGGATATTTCCTTCGTTGTCGTAGGTGATGCTGGCAGGCGCAGATGGAATATTGTGTTCGACCAGGAATTGCGGGAAGGTCGCCGAAATGTGCTTGGTCAGGGCGTCGACATTCTTCTGGCTCGGAAGCAGCGCGGAGGAAGCGTCTAGAGCGATTGGACAGCAGGCCCCGGCCTGTTCGAGAAGTAAGCGTCTATGTTCAGATTCTTGGAACCTTGATCCGTGTCGAACAAGGCCGTCGCGCTGTTTCCCGTCGTTGCCGATGTCCTGGATTGAGCGGCGAGAAGATCTCGCGCAGCCTGGGAAATAGTTGTCCTGTCGGCAGAAGTTGCCGTTGAGGCGGTAGAACTTGCCGTAGTAGCAATGGCGGGTTTTTGTTCTTGGCGCGATGAAACATTCAGAAGCGACGCGGCCGAATAGGCGCTGGCTGATTGGATTTGCACGGGAGATTCCTCAAATGCTGTTGATCACTTAATAGCCCAACGCAATCGGCATGCCAGTATGGGGGCGACGCAGCAGGATATGAAGAAGGCCTATGTTTGAGATGACCGGCGTAGGTGACATTATCGCTTGCGCCAGGAGTCACGGCTCGTTTTGTCTGGTCAATCTGACCCTGGCCCCTTTGATCCTCCGTCCTAGTTCAGCCGAGTTTGTTCCGTCGCGGTGAAGCAGCGACGGAACAAACTCGGCTGGAACGCCTGGTTGGGCCGCTTTACCACGAAAACAATGAGCACGATGGTATGCGAGGTACGGAAGGTGAGATGCCAGTATTGAGATCCTCTTCTTGCAACCAATGAGTAGGGCCTTTCGAGCGTCCTCCGAGAGTTGCGGCGAAATCATCAATTCGCCTGCATCCGAGAATGATATGTAGCCTCGGTCAAAGAGAGCATCTGCGTTGGGCGAGAGAAGCAAGCCGTTAAACTTGTCGAGTCGCTCCGTGTTGTCGCTCTTGCACCAAGGCTTTATGTGTGACGCCTTCAACACACTACGTAGCGAGCATCCGGTAAGGCAACAGGCGCGCCAGACGCTGAATAGGTCCGTGCGAAACTGTCCTTGACCCAGTCGCGCTTTGACTAACTGCCGCTTTTCGGTTTGAGTCAGCGTCGAGTCGCCCTCGATCTCCGCGATGGCGAAATCCGACAACACCTCCGAAAGGTTCTCTGGGATCCAGAACTTCCGCTTCGCACCGGCCGTCCCAGTCTTTCCCGGCTGAATCCCGATGCGCTCGCAAAACGCGCGGTACCCAGCCTCCGCTGAGGTATCCAGCTCGGGACCATGACCGAAGACGGCCGCTAGTGCCTTATTAGTATCTCGGCCATCGCGATTTCTCCTGTCCTCAATATGCAACTCAAGCGCATTATTGACATACCCGATGAACTTTGATGGTGCGAAAGCGACGCCAGAGTCTGATTCATACACAACGAAGCAGGTTCCGCGCTTGATAAGTGACTGGTAAGACCGCAAACTGTCGTCTGAGGATCGACGTGCCTTCTCAAGTGTGCAAATGTTCCTCTCTACTTGGGCTTGATTCTCTACGAGTTCCATATGCATTCCTTGGCGGCCCAACGCAATGTCTATGACAATTCGTGCGCGATTTCGGAATTCAACCGCATGTCATCGCGCATGCTTGCCATCAGTTGCGCAAGTGATGCCGAGTTATAAGCCATTCGAGAAGTCCTATCAATCTCGTAAGCCGCCTAAGCCGCCAAACCGTGTCGACAAGTGCATTCACGTGCAACGTACAGTCGTATGCAAACTGGATTAAACCCCCAATTCCAAATGATGACAAGCATCATTTGTCGGCGCGGGGTTCAGGTACCTACCGCGTCGCGATCCAGTCGTTGAGCAATCTGCGGGAGGGGGCTATCAACTCTTCGGCGGTCAAGCCAATAGGGCCGATGCCGGCGGCGACGCAGGCATCGGCGGCGGCACCGTGCAGATGGACCGCCGCAAGTAGTGCCTCTGCAACCGGCCAGCCTTGCGCCAGCAGCGCGACGGCCAGGCCGGAGAGCACGTCGCCGGTGCCGGCGGAGGCGAGGCCGGGGTTGCCGCTGGTGTTGATGAACCAGCGGCCGTCGGGGAGGGCGACGATGCTGCCGCAGCCTTTCAATACGGTCGCGGCGTTGAAGCGCCGCGTCAGTTCCTGTGTGGCGGCAATGCGGTCGGCTTGCACCGCGTCGGCGTCGCTGGCGAGCAGGCGTCCGGCTTCGGCGGGATGCGGCGTCAGCACGGTCGGTGATGTGCGCCGGGCGACGATGCCGGCCAGCACCGGATGTGCGGCGAGCAGGTTCAGCGCGTCGGCGTCGAGCAGCAGCGGCAGGTCGGTGTCGATCGCGCGGCGCAACAGGGCTAGGGCGGCGGCGGACTGTCCCAGGCCGGGGCCGACGGCGAGGCAGGTGGCGAGCGCGAACACTTCGTCGGCGGCGCGCAGCATCAGCTCGGGTTGCAGCGGATCGACGGCGAGTCGTTCCAGCATGCCGACATAGACTCGCCCCGCGCCGAGCTGGAGGGCGGCGCGTCCCGCCAGCAGCGCGGCGCCGGCCATGCCGGGGGCGCCGCCGAGGATGCCGGCGCTGCCGTTGCTGCCCTTGTGCGAATTCTTCCGGCGCGCTTGTAGGTGCTTGGCGAACAGCGGCGGGGCGATCGTGCATCCATCTGTCATGGCGACGCTCAGTTCGACACTGAGGCCGAGATCATGCACGCTGACATCGCCGCAATGATCCGGGCCGTCCAGCGTCAGCAGGCCGGGCTTGAGGGCGATGAATGTCGCCGTGTGCATGGCATTGACCGCCACACCCATGGCCCGGCCGGTTTCCGAATCAAGCCCGCTGGGGATGTCGAGGGCTAGCACCGGGCAGCGCAGTTCGTTGATGCGCGCCACCAGCGCCGCATAACGACCTTCCAGCGGACGGGCAATGCCGATACCGAACAGGCCATCGACGGCCAGGCCATAGTCGCCCGGAGGAATGTCCGGATGGAGGGTGCCGCTGCATGCTATCCATGCGTCATGGGCGGCGCGGGCATCGGCCGGCAATTTTTCTACCGTGCCGGCAAACACCACGACGGGTTGCAATCCTTTCTGTTTCAGGAGACGCGCCACCACCAACGCATCGCCGCCGTTGTTGCCAGGACCGGCGACGATCAACGGAGGTTTGGCGGACCCTGCCAGCAGTTGCCCGGCGAGATCGGCCGCCGCCGCACCGGCGCGCTCCATCAGCGGCGGTTGGACGTTGTTGTGGCGGCGCTCGATGTCGCGCAAGCTGGCGCCGCGCAGGATGGGTTGAAGATTGTGCATCGGATATCAGTGCTTGTGTGCCGACGGTTCATCGCCAGGACGGGATGATAGAGCTTCGCGTCGCCCGGCGGGGATTATCCATGCCGAATTTCCGCCGGTGCAGGAACGACCGGTCGGCCCTGCTCAATGCTCTTCGATGTGCGGAACCGATTCTTCGGCGGGTTCGCCGGTGTCCGGGTCGATCCAGTTGGCGATGCCGATTTCCTCCTCGGCTTCATTGAGTCCTTCCGCCATTTCGAGCGGGTCGTCGGAACTGAGGCTGTCCTCCATGTCGGCGACGGCTTCGAGGGCGTCGTCGAAGGGACCGAACTCTTCGTCTGTCTGTTTGTCCTGCCAATAGAAGCCGTCCGGCCGTTCGATGATGCGGGCCTTGTCGTAATCGGTGGTGCTTTTCACATTGCTCATTGTGCATTTCCTATCTACTCTCTCCACCCGGAAGGGGGAGGAGCAACATCAGCTTCCATATTTAGATTCTACTGGTACCGAGGCAATACTTCCATGAATTGACTGCATGGACTTTGATCGTGGTCAAACGGGCAGGGGCGGTGTTGCGCGCAGAATCCGCAGGTACACGTCTTTCCCCGTGAGGACATGATTCCCAAGGCCAAGGATACGCCGGTTCCCGCACAGGCGGACAAACGCTCCGACCCGGACCAGGGTCAAGTACTGCGCGGGCTGCTCGATCCGCAATGCTATCCGCATGAGGTGGCCGCGGTCGAACGCATCGAGACGCATATTTCGACGGTGCTGCTGGCGGGCGCCTATGCCTACAAGATCAAGAAGCCCGTGGATATGGGTTTCCTGGATTTCTCCACCCTGGCCTTGCGCCATCACTATTGCGAGGAGGAACTGCGCCTCAACCGACGCCTGGCGCCGGGGCTTTATCTCGATGTCGTCGCCATCGTCGGCGGTGCGGCAGCGCCGCGCATCGTGGCGATGGACGATCCGCTCGCGGCGGATGCCATCGAATTCGCGGTCAAGATGCGCCGCTTCGACCAATCGGCCTTGCTGGATCACATGCTCGACCGCGGTGAATTGACGCCGCATCACATTGACGCCCTGGCCGAGACGGTGGCGGGATTCCATGCGCGCATCGCCCGAGCTGGCGATGTGGATCACGGAACGCCGGAGCGCATCGCACTGCCGATGCGCCAGAATTTTTCCCAGATCCGCCCGCTGCTATCCGCCGCCGGCGAGATCGCCGAACTCGATGCATTGGAAAGCTGGAGCATCGCCCGGCACAATGAGCTGGCGCCGGTGATGGCGGCGCGCCACAGCGCGGGTGATGTCCGGGAATGCCATGGCGACCTGCACCTGGGCAACATCACCTGGATCGACGGGGAAATCCATGTTTTCGACTGCATCGAGTTCAATCCCGAATTGCGCTGGATCGATGTCGTCAATGAAGTCGCCTTCACCGTCATGGATCTTGCCGCGCGCGGGAGGCCCGATTGGGGAGCGCGCTTTCTCAACGCCTACCTGGAAATCACCGGCGACTATGCGTCGCTGCGGCTGCTTCCCTATTACCTGGTCTATCGCGCCATGGTGCGCGCCAAGGTGGCGCGCATCCGCGCCGCGCAAACCGGGGGCGAGGCGCAGCGGGCGGCGTTGGCCGACTACGCCGGGCATATCCGCCTGGCGCGTTCATACACCTTGCCGCGGCAGGCGGCGTTGATCATTACCCACGGCGTTTCGGGTTCTGGCAAGAGCACCGCGACCCTGCCGCTGGTCGAACAACTGGGTGCGCTGCGTCTGCGCTCCGATGTCGAACGCAAACGTCTGCACGGTCTTGCCCGGGACGCCAGAACCGGTACCCCGCTGGGCACGGGCTTATACAGCGACGCCGCCAGCATGGATACCTATGTCGAACTGGGCAGCCTGGCGGTCCGGACGATCGAGGCCGGCTACCCGGTCATCGTCGATGCCACTTTCCTGAACGCCGCGCGGCGCATGGCCTTCCGCGCCATCGCGGCCGACCTCAAGGTGGCTTACCTGATACTCGATTTCGTCGCCGATGCAGCCGAGTTGCGGCGTCGGGTGAGCCAGCGCCAAGCGCAAGGCAAGGATGCCTCGGAAGCCACCCTGGCGGTGCTGGAGCGTCAGTTGCGGAACGACGAACCGCTCGATGCCGGAGAGAGCGATTACGCCATCGTCATCGACACGCAAGCCGATACACCTGCCGACATCCTCGCCCGCGTGCGTGTGCGGCTGGCCCGGGGCGCCGTCTAGCGCAGGTCAAACGATCCTATCGATCCGCCTGCTTGCGGACTTGTTGCGGGTAACGCCAGACATCGGACATGGCTTTGACCCACAGTGAAGCAGTGACTCCGCAGAGTTGGGAATACCAGACGATGAATGGATGGGTCATATTATTTTCCTTTTCTAAAACACGGCTGCCCGTTGCGGGTAAACCATATGCCTGATCCGGTTTTTCCTCATCGCAAGTCAACGCGGTAAATCTCCCTCAATTCCTGGTTCCGGACGCTCCCCTTACGTTCTGCGCCGCTGCATAATGACGCCCATGGACAGAAAAATTTGTGTTGTGACCGGATCTTCCTCCGGCATCGGTGCCGCCACCGCGAAATTGTTTGCCGGCAATGGCTGGAACGTCGTCATCAACTATTCTCGCAACGCCGCGCCTGCCGAGGCAGTGGCTGAGGAGTGTCGCGCCTTGGGGGCGGAAGTCCTGGTCATCAAGGCGGACGTCTCGAACGACCAGGATTGTCGCCGCATGGCGGGCGAAGTCGCATCGGCCTGGGGTCGAACCGATGTCCTGGTGAATAACGCGGGAGCCACCAAGTTTGTCGCGCTCAAGAATCTGGACGGACTGTCCGCCGAAGATTTTCAGCGCATCTACAGCGTGAACGTGATCGGCGCCTACCAGATGACCCGGGCCTTCGTGCCGCTCCTCCAGAAACATCCGGGTAGCGGGGTGGTGAATATTTCGTCGGTCGCATCGCTGATGGGCGTCGGCTCTTCGATTGCCTACATGGCTTCGAAGGGGGCGCTCAACGCCATGACGGTCGGACTGGCGCGCGCCCTGGGGCCAGAGATCAGGGTCAATGCTATCGCCCCCGGCCTGGTGGAAACTCCGTGGATGAAGGAAGGACTCGGCCCGGAGCGTTATGCCGCCACAGTCGACGGCTATAAATCGCGCGCGGCCCTGGAGGCCGTGATCAGCCCGGAAGACATCGCCGCCGCCGCATGGTGGCTGGGCGCCGGTGCCGCGAAAACCACCGGGGAAGTCCTGCTGATCGATGCCGGGCTGAGAATTACCAAGGCTTGAGTCCGGTAATGTGCCTACCGGCTTTGTGAACTCCTGAGCACATGCTCCGCCAGGGCCAGGCATGAGGTCAGCCCCGGCGATTCGATGCCGTAGAGGCAGACCAGTCCCGGCACACCATGTTCCCCAGGTCCCTGGATGATGAAGTCGCGCGCCGCATCCCCGCGTAAATGCGGCTTGGGGCGTATGCCGGCGTAAGCGGGCGCCAGCGAGTGGTCGGGAAGTGCCGGCCAGTAGCGGCGGATCGAGGCGTAGAAGCTTTCGGCGCGGCGCGGATCGACGCTGTAATCGAGGTTGTCCACCCACTCCACGTCGGGGCCGAAGCGCGCCTGGCCGGCGAGATCCAGCGTCAGGTGTACGCCCAGGCCGGCCGCTTCGGGTACCGGATAGACCAGCCGCGAAAACGGCGCTCGTCCTGCCAACGCGTAATAATTGCCCTTGGCGTAAGACAGCGGCGGCACGCTGTCCGGCGGCAGTCCGCGCAGCTTGCCGGCGAATTCCTGGGCGCCGAGACCGGCGCAGTTGATGACGCTCCTGGCGAGCAGCCGCATCGGCTCGCTGCCTCCCACTTCAAGGAGGGTACCGTCCCCGCTGGTTTCACCCGAGAGCACGGGGCTCTTCAGCGCCAGCACTGCGCCTGCATTTTCCGCGTCGCCGAGCAAGGCCAGCATCAGGGCGTGGCTGTCGATGATGCCGGTGGAGGGAGAGTGCAGCGCCGCGACGCATTCCAGGGCAGGTTCCATTTCCCGCGCGGTGCTCCGGGTTAAGCGCTGAATATCTTCCACGCCGTTGCCACGGGCATGGGCGGCGATGGCTTCGAGTTCGGCGAGCTGGCTTTCATGGGTGGCGACGATCAGTTTGCCGCAGCGGCGGTGGGCGATGCCGCGCTCGGCGCAATAGGCATAGAGCTGGCGTCGGCCGGCGACGCAGAGGCGCGCCTTGAGCGATCCGGCCGGATAGTAGATGCCGGCGTGGATGACTTCGCTGTTGCGGGCGCTGATGCCGGTGCCGAAAGCGTCCTCCGCTTCGAGGATCAACACTTCGCGCCCGGCCTGCGCCAGCCGGCGCGCCACGGCGAGGCCGACGACGCCGGCGCCGATCACGGCGGTATCGATTTTTTCCATGACGTGCTTGTGCGCTGGGCTATGGCAAAATGGCTGCTGGGTTTTTGTAAGGACGAAGGATAACCGAATGCTGCGGTACTGGCAGTTCCGGATGGATCGCGTTCACCGATATCGTGGCGCGCCGCCACGACGAGAGGCATACGGAAATCCGAGCAACATACTGGAGGCAGCATGAAACTCGACGACTTGATCCCTGATCTGCATGTCCGGACCGCGGCTGTCCGCCGCGACATCCATGCTCACCCGGAGCTGGCCTTCGGCGAATGGCGCACCGCCGACATCGTGGCGAAGAAGCTCCAGGCGCTGGGCCTGGAGGTGCATCGTGGCTTGGCGGGCACCGGGGTGGTTGGCACCCTGAGGGCGGGCTCCGGCGGGCGCGCCATCGGATTGCGCGCCGACATGGATGCGTTGCCGCTCGATGAACTCAACGCCTTCGAACACCGTTCGACACACGCGGGACAAATGCATGCCTGCGGCCATGATGGCCACACGGCGATGCTGCTGGGTGCGGCCGAGGCTTTGACGGCTCTGCGCGACGAAGGCAGGTTCGACGGCACCGTGCATTTTATTTTCCAGCCGGCCGAGGAGGGGGACGGCGGCGGGCGGATCATGGTCGAGCAGGGTCTGTTCGAGAAGTTTCCGATGCAATCGGTATTCGGCCTGCACAACTGGCCCGGCTTGCCGGTGGGGCAGATGGCGGTGATGCCGGGGCCGGTGATGGCCGGTACCGACACTCTCCAGATAGTCGTCACCGGGCGCGGCGGGCATGCCGCCATGCCGCATCAGGCAGCGGATACGGTGGTGGCCGGCGCGGCACTGGTCCAGGCTTTGCAGACGCTGGTGAGCCGCAACACCGAACCCTTCGAACCGGCAGTGCTGTCGGTGACGCGCTTTCACGCCGGTCACGCGGACAATGTGCTGCCCGAGGAAGCGCGCCTGGGCGGCACCGTGCGGACCTTCACCGCGGAACAGCAGACCCTGATGGACACGGGTATCCGGAGGATATGCGAGGGAATCGCCGCCGCCTATGGAGTGAAGGTCGAGTACACGCTGGAGCGCGGCTACCCTCCGACCATCAACTCGGTGGCGGAGACCGCGCTGTGCAGCGAAGTCGCCATGCAGGTATTGGGACGCGACAAGGTGCGCGGCGACCTCAGGCCCAGTATGGGCGCCGAGGATTTTGCCTACCTGCTGATCGAGCGGCCGGGCTGCTATGTCTGGCTCGGCAACGGCCTGGGCGAAGGCGGTTGCATGCTGCACAGTCCGCATTACGACTTCAACGACGAACTCATTCCGCTGGGGATACGCTACTGGGTGGCCCTGGTCGAAAGACTCATGCCGCCCAACTGACTCCGGTCAGGAAGACAAGTCACAGTCGATTCTAATTGAAGGGGAATTGATCGTCGTCAAAGTCCCTCAAACGCCGCTCGATATGATCTTTCCCCTGTAGGGCATCAACTATCAGAAAAGCCGTCGCAGGCCGGGTTGCTGCCTCGCCAAAGGCTTGCAGGGTTTTGGGGAATCCATCGGGCTGCGCGCCGTCATAATAATTACGAGGACACCGGATGTTCAATCAACGAATCAGAAGCGTCATGGAGCCGCACAAGGTGCTCACGGCGCCGCCCGAGACAACGGTCAGCAAAGCAGCCGAACTGATGGCGAAAAAGAACGTGGGTGCCGTCATGGTGGTCGAGAACGAGCACCTGATCGGCATATTTACCGAGCGCGATGCGGTGTTCCGCGTCATTGCGCGTGGCCGCGATGCGCAGACCACCCCGTTGTCCGAGGTGATGACCAAGGCCCCTCAAACCATAGAACCCGACAAGACATTCGGGTCCGCACTCCTCATGATGTACGAGAACGACTTCCGCCACGTGCCGGTCATCGAGAACGGCAAACCTATCGGGATCGTCTCGTCGCGCAACGCGCTGGATCCAGACCTGGAGGAATTCGTCTCGGAAGCGCAACGACGCAAGCATATCCAGGAGATTCGCTAGTAAGTCACCTCTTGCGCCGGCTTCACCCCTGCAATCGTTCGAATACTCGCCGTCAAGACCCTGTCGACTTGACGAAGCTGGCGAACATCTGTGGATCGAAACCGACCAGCAACTGAGTTCCCGTCTCCACAACCGGGCGCTTGATCAGGCTGAGATGCTCCAGCATCAGCGCCATCGCCTGGTCCCCGGTCGAAATCGCCTGTTGCTGGGGCGTCAGTCGGCGCCAGGTCGTCCCCCGGGTGTTGAGCAGGGATTTCCAGCCTAGATGCTTGCACCACTGCGCCAACCGGGAACGCTCAAGGCCTTGCTTCTTGTAATCGTGAAACACGAACTCTACGCCTTGCGTATCGCACCATGCGAAGGCTTTCTTCATCGTCGCACAATTCTTGATCCCGTAAATCGTCACCATGCGCGTCGATCTTAGTTTGACATCAGCACGGGCACCGTCATGTGCCTGAGGATATGCTTGGTTCCAGCGCCGCGGCTGAGAAAGGGAAAACCGATCTGGCCGTGGGCACCCATCACCAGCAGATCGGCATCCCGATCGGTGAGCCGGTTGAGGAGCATGTCCATGATGCCGATATCATTCACCATCAGGACGTCGGTCTTGGACTGGAGGCCGTGGCAAGCCAGGTGCCGGGCCAGTTCGGTGCATGAAACGGCGGCTGCTTCATGCTGGGTGTCCAGCGATACCACGGTGACTTCCTGGCAGTTTTCAATCAATGGCAAAGCATCGTTGACCGCATGGGCGGCTTCCCGGGAATTGTTCCAGGCGATGAGAGGGCGCGCGAATATCGGCGCAAACTCGCCGATATAGGGGATCAATAGAACCGGACGGCCTGAATTCAACACGATTTCTTCCGGCAATTCAGATGGGACATAGGCCTTGGCGCTTTCGTCATGCTGACCTAGCAATATCAGGTCCGCGTAGCGGCTGATGTCGGTAATCTGTCGGAGGACTTCGACATCGCTTCCCCGATTGATATCATGCCACTCGGCTTGTGCCAGGCCGGCGGTCGCCGTCTCGAATTGCGCTTTACTGGCCTTTGCCGCGGCCACATATTCGTCGCTCGGCCAGCTCGCGACTATGCCGACTTTTTCCGGCTGGGCGCGCTGCCCGAATACGCCCAGCAGCCTCGCCTGGTGCTGCTTTGCGATCGATACCGCGATCTTAAGTCTGACCTCGGTTCGTTCTCCCGAATCCAGGTGTACCATCAAGTTTTTCAGCGACATGTCTTTCTCCATTTATCGGTTCGAAACGAGCTATCCCAGGTTTCAGGAGGCATAAGAGGATTGTAGCCTCTGTTTGACCGGGCCGCTGTAGAGGTCGGCACGGGTCGAGGATGTAGGGTCGGGTGGTGGTGTTTCTTGGCGGGTCACATCTCTTCGGGGCTGAGGGTGGTCATGCTCACCGCATGAATCTCATGTTTCATCAGCGCGCCAAGCGCATCATAAACCAAGCGATGCCGTTTGATGGTCCCGATTCCCGCGAACATCGGCGAGACTATCGTCATCAGGTAATGGCCGCCGCCACCTTTGGAGCCGGCATGACCGGCATGCAGGGCGCTCTCGTCGATGATTTCCAGCCTCGATGGTTGCAAGACCGCGAGGCGCTCGCGAATTTCTTCGGCAACGCTCATCGAAGAGGGATCCGTTCATACGGCATGATCATTTCTCCTCGATGTACTTCGCCAGGAAGATGCTCTGGGCGACGATGAAGACGATCAGCAAGCCCATGCCGCCGAACAGCTTGAAATTGACCCAGATGGCGGTGGGAAGGTTGAAGGCGAAGGCGACCAGCAGATTGAGCACGCCCATGACGCTGAAAAACCCTATCCAGGCGAGATTGAGTCCGCGCCAGAGCTTTTCCGGCAGTTGCATCTGTGCTTCGAGCATGCCGCGAATCAGGTTTTTCTTCAGCACGGTGTTGGAGAACAGCAATGCTCCGGCAAATATCCAGTAGAGTACCGTCGGCTTCCACTTGATGAAGGTTTCATCCTGGAAAATCAGGGTCAAGCCTCCGAAGAAGACCACCAGCACCAGGCTTACCCAGAGCATCTTGTCGACTTTGCCGTGACGCAGCCAGACCCAGCCGATCTGCATCGCCGTGGCGAGTATCACCACCAGGGTGGCGACCAGTATCGGCGCCTGTTTGGCGGTGATCGCCGCGCCCAGGCCGATGGCGCCCAGCAGCGGACCGATAAGGTCGGCGGCGGCCTGGGGACTCCCTTCCGAAACCTTGAAGGAAATAAAAAACAGAATGACCGGGAGGAGGTCGAAGAGGAATTTCATTCGGTGATTATACCGACAAGCGGGCTAGTTACTTTTTCTCCAGCTTGAGCGATGCTGAGTTGATGCAATAGCGCAGGCCGGTCGGATTCGGGCCGTCGGAAAAAACATGGCCGAGATGGGCGTCACACTGGCTGCAAATGACTTCGGTGCGGCGCATGCCGTGGCTGGCATCCTCGGCTTCGGCGACGTTTTCCGCGACCAGAGGCGCCGTAAAACTCGGCCAGCCGCAGCCGGAATCATACTTCTTGTCCGAGTCGAACAGCGGAGCGCCGCAGCAGACACACTGGAAAACGCCTGCATCATGGGTGTTCCAGTATAGTCCTGTGAATGCGGGTTCGGTGTCCTTCTGGCGCGCGACACGGTATTGCTGCGGTGACAGTTGAGCACGCCATTCGGCTTCGGTTTTGCGGATTTTCTGGGTCATCGGATCTACCTGTTCCCGTGTCTCGGTGGCTTGCAAGTATAATTGGACAAATGGATATTACCTCCGAGCGCGGGCTTACTCAAAAGTTCCTTCGGCCCGACTATCTCCAAGGCGGAGCCGGTTGATGCGTGTCCTGGTGCTTGGCGCGGGAGTCGTCGGCGTAACAACGGCCTGGTATCTCGCTGAGGCAGGTCATGAAGTCACCGTCATCGACAGGCAGCCGGCATCGGCAATGGAAACCAGTTTTGCCAACGGCGGACAGATTTCCGTCAGCCATGCCGAACCCTGGGCGAATCCCTCGGCGCCGGCGAAGATTCTCGAATGGCTGGGGCGCGAGGACGCGCCGCTGTTATGGCGCTGGCGGGCCGATGCCAGCCAATGGATTTGGGGGCTGCGCTTTCTTCGCGAATGTACCGCCGGCCGGGCTCGCGCCAACATCGTCGCCATCCTGCGCCTCGCCCTGTACAGCCGCGCCGCCTTGCGAACGCTCAGGTTGTCCACCGGCATCGAATACGATCACCTGGAACGCGGAATACTCCACCTGTATTTCGACCCGCGGGAATTCGAACACGCCATTCCGCAAGCGGAACTGATGAGCCGCCACGGATGTGACCGGGTGGTCAAGAGCGTCGAGGAATGCGTCGCCATAGAGCCGGCCTTGGCGGGCAGCGAGCTGAAGCTTGTCGGCGGCATTTTTGCCGCCAGCGACGAATCCGGCGATGCCTGCAAATTTACCCAGGAACTGGCCCAGCGTTGCGCGCAACGGGGCGTGACGGTTCGCCATGGGGTATCCATAGAAAAGTTGCTGGCGGAAGGCGGGCGCATCACCGGAGTGCGCCTGGAGGGCGGCGAGACGCTGACGGCCGACGCCTACGTCACGGCACTCGGCAGCTACACTCCGTTGCTGCTCAGACCTCTGGGAATGAGCTTGCCGGTGGTGCCGGCGAAAGGCTATTCCGCGACAATTCCGCTGGAGCAGGACAGCGTTGCGCCGACGGTCAGCCTCATCGACGATCAGCGCAAACTGGTGTTCTCGCGTCTGGGAAATCGCCTGCGCGTGGCGGGAACGGCGGAGTTCACCGGCTACGATACGTCGCTCAATAGCGTCCGTTGCGAAGCCCTGCTGGAGCGCAGCCTGAAGCTTTTTCCGGGCGCCGGGCGAAGCTCCGGGATCGAGTTCTGGGCCGGCCTGCGGCCTGCGACGCCGGGAAACCTCCCGATCATCGGACGCACCTCATTTCCGAACCTGTACATAAATACCGGCCACGGAACGCTGGGCTGGACCATGTCTTGCGGTTCGGGACGCCTGCTCGCCGATCTGGTTTCCGGACGCGAGCCGGAGATCGGCGCCTCGGAGTATGCGCCGATCAGTTGAGGCTTAGTGCAGGTGCCGCGGCGCCGCTTCAGCCTGTTCCTCAGGCAATTCGGCATGCACGGGTTCGCCTTCGGGATTGGGGTAGAGCGGGGCGCCGCAATCGTCGCAATATTCCAATGGCAAGCGATGTTCCATGATCATGACCTCCGCGACGTCGATTTCCTTTAGGACCGTCTCGATCTGCGCTGCCATGTCGCTTGCATCGTCTTCGGCGTCGAGCAGCGGCCAGACCACGCCATGTATCACCTCGTTGGACTCTTTGAGCGTAAAGCCGATTCGATATTCCTCAAGCCGCTGGTCGTAAAATGGGGCGATGACCGCTCGAAGTCCCGCCGGCGTGAGGTTGAGGGTGGTGCTGAGATAAGCCACGGAAGCTCTTAGCGAGTAGGGACGCGAGAGGCGATCCGCATCGCGACAACCGGCGTGATACGGTTGCGGCAACAGCAGTTCGCTGGCGCAACCCGGCAGCAACGGGCGCAAGGCTTCGCCGCCCTGGGAGCGCCATTGCTTGAGGGCTTCGACGCGGTTGCCGTCTTCTTCCTGCCAGCGAAATACCGCCGCACCATGGGGCACGGCGGCGACGCCAAGCAGGTAGCGGGTATCCGAGAGGAAGTTGGCGGTCTCCGGCATCTGGGCGGGGTCGAGATGCACATCACGGATGTGCAGGGCCGCCGTGCCCAGGCGGTTGGCAAGTGTCGCGGTGTCGCAATAGCTTTGTGGCAATTGATCCGGGCTGAACAGGAAATCAGCCATGCCTATCCGCACGTCCTGGGCGAATACGTGGGCAAGAAGTTGTACCCTGGCGTTGGCGAGCGGGGACGAGGCAATCGCGCCGGCGGGTATGGAGAAGCGCGACCAGGCCAGTATCGGAACGACGAAAAGCAGCAGGTCGGATATCTTGCCAGGCTTGCCGGGGGTGCTGTCTCCCGGCTGAGGGATGCGACTTTCGCAACGCGCTTCGACCAGGTCGGCCAGCGCGTCGTAGGCGCGTTCCTGGCCGCCGTACAACTGGTCCAAGGCGGCGGTCAAAGTGCCTTCTCTGCCTTCGTCGAGCAGCTTGTCGATCAGGATACCCAGGCGTGCTTCCCAGAATGCATCCTCGATCCGGCTGCCTGAAAGGCCGAGGCCGGAGGCCAGGCGGATCAATTGCTCGGTATCAGGCGTCTGTTTGGTCCGACGGGGGAGGCGTGGGCGTTTTGATGTGGCCATGATCGTTCCAGAATCACGCATTTTAACAGGTGAAGGGAAGCAAGATTGAGATTCCGCAATACCGCGTATGAATTGACTCAGTTGCGTAAATTTCTTATTCTCCCTCGGAGATTCTTCATACATGCGGAGGAGCGATGGCATGCACCGTATCAGATTGATGGTCGTTACCTTGCTGGCACTTGCGCTCGGAGCGGGTGGTGCTTGGGCCCAAGGGCGCCCCGATGCGAAGGCGCTGATGGATGCGCAACGCCAGGCACTTGCGCAGTTGGGGTATATGGACGGTGTCTGGCGAGGTAGCGCAAGCACCGTGCTGCCGTCCGGCGAGACGCATACGATCACCCAGACCGAGAGGATCGGCCCTTTTCTGGACGGCACCGTAAAAGTGATCGAGGGTCGCGGATACCATTCCGATGGCAAGCTCGGTTTCAATGCCTTTGGAACCATTTCATACAACCCGGCGGACCGGGCATTTACCATGCATTCCCATGCGATGGGACATGTCGGGGATTTTGCGCTCACCCCCGGCGCTGACGGCTTCGTCTGGGTGATCCCCGCCGGTCCGCTGACGATTCGCTATATGGCGACCGTTAAAGACGGCACCTGGCATGAGGTCGGAGATCGGTTGATTCCCGGAAAAGATCCCCAGCGCTTCTTCGAAATGAAGCTCCTCCGTATCGGCAATACCGACTGGCCAGCGGCGGGCGCTATCGAGCCCAAGTGATGTTTTTCTCAGGCCAGGCAAACTCTGGCGCGGCGCTTGAAGTAGATCCGAGCTCCGACGCTTTCGGATGAAAGCACCTTCCACTTTTACGGATCGCCATCCCGCCGCTGGATTCATGAAGCCGATGGCGGTTGGGGTGGTATTGTTCAATCTGCTGGTCGTCACCGCAACGCTGCTGTTGCTGTATGAGAGCCGGACACAATATGACGAACGGGCCGCCGGGGAGACCAGCAACCTGGCGCGGGTGCTCGAGCAATATCTCGATGGTGCGGTCGGCAAGCTTGATCTGGCATTGCAGTCCGTGGCGGACGAGGCGCAAATGCAGCTTGCCGCCGGCGCGATCGACGGAGCGGCCCTGAATGGGTTCATCACCCGGCAATTTGAACGCCAATCCGACCTCGACAGCCTTCGCGTAACCGATGTCCAGGGCAATATCCTTTACGGCATCGGCGTAAATCCTTCATCACGGGTAATCGTCGCAGACCGCGATTACTTTATCCGGCTGCGCGACGATCCAAGCGAGGGGCTGGTGTTTTCCAAACCGGTGTTGGGGCGTATCAGCGGCAAATGGGTGGTCATTCTGGCGAGACGCATCAAACGCCCTGACGGCTCGTTTGGCGGCGTCGTCTATGCACCGATCGCGGTCGAACATTTCCAGAAGATATTTTCGACGATCGCCATCGGCGAAAACGGCGCCATCACCCTACGCGACGTGGACCTGAGCATTATCGCCCGTTTTCCGGAACCGTCGGGGACCGGCAGCAGCATTGGCAGCAAGGCGGCGTCACGTGAATTTCAGCAATTGATGCAAGCGGGATCGGTCGCCGGCACCTACACCGTACGGGCAGGTTATGACCAGGTCGAGCGAGTCTATTCGTACCGCAAAATCGGTCGATATCCATTGGTAATCATCGTGGGGCTCGCCAATAAGGATTACCTCGGTCCATGGCGTGGCGAAGCGATCGAGCGCGTGACGTATGCGGGATTGTTCGCGGCGATTTCGATAATCTGGGCGTGGATGTTTTACCGGGGCTGGGCTCGCAGGGCTTTCGCCGACCGGCTCGAACACCAGGTCCAGGAACGCACGGTGCAGTTGCGTGCGATGGCGACCGAGTTGACGATGGTGGAAGAGAGGGAACGGCAAACGCTTGCTCAGGATCTGCATGATGGATTGGGCCAGACCCTTGCCATCGCCAAGTTGAAACTATCCGCGCTGGAACCTCCGCACGAGGATTGCCTGTTCCCGGAAGAATTGAAGCAGGAGATCACGGCAATCGAGGCCTTGATTGACGACGCCAATAAGACGGTGCGTTCGTTGTCGCTGCAATTGAGTCCGCCCGTGCTGCGTGATCTCGGGCTGGGGGCGTCGTTGGAATGGCTTGCCGACGAGATGCACCGGTCCTACGGCTTGCGCGTCAATCTGCACCTTGGGGATCTTGCCAGGCCATTGGACGAAAACGTCCTTAACCTGGTTTTTCGCGCCACGCGCGAGTTGTTGATCAACGTGGCGCGACATGCCTTCGTCGATTCGGCGGATGTTACGGCGACGTATGAGGAAGACCACCTGGTCATCAGCGTAACCGACAGCGGCGCCGGGTTTGACGCGCAGCAAGGCTCGATGCCGTCTGCCAAGGGTGGTTTCGGCCTGTTCAGCGTTCGCGAACGGATACACTTCATCGGCGGTGACGTGCAGATTGACACCAGCCCGGGTGATGGGACAATCGTGGTACTTATGGTGCCGCTCAAAGTGAAATACCAGGAAACGAGAACATGATACGAATTCTGCTTGTCGACGATCACGAGCTGGTGCGTGAAGCTTTCAGCTTGATTCTTGAGAAGGCGCCGGACATTGCCGTCGTCGGCCAGGTGGGCGACGGCGCATCCGCGCTGAGATTGTGCCGGGAGTTGCGACCGGACGTCGTCCTGATGGATATCTCTCTTCCCGATATCAGCGGCATCGATGTGACGCGCAGGCTCGTCGATGAGAATCCTTCGGTGAAGGTTCTTGCGGTGTCCACCCATATCAATCGAAACTTTGTCGAGCGCATGCTGGAAGCCGGCGCCATGGGCTATATCAACAAGGCGGCCGGAAGAAACGAGCTGCTGGAAGGCGTCAGGGCGGCCGCGTCAGGGAAATCCTACCTGTCCCAGAATGTTGCCGCGATGCTGATGCAGCAGCCCGGTCGCAGCGATATGAAGGGGGCGACGCACCGGCTCGGCAAACGCGAGACCGAAGTGCTGGTGCTGATCGCCGAAGGGAGAACCTCGGTCGAGATCGCCACGCGCTTGAAGATTGCCGTCAGCACGGCCGAGGCGCACCGCCGAAATATTTTCCGCAAGCTTAATCTCCATAATGCCGCCGAACTCACGAAGTATGCAATCCGCGAAGGTCTGGTGGTGCCCTGAAGTTCGTCCTCCTGTCATCCTGCACTATCCTGCAACGCCGGCCATCCGGAACTAACGGTTTTAGGTAGCGAAAATACCGCGTTTCGTCGATTTCCTGTTCTGTCGCAAACCCTAGAATTGGCTCATGCGCATCCTGGACCATCGTCCACGGGCGTGAAACCGGGGGAGGGCGGCATGGCTCACACAAATCTAGCGATATCCCGCGGCATGCTGACGCAGCACTTGCATGCGGCGACGCTCCCGGTGCAGGAGATGGATCACTGTGCCATCGTGCTCGATAGTCACGGTGTCATTACCAGTTGTTGCGAAGCGACGGGAGCGATGTTCGGCAGCAGCGTCTGCAATCTCGTGGGCAAAACGATCTGGTATCTGATATCGAACATGACGCCCAGCTACACTTCGCCCAGCTTCAACGCCCGTTACATCGCCGCCATGAGCAAGGACAGCCGCTGGCGGCGGTTTCAGGCCGTCGATATGCACGGTCAGCGTTTTCCGGTGGAGGTATCCCTTTCCAGCGTGGAGGAAGACGACAGCGACTTGTTTCTGCTTATCCTGCGGCGTCCCGCGGGCGAACCCGCCAAGCAAAGCTTCAACCCGATATTGAGGAGTTGCAAGGATCATGAACGAGAGAGTGGCACAGGCTGCGCTGATTTGGAGCGTGGAATTATCGACCGGTGTGCCAACGCTTGATGAACAGCACCAAGCAATATTTGTCTGTCTGAACGAGCTGGAGAAAGCTGTCGGCGACAAAACCATGTTGTCGACGATTCACGCCCTGGAGCAATTACGCCGATATACGCATGAGCATTTTGCCGAAGAGGAGCGCCTGATGATCATGGTCGGCTACCCTCGTATCGATGCCCACATCGCCGCGCATCGCGATTTTCGTCATCGATTGCTGGAGTTGAGGCGCACTTATCTTGATCACGATATCTCGTCCGAATTGATTTTGATGCTCAGGGAGTGGCTTGCCGAGCACATCGCGGGGACCGACATGGACTACGTTCCTTACCTGACCGTAGTCCCCGGAATATCCGCCAACGCCAAATCGAGCCTGTGGGCCAGCGCTTGAAGGACGTGCCGATAGTTTACGGTCAATGACGGCTTCGAGTAACCCGGGACAGCGTTGCAATCAGCCGCGTACCCTTTCGATTGCCTTTGCCGGATTTATCAGACGCCGGCGTCCGTCCGCGCTCGGGTCCGCCATGTTCCGGACATGGCAACGCGATCGCCGCCGGGAAGGTAGCTCTCCACCTGGTAGCCGTTGGCGTGCACCTTGACGGTCGGGCCATAGCTGGTGAACGATGCCTCGTCGCCCGCCTTATCGACGGCACCCACGGTCAGCAGATTGGGCAAGGCAATGCTGGAGGGAATGGCTTCGGCGAAACTTGAGTCCTGGTTGCTGTTGCCGGCCGCGGTGATGAAGAGAATTTCCGGCGCGCTCTGAAAGGCCTTGGAAAGCGCCCGCTTCTCGATCTCGAAATACTCGCGCGCCAGCGCCTTGCGCGCTTCGGTCGTCTTGCCGATGCCGCACAGTTCCAACTCGCCTTCGACGGCTTTGACGGTGCCGCCCCAGCTCATGTTCACCACGCGTACCTTGTGGCGCTTGAAGAATTCGACGTAAGCCTGATGTGCCGCGGCGCCGCGCTTCGCGAGCCCCAGGCTGGGGCAGGGGTCGGGACGTACGGTGTAGCCATAGGACAGCCGGCCGTTGACCAAGCGTGCCCACGGATTGCCCGCCAGCGCGATCCCCGCCACATGGGTGCCATGCTCGTAGTTGCCCGCCAGGCCGATCTGCTCGATGGTCTGCTTGTAGGCGTCCGCCGACAAACCGGAAATCAGGGCCTTGACGGCGCTGGCTTCCGGGCTGTCGATATTCGATCTCAGGTCGGAAAACCCCTTGGTCTGTGCCTTCATCTCGGGGAGCTTGTCGCGCAGGGCCGCCGGTATCGGAAACAATTCCCCCTTGGTCGGGCGCGATTGCAGATCGTAGGCGATATAGGCCGGGTTCCCTTTCGCATCCTTGACGAGTTGGGATTTGAACAGGCTGCTATCCACGCCGCCGTCCCATACCGCGACATTCACCGGCTGGTACAGGCCGTCTTTCGGCAGTGCGACTTCACGCACCGCCCAGATGTCGGCTTTTTCAATCTTATGGGCGTCCAGGTAGCCGGCGTAAGTTGCGACCAGGGTCTGTTTGAGCGGCAGCGCGGTCTTGAGGCTGTAGCGGATATTGATGATGGCCGGTGCCAGGTCGGAACTCAGGCTGCCCGCCTTGTCCACCGTGGGCTGCAACACCTCGTGCAGGTAGCCGAACATGCGTCCCTCGCCCATCAATTCGGCGCTGGCCTTGTACTGCTTGACATCGTTGGCGATGGCGTCATAGGGCAGCGTATCGAGTTCCGTACGAATGCGCTTGCCGACTTCCGCCAGGTAGGCGGGTGAATTAACCGGGCCGTGGTTGCGGGCGGCGGCGACCATGGCACGCAGGCGCAGGCCGGAGAGCAGCTTGTCGGCGGGCTTTTCCTCCAGGGCACGGATGCGCTCGGCGGTCTGTAGGGCTGCCTCGTGCCGGTCGTTCAGAAAATCCAGCATCATCAGCATGGCGAGGCGCCCCCGCTCCGCGCTCTTGTCGGCAATGTCATAATGAGCCAACAAGGATTCGGTGTCGCGGCGGATCAGTCCCGTCAATTCGGCGAAGGCTTTGTCGTCCCGGACGACGGTGTCGAGCTTGCCCTGAACCGCATAAGTAAACCTCGGAAGATCGGCTTCCTTCTCGATGCGCTTTTTTTCATCCGCCGTGGCTGTTCCGGCCGCCAACAACAGAACGATGAAACCGCTAATGATTTGGAGTGTCTTGTACATGCTCACTTCCCCAAGGAAAATATTCGTTTGCTTGATTGTCTGAAGGCGGCGAAAGCAGCGCAGCGCATATTAGCGTGAAAAAAGAAGAAAAGGGCACCAGGTGATATCGAGCGTAGCGAGCACATTCAGCCCCCCGCCCCGGGGCGGGGGCAGGGGGTGGGGGGCCATGGGAATGCCGCTAACTTTCATGATCGGGGGCGTCCCGTCAGGGGCCTTCCTTCGGGGCGTCCCCCGCGCATCATGAAAGTTAGCGTGTCTCCGGATAGCCCAGCGACAATTCGACGCCAAGATTTGCAAGTTTTTCCGGTACATTGGCATAGCCCCTGGCGAGATACTTATATCCGCCGATCTTGGTCCTGCCGTCCGCCAGCAGTCCGGCGATGACATAGGCGAATCCGGCGCGCAGGTCGGGAATCACGATATGCCCGGGACTCAGGGGAGTCGGGCCGGTGATGATGGCGCTGTGCGGATGGTCGCGATCTATGAAGCGACAACCCTTGTGGCCCAGGCAACTGGTATTCAGCGAAATCCTGGCGCCCATTTCAACCAGCATGTCGGTGTAGCCGAAACGGTTTTCATAGACCGTCTCGTGTATCACCGACGTTCCCTGAGCCTGGGTCAGCGCGACCACCATGGGTTGCTGCCAGTCCGTCATGAAGCCTGGATGCACGTCGGTTTCGATGTGCACGGGCGATAGATGATTGGATTTTCGGAAGAAGGTGATGCCATCGGATTCCGCCACGAAGTCGCCGCCCATCTGGCGCAGATGATGGAGAAAGGAAAGCATGTGCTGGATGTGCACGCCCTGCACGGTCACGCGCCCGTTGGTGGCGACCGCGGCGACCGCATAACTGGCCGCCTCGATGCGATCCCCGATGGTTTCATGAGACGCGCCGTGGAGGCTCTTGACACCCCGAATGATGATGCGGCGATCGACGTCCGCGAGGATCGAAGCCCCCATCTTGACCAGGAAGGATATGGTATCGACGATCTCCGGTTCGACCGCGGCGTTTTCGATGACCGTCGTGCCTTTCGCCAGCGTCGCGGCCATCAGGATATTCTCGGTGGCGCCGACGCTGGGATAGGGAAGACGCACCACCGTGCCCTTCAATTCGTCGGCACTCGCCATGTAACCGGCATCGTCGTCGGTGATCGTGGCTCCCATCTGTTCCAGCGCACCCAGATGGAAATCTACCGGCCGCCCGCCGATCTTGCAGCCACCGAGCATGGGAACCCAGACCTGTTTTTCCCGGTGCAACAACGGACCCAGCATCAATACCGGTATGCGGTTGAATCCGGAATAGCGTTCCGAAACCTGGGACGATTTCAGGCTGGGAGTGTGCACCGTCAAGGCGTCGGGGCCGGTCCATTCGACTATGGTGCCGATGCTCTCCAGCATCGCCAGGGTGGCATGAATTTCAGTGATATTCGGCACATTGGTGAAATGGCAGGGTTCATTCGTCAGCAACGAGGCCACCAGTTGCTTGGAAAGCGCGTTCTTGGCGCCGGCAACGGAAACTTTTCCGAAGAGGGGAGCTCCCCCCTTGATGGTGATGGATTCGGGCTCGCGGGCGATCGCAGGGTTCATGGCTGGCTACGGGAAAAAGGTTGCGGGGCAGGGGGCGAATTGGGCGGCTAGATTAGCACGGAAAGTCCCTTCACTGCTTGCTGGCACGGACTAGCCGTCCGTATTATCATTGCATAAGTAGCCAACGCTACAGCCCATAGGAAGAAAAGGAATCACGATGGCCGAAGCAGGGCGTGCGCGGTATTCGCTTAGGCGCCGCATCATCGTCTCCACGCTGCTGATCTTTCTCGCCAGTATCTGGGCGCTGTCGTACTACGCCAGCCGGATGTTGCGCGAAGACATGGAGCGCCTGCTGGCCGACCAGCAATCTTCGACTCTGTCGTATGTCGCCGCCGAACTCAACCATGCGCTGGAAGAAAGAGTGATTGCGCTGGAAGAAGTTGCGCGCTCGATCACCCCGTCGATGTTGAGCCATCCGGATACTCTGCAGCAATTCCTGGAGTACCGTCCCGTTTTCCAGGACATGTTCAATTCGGGAGTCATTGCCGTCTCGCTCGACGGCACCGCGATTGCGGACGTGCCTGTCGTCGCCGGACGCAGGGGGACGAATTATGCCAGCAATGCCGCCACCCGCACCACGCTGACGAAGGGGAAGACGGTGATCGGCCGCCCGCTGGTCGGGCGAGTGTTAAAGCAGCCCTTGTTCAACATCAACGCACCGATCGTCGATGCCCGCGGCAAGGTGATCGGCGCCCTGTTCGGCGTGATCAACCTGGCCAAAAGTAACTTCCTGGATCGCATCGGGGAACACCGCTACGGCAAGAGCGGCGGTTATCTGGTCATGGACCTGGAAAACGATCTAATCGTGACTGCGACCGACAAGACTCGCGTCTTGCAGACGTTGCCGGCTCCCGGAACCAACGAAATGATGGACCGGCGCAGGCTGGGGTTTGTCGGTTCAGCCGTATCGGTCAATTCCTTGGGCGAGGAAGTCCTGTCGTCGGCCAGCCGCATTCCGGCGTCGAACTGGATGGTGGTTGCCGCGCTACCGACCAAGGAGGCGTTTGCACCGATCCGCGACATGCAGCGACGCATCATGCTCGCGGCATTTCTTCTGACATTGATCGCGGGAGCGCTCTCTTGGTGGCTGCTGCGGCGCCTGTTCGCCCCACTCCTTGCCGCTGTCGAAAGCCTGGCGCGAATGTCCGTTGCGAGCAACCCGCTGCAACCCTTGCCCTTGGTGAAACACGATGAGATCGGGCAGTTGGTTGGCGGCTTCAACCAGCTGCTGGCCACACTGGGCCAGCATGAGGCGCAACTCAAGACCGAGCGCGATTTTTTCAGTGCCGTGTTGCATCAATCCTCGGACGGCGTGCTGCTATTCGACCCGGATGATTTTTCGATCCGGGAGGCCAATCCCAGCGTCTGCCACATATTGGGATATACCCGCGACGAATTGCTGGCGCTGAAATACAGCGATCTGTTGGCCGAGGACCGGGAAATCGCGATGGAAAACGTGCAGCGAATCCGACATGGCAAGACTCCGTTTATCGGAGAGCGGCAATTCCGTAACAAAGACGGTGCAGCGATTGCCGTCGAAGTCAGTGCCAGCCTGGTCGAAACCGGCGGACGACAACTCATCATGGGCAGCCTGCGCGACCGTCGCGAGCGTAAGCGCACGGAAGCCGAACTCCAGCGGCACCGCGAACATCTCGAAGAGATCGTGGTCGAACGGACCGCCCAATTGCGCAGGTTGGCGACCGAGTTGACGATAGCCGAGGAGCGGGAGCGGCGTTCGATCGCGCAGGACCTGCACGACGATCTTGGCCAGATACTCTCCATCATCAAGCTCAGGCTCACGTCGCTGAACATCCCGGGCGGGAAGGAATGGGCCGGTGACTTGATGCAGCAGGTCCTGCATATAGAGGGCATGGTCGACCAGGCGAATCGCTCGGTACATTCGCTCTCGATACAGTTAAGCCCGCCCATGCTGTCAGAGTCGGGGCTGGTCCCGGCGCTGGAGTGGCTGTCCGAGGAGATGCTGCACAACTTCGATTTGATTATCCGCATCTATTGCGACGGCCCTCTACCTTCATTGGACGACACGCTGAACAGCCTGCTGTTCCGTATCGTGCGTGAACTGCTGATCAATGTGTCGAAACACGCCATGGTAGGCGCGGCGGAGGTGTCGGTCGTGACCGATGGGGATAATCTGGTGCTCACTGTTTCCGATGACGGGGTCGGCTTCGACGGGAAACGGTGGCTGGCGCCGTCCGCGGACGGCGGCTACGGTCTGTTCAGCGTGCGCGAGCGGGTTACCTATTTCGGCGGGGATATGCAGATCGACAGCCAACCGGGGCACGGGACAATGGTGGTCATGACCCTGCCTCTGGATACGGTGAAACGGCGTCCCGTCAGATGACGCAATGCGTCCCATGTAAAATACCTCGATCAATACCGATTGGAACCGACCGATGAACTACCTGCTGCTTGCTCTCACGATGGTCATGATTTCCGGTTGCGCCAGCGGACCGCGTATCGATACCCGCTATACGGCTGTCAGCCAGGACAGCCGGGTGCAATACCTGATCCTGCATTACACTGCGGGCGATTTCCCGGTCTCGCTGAAAATCCTGACGGAAGGCCCGGTGAGCAGCCACTACCTGGTGGACGACAAGACGGCCAACATCTATCGCCTGGTGGATGAAAACCGCCGTGCCTATCACGCCGGGGAAAGTTTCTGGAAGGGCTCTACCCGTCTGAACGCCAGCTCCATCGGGATCGAAATCGTCAACCCCGGCTACAAGGACACGCCCGAGGGGCGGGTATGGTTCGATTTCCCGGAATCGCAAATGGCCGCTGTGATCGAACTAGTGAAGAAAATCGTTGCCCAGCATGAAATCAAGCCGGATCGGATTCTGGCGCACAGCGATATCGCTCCCCAACGCAAGACGGATCCCGGTCCAAGGTTTCCCTGGAAGCAGTTGGCCGATGCCGGTCTGATCCCCTGGCCGGACGCCGGCCAAGTGGCGCTGAAGCGAGTCGAATACGAGCGGCAACAACCCGATATCGCATGGTTCCAGAAGAAGCTTGCCGAACATGGCTATGCGGTACCGCAGAACGCCGTGCTGGATGATGAAACGCGCAATGTGCTCATGGTTTTCCAGATGAAATACCGCCCAGCCCGTTTCGACGGAATTCCGGATCCGGAAACCGCGGCTATACTCGATGTGTTGACCTCGATGCAGACTCCAGTTTCCGCAAAAGTCCGATCTGCCTCAAGTATCGGGCCGATTTCGATGGGCATCGAGCGTCCGCATGTCTGAGCTCAAGCCTGAGCCCGGTCTGCATTTCAAATCCATCACCTACACGGGACAGGCGCCCGGTCCCCGAGTGATCATCTTGGGGGCGGTACATGGCAATGAAATCTGCGGCACGCGGGCAATCCATCGAGTTCTGGACGACATCGACAACGGCAGGCTGAGCGTCGTCGGCGGCAGCCTCACGCTCGTTCCCGTCGCCAATCCCTTGGCCTATGCACGAGGGCAACGGGAAGGCGAGCGCAACCTGAATCGCAACCTGACCCCTACCGAGCAACCCGCGGATTTCGAGGACCACGTCGCCAATTGGCTGTGTCCCTTGCTGGCCCGGCATGAAGTGCTGCTGGACTTGCACTCGTTTCGAGCGCAGGCCGAGGCTTTCGTGATGATCGGACCCTTGAATAACTCCGGCGACCTTCAGCCTTTCAGCCAGGCCACCGAGGAAAGGGCGTTGGCGCGGCGTCTGGGCGTCCATCGTTGCGTCGATGGATGGTTGGGCACGTATGCGCTGGGCGTCGAGCGCAGAATACGTCTGGCGATCTCGGCCGGACGCTTGCCGGACGCCAGGACCGAGGATGCATGCTATGGCGTCGGCACCACCGAGTACATGCGCTCGGTTGGCGGCTATGCCCTTACCCTGGAGTGCGGCCAGCATGACGATCCATCGGCGCCGGAAGTGGCCTATCAGGCGATACTGCGGACGCTGTCCTATCTTGGACTGACGCCAACGGCCGCGCCGGCAGCCACCGAAGAAATGGAGGCGTTGAGTCTCTACGAGGTCATCGACAAGATACATGCGGACGACGCGTTCAGCCGGGCGTGGGCCAGCTTCGACCGGCTCGCCAGGGGCGATCTGATCGGCACCAGGCATGACGGCACGCCCGTCGTCGCCGAGGACGACGCAGTCATCGTGTTTCCCGATGCCAAAGCCAAGGCAGGACGGGAATGGTTCTACCTGGCCCGGGCGAACCCGGAGTTCTGACACCTTGCCGGCCGCAATGAAAAACACCTTGATGTGCGAGGATGTCCCGGACCATTCCGAGTTCACACCGCTCGCCAGCGTTGACGGTATCCGCGTCGACTTGCGTTATGCCACCAGCGACAATTTCGTTGGCCGCGACCTGTATACGCCGCTCGATTGCGCCTGGTTGCATCGCCATGCCGCGCAAGCCCTGGAAAAATCCGTCGCCTGGCTCGCCGCCGAACGCCCCGGCTGGTCTCTCCTGGTGCTCGACGCCATGCGCCCGCAACGCGTCCAGGAACAGCTCTGGGCCGCCTTGCAGGGCACCGAGCTGCTCGGCTATCTGGCCCCGCCCGAGCGCGGCTCGATACATTCATTCGGCATGGCCGTTGACATCACCCTGATCGATGGCCTGGGGCAGGAACTCGATATGGGCACGCCCTTCGACGACCTCAGCGAGTGCTCCCATCCGGCCCTGGAGGACACCATGCTGGCGCGCGGCGATCTGTCGTTACTGCAGGTTGTCAACCGGAAATTGCTGCGCGCAGCGATGCATCATGGCGGCTGGATAGGCATCAACAGCGAATGGTGGCACTTCGATTGCGGCGACCGCAATCGGGTCAGGGAACACTACACCCGCATTCTCTGAAAAGCGCTGTCACTTCGCGGAAGGTTCAGCCCCCGAACGCGCAACACTATCGATCAGCGTATCCAGGATAGCGCGGCCTACCGCGTTGCCGGTAGGCTCGTGGTTGAGTAGGGCCACCACGATACATGGTCGGTTGGAGGCGTCGGGGACATAGCCTGCGACCCCGAAGACGCCTTTCAGGGTACCGGTCTTGATGCGGGCGCGACCCGCAGCCGGGCTGTCCAGGAGCCTCAAGCGCATAGTCCCGTCGACTCCCGCGATGGGCAGGCTGGAGAGATACTCCGGTGCCAGGGTGTTGCGGCTGGCGTTCAGCAGAACCGCCGCAAGCTGCGCCGGGCGGATCCGTTCGAGGCGGGAAAGTCCTGAGCCGTTCTCCAGTACCAGCCCCTGATCGTCGATTCCGTGTTCCTTCAGCCAGGCGCGAACGACTTGTTCCGAGAGCTGGGTAGTGGCGACACTGCTATCGGAAGCGCCGCCGCTCGCCGTACCCAAGGTCAGGTAAATCATGCGTGCCAGCGCATTGTCGGACTGCTTGTTGATGTCGCGCACCACGACGGGTAATGGTCGCGATTGATGCTCCGCCAGCAGACGGGTATCGGCCGGCATGGCGGCATCGCGGGTGTTCCCCAGAAACTTCCCACCCAGCCTGGTCCACAGCATTCTGAACAACCTATCGGCGAAATCCACCCGATCGAGGACATTGATCGAGGGCGACTTGGTGCAGTTCTTCGGATATTTGCCATGCAGCAGGACGCGTATCGCGCCGTCGTCAGCCTTGATATATTCGGGCGGCAGCCAATCCTTGTCCCAATCCTTGCAGTCCAGTTCGACCAGGGTCATGTCGGTCCCGACGGTCACCCGGTCCAGCGTCGGCGTCATGTTTACCGTGAGCCGGTGCTCGTCCGACGCCAGTTCGAAGCGGAGCAGGTTGCCGTTGAGCAGCAAGGCGTCCGGGATCAGGTTGTAATCGAACTCGGGTGCCTCGTCGAAAGGTGCAGCGCCGAGATCCGGGCGCGGCGGATTGAATAGCCGCCGGTCCAGCAGCAAGTTTCCGCGGATGGTCTCGATGCCTTGATTGCGCAGGCTTTGCAGCATCCCCTGAAATGCCTCCCAGCCCAGGTCTGTATCGCCGCCGCCGCGCAGGACCAGGTCGCCTTCCAGGACATTGTTCTCGACCTTGCCGTTGGTTCGCAGTTCGGCACGGCCGCGATACGTCGGCCCGAGTCTATCCAGGGCGACCAAGGTGGTCAGCAGCTTCATGGTGGAACCCGGCTGCATGCTGCGTTCAGCGCCGTGGGTCAGCAGCGGGACGCCATCGGGCAGACGCAATACCACAACGCCCATCGCATCCTCGGGAATATTGGCGGCACGCAGCATGCCGGTGACGGGTTCCGGCAACTGGGCTTGCGTCGCCGGCAGCCAGGCGATCAGGAACAGGGCGGCGATCGATGGTCGCAGGAAACGTGAGATCACGGCATGGCCTCCGTTTAGCGTGAAATACAGTTTCGCAGCGCCCCGCAACCCACGAGCGCAGCGAGCAATTTGCCGCCCCCGCCCGGGCGGGGGTGGGGGGTGGGGGCATGGCCCAAGGCCACTTCCTTCGGGGCGTTAATTGGGGTTTTGAACGATTTCATGGCACGGGGGGTGTCTGGCGAACATGTGAGTCAGTGAAAGAACAGATAGGCGACCAGGATCGCGGCGACGATCCCGGCGAGGTCCGCGAGCAATCCGTAGGGGATGGCATAGCGCGTTCTCTTGATGCCGACCGAGCCGAAATAGAGCGCCACGATATAGAAGGTGGTGTCCGCCGATCCCTGGAAGATGCAGGCCAGCCGGCCGACGAACGAATCGACGCCATAGGTTTTCATGGCATCGATCATCATCGCCCTGGAGCCGCTGCCGCTGATCGGCTTCATCAGCGCGGTCGGAAGGGCCGGGGTGAAGTCGGTATTGAAGCCGAACTGGGTAAACAGCCAGGTGAAACCATTGACCACGAAACCCAGGATACCCGAATTGCGCAATACGCTGATCGCCACCAGCATGCCGACGATATAGGGAATGATCTTCAGCGAAGTCTGGATGCCGCCTTTCGCCCCCTCGATGAATGCTTCATACACGTCGATGCGTTTGCGCAAGCCCCCCAGAATGAAGACGATGATGATGGAAAACAGGATGAGATTGCTGGCGACCTTGGAAACCAGCTCGATTTCCGGCCGCGTCAGATACTGGCTGAAATACCAGACCATGCCGGCGATAGCGGCGGTGATGCCGCCCAGCCAGCTCAGCACCACGCCATCGAACAGATCGATGCGCTGCTTGATGGCGACCGCCACCATGCCGACGACGGTCGCCACATAGGTCGCAATCAGGCAGGGAATGAAAATGTCCGAGGGGTCGGCGGCGCCCAGTACCGCGCGCTGCGCCATGATGGACAGCGGGATCAGGGTCAGGCCGGAAGTGTGCAGAACCAGAAACATGATCTGGGCATTGCTCGCCTCGTCCTGGCTGGGATTGAGCGTTTGCAGGCTTTCCATGGCCTTCAGGCCGAACGGGGTCGCGGCGTTGTCCAGGCCCAGCAGGTTGGCGGAGAAATTCATCACCATGTGGCCGGTGGCCGGATGGTCCTTGGGCACTTCCGGGAAAATGCGCGAGAAGAAAGGCGAGATGACTCTTGCCAGCCAGGTCACCGCCCCGGCTTTTTCGCCGATATTCATGATCCCCAGCCACAGAGTCATCACGCCCGCCAGCGGCAGGGCGATCTCCATCACCGCCACTCTCGCGGCTTCAAAGGTGCCGTCGACGATGCGCTTGAACACTTCCACGTCGCCGAGGAACAGCCATTGCGCCAGCGCGGCCAGGAAGCCGATCAGGAAGAATCCGCTCCAGATAAAAGTGAGTGTCATGTCGGTAGACGTAGTTTTTGAACGGGTAGGGCGGCGATTTTGGCGGAGGTCGTCCGTCGAAACACCGCATGATATTCCGAATACAATCTTTTCTATTGTAAGCCCAAGCATTTTCCTGAATTGCCATGGTCATACGCTATCTTTGGATTACCCGCCTGGCTGCCGTGTTTCTGGCGCTCGCATTGCAGCCCATGCCCGTTCAGGCCGCCGATCCCGTCAAGACCCTGAAGGTGATGATCGCCAACGGCGAAACCGGCCTCGACCCGGCCACCGCGTCCGATCTCAGTACCTTGAGCATCGACGAAAACATTTTCGACCCGCTGTTGCGTTACGACTATCTCGCACGTCCGGTGAAACTCCAGGTCAATACCCTGGCTGCCATGCCGGAGGCGCGTGACAAAGGTACCACCTATCTGTTCAGGATTCGGCCCGGCATTTATTTCACGCCGGATCCCGCATTCCAAGGCAAACGTCGCGAGTTGACCGCCCAGGATTATGTGTACAGCTTCAAGCGCGTCTACGATCCGGCATTGAAGTCGCCCTGGCTGTTCCTGTTCGAAGGCCATCTAGCAGGCGACGAAAAACTCGTGCAGAGCGGTCGGAAAGGCAAGTTCGATTACGACGCTGCGCTGGATGGCTTGCAGGCGCTGGACCGCTACACGCTGCGCATACGACTGACCGAACCCGACAACAATTTTCTGTTCAAGCTGGCGATGCCGGCCACGGCCGCCGTGGCGCGTGAAGTCATCGAAGCCTATCCCGGACAGGCGGGCAACCATCCGGTCGGCACCGGCCCGTTCCTGCTGGGTGAGTGGCAACGCAGCAACAAGATCGTGCTGCTGGCCAACCCGGATTTTCGCGAGACGATTTTTCAAGCCACGCCCGGCATTGACCCTGCCGATAGTGCCGTCGCCGCGGAATTGAATGGCAAGAAGCTGCCCCTGGTCGGGCGCATCGAAATCAAGGTGATGGAAGAAGACCAGGCGCGCGTGCTGGGTTTCCTCAAGCGTGAGTTCGACTGCCTGGAGCAGGTTCCGCCGCAGCTTTCGGGAATGGTGTTGAGCGACGGCAAACTCAAACCGGAGCTTGCCGCGCAAGGCATCCGCTTGTCGTTGTTCGCGCCGCTGCAAACCTATTACATGTGGATGAACATGGATGACCCGGTCCTGGGCGGCTACACCCTCGACCGGATCGCCTTGCGCCGCGCGATTGCGCTCGGCTATAACCAGGCCGAGGATATCCGCGTGCTGGAGAAAGGGCTGGCCCTGGCGGCGCAATCGCCGCTGCCCCCGAATGTCCTGGGTTACGACGCGGCCTACCGCAGTTCGATATCCTACGATCCGGCGCTGGCCAACGCATTGCTGGATCACTTCGGCTACCGCCAGCGCGATCCGGATGGTTACCGGAGAACGCCGGACGGCCAGGCCCTGACGCTGACGATGCACACATTAACCTCGACCGCCGGCCGGCAGCGCGACGAGGTCTGGCGCAGGAGCCTCGATGCCATCGGCATCCGCGTGGCATTCAAGGGTGACAAGAAGACCGAGATCATCAAGGCGTCGCGCCTCGGCAAGGTGCAGATGTTCGAGACCAACTGGATCGCCGACTTCCCCGACGGCGACAACTTCTTCCAGCTTCTCTACGGTCCGAACAGCGGCCGCGCCAACTACGCCCGCTTCAACTTGCCCGACTACAACAAGCTCTACGAAGCGGCCCGCCAGATGCCCGTTTCTCCAGAGAGGCAGCGCCTCTATCGCGACCTGCAGCGCTTGATGGAAGCCTACAACCCTTGGGTGGTGCGCATCCACCCGCTGTCCGCCGACATCTGGCACGCCTGGTTGAAAAACTACAAACGCCATCCCGTGGAATTCACCAACTGGCGTTATCTGGATCTGGATTTGGGAGAGCGGGACGGGAAGCGGGCGCTGTCGAACTGAGTCCGTATCCTTCCTGCAACACTCTTGTCATGTCAAGCTTGACTTGAGGCAAGGAGCAAGGTTATGGTGTTGGCGTAGTCAACAACCCCCCCCCCGGTTCCAAGCCTGTCTGCAAACTTCCGCCAGCCGTACGCTGATGGCTGAATGACATGCTGCCATGGTGGGGTGATGCATTGAACCTTGCCTGTCATGCGCCGTAAAAAACGATAAAGGGAGAAGTCACCATGAAGTTGAAAAAGATTGCGCAGTTGGTCGCATTGATTGGTATTGCCAGCCCGGCGATTGCCCAGGACGCCAATGCCGAGCGGGTCACCATCACCGGCAGCAGCATCAAGCGCATCCAGTTGGAAGGCGCGTTGCCGATTCAGGTGATCAGCAAGGACGACATCGACCGGGCCGGCATCGTCAGCGCCGAACAGTTGGTGGCGAGGATTTCCGCCAATGGCACCGGCGCCGACAACCTTTCTTCAAACGTTGGCATCCAGTTGGGTACCACCGACCGCAACAATAATGGCAATGCCAGCGCCAACCTGCGCGGCCTCGGCGCTTCGAGCACCCTCGTATTGTTGAACGGCCGGCGCATTTCCCTGCATGGCGCCAAAGGCAATGCCGTCGACCTGAATTCCATTCCGCTAGCCGCAGTGCAGAGTGTGGAAATACTGAAGGATGGCGCATCAGCGATCTACGGTACCGACGCCATCGGCGGGGTCATCAACTTCATCCTGCGCAAGGATTTCACCGGCGCCGAGCTTACCGGCTTTGTTGACACGACTCAGCAAGGCGGCGGCGACATCAAGCGCGGCTCCATCGTCGTCGGCAAAGGCGACCTAGCAAAGGACGGATTCAACGTCATGGCCACCCTGACCTTCGACAAACAGGACAGGCTTGCCGGTTCCGACCGCTCATTCGCCAATGGCTACCAGCCTGACCGGGGATTGGCGCCAAATACCGCGGGTACACCCTTTGCATCGCAAACCGGACTTGCAGGAACCGCCATAGGCGCGACATTCAAGACGCCCGCCGGCGGAGCGCAAACCTATAATCGCGCCAACCTCCTGAGCTTCCAGGGCAAGTGCGATACGGTTCCCGGCATGTCGCAGTTCGCGGCGGCCTTGTGGGCCAGCCCGGGGGCGGCTTATGCCTGTGCTTACGATTACGGCGGCAGGGAAATGCTGATCCAGCCCGTGGAACGTACGACCTTCGTGACGCGCGGAACAATGCAATTGAATCCCAGCCATTCAGCCTTCCTTGAAATCGTGGGGTCGCGAAACAAGGCAGACAAGGAGTTCGAGCAGCTCCAGATCACCACCACCGGCTCCATACTGGGTGCGGCCTACCCTGTTGGCGGACCCTATTACCAGAACCTGTCGGCCTATATTCCGACTTTCGATCCGACCAAGCCCATCGCTTACCGCTGGCGTTGCACCGATTGCGGAAACCGTCAGATCGAGACCACCACCGATGCGTATCGGGTGCTCGCCGGCCTGGAAGGGGTGATAGGCAAATGGGACTACAAACTCGGCCTTTCCTCAGCGGGTAGCAGCGCCAATTCGAACCTGAACGGCGGCTATTATTACCAGGCTGGTTTGATCAGCGCGCTGGGCTCCGGACAGATCAATCCCTGGCTGCTGCCCGGCCAGTCGCAAACCAGTGCCGGGATGGCTCTGCTCCAGGCTGCCAGCGCCACGGGCGCGAAACTCTTCGGTGGCAAGGCTGGATTGACGCAACTGGATGGCTCGATTTCCGGAGAACTGGCACAACTTCCGGCCGGCCCGCTGGGCGCCGCCGTGGGTTTTGACATACGCAAGGAAACCTACCAGTTCAGCGACGGATCCCTCTCCGGACCGGCGATCTACCAGGCGCCTTTCGATGCGGAATTCAAGAAGGTGAGCCGCGATATCAAGGCGGTATACGCGGAACTGGCGGTGCCTATCGTCAAGACGCTGGAAGCTCAAATCGCAGTGCGCCATGACGATTACAGCCTTTTCGGCGGCACCACTAATCCGAAGGTGGCGTTGCGCTGGAACCCGATCAAGCAGGCGGTTTTCCGCGGTTCCTACAACACCGGATTCCGCGCCCCAAGCTTCTTCCAATTGTACGGCGCACAGGGCGACGCGCCGGTCCCCGGCAATATCGCCGACCCGATCCTGTGCCCGCAAAAACCGGGCGACCTCTCGGTTTGCTCGATACGGCCGAACGCCAGGCAGGGCGGCAACTCCACCCTGACGCCCGAGAAGTCCAAGCAATGGAGCATCGGCACGGCGCTGGCGCCCGCGGACTGGATCACCGGTACCATCGATCTCTGGCAAATCGAGCGCACCGATCGCATCTACGAGTTGACGCCGCAACAGGTCATCGCCAACTACCAATCCTTCCCCGGCTACCTGGTGCGCGGCACCGACGGCCGGCTGGATGGTCCCGGCGGATACATCCGTGCAGGCTTCGTGAATGCCGCTGGCGACATCGCTCGTGGCGTCGACGTCAGTTTGAATCTGAATGGCCGTCTTGGGGCCGGCAAGTGGCTGGCCGGATTGGATGGCACTTACATGAACAGCTTCCGCTCCAGGGTGTTCACGACTGACCCATATACGGAAACAGTCGGACTATGGAATTCCCGCGATCTTTTCGTCCGCTGGAAGCATACGGCCAGCTTCACGTATACCGAGGGCGTCTGGGGTGGCACTGTGTCGCAAAGCTACACGGCCGGCTACAAGGATCAGGTTCCGACCGCCGCGGTGCCTGCCGGATTCAATCCGGATGTGAAGAGCTACATCGTGTATAACGTTTCGGCGACCTACACCGGATACAAGAACACGACCATCACGGCCGGCATCAAGAACCTGTTCAATACCGATCCGCCCTTCACCGCCCACGATGTGGACTTCGCGGCGGGCGCCGGCTGGGATCCACGGGTTGCCGATCCGCGCGGTCGTGCCTTCACCGTCATGGCGAAATACGTCTTCAAGTAAATCCGTCCCTCCTGCCAGCCGATCATCGGCTGGCAGGCTTTCTCGCCATGTCACCGGCATAGGTCCGAACCATGCCGAAAACACCTCCCGGCCGATCTTGAAATGACGTCTTTGGACAGGCGCCAATTCGGCAAGTTGATCGCCCTCGGCGTCAGCGCCTCGGCCTTGTCTCTTGAAGCCTCCGGCGAAATTTCGCAGCGGGCGACGCGACTCGTCAAGCCCCCGCGACTCAAACCCGGGGACACGGTCGGACTGATCACCCCCAGCGGTCATGCCGACCAGGAGAAGATCGACAAGTGCGTCGGCAACCTGCGGTCCATGGACCTCAAGGTGAAACTGGGCAAGAATATTCGCGCCCTGCGGGGAAACTTTGCCGGAACGGCCCAGCAGCGGCTGGAGGATTTTCACGCGATGTTCGCCGATCCCGAGATCAAGGGAATCTGGGCGGCCCATGGCGGTTCCGGCGCCATCGGCCTGCTGGCGTCCCTAGACTACGAGTTGATTCGCCGCAATCCCAAGGTATTCGTAGGCTATTCGGACATCACCGCCCTGCACCTGGCGATTCTGCGCCGCACCGGCCTGGTGACTTTTCACGGGCCGGTGGCTTCGTCCAGCTTTTCCGATTATTCGGTCACCCACCTGCACGCCGTGCTCATGTCACCCCAGCCGGAATATGTGATTCCCATGGCGGAGGAGAACCGCTCGAAGGCGGCGGCCTCTCCAAATTTCGCGGTGCGTACCCTGCGTTCCGGCATTGCCGAGGGAACCCTGGTCGGCGGCAACCTGAGCCTCCTCTGTGCCTTGGTGGGGACGCCTTACGCCGCAGACTTCAAACGCGCGATCATCTTCCTGGAGGAGATCGGCGAGGCGCCTTACCGCATCGATCGCATGCTGACGCAACTGGAATTGAGCCAGGGCTTTCGGGATGCCGCTGCCGTGATGCTGGGCGTCTTCGAGAAATGCGGTCCGCCGGACAGCGATCCTTCGCTGAGCCTGGACGAGACCATCGACGATCACCTCTCTAATTCAAGCATCCCGGCGGTGTATGGCTATTCCTTCGGGCATATCGGCCACCAATTCACCCTGCCGATGGGGGTGAAAGCGCGACTCGATACCGAGAAACAAACGCTGACGCTATTGGAACCGGCGGTTGTCGCCTAGAACCTGTCTCATAAAATCACGCGCACGCGTTGTCGCCAAAATGCGATGGATGCAAGGCGGAGGGAGAAGCCAATGGGTGCTCCATTGGCGAGCCCGACAACGCCGCAGACGCGCATTTTGGCGGCAACCCGGAGGGACGGGGCTTGGCGGGCGCATCGCGGCGTTGCGGCGTCTTGCAAGGCAGCGAGCTTTGCTGCACCGCCGCGCCTTGCGCTGCATCCCGCCAAGTCCCGTCGCGTACGTGCGATTTCATGAGACAGGTTCTTAAACAACGGTGAGGCGCTTCGCGTCGGTGTCGAGGATGATTTCCACATTGAGGGGCAGCGGGTAGTTCGGCTTGCAATGACCGGCCGGCCAACCCGCCAGGATGGGCTTGCCGAAAGGGATCAGCAGTTCACGGATCACCGCGCCGGGATCGTCGGCGTCGCTGAAGCTGCCGATCAGGAAACCGGCCGCCTCGTCGAGCTTGCCGGCCAGGCGCAATTGCGTCAGCAGGCGATCGACACGATAGCTCGGTTCGCCACAGTCTTCGATGAACAGGATCGTATCGCGGGTATCGACAGCCCAGGGGGTGCCGAGCAGCGAGCAGAGCACGCTGAGGTTGCCCCCGGCCAGGCGGCCTTGCGCAATGCCGCCGACCAGGTTGGACAGCTTGGCGTCACCGCAGGGTAGATCGGAACCCGGCGCGAGTCCGTTCGACAATAGCCGGAACAGTGCATCGGCCGAAGTTCCGTCTTCGTCGTCGACCAGGTCGGAAGTCAGCATCGGACCATGGATGCTGGCCATGCCGGCGTTCTGGGCGAAGGCGGTGTGCAAGGCGGTGATGTCGCTGTAGCCGACAAAGGGCTTGGCATGCCGCTTGACCAGCGCATAGTCGATTTTGTCCAGCAGGCGGGCACTGCCGTAGCCGCCACGCATGCAGATGATGGCGGCTATCGCCGGATCGGAAAACGCCGCATGAAGATCCGCCAGCCGTTCCTGATCATTCCCTGCAAGATAAGCGCGCCGCTCCCGGCACGCCGGAAACAGGCGGGCCTGGTAGCCTCGGTTCATCAGCCATGGCGTGATCGCATCGATGGCTTCGTTGCTGGCCGGACCTCCGGGCGCAATCACGCCTATGGTGGCGCCTGGAGTTATCGGCCGCAGACCGGTTTTTCCGGAGTTCATTCGACGACGATGCCGACGACATCGATCACCGGCCGCTCGACTCGCACAGGGAGCTTGGCGGAAGACGGTTCGGACGGCTGATTGGCAATCGTGAAGACGCCCGTTGCCGTATCCTTGAGGACCATCGAGGTGCTCCCGCCGCCGTCCAGATTGATCGCGCTGTCCGCGCCGAAGGTCTGGAAAATCCTCGCCAGTTCGGCCAGGGTGACACCTCGGCTATGACCGTCCTGACGGCCATCGATGGCGACCAGGTACAGCGTCTTGCCATCGGCGCTGAGTCCGACCGCACTGCGGGGGTGCCGCACCACATTGGTGGCGGACGGCGTAAGTTCTCCCTTCGCCAGCACCATCGCGTTGCCGCTCACCGCGAATTTAGTGTCCGGCGGCAATTCCATCACGCGATCCGTCAACGTGATGTGGCCATCGCCATGCACGATCATGGTTGCACGCAGATTCTCCTTGACGGGCGAAGAGATCAGCTTGCCGCCTGAGAAATGCCAGCCTTCGGGATAGCCACAATTGCCGACGAAGTAGGAGATTTTCCTGCCATCGAACTCCTTGACGTGCGGCGTGGCGAAAAAGCTCGCATTGATGGCAATGCTGTACGCATGTTTGCGGGCGACTACGCTCGGTACTTCCATCTGTCCGACGCAGGGCCCCGCGCCGTCGGGGTCGCGATCGTCGGCCAGCGCGACTTCGACGTGCACCCGCCGGCTGTCCAGATCGATCCTGGCCAATACTCCATTCACCGGTCCGGGAAGACTGAAGCGTTCCACGCTGTATGCCTGACCGACGCCGGACGGCGCACCTGTCCCGGCATCAGCCGACACGCCGCCGCAACCCAGCCCTAGCGGAACGACTATCGCCAACCATGCAATCCTGCGCATGCTCATGCTCCTATTATTGTTTCGATTCCGTTTTCTGAATTGCGTGCAGGTACAACGCGCTCATGATCAATTCCTCATAACGGTAGCGCGAGGAATAGAGACCCTTGTAGGCCTCCGGATCGCTGCCCGGCCCGCCGATCAGGTAGATGGCTCCGTTCCTGGTCGCCGGGTCGAACACGAATGCCGCGGTCAGGCCCCAGGCATCGCCCAGGTGGCCGACTCCGCTGAATCCGCCGCCTTCGACCAGCCGGTCGCCGGTTCCTGGTGCGCTGATGTCCAGGAAATGCTGGTTGCCGAGCCCCCAGGCGTTGAAGAGTCCACGGTAGGTATCGCCGTTGTCGCGCCTGCCGTCATGGCGCCATTGCTCGGCAAACATCGCGGCGAGGGTTTCCGGCTTGAGGATCTGCTTGCCTTCATGTTTGCCCCGATTGATCAGCATCAGCATGATCTTGCCCAGGTCGGCCGCCGAAATTCTCAGGCCGCCCTGCGGACCCATTAACGTTCCGTTGCTGCCGATCGCGTATTCCGGTCCGGCGCGGGGAACCGGCGCCTCCCGACTGTAGTCGTCGACCTGCGCGCCCCACGGCCCGGCTGGATTCCAGATTTCCTTGCCGTCGACTTCGGTGCGCTTGCGGTAGAGCGTGGCGAGATTCTTCAGGTCGGTAGCAGAGAATTCCGCCGGATTGAAACCGCCGTGCAAGTCCATAGGGTCCAGGATCAGGCGTTTCATCAAGAGATCGAAACGCTCGCCGCTGGCCTTCTCCATCAGGGCCGCGACAATACCGGAATTCAAGTTGGTGTAACTGAAATAGCTGCCGGGCGGGGCGTTGCGAGCCCACATCGCTCCGTTGCCATATAGGGAGCCACCGGGCAGCACCACTTCTTTCAGCGAACGCATCGACTCCCAGTAGTAGCCGCCATCGTCGCGCAACGAAGATGTGTGGGACAGCAACATCCGCAGGGTGATCGGCCGGTCCGGGAAATGAGGATTGCGTAGGGCATAGCCGAGCAGTTTGCCGACGTCCGCATCGAGCGACAGCACCGCCAGCACCGACAGGCTGGCCAGGGGATGGGACGGGTCGTTGACCACCGCGCCAAGCTCCTCATCCAATTTGGAATTGTCGGCGGTACAGTTAAGGCTCATGAGCAGAGTTCCCGCGCAAAGCAATGCAGACAAGCAATTTCGAAGCGTCATATTCTGCTCTCGCTCTTACACATTATTCGTTCAAGGAAGCAACGCGGCAGCATGGGAATTCCCCACTGCAGCCCCATCAGGCCTTGAAATCATCCACAAACCGGCGAAGGTCAGCAGGCCATTGATGAGCAGCAATTCAAGGCCGATCTCATAGGCGCCGAACAACATGCGCTGATAAACGTCCAGGCCATAACAGATCAGCGGCGCCAGCACCGCAACATAAGGAACCCACGAGTTTTTCACCGCACGGCGGGTCAGGATGCCGAAGGCGAACAAGCCCAGCAGCGGCCCGTAAGTATATCCCGCGAGTTTCAGGATGATGCCTATCATGCTGGGGTTGTCGGCCCACCTGAAGAGCATGACCAGGACCAGGAACAGCAATGCGAAACACAGATGGACTCGATGGCGCAGGCGCTTCTGCTCCACTTCGCCCATGTCGTGGCGCTGCTTGAATTTCAGGATGTCGATGCAGAAAGACGAGGTAAGCGCGGTGATCGCGCCGTCAGCGCTGGGGAATAACGCTGAAATCAGGGCGACGACGAAAATCATTTGGACCATAGCGGGCAGATGACCTAACACGATGGCGGGAAAGATCCTGTCGCCCGTCGCGGTGACGCCTACGACGGGGGAATACAGGTACAGCAAGCCTCCCAGGTAGAGGAACAGCAGTATCACCGCCACGATGGTCATGCTCAGGACGATGATGTTCTTCCGGGAGTCCGCCAGGGTCTTGACCGAGATGGTCTTCTGCATCATTTCCTGATCCATTCCGGTCATGGCGATGGCGATGAACATCCCGGCCAGCACCTGCTTGACGAAGTAGTTCTTGCTGTTGAAGTCGAATGAAAAGACCTTCGATAGATCGCGCTCCTGCATTTGCCGGAGGCTGTCGCCGAAAGAGAGATTCAGGCTGCCGAGAATATAAGCTACGCAAATCGCCAGGCCCAGCAGCATGCAGGTGGTTTGCAGGGTGTCCGTCCAAACGATGGTCTTGACGCCGCCTTCATAGGTGTACAACAGGATCATCGCGAGGATGACCAGCGCCGTCAGCCAGAAAGGCACATGGAAACCATCCAGGATCACGTCCTGCAAGATCCTGACGACCAGGTACAAGCGGGCCGTAGCGCCCAGCGTGCGCGACAGGATGAAGAAACTCGCGCCAGTCATATAGGCGCCGCTCCCCAGGCGGGTATCGAGATAACGGTAGATCGAGGTGAGCTGGTGCCGGTAATACAAGGGCAACAACACGAACGCGATGACCAGGTAGCCGAGGACATAGCCGAGGACCACCTGCATATAGCCGAAGCCGTCGATGCCCACCGCGCCGGGAACGCTGATGAAGGTCACACCGCTCAAGGAGGTCCCGACCATGCCGAAGGACACCAGCATCCAGTTGCTGCCGTGGTTGCCGATGAAGAAGCCGTTGTTCGCGTTGCGCGAAGTCACCCAGGCCACGCCGAGCAACAGCCCGAAATAGGCAAATACGAAAAACAGCAACTGTCCTGGCAGCATTCGTCGTCCTTGCCGAAACGGCATATGATATTTAAATAATCATCCAGAATTCTACTCTACAGCGCGTCCATGAACGGCAGTTTGGTATTAAACTGGTATCATTCATCGAGAATGATGGTCATGGAGTGGAAATGCCCACGGCGGACAGCATAGCGTTCCTGATTGGTGTGGATGGTGGTGGCAGCGGCACGCGCGCTCTGCTGGCCGACCGCAATGGAAACGTGCTGGGGCGCGGGCAGGCCGGTCCGTCTGCCCTGGGGCAAGGCATCGAATCCGCCTGGGTGCAGTTGCGACTCGCGGTCCAGGCGGCTTTTGCCGATGCCCGAGTGGTGCTGCCCGAGTGGCGGCGATGCGCCCTCGGCGCCGGCCTGTCCGGCGCGACGATACAGTCCTGGCGGGATGAGTTTCTCGCCCGCAACATCGGCTTCGCTCACCTGGTCCTGGAATCCGATTGCTTCACCATGTTGCTCGGTGCGCATGGCGGCCGTCCAGGTGCGATCGTGGCGTCCGGAACCGGCAGTGTCGGCGAAGCCTTGCGCGCCGACGGCACGCGGCGCATGGTCGGCGGCTGGGGTTTCCCCCACGGCGATGAAGGCAGCGGCGCCTGGCTCGGACAGCGCGCGGTACAACTGGCGCAATCCGCCATCGATGGCCGTGCCCCTGCCGGCGATCTGGTGCGGCAGGTGTGGGCGGTTTGTGGTTCGGACCGGGCAGCGCTGCAAGCGTGGTGCGGGCAAGCCGGACAGTTCGCCTTCGCGCAACTCGCGCCGAAGGTCTTTGCCTGTGCCGACAGCGATCCAAGCGCGGCCCGCCTGCTGGATGAGGCCGTGGCGGCCTTGAACACCCTGGCGCTGGCGCTCGATCCACCCGGCGAGCTGCCGCTAGCCATGTGCGGCAGCGTGGGCCAGCGCCTGTCCGGGCGGCTCTCGCCCGAACTGCGCAGCCGCTACGTCGAGGCGGCGGGCGATTCGGCCAGCGGCGCGCTGACCCTGCTTCGGCGTTCCATGGAAACTCCCATCCCATGAACCGCGACGCGATTGCGGAATTCAAGCCGGATGCGCGCGACAGTTCGCCGCTCTACCTGCAACTCGCCCGCAAGCTCGGACGCGCGGTGCGCGACGGCCGCTACCAGGTGAATCAGGCGCTGCCTTCCGAACGCAGCTTGTCCGCGCAGCTCGACGTGTCGCGGGTGACCGCGCGCAAGGCCATCGATCAACTGGTCGACGAGGGACTGGTCCTGCGCCGCCGCGGATCGGGAAACTACATCGCGCCGCGGTTGGAACAACCGCTGTCGCGCCTCAGCAGTTTTTCCGAGGAACTGCAACGGCGCGGCTATACGCCGGGTTCGCGTTGGCTGGGGCGCTCCATCGCCACCGCGACGGCGGAGGAGCGGCAATTCCTGGGCCTCGCCCGCAACGCGCGGGTGGCGCATCTCGAGCGCCTGCGCCTGGCCGACGACGTGGTCATGGCTTACGAGATCAGCGCGCTGCCGCTCACCGTTCTGCCCGACCCGCGGGTCGTCAGGACCTCCCTCTATCGTCACCTGGAGCGCATCGGACATGCGCCGGTGCGCGCACAACAGCATCTTCAAGCCGTGAATGCACCCGATGGGCTGGCGGCGCAACTCGGCGTGCCCGCGGGGCAGGCGGTGCTGTTCATCACCCGTGTCGGCTATAGCGAAACCGGGCAGGCGATCGAATTGACCCATTCCTATTGCCGCAACGACTACTATGATTTCGTGGTCGAGCTGAAGCGCGAGGCTCAGTCGAAATCATGAACAGACTTGGCGGACACATCCTCACGCCCAGTGGATTCATCGCCGGCGACATCGAGTTTGCCACGGACGGACCGAACAATGGTCGCATCGCCGATATCAGCGGAACGCCGGTCAGCGAGTCCATAGTGCGCAACTCGAAGCTGCCGCTGATCCTGCCGGGCTTCATCGATCTGCACGTACACGGCGGTGGCGGACGGGACATCATGGAAGGCGGAGACGCCGCCAGCCGCGTCGCCGAGATGCACGCGCGCCATGGCACCACGGCGCTGCTGGCAACGACCATGACCGCGCCGGCGGCGGATCTCCAGATGGCGTTTGCCGCCATGGCGCCCCTGTTTGCCGGGGCTGGCGCACTGCAACAGCACACTGCGGGCGCCCGGATACTCGGCGTGCATCTCGAAGGCCCCTACATCAATGCCGGCAAACTGGGCGCGCAACCCGATTTTGCCCGCCCCATCCAGCTCGATGAACTCGGGCAACTGAATGCCCTGGCGCCGATCAAGCTGATCACCCTGGCGCCCGAAATACCCGCCAACATGGCGGCGATCGAGTCCCTCTGCGCAGCCGGATACCGGGTCCAGATCGGCCATACCCAGGGCAGCTACGAGGAAGGCGTGACGGCCCTGGATCGAGGCGCA